>JAVXCQ010000006.1:0-77790 GCA_036659415.1 Acidaminococcaceae bacterium
TCTTTCTCAAGGAACATTTTCAATTTCAGCTCGCATAACAAGGGGGGAAATCAGCAGTTCCTAACTTTCACTCATCCTCTTTTTCTAGTAGATAAGATTCTTCAGGTTGACGAAATATATCTACTACAGTGTTATTTCGGTTATCCATTAGTAACCACCACAGCTAATCCACAATTTTGACAGCATTTTTAATTTGTGACATTTAAAGAGGTTAAACTAAGGTAAACAGTATCTGGCAAAGAAAACAAGTCGTTAAAATCTTCACGGGCCTTTTATTTTTGCCAGTTAATTGTAAAAGAACATTACGCTATCGTGATAATGTTTCTTTATAATTGTATGTTAGATGGATTGTCGAATTAAGTGGTAGACGAAAATGTGGTATACTTTATGATTATAGGTAGAGAGGCAGTGTGTGTATGTGGCTAGTATTTGCAGGAATTAGTTTTGTGGGGTTACTAGTATTAGTGGGTACAATGTTAGCGGTATTGGTGGCTCTATATCATCAAGAGGAGATTGACCGTTATTATAAGTTTATAGGTATAGGTTTTGCAATTTTTTTGGCTGGGGTATTATTAGCACCTGCTCCTCATATTGCACCGGCAGAGCAAGTACAGCCACGTCAGGGACTGACGACGGCACAAACGAAGGCGGATAAAGATCGGCGAGGGGAACAATTTGCGCAGATTACGGCCAAAATGCCCTACGCAGAGGTTATTGCCATTATGGGTGAGGGGAAGGTAGTAGATAATCATCAAGAGTACTTGGCCGGACAAGCAGTCACGGTACAGGAAATTGAATGGGGGAGCTTGGTTTATACCAAAATCTATAAAATTAAATTTATCAATGGTTTCGTAAATAATATGGAAGTTGTGCAGTAAGGGGGCATATTAAAATGAGAAGCAAAAGGTTTAACTTGTGGCGTTTAGTCGTGCTACTTTGTTGTAGTTTCAGCTTGTGCTGGAACGCTTTAGCGGCAACTCCCTATGAGCAAAACGAATATTGGGCAGTTTTGCCGGCACAGCACAGTGAATTGCAGGCGGTAGACGTTTTCTTTGTTTGTCCGATGGTGGACAAAGGTTTTAATATGTCTTTTGCTGATGAGGAAAGTAAGGCGAAATTTGTTGGTGCGATTAAGATGGAGCAAGGGATTTATGACGCTAATTGTAATTTCTTTGCTCCTTTTTATCGGCAAATGGGGCTAGCCGGCTATCGTTTACAGGTACCGTCGCGCGAGGCTTATCTCAAGCTTGCATATAGCGATGTTCGGGAGGCTTTTGAGTATTATTTACAATATAAAAACGCAGGACGTCCATTTATTTTAGCTGGTTTTAGCCAAGGGGCTGATATGGTGCTAAGATTATTAAAAGATGATGCAGTTGCAGCTAGCGCTGAACGAATGATTGCTGCTTATGCACTAGGGTGGCAGGTAACGCCACAGGAAGTAGCACAGTATCCGCAACTTAAAATGGCTCAAGGTGCTAGTGATACGGGGGTAGTTATTTCTTTTAATGCGGAAGCTCCCCACGTGACAACGTCGCTACCGGTACCGGAGCGTACTTGCGGGATTAACCCTTTGCATTGGCGTACGGATAGTGTTGTGGCAGATAAGGCGCTTAACCTAGGTGCTGTGTTTACGAATTATGAGGGTGAGGTTGTCCAGGAACTACCGCATTTAACGGGTGCTTATTTGGATAAAAACAGGGGAACGCTTAAAGTTACCGATATTGCTAATGGTAGTTACCCGTCGGGGTTGGACATTTTCCCGGAGGGTGTTTACCATCTATATGATTACCAATTTTTTTATCGTAACCTACAAGCTAATGTAGCACAAAGAATAGCGGCCTATTACAGTTCTCGAAAATAAAGCGGAAACTTAGCAGAAAAGCCGATTAGGACTGTACAAAAAGGGCTAGTTGGTATATATTTATACTGTAGAGAGAATCTAAGCGATGAAGCGGAGGATGATACCAATGAATAAAAAAGCGGAACAATGGCAAAGTTTTTTAACGGAGAATAAGATTACTTGTTTTAGTGTAGAAGAAATGAATAATGAAATTAATACGGTGGTTTATCGTGCGTTTTTAGAAATCAAAGGTCAAAAGTTACCGACGATGCTGGTGGTGGATGATAGTATTTACGGTATGCTACAGGTTCGTGTAGCGGAAGCTTTGGTTACCGAGGATAATAAGACTGCAGTTTTGACTTACATTAATGAATTAAATAAAAAGTATAAGGTTTTCAAATATTATGTCGGTGATAAGGGTGACCTTTGTCTAGATAGTTGTATGCCAAGTACGGGTGAAGGTTTTGACCCTAATATTGTGCACGCTGTGATTGACGTAGTGCTGAAGCATCTGAATGATGAATACCCGGTTTTGATGCGTAAAATATGGGCTACGGAGTAAAATGAGTCTTGATAACGGTATGGCTGTAGCCATACCGTTTTTTAGTTTTTAGAAAACACATCCATATGTTATAATACTAAAAGAATAATTGTACTAAATACTGTATCTTTGGAGGATTACATGAAAAATAAGCATTTTGGGCTCAATGATGAGCAGGTAGCTGCTTCGTTAACAAAACATGGTGATAATAGTTTGACGCAACCACCACAGGAAACTTTTGTACATAAGCTTTTAAGTAATTTTCAAGACCCGATTATTAAGATTTTGATTTTTGCTTTACTAATTAACATTTTTTTTGTTTATAGCGGGCATGGAGATTGGATTGAAAGTGGCGGTATTTTTCTAGCGATATTGTTGGCTACTTTTGTAAGTACGTATTCTGAATATAGCAATGAGAGTGCTTTTCAAAAGTTGCAAGAAGAAGCGAGTAGGATCCAGTGTAAGGTTTGGCGTAATGGTAATCCAAGTGAAATTCATATTGACGCTATCGTCGTGGAAGATGCTATTATTTTGCAAGCTGGCGACAAAATCCCGGTGGACGGTATCTTAATTGATGGTGACCTCAAAGTCGACCAAGCTGTGCTCAACGGCGAAAGCGAAGAAGCAGAAAAGCTAGTGGCACCGGCAGATTTTGCTTGGCAAGCTCAAAAGACAGATTTTCTGGACCCTTATAAACTATTTCGTGGTTCGGTAGTAGTTGAAGGACAAGGTATTATGCGAGCTGTTGCCATTGGTGATCACTCCGTGTATGGACAATTAACTCAAGAACTTAAAGATGATGAACGGGAAAGCCCGCTGAAACTCAAGCTCAAAGGGTTAGCTAATTCAATTAGTAAATTTGGTTATGCCGGTGGTGTGCTGATCGCTGTTGCGGTGATGCTAAAAAATATTTTGGCGGCCGAAAGTATGGCAGTATATTTTAGTAATTATCCGGTGCTGCTGAATGATTTGGTACAGGCAGCAATTTTGGCTATTATTATCGTAGTTATGGCGGTACCTGAGGGATTGCCGTTGATGATTGCGATTGTGTCTTCTCTTAATATGAGCAAAATGCTGAAAGATAATGTTTTAGTCAGAAAATTAGTGGGTATTGAAACGGCTGGTAGTCTTAATCTCCTCTACACGGATAAAACCGGTACGATAACCAAGGGCAAATTAGAAGTAGTAAGATTTTTGACCGGTGATGGGGCTGAATTTGTAGAATTTGGTGCTTTACCGGCACAAATTAAAGAGCTAACCTATGCCAACTGTCTGCTGAATACTTCAGCTGTAGTGAGTGAGGGACAGGTTATTGGCGGTAACATGACGGAAGTGGCTTTGAGTAAATATCTTCAAGGGTATGAGCAAGAGCTGTCTTACGAAAAGGTGCGGTTTGTACCTTTTAACAGCGCTAGTAAATATTCGTGGTCCTTGGTACAGGGTGCTGAAACCTTTTGTTTAGTGAAGGGGGCACCGGAAAAACTGATTTTGCAGACTGATTTTTATTGTGATGCGGCTGGCAATAAAGTACCACTTACAGAAGCGTTGAAAAAAAGCCTGGATTTACGCATGGTGGAATTAGCGGGAGATGCGATTCGGATGTTGGGACTCTTTGCTTTTGCAGGGAGTGTCACTGGGGACAAATTGCCGGAACATGGTTTGACTTTGGTGGGTATTGCCTGCATTCGCGATGAAGTGAGACCGGAAGCGGTAGCGGCTATTCGTGAAGTGCAAAATGCCGGTGTGCAGGTTGTCATGATTACCGGTGACCGCAGAGAGACAGCGATGGCCATTGCTAAAGATGCCGGACTATTAAAAGAGGCTACGGATGTGGTGTGGACATCTGATGAATTGGCGGAGCTGTCGGACGAAGAAATTAAGGCTCAAATACCTAATCTGCGAGTAGTAGCAAGGGCATTGCCTATGGATAAGTCACGTTTAGTGCGTTTATCCCAAGAACTTAACTTGGTGGTGGGTATGACTGGCGATGGAGTGAATGATGCCCCGGCGCTCAAAAAGGCCGATGTTGGTTTTGCTATGGGTAGCGGTACGGAAGTAGCCAAAGAAGCCGGCGACATTGTTATCCTAGATGATAATTTCCTCAGCATTAAAAAAGCTATTTTGTACGGTCGAACAATTTACAACTCTATTTGCAAGTTTATTACTTTCCAGTTAACGATTAATCTTTCGGCGGTAGCGATTAACTTTATTGCCCCTTTTATCGGCATTGATAAGCCGTTAACGATTACGCAAATTTTGTGGATTAATTTGGTTATGGATACCATGGCGGCGTTGGCCTTTGGTGGCGAGCCGGCATTAGAAAAATATCTACAGGAAAAGCCAAAAGATCGTAGTGCTTCCATTGTGAGCAAAGAAATGGCGACCACAATTTTGATGGGCGGCGCTTACATGACTTTTATTGCGATTTTATTCTATAAGAGTGCGAGCATTGACCACTTGTTCAGAAATGCTCCGGATCATATTTATACCTACACCGGTTTCTTTTGCACTTATATTTTTATGGCCGTGGCCAATGGCTTTAATGTGCGGGTGCATGGTACGAATTTACTAGCCAATATTAGTAAAAACAAAGGCTTTTTACAGATTATGGCGCTCATTATTCTCATTCAAATTGCGCTTACTTTTGTGGGAGGGCGTATTTTGAGAACGAAGCCGCTGACGCTACAAGAATGGAGTGTAGTGATTTTGATGTCCCTGTCCATTATTGTGGTGGATTTATTGCGCAAGGCCGTGTGGCCGAGTAAAAAATAAAATAAAAATACCGCTAAAAGGGTTAATTACCCAGTTAGCGGTATTTTTTAGATTAAGAGCAGACGGATCAGGGTGAGGGCACAAACTACTTGGACAACGGCAATTCCTAGCCCATAGAGGGAAGCTTTGGGTCCTTGCCGTACTAGGTCATTGAATTTCACTCGCATACCGATGCCGGCGAGGGCAACAATTTCAAAAATATTACTAACGTCTTTCATGGCATGGGAAACATCTTGTGTAATAAAGTTGAGGGTGTAGAGGGTACAACAAACAAAGAAACCTTTAACATACCAGGGGATTTTAATCTTAGTTTTCCTTGTGGCTTCATTGGTGCCTACTAGCGTTCTGTTTTTGAGTTGACCTAGATAGAGCACGACTACAACTAAAAAGATAATTCTAACGATTTTAAAAATGGTGGCTAGTTCTTTGACTGGTTCGCTAACCATACTGGCTCCGGCGACTACTTGTCCTACGGATTGCAAGGTACCGCCGATTAAGGCAGAAGTTTGGAGGGTAGCAGAAGCAAAGACGAAGCTGGCTAAAAGCGGGAGTAAAATCATAAGAACGGTGCCAGTAAGGTTAACAATGGTAATCGTGATGACCTTATCTTCGTCGCTGGCACCAATGGCGGGAGCAGTAGAGGCAATGGCGGAGGAACCGCAGACGGCATTACCGCTAGCCATTAAGAAACGGAAGTTATCGCTGAACCCCAGGCGTTTGCCAATGAAAAGGGCAGCTGCGATAGTAACGGACATTTGCAAAATAATGAAACCAACGCCGTTAAAACCTAATTCGAGGAGAGTACGAGCACTTAAGGTACCACCTAACAAAACAATGGATAGAGCCAAGAGGTCGCTTTCGGCAAATTTGCTACCGGCGGCAAAAAGTTTGTGGTGGGCAAAAGTATTGCCGGCTAACATTCCGAGAAAAATCGAAAGGGTAGCACCACCAATGGTGGGAAGAAAAAAGCTGAGTTTAACGCCTAGATAAGACAGTAGCGCACAAAGCGCTAGCCCCGGCAAGATGGCCTTACTGTGTTCCAATATTTTATTCATACGAACCTCCTCATCAATGATTGCTTGTTTAGTATAGAGGAAGTATAATTATAAGTAAAATAAATCATATTAATAGAAACGATTATTAAAACTCATGATTAAGGGGTGAACCGATGTTAGAAGCGTTAAAAACACTGGTCGCAGTGGTGGAATGTCAAGGTTTTACCAAAGCGGCGACAGTGCTCAATCTTTCTCAACCCAGTGTGAGCCTTCATATTAAGCGTTTGGAGGAGGAGTTTGGTTTGGTGTTGCTGCAACGTTCTCAGCAGCAGAAAAAGTTTGTAGTAACGGCGGCCGGTCAACATCTATACGAACGGAGTAAGCAATTACTGCGGTTGTATGCGGATACCAAAACAGAATTGGCAGAATATGCTCAAGGTACGAGGGGCAAGCTACATATTGGGGCGACGCTGACGATAGGCGAATATTTTTTACCTGCCTTCTTAGGCCGGTTTTGTGCGGAAAACCCCACGCTAGACGTGCAGGTGAGTATTGCTAATACGGCGGCGATTTGCCAAAAGGTGGCTGCGTTTGAGGTGAATATTGGTTTAATTGAAGGTAGGGCTGAGTATGGTAAGTTTGTTCAAGAAGAGTTTTATCGTGATGAATTGGTGTTAATCGCACCTGTAACGGCGACAGTTGCCAGCGCAGATCCCAGTAAGGCGGTGTGGATTACCAGGGAAGAGGGCTCAGGAAGCCGGCAGGAGTGGGAAAGGTACCTGACAGAACAACAGCTGAGCCCTCGTAATACCATTGTCTTTAGCAGCAATTACGCAGTAAAAGAGGCTGTTAGTAATGGTTTGGGTTTGGCTTTAGTTTCTGAACATATTGCGAGGCAGGCAGAAGCACGGGGCGAAGTTCAAATTATGGCCATGCCTAAAAACTATGCTCGCTGTTTTTCTTACATTTTACCGGCGCAAATTACTACCGCACGCTCACTCCAAGCCTTTTTACTGCTACTTAAAAATGATTTTGCTGTATAATCAGCAAGCACCCTCTAATCTTAGGATTAGAGGGTGCTTTGTCTTTAAACGGTAACGATATTACTATCATCTTCTGCTTCAATTTCGATGATAATTTCCAAAACCCGATGAATATTGGTTTTATTTACGGTAACGTGGAGATTACGATAGGTGAAAGTCGCACCTTTATTAGGAATTTCACCCAACATATCTACGACCCAACCACTGATGGAAGTATTATCTAATTCGTATTGGTCAAAGTCCAGCTTCAAAAATTTGAACAAATCGTGGAGATTGGCATTGCTTTGATTGGAATTACAGGCAATTAAATAACGGTTGTTACCAATTTTGTGAAAAACACTGGCAGCTTCATCGTGTTCGTCCCAAATTTCACCGACTAACTCTTCCACAATATCTTCGATGCTGACCAGACCGCGGACGCCACCATAGCTATCTAGGACAATGGCTACCTGCACTTTGGCTTGCTGCAAGGTTTTGAGCACGAGGGAAATTTTGGTAGAGTTATGTACAAAAGCAATGTCACGCACAATTTCTTCCAGGTGAAAAGCAGGGTTGTGCAGATAGGCATTGTAAAAGTCTTTGGAGTGAATAACACCTACAATATGGTCGATATCGTCTTTGTAGATGGGTAGGCGGGAAAAGCCATGGGAATCAAAGGTTTGGCAAATTTCCTCGTTGGTATCACTACAGTCGCAGGCGACAATATCCACACGGGGGGTTAAGATTTCTTTCACTCGAATATCGCTAAATTCAATAGCTGATTTAATGAGATTACTATCTTCTTTATTAATGGTACCTTCGCTTTCAACTTCGTCAATGATGACGATGAGTTCGTCTTCTGTCATACCGACCCGCTCAGTGGAATCCATCATTTTGCGTAGTTGAGTTTTTAAGAACAATAAAAAATTATTGATAGGGGTAAATAAGAAAATGAGTAGTCGTAAAAAGGGGGCACACCACATAGCAAAGGCTTCAGGGCGTTCTTTGGCAAAACTTTTTGGGAAGATTTCTCCGAAAATGAGGACGACGACCGTCATGACAATGGTGGAATACGTAAGACCGGATGGGCCCCAATAAATAGTAAATACTACGGTTGCAATGGAAGCTGCGGCAATGTTAACGATATTATTACCAATTAAAATGGTAGAGAGGGCATTGTCAAAGTTTTCAATTAAGTTCAGAACCTTAGCAGCACGTTCATCACCGTCTTTTTTCATGTTTTTGAGGCGAATACGGTTGCAGGAGGACAGGGAAGTTTCGGAAGCAGAGAAAAACGCTGAAAAAATAATTAGAACACAGAGCGTTATGGTTAGGCTTAGTGCACCATTATCGGCATCGGTCATAGATAACACCTTTCTGTTTATAAATTAACTAGTATAATTATATGTAAAAAAGGCCAAATAATCAACAAATAACTAGTGAAAATAACTAGTGGTTTTGGTAATGATTTGTAGACATATTGCAAATATGCCCTTGTTCAAAAAACAAAAATAAATACACTTCTAGCTAAAAATAAGAAAGCTGTAAAGAAAATAACAGAATAGGCAAAAATTGAACAATGTATACGCTAACCGTGGACAAGGAAGCGAGATGTTCGATATTGACGAACAATAATACATAAATAAAAGACAAAATTAAAATATTCGAAAAAAAACATTGAAAAAACAAGAAAAGTGTAATATAATCTAAAACATAGCGATAAAACAATGCTATGTTTATGTGGGCACTATAAGTGAGGGGGAAAAGAAAAATGCGTAAAGGGTTCTTGAAATTAGCAACCACGGGAATTTTGGCAGTGATGTTAGCAGTCAGCGTTACCGGTTGTGGGGGTAAATCCGATCAGGAAATTCGTATTGGTTTGTTAAACGAAATGACTGGTGGCAATGCTACGATTGGTACAGCAGCGGCTAATGGTGCTAAACTGGCGGTGAAAGAAATTAACGCCAAGGGTGGGGTGCTAGGTAAACAAATCAAAGCGATTGTGGCCGATAATAAAAGCGAACCCTCCGAAGCTGCTAATGCTATGACAAAGCTGATTTCGCAAGACGACGTTGTAGCTGTTACCGGTACTTTTTCCAGTTCTAATGCCTTAGCAGCAGCTAGTGTAGCAGAAGTAAGCAAAAAACCGTACTTGGTTGCCGGTGCGACTAATCCCAAGGTAACTGTTGATGAAAAAACCAAAAATGTGAAAAAGTTCATTTATCGTGTTTGTTTTATCGACCCTTTCCAAGGCACGGTAGCTGCTAATTTTGTGAGCCAGGAATTGAAGTTGCACAAAGCAGCGATGTTAGTTGATAACAGTAGTGATTATAGTAAGGGCATGGCGGAATTCTTCCAGGCGGCTTTTGTAGAAGCTGGTGGTCAAGTGGTGGCTAGTGAAGCTTATTTGCAAAAAGACGCTGATTTTAAAGCGACGCTGACCAAAATTAAAGCGGCTAATGCTGAGGTGCTTTTTGTGCCTGGCTATTATGAAGAAGTTGGTAAAATTGTGAAACAGGCGCGCGAAATGGGGCTTACTCTTCCTATCGTGGGTGCTGATGGCTGGGATTCTCCTAAATTGGCAGAAATTGCCGGAGCAGTAGCTTTAAATAATACTTACTTTACCAATCATTATTCCGTGGATGATACGTCCGCAGCCGGTAAAGCTTTTGTTGAGAATTACAACAAAGAATTTGGTCAAAAACCGGAAGCTTTGGCTGTGCTTGGCTATGACGCTGTTTATGTGTTAGTAGATGCCATTAAACGGGCTAACAGTACTGATGCCGGTAAAATTGCCGAAGCTTTGGCCACTACTAAAAATTTCCCGGCAGTAAGTGGTGCAACGACGATTAATCCACAGCATGATGCTGATAAGAATGCCGTGATTATAGAAATGAAGGACGGCAAACAAATGTTGAAAACATCGATTAAACCTTAAAAAAAACGGACAAATAAACTTCCAAATAAGTACTTCTAAATAAGACAAAGGTTTTATTTTCAATACGAGTGTTGACAAGTAGCTGGTAGAAGTTTATAATCAGTTACATATTAAATAATGTTATTCTTCACAAAGACGATGACGGGAATAAGATGAAGTTATTGAACCAACAGAGAGCTGACGGGTGGTGTGAGTCAGTGGCAATAGCTTGATGTATAGCTCATCCCTGAGTTGCTTGCTCGATATGTAGAGTAGGACGCGCGGCTTCGTTACTGGCCAAGACCTTGTTAGAGGTTGAGAGGGTCATCTGCAGATGACTGAACTAGGGTGGTACCGCGTGGATTAATTATTTCCTCGCCCCTATACTTTTGTATGGGAGCGGGGTTTTTCTTTGTCCGCTCCGAACCTTATTTTGGGAGGAGATCAGATTATGAAAAAAGCTGTTAAGCAGTATGTTCCTTTTCAACCGATTAAACTAGCAAATAGGCAGTGGCCAAGCCAGGTTATCACCAAGGCTCCGATATGGTGTAGCGTGGATTTGCGTGATGGTAATCAAGCATTAGTGACACCCATGCAACTGGAAGAAAAGCTGTTATTGTTTAAAACCTTGGTGGATATTGGTTTTAAAGAAATAGAAGTAGGTTTTCCATCGGCCTCAGAAACAGAATACGAGATTTTGCGTACTTTAATTGAAGAGCACTATATCCCTGAGGAGGTGACGATTCAGGTCTTGGTGCAAGCACGGCCGGAGTTGATCAAAAAAACCTTTGCCGCTGTTGAAGGGGCTAAAAATGTCATTATTCATTTTTATAATTCCACCTCGACTTTACAACGCAAAGTAGTCTTTAAGGAAGAGCAGGCGGGAATTATTAAGATTGCCGTGGAGGGGGCGCAGCTAATTCGGCAGCTGACCGAAGCGGAAGTAGCAAAAAGCGGCATGAATATTCGTTATGAATATTCTCCGGAAAGTTTTACAGGTACGGAACTGGATTTTGCGATTGCGATTTGTGAAGAAGTAATGCAAGCCTTGGGTGCTACTGCCGCTAATCCGGTAATTTTGAATTTACCGTCCACGGTGGAAATGTCGACGCCTAATACTTACGCTGACCAAATAGAATACTTTTGTACTCATATGAAGAACAGGGAAGCGGCTATTATTAGCTTGCATCCTCATAATGATCGTGGCACTGGTGTAGCTGCAACGGAGCTGGCTTTAATGGCTGGAGCCGAGCGAGTAGAGGGTACGCTTTTTGGTAATGGTGAGCGGACTGGTAATGTGGACGTAGTGACACTAGCACTAAATATGTATACACAAAACGTGGAGCCTAACTTAGATTTTTCTCATATTCGAGCCATTAAAGAAATTTGTGAAAAATGTACCAAAATGCACGTGCATGAACGGCATCCCTATGGTGGTGAGCTAGTATTTACTGCTTTTTCCGGCTCTCACCAAGACGCCATTCGTAAGGGGTATGAGTATATGCAAACTAGCAAGACTCCTTACTGGGAAGTGCCATATCTGCCGATTAATCCGGAAGACGTCAATCGCGAATATGAGCCTGTCATTCGCATTAACAGTCAGTCGGGTAAGGGTGGAGCCGCCTTTGTTTTACAACAGGCCAGGGGCTATAATTTGCCCAAAAATATGCATCCGGAGTTTGGCAATATCGTCAAAGCTGCGGCTGATACTTCGGGTAAAGAGCTTGATGCTAACCAGATTGTAGAACTTTTTAATCAAGAATATGTCGATTTTACCGGGACTTATACCCTTCTTAAACATAAGGTGTACGAAGAGTCCGGTGAGCCGGGGGACGAGGCTCACACTCATTTTGAAGGGATTGTACTGGCCGGGGGAGAGCAAGTGGCGATTAACGGCGTAGGTAATGGCCCAATTGATGCTTTCTTCCAGGCTTTAAAAGGTATCGGCGTCACCGGTTATGAATTTATTTCTTATCATGAACATGCTATTTCTAGAGGTTCTGATTCTAAAGCTATTTCTTATATTGAACTAAAGGTACCGGGCAATGGTCATGTTTTTGGGGTGGGCATAGCGGCGAATATTAACTTAGCTTCGATTTTAGGGGTATTGTGTGCCATTAACCGTGCGCTGGGTCATAAGCAAACTAGGTAGAACCAAAGGTTAAAGTGGTGGAAAAATCAATAATAGGAGGGGAAGGGTAGCAGCTTGAGGCTTGCTACCCTTCCTTTTTAGGTTGGTACATTCAAAGTGCCGGCGGTTGACAAGCCTAAAGGGTATTGCTATGATGAAACAAATAGAAGAAAGCAGGTAGGAATTATGAAAAAAATTATTTTGCGAATTGAAGGCATGAGTTGCCAAGGCTGCGTAGCTGGCGCTAAAATGGCTTTAGAAGAGGTACTGGGAGTTAATCAGGTGGAAGTGAGCTTGGAAGAAAAAAATGCCAAAGTTTGGTATGATGAAACGATTGTACAGGTAGTAGACTTGACTGAGGCTGTTGCCGCCGCCGGTTTTAGTGCTAGTAAATAATGGGACAGTGTTGAAAAATGATAAAAACTATTAAAATTAAAATCGCAGGCATGCATTGTGCTGCCTGCTCAAGCGGTGTGGAAAGATCCTTGAAAAAAGTTGTAGGCGTGGAAATGGCCAGTGTCAATCTAGCGACTAAGACGGCACTAGTGCGTTATGAGGACACTTTGGCGGAGGTGGCGCAACTGGAAGCTGCCATTACGCGCATGAGTTTTATGGTGGTGCAGGAGGACGCAAAGGCGGCAATTGTTACTGCTAATTTGCGGCAGGTTCAGGATCTGGCGTCGATGCGTGGCAATTTAATGCTAGCGTTGACGTTTTTTTTACCTTTATTATATGTAGCAATGGCACCTATGCTAGTAGCGTCAGCTTTGCCTGAGTTTTTGAGCCCTGAACAGGCACCAAAGCTTTTTGTATTGGTACAATTGTTTTTAGTTTTACCTATTATCGCGGCAGGACGCAATTTTTTTAAAAATGGTTGGACTAGTTTGCTAAATTTAATGCCCACCATGGATACTTTAATTGCCTTAGGTACAGGTGCCGCTTTTATCTATAGCTTGTATTCCGTATTTTTGGTTATTAGAGGGGAGACTCATGCTACCCATCAACTGTATTTTGAGTCGTCTGGAGCAATTATTACTTTTGTTTTAGTGGGTAAGTATTTGGAGTTGCGTGCGCAAGGACAGGCTAGCAATGCCTTGGGACAATTACTGAATTTAGTACCTAAAACTGGCTGGATTATGCGTGCTGGTGCCGAGGTGGAAATACCGCTAGCTGATATTGTGCCGGGAGATATTGTACTGGTTAAGCCAGGGTTTCAGGTACCTGTTGATGGTGTTATCGCTGAGGGTAGGGCTAGTTTAGACGAGTCCATGCTAACGGGAGAAAGTATGCCGGTTACCAAAGAGCAAGGGGCTGAGGTTTTTGCCGCTACAATGGTGGTGGATGGTTATCTCAAGTTTCAAGCACAAAAAGTCGGGCAAGCAACCATGTTGGCCAAAATCATGAAAATGGTGGAAGACGCACAGGGTTCCAAAGCTCCGATTGCCAAATTGGCCGATCAAGTAGCGGCTATTTTTGTGCCTACGGTTTTGAGTCTAGCACTTTTGGCAGGTTTGGGCTGGTGGCTAGCGGGGTACGACTTAGTTTTTGTAGTGCGCATTTTTGTGGCGGTGCTAGTAATTGCGTGCCCGTGTGCATTGGGTTTAGCTACGCCGGTTGCGATTATGGTGGCAGTGGGTAAAGGTGCAGAGCAAGGCATTTTGTTCAAAAATGCTGAAGCCTTAGAATTGGCACACAAGGTAAAAACGATAGTTTTTGATAAGACTGGTACTATCACGGCGGGTAAACCACTTGTTACAGACTTTTGCGTCGTGGAAGGCTACAACGAAGCAGAACTATTGACGCTGGCTTATGCAGTGGAAGAAGCTTCAGCTCACCCCTTAGCTGAGGCGATTAAATTGCGGGCACAGGAACAAAAGCGAGCCTTGTCGGTTATGGTGACGGACAGTCAAACCTTTGTGGGTGGCGGTATGCAAGCCACCGTAGAGGGTAAAATTGTGCGTATTGGCAAGAGCGGTTTTATTAATTCGGAGCTACTTACCGAGGACACGCGCACACAGGCGGCAATGTTGGCGGCAGCGGGCAAGACGGTTGTTTATCTCACGGTGGATGCTTCTCTAGCCGCTGTTATCGCCATTGCTGATCAATTAAAGGTAGGAGCTCGTGAAGCCATCAGTGGGTTACGAGCTTTGGGGCTGAGGACGATTATGCTCACAGGGGATAATGCGCTCACGGCTACGGCAATTGCACGGGAAGTGGGCATTGATGAAGTGGTAGCAGAACTTTTACCGGAGCAAAAATTAGCCACGATTAAAAAACTCCAACAGGACGCCACGCTAGTCGCCATGGTAGGTGATGGAATTAATGATGCTCCTGCTTTGGTGCAGGCCGATTTAGGTATTGCCGTGGGCTCGGGCATGGATGTGGCTCTAGAAGCGGCTGATGTGGTGCTTCTCAATAATGATATCAGACAGGTACTAGTGGCTTTGCGCTTGAGTAAGGCGACCCTTCGTAACGTCAAAGAAAATCTTTTTTGGGCTTTTGGTTATAACCTAATCGGTATCCCGGTCGCAGCAGGAGTTTTGTATATTTTTGGCGGACCGCTTTTGAACCCGATGTTAGCGGCCGCGGCAATGTCCTTAAGCTCTGTATCGGTGATTACCAATGCTTTGCGGCTAAATAATTTCAAATAGACTCTTAAGTCAACACATATATATACATTTATATTGTAAGAACTTGACAAAAACAGATATATATGTTAAAAATAAGAACGTGGGAATTATAACAAGTTGCAAGAACATTATTGTAGGGGTAAGGTGAAGCTGATGACAGAAGGTTTGCATAACAAAAATGATGGGACCGGTCAGGAAATAAGCGATGCATTAAACTCACTAACTATTATTTGTCCTATTTGCGGTAAGGAGTTTGCGTGCAACAAGCGTTATCATACGTATAAGGCTTATTCTGAACACAAAGTTCGTTATTACTGTAGCTATTCCTGTTTCAATAAGAGACCCAATCCTAAAAGCAAACGCTAAATCAACTAAGCAAAAAGCGCCCTCAATGATTTATTATTGAGGACGCCTTTTTGTTATTTGGGGTAGAGTTGGAAAAGACTAAAAATAAGAGTGCCGGCTACAATGGTCAGACCTAACGAGCGAGTTTTAAGAGTCAGGGGCAAGAGAATTAAGGTTGTCCAGAAATTAAGGTTATGAACGCTGACGTCAAACTGCCCTTGCTGTAAAAAAATCTCCGGAAAGACTAAAGCACCGAAAATGGCAGTAGGAACAAAGCTTAGCCAGGTTTTGAACCACCGGGGAAGCGGATATTTGGCTAAGAGTAAGAGTGGTAAGTAGCGAGGTAAGTAGGTTACAATAGCCATGAGGACAATTACACTTCCAATATAGGCGCTAGACATCTTGGCTACCTCCTTTATGCCTGCCGGCGAGATAGCAGGCACCAGCAGAAGCGATTAAGGTGGCAAAAATAATATGTAGTTTATAGGGGACTAAGGGCGCAAAAATTAATGCTAAAACGCCGGAGGCGAGGCCTGTAATAATCATGCGTCGCTCATGCAAATAGTTGGACCAAATGCCTAGAAACATGGCAATGAGAATATAGGAAACTAAGGCCGTATCAATGCTTAGAAACTCGGCGGCCAGGCAACCGAAAACTGTACTTAGGGACCAGCAAGCACAGCCAAGACCGTTGAGGGCAAGAGCTTCTGCCGCTGTCCAAGGAGGTGTGTGCTCGGTTGAAAAGGCATTTAAATTAACGGCAAAGGTTTCATCGGTAATGCCGTGGGCATAAAGGGCTAAAAAACGAGGTGAAGCGTTTTTAAGATAGGGTAAAAGGGTGGAACTAAAGAGTACATGGCGTAGGTTGACAATGAAGATGGTGAGCGTAATAGCAAGAATGCTGGCACTTTGCACCATCATGGCAAGAGCGATAAATTGTCCGGAACCGGCATAGACTAAAGTACTCATAGCAAACATTGCTCCAGGCGTTAGACCGGCTTTTTGACCTAACATACCGCAGGCGGCACCGATGGCGAAATAGCCAATGGCAATGGGGGAAAGCTTTTCTAAGACACGACGATTGATTGTGAGCAGGCACATACCAGACACCTCATTATTATTTAGTTCAAGCTTTGCTATATTATAGCGTATCTTGGCAACTTTGAATAGAAAACGCACTAAAGACTGGCTTTGTGTAAAATGTGTACAATACTAGTTCTTGTTTTTTGGGGACGTCAATTGTAAAATAATAATATTATACGAAAGCAAGCACAGGGAGAAACTAATTCTTTTGAAGGAACTATTATATCGAAGGAGGTTTTTATAGTGGCAACAATTAAACCATTTAAGGGGTTACGTCCGTTACCGGAATTGGTGGCACAAATTGCTTCATTACCTTATGATGTCATGGACACAGAAGAAGCAAGAGCTATTCTAGCACAAAAGCCTTTAAGTTTTTTGAGTGTAACTAAGGCGGAAGCAACTTTGCCGGTAGGTACAGAGGTTCATAGTGCGGAGGTTTATGCTCAAGCTAAGGCTAACCTAGAAGGTTATCTAACTGCTGGTCAAATGCGACAGGAACCGCAAGTTGCGTATTATATTTATCGGCAACAAATGGGTGAGCATATTCAAATTGGTTTGGTGGCTACGGCTTCCGTACAGGAATATCGGGAAAATATTATCAAAAAACATGAGTTGACTAGATGTGATAAAGAATTAGACAGGGTTAACCATATCTTAGCTACGGAGGCACAAACAGGTCCTGTTTTTTTAACTTATAAAAATCGAGGGGAAATTAATGCCCTGATGTTGCAACTGATGAGTGAAAAAAAGCCTAGTTATGATTTCACTGGCGAAGATAAGATAAGGCACACTTTGTATGTGGTGAAAGAACCACTGGAGGTGACGGCAGTTACTAAAGCTTTCGCTAATATTCCAAATCTGTATATCGCAGACGGTCATCATCGTGCGGCGGCGGCGATGCGGGTGGCAGAGCAGTGGGGTAAGCGCCCGGAGCAAACGGGACAAGAAGCCTACAATTATTTTTTAGCGGTGATTTTCCCGGATAATATGATGAAAATTCTTGATTATAATCGAGCGGTTAAAGATTTAGGTGGTTTAACTACAACGGAATTTATGACGGGGCTACACAAAGTTTTTACTGTAGAGAACAGTGGGCATAATCCGAAACCGACGAAGCTTCACCAGTTTGGTATGTATTTGGACGGACAATGGTATACTTTGCAGGCTAAAGCAACTAGTTATGAAGGCACGGACCTGGTGGCCTGCCTTGATGTTAGCATTTTACAAAAGACAGTGCTCGCTCCACTTCTTGGTATTATGGATCCGCGAACCGATGAGAAAATTGCTTTTATTGGCGGGATTCGAGGGTTACAAGAACTGGAAAAAAGGGTGGACGATGGCGAATTTAGGGTGGCCTTTGCTCTTTATCCCACGTCCATTAGCCAACTGATGAAAATTGCCGATATGGGTCAGTTGATGCCGCCTAAATCTACGTGGTTTGAGCCCAAACTGCGTGACGCTATGGTGGTACATTTGATTGGAGATGAGCAGTAATGGAGAGAATTTACAATTTTAGTGCAGGGCCGGCCATGCTACCTTTAGCTGTGCTGGAAGAGGTGCAAGCGGAACTTTTGAATTGTCAAAACAGCGGGATGTCCATCTTGGAAATGAGTCACCGGGCACCGGTTTATGACCGTGTTAACGCAGAAGCGGAAGCTGATATTAAAGAGTTGCTGGGTTTGGGTGAAGACTATTGTGTTTTATTTTTAGGCGGGGGAGCGAGCTTACAGTTTTCCATGATTGCAATGAATTTCTTAACGCCGGGAAAAGTAGGCGCCTATGTGGACACCAGCAATTTCTCAAATAAAGCACTGAAAGAAGCCTCCAAGGTGGGGAAAACTTGCGTTTTATTTAGCAGTAAACAGGATAAATATAATCGTGTGCCTCGGCCGGAGGAATTACAATTGCCGGAGAATTTAGCCTATGTACATATCACAGGCAATAATACGATTGAGGGCACAGAATTTACGGAATATCCGGAAACGGGAGCTATTCCTTTAATTGCCGATTTATCTTCGGATATTTTAAGTAAGCCGATTCCGGCAGAAAAGTTTTCTCTGATTTATGCCGGTGCTCAAAAAAATATTGGCCCTGGGGGCGTAGTAGTGGTTATTGCTCGCAAAGCCTTTCTTCGTGGACGCTTGCAAGAGCTGCCTACGATGTTGAACTACGAAACTCACTTGGATAATAATTCTTTGTATAATACACCGCCTGTTTTTGGGGTTTATATTGTGGGCTTAGTCGCTAAATGGCTCAAAAAACAAGGTGGATTACAAGCTATGGCAGTTCGCAATCAAGCCAAGGCCAAAATAGTGTATGAGGTTCTTGATCGTTATCCTGAATTTTATCGAGGGTTTGCGGAAAAGAGTAGTCGCTCACTGATGAATGTCACTTTTGGCCTGCCGACAGAGGCGCTGGAAAAAGAGTTTGTCAGTGCTAGTCAAGCTTTGGGTTTGGACGGTCTTAAAGGACATCGCAGCGTAGGGGGCTTGCGTGCTTCAATTTATAATGCAATGCCGCTAGCGGGTTGCGAAAAATTGGCAGCGTTCATGGAAGAGTTTTATCATAGCAAACAGTAAACCGTTACAAGGAGGCAGGCAAGTGAAGAAATTGATTAAAAATGGGAAGAAGCTGGGAGTTATTGGGGGCATGGGGTCAGCAGCATCAGCGGAATTTTTGCGTTTACTGGCGGCTAAAGCACCGGCAACCATCGACCAAGAGCATCCCGTAGTCTATATGATTGCGGATAGTGATTTGCCGGATCGCAGTCAAGCTATTTTGGGTCAAGGCCCTAGTCCGGCTAATCAATTGCGTCAGGATTTCACTCAATTGATTATGATGGGAGCAGATATTTTGGCTGTCCCTTGTAATACGGCCCATTATTTTATAGACCGCTTTGAAGAGCCGTTAACTAGACCACTGATTCATATTATTGAAGAAACGGTGCTAGCAGCTCAAAAAATCAATCCGGAGGGCGCATGGATGTTGTCTACTATTGGTACGCTACAAAGTGGGCTTTATCAAGAGTATGCCAAAAAACATGATTACCGTTTATATTTGCCTAACGAGCAACAACGGGAAGAAATTCAACAAAGTATCTACGACGTGAAAGCTAACCGCTTAGCGGCAGCGGGAACGCTGGTCAAAAAGGTGGTCTTGGAATTATGGGCGGAGCGAGATTTGCCGGTAATGACTGCTTGTACGGAAATACCGTTGGGTTATGACGCCTCTGGTTTACCGCCGGCACGGGCCGTTTCTAGTTTAGGTGCTTTGGCCGATGCTTGCATTAGGGAACTTTACACGTCGCTATAAAGATAAAAAAGGCTTACACTTGTTAGGAGCATCCTAGCAGGTGTAAGCCTTTTATGTTTGTAGCAAATGATTTTATATCATTTAGATCTTACCATTTACGGCTGGAGCCGCCGCCACCGCCGCCGCCACCACCAAAACCACCGCCGCCGCCGCGGCCACCGCCACGCATGAGCATGAGCAAAATAGTGTGGAGGATAATACCGCCAAAAAAAAGCTGATCTACGAGTAGCAAGCCGGCTAAACCAACAGCTAAAAGTAGTTTTTGCCACCAAGGCAAGCCATTAAGGGCTTGGGTGACGCCAGCTTGTTCTTGCCCAGTACTGGAACTTTTAATATCGTCCAGTTGGACGTTATATTCCTTGGCTACGGTATTGACGATATTCGCATAACCGCGATTGATGCCTTTATCATATTGACCTTGTTTAAAATACGGTAACATGGCTTGGTCTTGGATGCGTCCGGTTAAGCCATCGGGAAGAGCACCTTCCAGACCATAACCAACTTCAATACGGGATTGTCTGTCGTTTACAACGACGAGGAGCAAAACCCCATTATTTTTGGTTTTGTTACCGATGCCCCATTGACGCATAAGCTCCAAAGAATAGTCCTCTAGAGCTTGTCCATCTAGGGAAGGAATAGTAACGACTACCACTTGGGCGGTCGTTTTTTTATCCAAATCTTGACTGTAAGCATTAATGGCTGCTTTGCTTTGGCTTGAAAGTACTTGAGCATAGTCTTGCACATAGATGGAAGACGTCGGCTTAGGTGGTACTTGGACAGCAGCACTGGCACCGGCGGCAAAGACTAGTTGGATGGCTAAGATGAGGAGCGTTAACCAACGTTTCATAGTAATTCCCCTAACTTAAAGATTTTTGAATAGAAAATTAGAAGGAAACCTTGGGCACAGCTTTAGCGCTTTCTTCTACCTTGAAATAATCTTTTTGGCTAAAACCGAGGGCACCGGCATAAAGACTGGTGGGTAGAGTTTTAACTTTGGAATTGTAGATTTGCACAGACTCGTTATAGTCTTTACGAGCAACAGCAATCCGGTTTTCAGTGCCGGCTAATTCATCTTGCAATTGAGTGAAATTAGTGTTAGATTTCAGGTCTGGATAATTTTCGGAAATAGCCAGTAATCTAGAAAGGGCACCGTTCATTTCACCATTGGCTTGGCTAGTATCAGCCACGGTCTTGGCACCGCTTAGTTTGGCGCGGGCATCAGAAACAGCTTGAAAGACTTCTGTTTCATGAGCTGCAAAGCCCTTGACGGTGTTAACTAAATTGGGAATTAAGTCATTACGACGCTGTAACTGGTTCTCTACTTGGCTCCATTTACCGGCAACATTTTCATTGATGGCAACTAATCCGTTGTAACTGCTAAAAATCATTCCAACGATAAGGAGAATGACCGCTATAATACCTAGTGTTTTTTTCAAAATTAAATACCTCCTAAAATGTTTTGTGCCCAGAGGCTACGGCTTAATTGTAGCGGAAGAGGGTTTGCTTGTCAATTTTTGAGTGTGTTATCTGAGTTCGTAGGCAAGCTTTTTTGAATACTTAACGTTTGCCAGAGCTAGGCTGGCAGGCTATAATAAAAGAGCAAGAAGAAAGCAGGTGTGAGGGTGGAGGCATTAGCAGGCATAAGGATATTGGATTTGACACGGCTGTTACCTGGACCATATTGTAGTATGATTTTAGCGGATTTTGGTGCAGAAGTGATTAAAATAGAAGAACCCAAAGAGGGAGATTACGCTAGAAGCTTTCCGCCCTTTCAAAAAGGGTTTGGTTATTGGCATTTGCAACTTAACCGTAATAAAAAAAGTCTGGCGTTGGATTTAAAACGAGACAAGGGACGGACTTTCTTTTTGAAATTAATAGCCACGGCAGACGTCGTGATGGAAAGTTACCGGCCTGGTACTTTGGAGCGGCTGGGGATTGACTACCAAACAGCTAAAAAAATTAATCCTAAAATTATTTATTGTGCTTTAAGTGGTTTTGGCAAACAAGGGCCACGCCGTGACGAGGCGGCACATGACATCAACTATGTTAGCTTAGCGGGAGTTACCGCTATGAGTGGTGAAAAAGAGGGGAAACCTGCGATTCCCGGTGTCTTAATGGCAGATATGAATGCAGCCTTAATGGCTGGCATGAGCATTTTAACGGCACTGCGTCATGCTGAACGCACTGGTGAGGGACAAGAAATAGAGATTGCCTTGTATAATTCAGCACTAGCTCTGATGCCCGGTGCTGCCAGTTTGTATTTTGGTGAACAGTTTATAGCGGAGCGGGGTAATAATTGGCTGACGGGAGCTTACGCTAACTATAATATCTATGAAACAGCTGATCATCGTTATTTAGCGGTAGGAGCCTTAGAACAAAAATTTTGGAATAATTTATGTTGGGCACTGGATCTGCCGGAACTAGCCGATGCCATTAAGGAAGAAAGCAACCACCCTGCATTAAAAAAACGGCTCAGCCAAATATTTTTGACCAAAACGTTACAGGAGTGGGAACAAAGTTTGGCTGGTAAAGATACCTGCACCACGCCAATTTTGAATTTTGGCGAAGCTATGGCGGCTCCGCAGACCAAAGCTAATAACATGGTGCTAACAGTAGAGGACGAGGAAATAGGGACTTACAGGCAAATGGGGTTTCCCATGCAACTGTCGCAGACTCCGGCACAACTAAAAAAACGAGCACCCAAACTAGGGGAACAAACGGCGGAGCTATTGCGAGAATGTGGTTATACGGAAGAGGAAATAGAGAAATGGTAAAAAAATACCGACCCTTAGGGGTCGGTATTAATGCTTTAAGACTTAAAAATATTTGTGTTCCCGTTTGCAAATCGCACCGGTGGCCGGATTAAGCTCTAATTTAACAGTAAATTTAGTGGCGGTAAACTTAGCTTCATATTCAGTTAGACCGTTTTCGGTGTCTTGGGTGATAACTAAATTTTGGGCATCTGGATAAGCGGCGAGAACAATGGCTTTAATGTCAGCTTCCGTTTGGTTAACAGTGGCACTTTTAGCAGTGTTTGCGCCCTTAATCTCTATTGTCTTGATTTTGCCAGTAGCGGCTATTACTTCAACTTCATAATATTCTAAAGTGGCAGGATCTTGGAAAGAAACTTCAAACTCATCTTCGTCGTTTTTAATACCTAAGTAATTGATGTTTGCAGGTACCTCTGCTTTAGCAACAGCAATGGCTTGTTCCTTTTGAGCCAAAGTAGCTTGTAGTGGACCGGCAAAACAGGTAGCGCAGATTGCGAGCATAAAAAGCGCAATCACAGAGAAAATAGTTTTCTTTAAATTCATAAGAACTCCTCCTTTTTGTAAAGCGCAAGGCACTTTAACTTTAATTTATTATATCATATTTAATTGTTTTAAACGAAAATGGACACAAAAAATCAGCATATTTCGTAAGAAATATGCTGATACTTTTAAATGGTGGCCCCGGCAGGATTCGAACCTGCGACCTTTTGATTCGTAGTCAAACGCTCTATCCAGCTGAGCTACGGAGTCGTACGTTAAGCAAATATTTAAATTTGGTGGCCCCGGCGGGATTCGAACCTGCGACCTTTTGATTCGTAGTCAAACGCTCTATCCAGCTGAGCTACGGAGTCACGACTTAACAAGGGATATTATATCGACAATGCACGCTCTTGTCAATATAATTTTAGTAAATATTTATTTGTGGCAGGAAGTAGGGGCGCAGGGTTGACTTTGTTACTCTTGCTAGGTATAATGGCAACATAAATGAAAAACGTGATTGTGATGACGAAGAAAAGTATTCTGTACAGGACGCCTTCAGAGAACCGGAGTGGTGAAAACCGGTGACGAAAATGCAGAAGAAGTTCCCTTCCGAGCTGCTAGCTGAAAATTTAGTAGGCGAGGCCGTGTTCCTGCGTTAAAGGATTGAGAGTGGATGCAAAAGCATTCCAATATTGGGTGGTACCGCGGCAAATGTTCGTCCCAGAACAGCCGGGGTTATTTTTTTTGGAACTTTTGTGTCAAATTGGGTGGTACCACGATATTTTATCGTCCCTTTAGAGGGGCGCTTTTTTTATGCCCCAAAACATAAAAAGAGGAGATGGTTTTGGGATGTCAGTTTCACTGGTAATTTTAATTCTCTATATTGTGGCTTTGTTTGGTATTAGTTGGTATGCTAAAAAAAGAAGTGAAGGTTCCATGGAAAATTATGCTTTAGCTGGCCGCAAACTTAATGCACCGCTCATTGGTGTTTCGATTATTGGGTTAGCAGTAGGAGGTGCCTCGACGATCGGGGTTTCTGAACACGCTTTTAAAGTAGGTCTTGCTGCTGGGTGGTATACGATTGCGTGGGGTATCGGTGCCGTGGTGATGGGACTGTTCTTAGCACGCAAATATCGACAAGCGGAAATTACTACGATTTCAGAGCTCATTGAAAGGCATCATGACAATAAAGCAGTGATCTTGGGCGTTATCTGTCAGATCGTTATTCAACTGGTAATTATTTCTTTACAATATATTGCCGGCGGGAGTATTTTGCACGCTATTATGCCGGAAATTTTTGATTTTAGGACAGGGATGATTATGAGCGCGGTGACTTTCATTAGTATTACCTTTATTGGTGGTATGTGGTCAGCAAGCTTGGCTAATGTGTTGAATATTATTTTGATTTATGGCGGCATTATGGTAGCAACCTGGATTCAGCTAAGTAATGTGGGGGGGCTTGGTCAGTTATCCTTACAATTACCTCCAAATATCCCTTGGCTCGATCCGATTGCTGGGGTGGGGCTAACAGGTATTATGGCTTGGATTACGGTGCTGGTAACGGTTAATTTATCCTTGCAGAGTATTATTCAAATTTCCTTAGGCGCCAAAGACGCCGCTACGGCTAAACGAGGTTTTATTTGGGGCGGGATTTTGATGATTCCTATCGGGTTCATGGCGGCACTTTTGGGTGTTTGTGCCAAAGCCTCTTATCCAGAGGCGCAAGCGGCACTGGCTTTGCCTCAGGTTATTGTTAGTATGCAACCAATTTTGGCTGGTACTACTTTGGCAGCTTTATGGGCGGCAGATGTTTCCACGGCGTGTAATTTACTGCTGAGTGCAGGCACCATGTTTTCCAATGATATTTACAAACGTTTCATTAATCCAACCTGTAGTGATGCCAAACAACTGTCGATGATGCGTTTGTGTGTTGTTATTGCCGGTGGGTTAACGGTTTTTATGGCCATGAGCATTTCCGGTATTTTAAATACCATCATGGCGGGACTTAGTTTGACGGCAGCTTTTAGTGTGCTGGTAATTGTCGCTTTGTTTTTCCCTCGCTACTGCTGTAAGGCTGCCGGCTTTAATACCCTGCTAGTGGGACTGGTGCTTTTAATTACGTGGCAATTGGTACCGGCAATTCGTATTTTGCCACATGTTATTTATGCGGAGTGGTTGGCTTGTACCTTAACCTACGCTTTAACTTTTTTGATTGCTCCCGAAAAAAAGGTGTTGTAAAGTATGAACATAAAACTCTAGAAGGACTAGTCCCTCTAGAGTTTTATTGTTTTTTTACAATCATAATGTTAAGATAAAAATAACAGGGACGGGGGGGCATAGCAATGCGAATTTTATTTGCTGAGGATGATAAAATGCTGGGGGAGTTAGTAGCAACTATGCTAAAAAGGGCGGGTTTTCAAGTTGATTGGGTGGAACGTGGTGATGAAGCCTACCGTAAGGTTTACAGCGCTAACTATGACTTGGTGATTTTGGATTGGATGTTACCTGGTTTGAGTGGTATCGAAATTTGCAAATGTTTGCGTGAAGAACTGTACTGTGGTAAGTTGTTGCTTTTAACAGCCCGTGACGGGCTCGAGGATATCGTTTGTGGGCTTAATAGTGGCGCTGATGACTATTTGGTGAAACCTTTCGAATTTGCAGAATTAGTGGCGCGTATAAAAGCATTAGTCAGACGGCTAGGGGAGTTTCAACCGGAGGAAATTAGGTGTGGCCAATTCAGACTAAATCGAACGGAAAAAACTTTGTTACTAGAAGAACATTGCTTGCAACTGACTCCGAGAGAATTTGACCTCATTGATCTTTTGATGAGAAATAAGGGACAAGTTCTTCCGCGTGAAATCTTGATTGATCGGGTGTGGGGTATTAATAGTGAAGTTACAACCAATAATCTTGATGCCCACATTAAGCTTTTACGCAAAAAGCTAGCCACTTTAACGGACAGTGATTTTATTAAAACTGTGCGTGGTGTTGGCTATAAAATTGAGGGATAATAATGTTTGAAAAAATACGCAGACAATTAACAATTATTTATATGCTGATTTTTAGTACCTTTTTAATTGTTTTTGCATTTGCCAGTTTTGAAATAGTGCTGATGGCTCTAACCCGCGAAATTACTTTTAATGTGGCGGAAATGGTCAAAATGGAAGCACAGGAGTATGCTGAATTAGGTGTGCATCCATTGCTTCCGAAAACATTAGCTGAAGAGCAGGCATTTGCTTATTTGCTGGACAATGAGGGCAAGGTAATTTTAAATCAAATGGGTAGCGGCGAATTAGCACAAAAGCTTATTATTCAAAAACAAGAGTGGGTTGATGCCGAAGACCACAAAGAATTAATCTTTTTAGAAAAAGCCAACGGGGAACGGGGAGTTTTTATTGCCGGCCAAAGCCCAGTGATTAAGAACGGTACCGTGGTGGGGACGCTCTATATTTTTCGCAATTTGACTAGATATTATGAGGCCAGCACCAGTGCGGCGAAAATCATAGCGATTTTAATCCTTTTATTTCTGGCGATTGCCGGCTATATTGGGTATTATTTGGCAGGTAAAAATCTCTTGCCCATTAAAACAGCGTTTCAAAAGCAAAAAGAATTTGTCGCCGATGCGTCCCATGAACTTAGAACCCCACTGGCGGTATTAACAATAGCGACGGAGGCTATTGAGGCCGATGAGGACAGTCATTTTAGTCCTTTTGCCCGGGAGGTGTTTGCGAATGTGAAGACGGAGATTAAGGCTATTAATAAACTTACGGGGACGTTACTGACTTTGGCACGTGCTGATGACAAAGGGTTGATCCTGGTGAAGGAAGAAGCAAGCATTAATGGGTTAGTTGCTGAGGTTCTGACTCTTTTACAACCGTTGGCGTATAAAAACCAGCTAGAAATTAACTACCAACAGTCAGAACAGATTGTTTGCAAAGTGGATAAAGAAAAAATTAAACAATTGGTAACGATTATTGTGGACAATGCGATTAAATATTCGTTACCCCAAAACCAAATAACGGTGTCACTAGCCGTTGTTAGCAAAGAAGTGGTCTTGACCATTGCCGATGCAGGTGTAGGAATGACGGCAGAAGAACAAAAACATATTTTTGAACGGTTTTATCGAGCAGATAAAACCAGGTCGAGAGTAGACGGTGGGTTTGGTCTGGGGCTAGCAATTGCTAACTGGATTGTTAAACAACATCGAGGACGAATCGTCGTTACTAGTAAGCCGGGCTGTGGTAGTAGTTTTGCGATTTTTTTACCACTCTAGTTAACTTCAGCAATTTTTCAGTCTAGTTGTTTATACTAAAAAAAAGTAATGATGGGGTGAGGGGTATTTTATGTCAAAAAAGCTGATCTATTTATTAGGACTGCTCAGTATGGTACTGTTATTCGGGTGCAATGAGGTGATGCTGGTTACGGACAGCGTAGAATCTAATTATGCTTTGACCGCCAAAGAAATGGTGCTTTCAGGGGACTGGGTGTCCCCACAGATCTACGGTAATTATTGGTTTGATAAACCGGTCTTTTTTTATTGGTTGACCGCTTTAGGGTACAAGTTATTTGGTATCAACGAATTTGCTTCACGTTTTTTCCCTGCGTTATTTGGTTTGAGTGCTTTGGTGCTAATTGCTTGGGGCGGGAAAAAATTATACAACAATCAGGGCGGAATTTTTAGTGCTTTTATTTTGGCTTCCACTGTGGAATTCTTTTTAATCAGTAAATCAGTGATTACGGACGCTACGTTATTCACGTTTTTTAGTGGAGCGCTCCTTTTTTATTATTTAGGTTATAGCAGTACGAATAAAAACTACTACTATGGTACATATGCTTTTTGTGCGCTGGCTACACTAACAAAAGGACCTATTGGGTTCTTGTTGCCGGGGCTGATTATTTGTTTATTTATTATTGCGGACCGCGGTTGGGCGTCTTTGAAACAAGCAAAACTTTTCACTGGCAGCATTTTATTTTTATTAATTGCAACACCGTGGTACTATCAAATGTATGCTATCCATGGCTCGGCCTTTTTGGATATGTTTCTCGGTACGCATAACTTTTTGCGGGCTACTGTTTCAGAACATCCAAGAGATAACGTGATTTATTATTATACTTTAGTCACCTTATTAGCTTTTTTCCCCTGGGTGGGCTTTTTACCGCAAGTAGTGAAGGATTGTTTTAAGCCAACGGCTCAATGGCAAAAACCTCCAAGCAAAGAATTGTTTTTACTGATTTGGACGGTTACGATTTTTATTTTCTTTCAATCGATGGCGACTAAATATTTAACTTATACTTATCCCATGTTATTTCCCCTATCGCTCTTGCTAGGTGGTTATTTGAGCAAAAAAATGACACAAGTGCGTTTAGGTGGCATTTTATTATACAATTTCGCTTTCTACCTATTCTTAGTTGCTGCTGCCATTTGGGCAGAACGCTTCGAGGGCATTGGCGTGCGTTCCATTTGGCTACTTATCCTCATCATTGTATTGGGTATGGCCTATGGCCTTTATAGCTACCTCAAGGGCAACAAGGAAAGCGTGCTTGCTAGTATGATGGTAACCGCGATTGCCTTCAACTTCTGTTTAGTGTGGTCAGTGGCGGTACCTATGACTCAGTTGCGTTCGGCCAAAGAGGTTGCGGTTGCTTTAGATACGGATTATCCAACTTACGATACAGTGTACTGTTTTAGTGATTATCCAACTTCTGCTGTTTTTTATTCCAATAAGCGTATTGTAAAAGTGATGGCAGCTAGTGACGTGGCAGGTTTCAAACCGGCAGCTTTTAGCTGGTCCATTAAGAATATTATGCCTTATGCCACCTTTGAAGAGGCTTTGGCGACAAAGCAGCCTGTGACGATTGTTAAAGAAAAAAATTACAAGGATTTTTTACAGGTAGGAGATAAACAATGGCAAACGGTTAATAAAAAAGGCGGTTGGTATATCTTACAACGGCAGGAAAATAAGTAACAAGACGGACAACTTAAACAACGAGGTAATGAGTGCGCTACAGACGGTGCTCATTACCTTTTTTATTTGGAAACTTTTTGTGAACAGGCAGGGAAAAGCAAAAAGATAGCTAATACTAACAAAGTAATAGGTTGCTAGAAATCAGTTCATTGCAACTGAGAAATAAGTAAGAAGCACGCAGGAGGTGTCCATATGCCAAAATCAATGAATCAAAAATCCAAGTTGTTACATATTCAAAAAATCTTATTGGAAGAAACTGATGAGCTGCATACAATAACGGTTAACCAAATTATTGCGAAACTAGCAGAGCGCGGGATTGCGGCTGAACGTAAAAGCATTTATGATGATATTGACACCTTGCAAAAATTCGGACTGGATGTTATTTGTACTCGTAGCCGTTCTAATGCGTATTTTGTGGGAGCACGCGTTTTTGAACTGCCCGAATTAAAATTGTTGGTTGATGCAGTAGAAGCCTCTAAATTTATTACTGGGAGAAAAAGTTTAGAACTGATTAAAAAGCTGGAACAGTGCACTAGTAAATTCCAAGCTCGCAATTTACACCGGCAGGTGTTTGTGCAAAACAGAATTAAAAATATGCACGAGAGTATCTACTACAATGTGGATAAACTGCACTTAGCGATTGCCGAGAAAAAACAGATTACTTTCAAATACATGGAATGGACGCTGGATAAAGGTGAAACAGTGCGCAAAAATGGCGGTAAATATTGCGAAAATCCATGTGCCTTGTGTTGGGAAAATGATAATTACTACCTTATCGCTTACAATACTAAACATGGTAACTGCGTGCATTACCGTGTAGATCGCATGGCCGAGGTGGAGATGCTGGAAACGGCCAGTGATTTTGGTGACTTGCAGTGCCCCTTTGATCCCGTGGCCTACACTAAACAATATTTTGGTATGTTTGGGGGAGAAGTAACGGAGGTAACCCTGCAATTTGCTAATGAATTAATCGGTGTGGTGATTGACCGTTTTGGCAAAAATATCTCCATTAAAAAAGATACTAATGAAGATTTTATTATTAAAGTTAGTGTTGCTGTTAGCCCAGTATTCTTTGGTTGGCTCCTGGGGTTAGGCGCTAAAGTTAAAATTTTAGGACCAGAAGCTGTGCAACATGATATGGTTAAATATTGTAAAAAAATTCTTAACAACTACAAATAAAAGGGGATAATATGGAAAAAACAGTAGAAAATATTATGGAATTAAAGTACCCACATCCGCATATTAAGCCACAGGCTACTTATACGGACACTATTGATGAAGCTGGTGCGATTGATAAGGATTTAGGTTACGCCGAAGGCTCTTTTAGCGACGCCAGACCTTACCGCATTGAGTGTTGGGTTATCGAACAAGTTGTAATGGCTACTATTTATTTTTCTGACCGCAATATAAAAACTTGGCAGAAAGAACAACTAATTACTTATCTAGAGCAGGAAAAGCTTGTGGAATGGTTAACTGTAGAAAAAAATTTGCAAGGCAAGCAAGCTAAAGATGATTTAGGCATTGCACTGTGGGTAGTTAATATTAAACTAAAAGATGAAAAAGAACAATTTGCCAAGCTTAAGGTTACATTAGTACCTTATCAACAATTGAACGAGTAGGTGCAAACAAATGGACTACACACAATATCAAGCAGCTATTACAACTTATTTAGAAAAAGAAACCTATATTAACCTCAAGATTACTAGGGAGGAAGTTACCAGCGAAGCTACCGCAAGATATTTTGCCTTGCTAGAGTGCTTGGGCAGGAGTGCCAGCTATGTGGAAAAATTTCGGGAGCGTTTAGTCATTCATTTTTCGGACTATACGGAAGAGGAGCTTTTTACTGATACCGAGATTAAAAAACTGATTAACCGGTTTAATGCGGAATTCCCCTACCTATTCTTCTTTTTGGATAAAAGTATGGGCACGATTAAATTGTTTACGATCGTTGAATGTGGGACTGGCACTAGTGACGGTGAGCATTTTGCTCTGGATAAAGCCAAATTTAACGCCTATGTGCAATATCAGTGCAAGGGTATTATTAAGCTAGCACAGTACTATAAGCTAGAACCGGAACTGGCAGAAACAGTAATTCAAAATGTTTACAATTATTTTGGCTTGCCGGGAGAAACTAAGCAATGAGTACTTTAGTCTTACTTTATCCACCTTGTAGTACTTGTCAAAAAGCTAAGCAGTGGCTAGCTGAAAAACAGCTAACTTACGAGGAACGTAATATTGTTACAGACAACCCCAGTGTTACAGAGCTAACCGCTTGGTGGCAAACCAGTGGTTTACCTCTCAAAAAATTCTTTAACACTAGCGGTTTGCTGTATAAAACCCAAGGCTTGAAAGCTAAACTACCATTACTGACAGAAGAAGAGCAATTGGCCTTATTAGCAACTAATGGTATGCTCATTAAAAGACCGCTGGTGGTAAGTGAAGAGGTAGTGCTCTTAGGTTTTAAGCCAGACGCATGGGCAATTCTCGTCCCTAACAACAAATAAACCATTTAAAAACAGCAATTACTTTTTCTGGCAAAGTAATTGCTGTTTTTATCTTTTCCGGGAAAGAAAATAGCCGTCTGCAAGGGGTTTGCAGACGGCTATTTCCAAGGGAAAGTTATTTATGATGATTTGATGGGAAGGGTGTAACAAAAGGGGGTAACTTTTTGCTACAAACACAGTATAAGCAATAACTATGGCAAATAAAGGTCGAAACCTTGAACAAAATGTGAAATAACGCTTTTGCTAAATACAGCTAGCAGTTGTTTGCGAAATAAGGTAAAATAATGAAGAATGGAATACAGGCTACGTTTCTTGTGAAAGAGGGTGGCAACTAAGGATAGCTATAAGGAGGGAATGTTGATGAAAATAGAAAAAAAAGAATTTGAACAAGGTCTGCAAAGTATTAAAACTTGTATCACTAAGTTTAACCAAGCGTTAGAGGAAATGGATCCACAAGAAAATCAAAAAATAATCGAAGCCGGCAATTATTTTTATACGAACTTACAAGCAAAATTAATGCCCATCCATGAAAAATTAAAGACACAGCTGATCGTCTGCATAGATGAACGAGATTATCAAACGGTAGAAGTACTACTCGCTTGCCTCAAAGAAGTTAATGAGTTGCAAGATGCAGTGGCTGGGTTGAAACAATAATGGTTAGGCAAAAAGGACCGACCTTTGCTGTTTTTTTACTATTGCTGGCTAGTTTAGTCTTGTTAGGTAAAGGCATTTTTGAAACACCATATTGCTGGTTTAGTGGACCTAAGTTAGTGGTTTGTTTGACGCTTTTGGCTTTTCTAGGTAAACTTTTGGCGGAAAAGCCTTATTTAGGTAGCAGGGCTCTTTTTCATCTGAGTGCTGCTTTGACGATGCTTGTCGGGAGTCATTTACTAATGCCCTATTTTTGGGCAGTGCGTATTAATAATGGCCTTTTTTTGACGGCATTTCTTGTAACAGCAGGGCTGGCTTGGTTGTATCCAGTTCTCTATTGGAAACAAGCACAGCATACTTTGGCCTTTAGAATTTTCATCTATTTACCGCCGGTAATTTTCTTAGGTTCCTTATTATCGGTGAATGTTTTTGCCGGCACTTTGGTGGCGGCACTTGTGCTTAACGCTTATTATATCCTGCTGGGGAGCGTTTTGATTAAGGCGAGCTTAGAGGAGCAGGAACGTTGGAGTTTTAATGGTGGGATTGCCTTAATTTTATTCGCCTTTTTTGGACTTGGTATGTGTTTTATGACACCAGAAATTGCCGGGAACAAGGTACTGATTGGCATTACCGGTGTGATTATCCTGGCTAATTTTTTATTTACTGGTAAACGCAAAAATTTAAAAAGAAAAGTCGAGGGTAAGGAATGAAATTAATTTCCTGGAATGTCAATGGTTTAAGAGCGTGTGTGAATAAAGGGTTCGCGGAGTTTTTGAGAAGTTCCGAAGCGGATATTTTTTGTGTGCAAGAAACCAAAATGCAACGAGAGCAGGCAGAGTTCGTTTTTGCTGGTTATGAAGAATATTGGAACAGTGCAGTTAAAAAAGGTTATTCGGGAACAGCTATTTTTACTAAGATTAAGCCCTTGGCAGTTACCTATGATTTGGGTTTAGCCGAACATGACCAAGAGGGACGGGTTATTACGGCAGAATTTGCAAATTTTTACCTTGTTAATGTGTATACGCCTAATTCACAACGAGAACTGGCTCGATTAGCCTATAGAATGGAATGGGAAGAGGCATTTCAAAGTTATGTCCAAGGTTTAAATACAAAAAAACCGGTGATTATTTGTGGTGACCTTAATGTGGCGGCAGAAGAAATCGACTTGAAGAATCCTAAAACCAATCACAAAAATGCTGGGTTTAGTGATGAAGAACGGGGTAAGTTTAGGGATTTTCTGGCAAAGGGTTTTGTAGATGCGTTCCGTTTTTTGTACCCTGAGGAAGTGAAATACAGTTGGTGGTCTTATATGTTCAAGGCTCGAGAGAAGAATGTAGGGTGGCGTATTGATTACTTCTTGGTGGCTAAAGCTCTGGCAGGGAACATAGTTGACAGCGGTATTCATAATGAAATTGTGGGTAGTGATCACTGCCCAGTTAGTTTGGTGTTAAAGGACTAGGGACTACACTAAAAACAGCCGTGGGTTGATTTAAAAATAAAAATAAAGGCACTGCTTGTATGAAAACAAGCAGTGCCTTTATTTTTATTTTTTTTCTGTTTGCCCTTGTTGGTACTCTAACCAAAGAAAAAGAACGGCGGCTACAACCATAAAAGCGAGGCTTGTGGCTTGGGCCGATTTCAAACCCCACACCAGAGGCGTAGTATAATCGCCACGTAACATTTCTAACCCAAAGCGTACTCCGGAATAAAGCAGGACATAGAGTAAAAAAACTTGACCACGGGCATAGCGCGTAGTGCTAAAAAGTAGGAGCAGGGCAAAGAGGACAATGTCTAGTTGTCCTTCCCAAACCTCTGCCGGCCACAGCGGGGTGTTACCATAGGTCCGATAGGCAAGAGTACCCTCCGGATATAAAAGACCAAAATTGCCGCCGGTGGGAGTGCCAAAGGCATCACCGTTCAATAGGTTAGCCATACGACCGATGGATTGACCGATTAAGAGCGAGGGCGTTACAATGTCTAGCAGGCTAATGGCATCGATTTTATGTATTTTACAATAACAGATACCGGCTAGGACACCTGCAATAATACCACCTTGAATGGCCATGCCGCCTTGCCACACAAAAGGAATTTCCAACAAATGGTCTTGATAGTAAGCCCAGTCAAAAAAGAAAACATCCCATAAACGGCCGCCGATAATGCCAGCGAAACCACCATAAATACCGATGTCGACAATATGCTTGTGCCAACCACGGCCATCTTGTTTAGCTAAAAAATAGGCGACGCCGGTGGCGAGAAAAATACTGAGGCATAGTACTAAGCCGTACATACGCACAGGGAAATTACCAATGAAAAATAGATATTGATGCATAGATCCTCCCCCAATATTCGCTTATTTCATAAAAGAAATAATTTGTTTAACTACTTTTTGGACACGTTCTTTTTCGGCATCAGTTTGCGCATCAGCACATAAACATTCGGTCGCATTGTTTTCTAAAAGATAGATGCCGATTTTTTCAATGGCGGCACGGGTGGCGGATAGCTGTACTAAAACGTTGGCACAACATTCTTCATTGGCTACCATTTTTTCAATACCTGCAATATGGCCTTTTACAGTTTTTAGTCTGGTCAGTACTGTTTGTTCAACCTCTTTATTTCTCATGTCTAAACCTCCTCTACCCACCCCGGGCGGACGGGTATGGCTCTATTGTAGCACATCCTGTTCTTTCGTGCCAACAGTAGCTAAAGTGCCGAAAAAATAATTGGGTAAACCGCTGGACGAATTCCAAGTAATATGGTATACTTTCCCTGTAAAACGACACAGAAAGAAGGGGTTGTAAATGTTAAAACTTGAGAATTTAGCTGTCTCAGTTGACGGTAAACAAATTCTTCATGATATTAATCTCCATATTAAACCGGGAGAAGTCCATGTGCTTTTTGGACCAAATGGTACAGGAAAGTCTACGCTAATTAGCACTATTATGGGCTTTGAACGTTATAAAGTAACCAGTGGTTCTATTTATTTTAAAGGTCAAGATATTACTGCCGCTACCGTTCATGAACGGGCTAAATTGGGTGTTGGTGTGATGATCCAGCGTCCCCCAACTATTCGGGGTTTAAGTTTACGACAAATGGTGGAAATCTGCGGTGCTACTAAAGAAGAAACAGAAACAATGGCTGCCTGGATGGGTTTGGATCGTTTCTTGGATCGTTCAGTTAATGAAGGCTTTTCCGGTGGGGAAATCAAGCGGTCGGAATTATTACAATTAATGGCACAAAATCCTGATTTGCTGTTATTAGACGAGCCGGAATCTGGGGTGGACGTAGAAAATATTGCTTTAGTCGGTCGTGCTGCTAATTACATTTTGACCAAGGACTTTGGTAGTTGTAGTAAAGAGTGCAATAAAAGTTGTTGTACACATAATCCGGCTGCCTGTAGCGCAAGAAATCCCTTGCAGGAAAGTAATAAAGCCGGTTTAATCATTACACACTTAGGCCATATTTTGAAATATGTGCCTTCGGATATGGCACATATTTTGTACCAAGGCACCTTGTCTTGTAGTGGTGATCCCCAAGAAATGCTAGCCTGTATCGGTAAAACTGGTTATGAACATTGCATTAAAACTGGTTGCAGGAGGGGATTATGATGACTGATAAATTAACAGCAGCACTGGAGAAAAAAGCTCTTTTTGGTGCAGATATTAACTTTGCTGATTATGACGATAACGATAGCATTAGAACGAAAAGCCCGCAAGATTTATCCGGCAACGGTAGGGCTAAGCTGGAAAAAGTGGGTATAGAACTGGATGGTACAGGACGTAGCGCAACTTTTATCCAAGTGGATAATGCGGCGGTGCAAGTAGACGTTACCCAAGATACGCCACTGGAATTAATGAATACTGGTGACGCTGCGGTCAAACACCCAGAATTAGTTGCCAAGTATTGGTGGAAAGCCGTAGCACCTGACACTGATAAATATACGGCCAAAACAGCTCTAGAAAAAGAGCAAGGTTATTTTATTAGGGTACGTGCTGGTCATAAAATTAGTGCCCCGCTACAAGCTTGTGTTTATATCGGACACGAAGCTCAGCTCCAACGAGTACATAATGTGGTAATTGTAGAAGAAGGTGCGGAACTAAATATCATTTCCGGTTGTGCCAGTGATCCGGCGGTGGAACATGGTGTGCATATTGGGATTAGTGAGTTCTATGTAGAAAAAGGAGCAAAACTGACTTTTACGATGATTCACAGCTGGGGTAAGGATATTGCGGTGAGACCACGGACAGTGGCTATCGTAGGGGAAGATGCTCAGTATATGTCCAACTATGTTTGTATGGAACAGGTTAAGGACGTGCAGATGTACCCAACGACTAGACTGGTGGGTAAAGGGGCAGTGGCTCGTTTAAACTCTATCTTAGTTGCACCACCGGGTTCCCATTTGGATATCGGAGGTAAAGCTCTTTTAGAAGTGCCGGGGACACGTGCAGAAATTATTACCCGAAGCATTTCTACGGGGGGTGTGATTATCAATCGTGGTTTGCTTTCCGGTCAGGCTGAGGGCATTCGAGCTCATTTGGAATGTAATGGGTTGATGCTCAGTAACGAAGGACGTATTTATGCTATTCCAGAACTAGATGCTCATACCGGTAATGCAGAGTTAAGCCATGAGGCGGCCGTTGGTCGCATTGCTCCGGAAGAAATCGAGTATCTAATGGCGCGTGGACTAGATGAAGAAGAGGCAACAGCAACGATTGTGCGTGGTTTCTTGAACATCAATATTGAAGGTTTACCGGCAAGCTTAGCCAAAAAAATCACAGATACCTTGGATACTTTTAGCGTTAATAAAGGTATGTAAAAAGCAAACAGCACCTCACATCTAATGTGCGGTGCTGTTTTATTCTAGCAATTAAGCTTTAAAGGTGGGGTAGTAATTGTAATTGAAAAGCCACGGTATCGGCAGATACTAAACGGTAAGTGGTACCGTTTAGCTCGCCTTGAAAAACTTGGGTACTGTCCTCACCGTGAATATGACCAAAAACACAGGTGTGAACTCGGTAGCGAGTGCATAGCTGGGCAAACACGGAATCATCTTGCTTATTGTACAAAGGCGGATAGTGCAAAGCTACAATTATTTTTTGATAGCCAGCGGCTTGGGCTTGTTGCAGAGAATTTTCCAAACGTAAACACTCCCGTTGGTAGATAGTGAAATCTTCACTAGTAAAGTTAGGTGCCAGGGGTAAATTCCAACCTCTGGTACCGCAGATAGCAGTTTGGCCACTAGCATAAAAATTATTTTGTAAAAAAGCCAAAGTGCCTTGAGTTTGAGTTTGCAACTTTTTGAGGGTTGACCACCAATAATCATGATTACCGCGGAGGATAATTTTTTGCCCGGGAAGGTCAGAGATGGCCGTTAGGTCAGCAAGAGCGGTGGTTAAATGCATGGCCCAAGAAGTGTCACCGCACAAAATCACTGTATCTTCGGCTTGAACTTGTGCGAGCCAGGAAGCTTTGATCTTGGACCAGTGATTTTCCCAGTGCTGTCCAAAAATGGTCATGGGTTTGGTGGGGGGAGTACCAGATAAATGCAGGTCACCAATGGCGTAAATGTTCACGAGCAACGTCCTTTCCTCATAATTGACTTTTGTAAAACACTACTATATAATTAAGCGTGTTAAATCCTATGAAGCGAAATAGTAATCTCTACCTTTATGTTACAGAAAGTTGACGGTTGATGCAAGTCAATACATAAAAAAGATGAACTCGTCGTGAAGGAGCTTGTCCTTAAAGGCAAGCCGCAAGTCTGCGTTATAGATTTAAAGCGGTCGGCGATGTCGACAACTAGGGTGGTACCGCGGGTTAGCTCGTCCCTTTCCGAATAATATCGGAGAGGGGCTTTTTTATTAAATTTTAGGAGGAATTTATAGCATGCTTAACGAGAAATATTTACCACACGAATTGGAAGCCAAGTGGCAAAAACAGTGGGAGGAAACTAAAGCTTTTAAAACCGAAATTGATGCTAGCAAGCCCAAATCCTATGTTTTGGAAATGTTCCCTTATCCGTCCGGTAATTTGCATATGGGTCATGTACGCAATTATTCCATTGGTGACGTGGTAGCACGTTTTCGTTCAATGAAGGGCTTTAATGTCCTACATCCCATGGGTTGGGATTCTTTTGGGATGCCGGCAGAAAATGCGGCTATTAAACACGGTATTCACCCAGCTAAATGGACCATGGAAAATATTGCCAATATGACGCGCCAACAAAAAGAATTGGGGCTTTCTTACGATTGGGATCGTGAAGTTACTACCTGCCAAGAAGATTATTATAAATGGACTCAATGGTTCTTTGAACTTTTCTATAAACGCGGTTTAGCGGTCAAGAAAAAATCTGCGGTAAACTGGTGCGAAACTTGTGGTACGGTTTTGGCCAATGAGCAGGTTATCGACGGCAAATGCTGGCGTTGTGATTCCGTAGTGGTAAAAAAAGACTTAGAACAATGGTTCTTTAAAATCACAGAATATGCTGACCAATTATTGGAGGATTTACAAGAATTGGAGGGCTGGCCAGAGCGGGTGAAAACCATGCAGAAAAACTGGATCGGCCGTAGCGAAGGTTTGGAATTTAGTTTTGAAGCACCGAGCTTAGAGGCGAAAATCGCCGTGTATACTACTTGCCCCCATACTATCCAAGGGGTGACCTTTGTGGTGTTACCACCGGAGCATCCGTTGGTGGCTAAAATATTGGACGGTAATCCTAATGCCGCTGCTCTAAGCGCATTTTGCGAGAAAATCAAAAAAACGTCTGATATTGAAAGAACTTCCAGCGAATCAGAAAAAGAAGGTATGTTTACCGGTTATTATTGTATTCACCCTTTAACTGGTCGCAAGGTGCAAATTTGGATTACTAATTACGTCCTTTACGATTACGGTACTGGTGCTGTTATGGGCGTTCCTACTCATGATGCTCGTGATTGGATGTTTGCGGATAAATACGGCATTGAAAAGATTATCGTTATTCAACCGCAAGATCAAGTTCTTAAACTGGAAGAAATGACGGGAGCCTATGAAGAAGCAGGAGTGATGGTTAATTCCGGCAAATTTGATGGTCTAACTTCAGAGGAAGCCAAAACTGCTATTATGGACGAAATTGAGCGTTTGGGCGTTGGCACGAGAAGGGTTAATTATCGCTTGCGCGATTGGCTTATTAGCAGACAACGCTATTGGGGGGCACCAATTCCGATTATTTACTGCCCTGATTGCGGAGAAGTTTTGGTTCCAGAACAAGAATTGCCGGTACGGTTGCCGGAAAATGTGCAGTTTGATAGCGGAAATTTGTCGCCTCTTGCTACGGCGGAGGGGTTTGTGAATTGTACTTGTCCGCAATGTGGTAAACCTGCTCGCCGTGAAACTGATACCATGGATACTTTCTTATGTTCTTCGTGGTATTATTTGCGCTATACTGACCCTAAAAACACGGAGGCTCCGTTTAGTAGTGAAGCGGTTAATCATTGGTCACCGGTTGACCAGTATATTGGTGGTATCGAGCATGCCATCTTGCATTTACTCTATTCTCGCTTTTTTATGAAAGTGCTCCATGACGCAGGACTTGTTGAGGCGAAGGAACCCTTTAAAAACCTTTTAACTCAAGGCATGGTTATTAAAGATGGCGCCAAAATGTCTAAATCTATCGGCAACGTGGTTTCTCCGGAGGAAATTATTAATAAATACGGCGCTGATACAGCACGGCTCTTTATTTTATTTGCGGCACCGCCGGAAAGAGAACTGGAATGGAGCGACCAAGGGGTGGAAGGGTCTTTCCGTTTTCTGAACAGAGTGTGGCGCATTGTTGCTCATTTTGAACCACAGTTAGCAGAGCATATCACGGTGTGTGCTGAGCAGGAGCTCGATGAAGTGGATAAAGAGTTACGCCGCGTATTGCATACGAGCATTAAAAAAGTGACGGATGACATTGAGCAACGGTTCAATTTTAACACGGCTATTAGCTCGATGATGGAACTGGTAAATGCTCTGTATGCTTATAAAGAAAAACAGGCTCAACCTAAAGCAGGTTTAGTTTATGAAGCAATTTCTGCTTTGCTTAGACTACTGGCACCATTTGTACCACATATTACCGAAGAATTATGGACGGCTGTAATTGATGCTCACCAAAGTGTGCATAAAATGCCGTGGCCAACTTATGATGAGCAAGCTATGCAAGTAGCGGAAGTAGAAATTGTCCTGCAAATAAATGGTAAGGGCAAAGGTCATATTGTAGTGCCTTCACAAGCAACCAAAGCTGAATTAGAAGTCTTTGCTTTAAATAATGATAAAATCAAAGAACTGCTGGGTACACTACAAGTAGTGAAGGTTATTTGCGTGCCAGGTAGATTGGTCAATATTGTGGTTAAGCCGTAAAACGGCTGGTAGGAGAAGCTTGCTGGGAAGGGGTCGCTGAATTTGTTACCGCTGATAGCACTGTTAGTTTGCTTATATGTTTGCATACGGCTGGTATGGCCTTTGGAATTGAGCAAAAGGGACAGGCTTGGCTTGTGCCTAGTAGTATTTTTGCTTTCCCAAAAATACTTATGGTTGCAGTTGGCAGGGGTCAGTATGTTTGCTCCAGAATTACCGCGCAGTTTGTTGTTAGTACTAGGGTGGTTATTTGATGCTTTGTTATTAGCTAGCGTGCTACAACTCCTGCGAGATTGCTGGGGACTTGTGATGCGAGGCTTGTCGCTGTCGCTGGGGTCTGGGCAACTTAGTAGCAATTGCTGGGCGGTAGTCGTGATGTTTTGTGCCTTGACTTTGTCGGGGTATGGCTTATGGGCGTCAACGGTGCAGGCACCGGCTGTAAAAACAACAAACATAACTTTAACTAAACTACCGGCAACGCTTGATGGATTTAAGCTAGTTCAGCTTTCAGATTTGCATATTAGTGCTATGACCGAGGTGGCGCAGGTAGAAGATTTAGTAATGCGAGTGAATGCTTTGCAGGCCGATGTCATTGTTCTTACAGGGGATATTATTGACGGTACGCCGGCTAATCGCTGGGCGGCCTTGCTCCCATTACGCAAATTGCAGGCCAGAAATGGTGTTTATGGCGTGGTAGGCAATCATGAATATTATTCAGGGGTGCAATCTTGGTTAAAGGCTTTTGAACGCTTAGGCTTAAAAATTTTAGTTAATGAGCACGTGGTGCTCACCTCCGCCGGACAACAAATTGTGCTTGCGGGGACAACGGATTGGTCTAGTGCTAAATTTGACGAAGTGCCGCCCGATGTGGTAGGCGCTTTGCGAGGCGTACCTGCGTCTGCGGTAAAAATTCTTTTGACTCATCAGCCACGAGGGGTGGCTTTTAATAACGCACAACAGGTTGATTTACAATTGTCGGGGCATACGCATGGGGGTATGGTGGTGGGTTTTGCTCAGCTAGTAGCACTTTTTAACGAGGGCTATGTATCTGGGCTTTACCAGTTAGGTAACCTGCAACTTTATGTAAGTAACGGCACCGGGTTATGGAGTGGTTTTCCTCTGCGGTTAGGGGTACCAGCAGAAATATCACAAATACTTTTGCACTCACCACAGCAAGGCTAAAACTTTGCCGTGATAAGTTAGGGGTGTCCAAGCATTAAAGGAGGAAAAAGCAGTATGAAGCCAAAAAAACAACAGGGCTTTACTTTGATTGAACTGGTTGTGGTCATTGCTATTCTTGGTATTTTGGCGGGGTTAGCGCTTCCGCATTTGGCAGATATGCAGGCAGAAGCTCGTGATGCGAAGGCTAAAAGTAATATTATTATTTTGCAAAAGGCCTATGAACTGGTTAGCATCGAAGTAGGTGTACCGCCCACAGGGGGCTGGGTACAAAGTAAGAGAGGTAGCTCCGATATTTATAGCACTAAAATGAAAGACATAGTGGGCAGTAGTTTGTTCTATGATATTAACGAAACTAAAAATGTCGTGACTATTCGTTATTATCCCGGAACCAAGAAAACGCAATATTATGATTATATTGTAGGGGCCGCTTTTATTACCAAAAATGGCGGTATTCCTGGCGACCCAATTAAAATTTAAAATATTTAAGTTTGACGCAACAACGCTATTGCAGGCTCCTTACGGTAACGCTTAACGGCAACCGTAGGGAGTCTTATTTTTATGTGGAGATGAGGGAAGTGGAAGCTTTATTAGTCAAAAAGAAAATATTAGTTATTTGTTTGGTGGTGGTGGTGTGCGTAGGACTTAGTTTGTGGCAGTTAACGCCGCCAACTTTAGCCCCGGGAGAATTGCCGGCAGGGCAAGCTTTAGTCAATACGAAGGCTAAGGGGGTACTGGTTTACGTAAGTGGAGCGGTAGCTAAGCCGGGGATGTATGAAGTAACACCGGGGAGTAGGGCAGTAGATGCGATTAAACAAGCTGGCGGCTTTACCGTAGAAGCCAATCCCGATAAAGTGAATTTAGCTAAATTGTGTAAAGATGGTAGTCAAGTTAATGTGCCTTATCAAAATGGTAAAGTAGGGCACAGGGCTAGTAGCAAGACTGAGAAGTCACTAGCAAGTCAAGCGGCGGGAACAACAGCAGCACCAAGTGCTCTTCTTAATCAAAATGGTGTGGTCAATCTGAACACTGCTTCGCAAGCTGAACTGGAAACATTGCCGGGGATCGGTGCGGTGACTGCTGCTAAAATTATTGCTTATAGGACGCAACACGTTTTTACTAAAATTGAAGATGTTATGGCAATCCCTGGCATTGGACCGGCGAAATTTGCGAAAATGCAAGCACGCTTGGGGGTTTAGATATGAATTTTTTGTTGTGGGGAGTGGCGGCTTTTGCCCTAGGTGACTATGTAGGACTGAAATTCGTACCGGTGCTACCTGTTACTGTCTGGGGAGTACTGTTTTTAGTTTTTGCCGGTGTATTTATGCTTTTGTGGCAGCAGCAGCGAGCAGTACAAGCTTACGTGATAGTTAGTAGTTTGTTTTTCTTGGTTTGTGGTTTGCTACTGGGAACTCAAGCGGGTCATCTTGCCCCATCTGCGCTCAAAAATCACATACAAGAAGAGCTGGTAATTAGTGGCACCATTGTGCCGGGTACAGTTAAACTGCGTGAAGATGGTAACGTAAGTCTGCAACTGCAAAGCGAAGAGCAAAGCCTGGAGCAGGGAGTAGTTCCAGCTACAGGTGTGGTGCGGGTTACTGTTATTAAAATGCCGGTACACACAAATTTCCCCGCTTATGGACGACTCCAAGTGGCGGGTAAACTTTTACCCATTAGTAGTTATGTCAATCCCGGTAACTTTGACTATGAATTACAGGGACAGATTCAGGGAGTGGCAGGACGCTTCACCGTAGCGGCGAGCCAAGTTAAGTATACAAAAACAGCTAAACCAATAGCGGCTTATTTAGCGGAATTTAGTGGAGCGATGAAAGCTAAGCTGGCGAAGACCATGCCGGCAAATGATGCAGCGCTACTAGCTGGTATGGTATTAGGCGGTTATGAGGGGATTGACGCCGACACGGTTCGAGCTTTTGCGAATACCGGTATTGTACATATTTTGTCAGTATCGGGTAGTCATATTGCTCTCGTGATAAGCTTTATGCTCCTTGTATTAGGAGCCTTAAAAGTTAAAAAAAACGTAGCGTTGGTAATTACGGCTTGTACTGTCCTAAGCTACGCTGCTGTGTGTGGGTTTTCACCACCGATTTTGCGTTCGGCACTGATGGGTATGGCGTTACTACTGGGTTTAAGTTTGGAAAAAGATGAGGACAGGGGCAATGTGCTGGCTGCGGTAGCTTTACTTCTGCTGTGCTATCGTCCCCTGTGGCTCTTAGATATTGGGTTTCAGTTATCATTTTTGTCCACTGCCGGTTTAATCTTTTTGCTACCGGCAGTAACGAAGTTTTTAACCCAGTATTTGCCGCACCAAATGGCGGCAATTTTGGCGGTAACCGTAGCCGCCCAGCTCATGGTGTTACCGCTTTTAGTGTATTATTTCCACCAATTGGCGCCCTGTTCGTTGGTGGCAAATCTAGTGGTGGTACCGGCAGTGGAAAGCATTTTGATTTTAACCCTTATCGGGATTTTGAGTAGTTTTTTGGTACCCGTGGTAGGTAGCTTGCTACTAGTGGGGGCCAGCTTGTGCTTAGTACCGATTTTACGACTTAATAGCTGGATTAGCCAGTGGCCGGGAGCAGTTGTAACCATTGCGCGGACGCCTATTGCAATGGCACTGGTTTATTATCTTTTATTGTGGTGTTTGTTTAGGTTTTATCCTTGGCAGACTTTAACTACAAAAGAAACAACGGGTGTAGTTGTGGCTCTGGTGTGCGTACTCGTGGGACAACAGTTTCTGCAAGGTTTATTGCCACAGCGTTTTACCGCTTACTTTCTTGATGTGGGACAAGGGGATGCGGCAATAGTACTGACACCGGAGCATAAGACGATAATGATTGATACAGGCGGCTTACAAGGTAATTACAACACGGGGGAGCGGATAATTTTACCCTTTCTGCACTATTTAGGAATAAATAAAATTGATGTCTTGCTCCTTAGTCATGGGCACCATGACCACGCAGGTGGGGCAGCACGATTGGCAGAGCTTATACCGATTGGACAGGTACTCTTGCCGGAAGAACCGCCGAGTGAGGACGTAGCGGCGTTATTACACCAACTCCGGGGTAAAAGTGCTATTCGGCACTTAGTGACAGGAGAACATTTCCAAGTTGGAAGCTGCAAGTTAGAGGTACTGGCGGCACCGGTGACACTTACGGCAGATACCGCTCTGGGCAATGAAAGTTCCGCTATTATTCGGCTAACGGAACGGGGACAGAGTTTGGTTTTTACCGGTGATGCTACGGAAACAGAAGAACTAGGGGCGGCCAGTCAACTGCTACCAGCTACTGTTTTAAAAGTGTCCCATCATGGTTCAGCCACCTCTTCCTGCTTACCCTTTATTAGTGCCGTACAACCACAACTAGCAGTTATTTCCGTTGGTGCTAATAACCATTTTGGGCATCCGGCAGAGGTTACCCTAGAAAGGCTTAAAAGCATTGGTAGTAAGGTCTTACGGACGGATTTGCTGGGAGCGATTAAAGTGGTTTTTGACGGTTCTAATGTTGCGTGGTATAGTTATCGATATCAAGAAAATAAATTTTGACGGGAGTCAGATTTTGGAAATAACAACGCAGCAACTGCTTACGGCCATTAAAAATCACGAACCTTTAGCGAGGGTGATTTTTGTTTGGGGTACAGAAGAATACTATAAAGATGCGATTACCGCAAGTTTAGTGGCAACGACTTTCGCAGGCCTGTCGCCGTCGGATCGTGCTCTGACTGTTTTTGATAAGGAACTGGATTTGCAAGAACTGTCTACGGCTATTAATAGCTATCCGTTTTTTTCCAATAAGACCATGGTAATTTTGAAAGAGCCTAAGCTATTAGCAGGTGATAAACAAAAGGAGAGCGAGAAACGTAAGGAAGAACAGCTAGCCTTAGCAGAACTTTTAAGTGCTGTGCCGGAATATTGTCAAGTACTTTGTTTGACTGCTAAGTTGGACAAAAGATCCAAGTTTTATAAGCTCATTCTAGCCACTGCTTTAGTTACTGAAAGTCAGTCGCTACGGTCGTATAATTTAAAACCTTGGTTAGATGCTGAGGCGGCACTTTACGGTTGCCAGTTGACACAGGGAGCGGCTACCTTAGTAATGGAGTATATGTCACTGGCAGAAACTGTGCCTTTATTATTGCTCAAGCAAGAAATAGCGAAGTTGGCTATTTATGCCGGTACGCGTACGCTTTGGACCCAAGAGGACGTGGAAATTATTTTCTCCAAGCTTCCGGAAGTATCACGTTTTGCTTTGACCAACGCTATCGCTGAGGGTAGAATACAAGCAGTGTTAGAATTATTGGCGCTGGAAAAGAAAAAAGGGACTAATGTGCTACCACTTGGCAGTATCGTTGCTTTTCAAATACGCAGATTATTACAGGTAAAAGAATTAGTTACAAGTGGTGTGACGAAAAGCGAGCTTGCCAGTAAGCTTAAATTAGCACCTTTTATTTTGCAAAAATTACTGGAGCAAAGCGCCAACTTTTCTTTGAGTAGTTTAGAGAATTGTTTAACAGCATTAGCGGCTTTAAATATGAATTTGCGTCGAGGTGGACGGCAGTATGCGAAATTGGAAGAAATTTTGCTAACCCTTTTTCTAGAACGCAGAAAGTAGGTGAGAGTGTGACGATAAAACCGATTGTACTAGTCAGTGCCTGTCTATTGGGTTTTACCTGTCGTTATGATGGTAAAGCACAGAGGGTAGAGGCGGTACAAAGCCTAGCAAATAAATACCGGTTGCTACCAATTTGTCCGGAACGGCTGGGTGGACTGACCGTACCTAGGCCGCCGGCCGAAATACGTGGTGGACGAGTTTATAATAACAGGGACGAAGAGGTTACGGACTATTTTTTGCGGGGGGCGAAGCTAGTGGGTAAACTAGCACAGCGCTATGAATGCAAGGCGGCTGTCCTTAAGGCTAATAGTCCTTCCTGTGGCTATGGCTATATTTATGACGGTACTTTTACTGGGCGTAAAATAGAGGGTAATGGTTTAACGGCGACGCACTTGCTAAAACTGGGGCTCAAGCTGGTGAACGAAAATACCTTGGCTCAGTTGGAGCAAGAGGAAAGTCACACCAAATAAAAAATTAGGTAAAGTTGTTTTGAGGGGAGAGGGTAGTATGTTGTTAGAATTATTGGAAAAAGGGTATGGCAGTGCTATGGATTTAAACTGTGCGGAAAAAATTTTGTATGGTGCTAATTGGGCCTACGATCTTAAGCTCAGTCCCGAAGCTTTGAAACTAGCAGCTGGTTTCGGTGGCGGGTTGGGGGTTGGTAGTGTTTGTGGCACTATTACCGGTGCGGTGATGGTGCTTAGTCATTTGTATGTGCAACAGTATGCTCATGAAAGCGGGCGGATTAAAGTGCTGGAAGAAGAGTTTATTACCGCCTTTAACCAAGAGTTCAAATGTTTGGACTGCAAAACTTTGAAGGCTAAGTATAGAACACCCCAGGGAAAATGTGATCCACTCATTTTTCAAGCGGCGGCCATATTAGATGGGATTGTGACTCGGTTAGGAAAATAAAAACAAGGCCCTTGCCTCTGCTAATTTGAGGTAAGGGCCTTGTTTTTATTTTATTAGTTTATAAATGACGATAATCACGAATATTTAAGCGAGCAGTTTTGTACAATAGCGTAGAAATAATGATGTCGGGGATGGCACTTAGTGCGGCGGCCAAAGCACAATTAAGGGCTGAAAGATAGGCTACCTGTGGATGGTAACCCAAAATATACACTTTAAAGGAGTAACGAATAAGTGGCTCTGTGATTAGACAAACTAAAGTGCCGGTAATAGCTGCTAGCATGGTAAGTTTGATAATTTGTTTTTCTTCGGTTAAGGTAGTAATTTTAAAAATGGTATGGGCAACTAGGGCAACTGACCAGCCTAAGATAAATTTGCTGACGAAAGTTGGCGGTGCGGAAGTAACATACCCGGCTAAAATATCGGCAATAGTGAGCCCAATAGCACCGGTTAGGGCACCGTATTTCGTGCCGAGGAGGAGGGCGGAAAGAATAATAAAAGAATGACCGATGTAGATTTTTCCGGTCATACCGCCTCCCATGGGTATTTCTATGCGCAAATAAGCAAAACAAATGCAGGCCATAGCGGCAAACATGGCGGCTAGCGTTAGTTTGCGTAAATTATCGGTTAGCATGACAACACTCCTTCTGTCTAGTGGGAATGAAATCAGTATACAGAAAAAGTGACCATATAAACATAGACAGTTTGATAATAATAAATAAGGACAGTTAGGAAAAACAAAAAAACCTGCTCATTTGAGCAGGTTTAACTTTGCAGCTTAGGCCATTTTATTAACGTGTTTTGCTAATCTGGATTTCTTGCGTGCTGCTGCATTCTTATGGATGATACCTTTACGAGCAGCTTTATCAAGTAAACCGGTTGCAGCAACGAGAGTAGCTTGAGCTTCTTCTTGAGCACCAGCTTCGCTAATTGCAACTACTTTACGAGAAGCATTGCGGAGAGCTGCTTTAATAGGAGCATTTTTAGCACGACGTTCAGCATCGGTTTTTACGCTACGAATAGATGATTTAATATTTGGCAACGAATTCACCTCCTAAAATTACTTTACCAATGAATTTTAGCACGTTTAAATATATTTGGCAAGTTTTTTTGCGGGATAAATTAGGAAAATTGTCCAGAACCCCATTTACTTGCTAGAGAGAGGAAATCAATGATATAATTAAGACTATCGAAAAAATATAAAGCAGTAGGTTAGATAAGGGTAAAGAAGAGGAGTGCCAGGATGTTACAAGATAAAGTTAGAAATTTTTCTATTATTGCACATATTGACCACGGTAAATCTACGCTGGCAGACAGATTAATTGAAAGAACAGGTACCTTGTCCAGAAGAGAGATGGAAGAACAGGTGCTAGATCAACTAGATCTGGAGCGTGAGCGCGGGATTACCATTAAAGCACAGGCCGTGCGGATTAACTATGAAGCACTGGATCATAAAGAGTATATGCTCAACTTGATTGACACTCCGGGGCATGTAGATTTTACCTATGAGGTTTCTCGTTCTTTGGCAGCTTGCGAGGGAGCATTGCTGGTTATAGATGCGACACAAGGGATTGAAGCTCAAACTTTGGCGAATATTTATTTAGCCATGGAAAATGATTTGACGATTATTCCTGTGATTAATAAAATTGACTTGCCAAGCGCCGATGTGGAACGAGTTAAAAAAGAAATTGAAGAAATTCTCGGTATTGACGCGTCCGATGCTGTACTCGCCAGCGCTAAAACAGGGCTTGGTATTGATGATGTATTAGAAGCTATTGTCCATAGAATTCCACCGCCGGTAGGAGAAATAGATAAACCTTTAAAGGCTTTGGTTTTTGATTCGAAATTCGATGCTTATAAAGGCGTTGTACTCTATATTCGTGTGATTGATGGTTGCATTCGCAAGGGTATGAATATTCGCATGATGGCTACTAATAAAGTGTTTGAAGTAACTGAGGTCGGATTTTTTAAACCAGGTCTGACCAATGTAGAGTGTTTGGAAGCGGGTCAGGTAGGCTTTTTTGCCGCCGCCATTAAAAATGTGAAAGATGCCAGGGTTGGTGATACGGTTACCGATCAAGGTAATCCGGCGACTGCAGCACTACCAGGTTATCGCAAAGCAACGCCGATGGTTTATTGTGGCTTGTATCCGGTAGATAATTCCGAATATGATAATTTGCGGGATGCTTTAGAAAAAATGCAACTTAATGATGCGGCTTTGGTTTTTGAACCAGAAACCTCCATTGCTTTAGGCTTTGGTTTTCGCTGTGGTTTTCTGGGGCTTTTACACATGGATGTGTGCAAAGAGCGGTTGGAACGTGAATATAATTTATCCTTAATTACGACTGCTCCTAACGTTATTTATCAAGTGTTTAGGACTAACGGTGATCTAATTATGATCGACAATCCGTCACTTTTTCCGGATACTACCCTTATTGACCATGTGGAAGAGCCTTATGTTAATGCCACTATTATTGTGCCTAAGGACTATGTGGGGGCGGTAATGGAATTATCTCAGGAAAAGCGCGGGGAATATGATAATATGACCTATTTGGACGAAGATCGGGTCATGATTCATTATGCTTTACCGCTAAGTGAAATCATTTATGATTATTTTGATCGTCTAAAATCTTGCAGTCGCGGCTATGCTTCCTTAGATTATGAGCTTCATGGCTACAGACCGTCAGCTTTGGTTAAAGTTGACATTTTACTTAATGGTGAAGCAGTAGATGCTTTGTCGGCGATTGTGCATAAAGAAAGAGCCGTTTATCGCGGTCGTCAGTTAGTAGAAAAATTACGTAGTCTTATTCCACGCCAAATGTTTGAAATCCCGGTGCAGGCGGCAATTGGCAGTAAGGTAATTGCCAGGGAAACAGTGCGGGCCATGCGTAAAGATGTTTTGGCTAAATGTTATGGCGGCGATATTTCAAGAAAACGTAAACTGCTGGAGAAACAAAAAGAAGGTAAAAAGCGCATGAAGCAGGTGGGTAGCGTCGAGTTACCACAAGAGGCTTTCATGGCAATTTTAAAGATGGACTGATGCTAATGGTAAATAGGCAAGAGGCTCAAGGGGTATATATACATACCCCTTTTTGTTTGCAAAAATGTTTATATTGCGATTTCGCTTCTTTTGCGGGAGTTACCGCCGAGGAGATGCATCGTTATGTGCAAAGACTGGTGGCTGAAATTACCGAAAGGGCAGGAGAAATGCCACTTAATTCAGCAGCTACAATTTTTTTTGGTGGTGGCACGCCGTCTTTACTGGCGTTAGAAGATGTAGAGCTAATTGTGACAACGCTCAAAACGCAAGGATTTTGGCAACGACCGGCCGAAGTAACGATGGAAATGAATCCGGGTACAGTGAACTTGGCAAAGCTCTGCGGCTATCGAGCGTTGGGCATTGATCGGGTTAGCCTGGGGGTACAGTCCTTAAACGATCAAGAGCTAAAAACTATTGGGCGTATTCATACAGCGGCAGAAGCACTACAGGCGATTAGCTTAGCACAAGAGGCAGGTTTTACGAGGATCAGTGCGGATTTAATCTATGGTTTACCGGGACAAACGCTGAGTAGTTTTCAAGCTACGCTAGAGGCGCTAACAGCGACAGGGATTAACCATATTTCAGCCTATAGCTTAATTGTGGAGGAAGGTACGCCGTTAGCTAGCTTAGTTGCCACAGGTCAGCTGGTTTTGCCTGGGGAAGAAGAAACAGGTGCCATGTATGACTATGTGATTGATTATCTAGCCAGCAAAGGGCTAGGCCGCTATGAAATTTCCAACTTTGCAGCTCCAGGTCAGGCTTCACAGCATAATTTGATTTATTGGCATTACCAACCTTATTATGGCTTTGGCACGGCCGCTTGTACCTTTACGGGGCAGCAACGGCTAACTAATGCGGCAACTATTTCCGGTTATTTGCAAAAACAAACAACTACAGAAGAACTAGACACTAGGACAAGACTGGCTGAACTATTATTTTTAGGCTTGCGGACAGTAGACGGGGTTAACCTGGGAGAAGTACGGGCAAACTTTAAAGTGGATGTCTTGGAATATTTTGGTGAGCAATTAGCAAAATATTTTACTTATAAAATGCTAGTCTATGATGCCGCTACAGAAAATTTACGCTTGACTAGATTGGGTATGCAATATGGCAATCAGATTTTTGAAACTTTTTTATGAAATTGTGGAAAAAAGCTTGACAACATTCCTAGCAAGTGGTAATTTTATATCAAGTGTTAGCACTCTATTGCAAAGAGTGCTAACAAAATAAAAAGCAGGAGGGATAATGGTGTTAAATGATAGAAAGAAAAAAATCCTGCAAATTATCATTGAAGATTATATTTCAACAGCTGAACCGGTTGGTTCGCGCACCATTGCCCGCAAATTTGACCTTGGTTTAAGTCCGGCTACGATTCGCAACGAGATGAGTGACTTAGAGTTATTAGGTTTTTTGGAACAGCCACATACTTCTGCGGGGCGTATTCCTTCGGCACAAGCATATCGTTTTTATGTAGATTCTATGATTGAGCCAGGCACGCTGACGGATAATGACCGGGCTTTGATTGATGGTTGGTATCGGGAAAGAGTACGGAATATTGATGAAATTTTTCAATCGACTGCTAAAATCTTATCTCGTATGACGAAGAATGTTTCGATGATTTTGGCTCAACAACAGCTGACCAGTCATTTTAGTTATGTGAAGTTTTTGCCGTTAGACGGCAGGCGCGTAATTTTATGTTTAGTGACTAGCACCGGTAGTATTGATAATTGTGTGGTTGATGTACCCTTGGGTATGAGCCAAGACGAGATGGATTATCTGGCTACAAGGATAAGTAACAAACTACATGGATTGAGCATTGATGAGGTTAATAGTGAATTATTAGCCGACATTCATACGGATCTAGCCACGGACAAAATGTTATTTGCCTCTTTATTAGAAGGCATAGAGCAGATGAGTTCCAACAAACAGGAACAAAAAGTATTCTTGGGGGGAACCAGGCAGTTGTTAAATCAGCCTGAGTTTCGCGATATGGAAAGAGTCAAAGACTTACTCGGTATTTTAGAGGAAGAAAAAGTTTTAAAAGACATTTTACATGCGGGTGAAAGTTCTGGTCTGAGAATTACTATTGGTTCTGAAAATAAATTTACCGGAATCCAAGATTGTAGCATGGTGCAAGCCACCTATCGCCTTAACGGCAGGGTAGTGGGAACTATGGCGGTTTTAGGACCAACGAGAATGGAATATGGTAAAATTATTTCTGTCATGGATTATCTGCATCAATATTTGCGGGTAGTTTTTGATAAGAAACAAGATTTTTAGGTGAGTATAAAGGAGGAAGTGTGTTGCAGAAAGACGAAACCCAGAAACAAACTGAAGAGATAGTGCAAAACGCTCAGGAACAAGTGGAGCAGACAGCCACAGGCAATGAACAAGCCGAGGAAACTGTGGCAGCAGCTACCCCGATTTTGGATGAAAAAGAGCAAAAGATTGAGGAATTGCAAAATCGCATCTTAAGATTGCAAGCGGATTTTGATAATTTCCGGCGCCGCACAACCAAAGAACAAACTCAATTAGCAAGTTTTGTGACAGCTAATGTGGTAGATAAGTTTTTGAAAGTGCTAGATAATTTTGAACGTGCTGAAGCGAGTGTTAACCAAACTAGCGATGAAGCCAGTATTCGTGTTGGTTTGGAAAAAATTCATCGACAGTTTGAACAGGCTCTCAAAGAGCTGGCGGTGGAAGAAATACCAGCTCAAGGAGAAATCTTTAACCCGGAATTACACGAAGCGGTAATGCGAGGACAAAATCCTGATTTAGCTGAAGATGCGATTGAAATGGTCTTAGAAAAAGGCTATCGTTTACATGATAAGGTCATTCGTCATAGTAAAGTTAAAGTAATTAGTAACGATTAATTTATTCACCAAGCAGTTTATTTTCGATAAACTGCTAAAAATATAAATGTTTATTCAAGGAGGAATATAAAATGTCTAAAGTAATTGGTATTGACTTAGGTACTACGAACTCAGTTGTAGCTGTAATGGAAGGTGGAGAACCAACCGTAATCTCCACACAAGAAGGTGGACGCTTAACTCCGTCCGTTGTTGGGTTTTCTAAATCCGGTGAACGTCTGGTGGGACAATTAGCAAAACGTCAGGCTATTTCTAATCCTGACCGTACTGTTAGCTCCATTAAACGTCATATGGGGACTGATTTTAAGGTAACAATTGATGATAAGAAATATTCACCGGAAGAAATTTCCGCAATGATTTTGCAAAAATTAAAAGAAGATGCCGAAAAATATTTGGGCGAGAAAGTAACTCAAGCGGTTATTACTGTGCCTGCTTATTTTAGCGACAGCCAACGTCAAGCAACTAAAGATGCCGGCAAAATTGCTGGTTTGGAAGTTTTGCGTATTATTAATGAACCTACGGCAGCAGCTCTAGCTTATGGTATTGATAAAACTAATGACCATACCGTACTTGTTTATGACTTGGGTGGCGGAACTTTCGACGTTTCCATTTTGGAAATGGGCGATGGTGTGTTTGAAGTAAAAGCAACTAATGGTGATACGCATCTTGGTGGCGATGACTTTGATGAGCGCATCATGAAATGGATGATTGAAGAATTCAAAAAAGAAACCGGTATTGATCTGTCTGGCGATCGAATGGCTGTACAACGTCTACGTGAGGCGGCTGAAAAAGCTAAAATCGAATTGTCTGGCGTTTTGACTACCAATATTAATTTACCGTTTATTTCTGCCGGTGCTGAAGGTCCACAACATTTGGATATGAATCTTACCCGGGCTAAATTTGATGAATTGACTGCTGATTTTGTGGAAAGAAGTATGGTTCCTACCCGTAAAGCTTTGGCTGATGCTGGTCTATCCACTTCTGACATTGAAAAAGTTATTATGGTCGGTGGTTCTTCCCGTATTCCGGCTGTACAAGATGCCATTAAGAAATTCTTGGGCAAAGACCCACATCATGGTATTAACCCAGATGAATGTGTAGCAGTTGGTGCTGCCATTCAAGCAGGTGTTTTGTCTGGTGATGTCAAAGACGTTTTACTTCTAGATGTTACTCCGTTATCTCTAGGTATTGAAACCTTGGGTGGCGTTTTCACAAAAATCATTGAGCGTAATACTACTATTCCAACTTCTCGCAAACAAGTATTTTCAACGGCGGCGGATAACCAACCGGCTGTTGATATTCATGTTCTACAAGGTGAACGTGAAATGGCTGCGGACAACAAAACTTTGGGACGCTTTGAACTAGGCGGTATTCCTGCTGCTCAACGTGGTGTGCCAAAAATTGAAGTAGCTTTTGACATTGATGCCAACGGTATCGTTAATGTTAGTGCCAAAGATCTTGGTACAGGCAAAGAGCAAAAAATTACGATTACTTCTTCTGGCACTTTGAACAAAGACGAAGTAGAAAGAATGGTTAAAGAAGCAGAAGCTAATGCTGAAGTTGATAAACAACGTAAAGAAAGTATTGAAACACGCAACCAAGCCGATTCGCTCTGCTATCAAGCTGAAAAAACCATTAAAGACATGGAAGGCAAAGGTAGCGAAGAATTAGTGAAAAAGGTTGAAGATGCACTAGCGGTGTTAAAAGAAACACTTAAAGGCGAAGATATGGAAAAAATCAAAACTGATACAGAAGCTTTGACGAAACCATTGTACGAATTATCGGCTGAATTGTACAAACAAACTGAAGCTGCTAAAGGTGCTGAAGGTGCTACTGGCGAAGCTGGCAAGAAACCTGAAGACGATGTAGTGGATGCAGAAGTAGTCGATGAGGACAAAAAATAATTAGCTTTGGGAGGCATTTTCTGTGAGCAAAAGAGATTTTTACGACGTGCTAGGTGTAGCTAAAACAGCCACCGCGGACGAGTTAAAAAAAGCATATCGCAAACTGGCGCGTCAGTATCATCCTGATGTGAACAAAGATAATCCGGAAGCTGCCGAGAAATTCAAAGAATGTTCTGAAGCATATAGCGTTTTATCTGATGAGCAAAAACGTGCGCAATACGACCAATACGGTCACGCTGCCTTCGAAAACGGAGGCGGCGGTGCCGGTGGTTTTGGTGGTTTCAATGGGTTTGGCGGTGGCGGCGGTCAAGGTATGGATGATATCTTTGATATGTTCTTTGGCGGTCAAGGTCGTGGTGGACGAAGAAAAAGTAACGGACCACAACGTGGAGCTGATTTGCGACTGGACTTAGAAATTAGTTTTGAAGAAGCTGCTTTTGGTGTAGAAAAAGAGGTTAGCATAAATCGTGAAGAAGAATGCGACGTTTGTCATGGTAATGGCGCCGAACCTGGTAGTAGTGTAGAAACTTGCCCTGATTGTCAGGGCTCCGGTGAAGTACAGTTTGCGCAAAATACAATGTTTGGGCAAATGATGAATGTGCGTCCGTGTTCTCGCTGTCACGGTACAGGTAAAATCGTGAAAAAGCCGTGTAAGAGTTGTAATGGTAATGGTCGCGTAAAGAAAAATAAAAAACTAACCGTTAAAATTCCGGCTGGAGTTGACAATGAGTCACGTTTGCGCGTTACCAATGAAGGTGAAGCAGGGCTACGTGGTGGCGGTAAGGGAGATATGTATGTGTACATTTATGTACGCCCACATAAATTCTTTGAACGAGATGGTACTACTGTTGCCTGTGAAATCCCGATTAATATTGTGCAAGCAACGTTAGGCGCAGAGATTAAGGTGCCGACATTGGACGGACAAGTAACGATGAAAGTACCGGCTGGTACGCAACCAGGTAAAATGATGCGACTTAAAAACAAGGGCATTGCTAGCTTGCGTACAGGTGTACGCGGCGACCAATTAGTCCGCATCAAAGTCGTTGTACCGACAAAGTTGAATGAGAAACAAAAACGTGCCCTCACGGAATTCGCTGAAATCAGCGGCGACAATATCAATCCAGAGGAAAAAAGCTTTTTGAATAAAATCGCTGATTTATTTAAATAAGCGTGCGATAGTTCCAAGCCTAACATGACGGGAGCGACAATAGATGCGATGGATTGAAGTTAGCATTCAAACAACACACGAAGCTACAGAAGCGGTAGCAGATATTTTTCATTCCTTGGGAGCAGGTGGGGTCGTGATTGAAGACCCTGAACTCTTAAATAATTTACGCAATTCCAATACGTGGGAGCTCTGCGGAATTCCGGAACAAAAAAATCCGGAGATTGTGGTGGTAACGGCATATTTTCCTGATGACGATACCTTAAGGCAACGCTTAAACACGGTGGAAACTGAAATGCAAGCGATTGAACAGCGGATTGGCGTCTGTCGTTTTGGTAATACACGTTTTAGAAATGTATCAGAGCACGATTGGGCTAACGAGTGGAAGCAATATTTTCATGTTACACGCATTGGTGAACAGCTAGTTATTAAACCAACCTGGGAAGATTACGTGGCCTTGCCGCAAGATAAAGTTATTGAAATTGACCCAGGAATGGCTTTTGGAACAGGCACTCATCATACAACCTGTATGTGTATGTGTCGGTTAGAAAAAGTTATTAATAAAGAAGCCACTGTTTTTGATGTAGGCACCGGTAGCGGTATTTTAGCAATTGCAGCAGCACTTTTAGGTGCTAAAACCGTGAAAGCGGTCGATATTGACGGTACTGCTGTGCGGGTGGCGACGGAAAATGTGGCTCTTAATCACCTTACAGGACGCATTGACGTGAAAAAAGGCGATCTCTTGCATGGTACTGAAGGGCAAGCAGATGTGATTATTGCAAATATTATTGCTGATATCATTATCCTGTTATTGCCTGAGGTTCTGCCTAAATTAAAACCAGGTGGTGTTTTCTTAGCTAGCGGAATTATTGTTGACCGGGCCGCAGAGGTAACACAGGCGGCTCGTGAAAACGGTTTAACTGTGGAAGCGATAGATACTCAAGGTGGTTGGGTAGTTATGCAGATGCGTAAGGAGGAATAGGTGTGCATCGTTTTTTTGTGCCGACACCGTTTGCTGAAAAAATGCAAATTGTAGGGATGGATGCCCACCATATTTGTAAGGTCTTGCGGATGCAAAGCGGACAACACTTGCAACTTGTGAGCAGCGATGGCGTTACTGCCTTAATGGAAATTGAATCAGTAACTGCCAGCGCTGCTTTTGTGCGGTTTGTTAGCTACCTTGCAAGTAGCAGTGAACCGGCTGTTAAGCTTGTTCTGGCACAAGGGTTAGCCAAGGGCGAGAAGATGGATTTTGTTGTGCAAAAAGCGGTAGAAATCGGTGTTAGTCGGATTATTCCGCTGGCACTGGAATATTCAGTGGTGCAACTAGATGCGGCGAAAGCCGAGAAGAAAGTAGCTAGGTGGCAAAAAATTGCCGCCGAAGCAGCTAAACAATGCAAGCGTGACATAGTCCCACTAGTGGAGCCGGTTATAAATTTGCGAGAACTTTTAGCAAAAGAACACGCTACTTTGCGGCTTTTAGCTTCGGAAAGTGAGCAGCAAGTAGGGCTTAAACAAGTCTTGCAAAGTGGGGGCAAGACGGACGAGATTTTGTTAATCGTGGGACCGGAGGGCGGTATTGCCCCAGCAGAATTAAAACTTGCCGAAGACAGTGGCGTATATGCCATTAGTTTGGGCAAGAGAATTTTGCGGACAGAAACCGCAGGGCTAGTAGCGGCGGCCGCTATTTTTTATGAAACCGGTGATTTAGGAGGCTAAGCAATGAAAAAAATAGCTTTCTCCACTTTAGGATGTAAAGTTAATCAAGCAGATACTGCTAGCATGGAAAAGCTTTTTCGACAGGCAGGTTATGAACTTGTGGCTTTTAATGTAAAAGCTGACATTTATCTTATTAATACTTGTGTTGTTACCAATATGGGACAAAAAAAATCACGTCAGGTTATTCATCGAGCAGTGCGGCAAAACCCAGAAGCCTTAATTGTGGTGACCGGTTGCTATCCACAAACAGCGGCAGATGAAGTCAAAGCTATTAGTGGTGTGGATTTAATTATTGGTAATCAAGACCGGGCGCAGTTAGTGACCTTGGTGGAAAAAGCCTTGATGGAACGCCGAGGAAGTACCATGGACGGCGTACACCAATTAACCGCTCAAACTGCTTTCGAAGAATTGCCGGCAGATGAAGCTACGGATAAAACTCGCGCCTTCTTAAAAATTCAAGAAGGTTGCAATCAATATTGTACCTATTGCATTATTCCTTATGCACGGGGACCTTTGCGTTCTCGCAGTTTGACCAATATTAAGACCGAAGTGACAAGACTCGTCGCCGCTGGGTTTAAGGAAATAGTGTTAATCGGTATTCATTTGGGAGCTTATGGGCAGGAAACTGCTGGTGGCGCTACACTCACAGCTGCCGTTAAAACCGTTTTGGCGGTGCCAGGGGTAGAACGCTTGCGTCTGGGCTCTTTGGAGTCTGTAGAGGTAGCTGACGAGCTACTAGAGGTCATGCTGGCAGATGAACGTGTTTGCAGACAACTGCATTTACCGTTGCAAGCTGGTTGCGATGAGATTTTGCAGCTAATGCATCGACCTTATGATACGGCTAAGTTTAGCAAGCTTTTGCAAAAAATTAGGCAAACCATTCCGGAGATTGCCATTACCACGGATATTATTGTGGGTTTTCCGGGAGAAACAGCCGAGCATTTTGCTGCTACTAAGGTTTTTGCTACGCAATGTCAATTTAGCAAAATTCACATTTTCCCCTTTTCACCTCGTCAAGGCACTCCGGCAGCTAGCTACGCAGGGGTGGTTCCGGAAAACTTGAAGCAGGAGCGGGCAACGCAACTCGCAGCAGTTGATGCCAATGCTCATGCGGCCTTTTGTCAAACGTTAGTGGGACACAAGGTGCAGGTTTTATTTGAGCAAGCAGTTGCGCCTAACTTGGTGGAAGGTTTAAGCAGTAATTATATCCGTGTTTTCGCTCCTGGGGCTGCTAGTCTTAACGGACAAATTAGGACAGTCGCAGTACAAAAAGTTTATCAAGATGGAGTTTATGGGGAAATCCAATAAAATTTCAACGAAACTTCACTTTATAAAGCAGGATTTAGTAGGGACTTAGCGAATTTTTTAAGATAAGAGAGGGGGGAGAAGAATGTCTGATTGTATTTTTTGCAAAATTATTGCCGGAGAGATTCCATCTACAAAGCTGTATGAAGATGACAAGATGCTTGTTATTAACGATGTGGCCCCCGGTGCACCGGTACACGTCTTATTAATTCCCAAAGTGCATACGCAAAATATTGTGACGGCTGATAGTGAACTGGTTGCGCATATTATGGGTAAGCTTGGGCTGCTCGCGCAGTTGCTAGGCGTAGAGAAAAAAGGTTTCCGTGTAGTCATTAATACCGGCGTGGATGGTGGACAGAGTGTTGAACATTTACACTTTCATTTATTAGGCGGAAAAGAACTGGGCTGGCCGCCTTGTTAGTCACTTGACAGCGACCGCCTGCTTGAAGTATAATAATACGGTGTAATGACTATATACACTTCCCTAAAGGTCGTTGTGGAGGGAGGGAGAACAGATGACAGAAGTCAAAGTTGGCAAAAGCGAAACGCTTGATAGCGCACTTCGCCGCTTTAAAAGAGCTACCCAAAAAGCTGGGGTTCTTTCCGAGGTTAGAAAACGCGAACATTACGAGAAACCTAGCGTTAAACGTAAGAAAAAATCCGAGGCTGCAAGAAAGCGCAAAACCAGATAATTGGGGGCGTCTGTATGTCTATTAAAGACCTTTTGACAGAAGATATGAAAAAAGCGATGAAAGACAGAGAAAGCGGTAAGTTACGCCTAAGCGTCATTCGTATGGTTCGTTCTAGCATTAAAAACATCGAAATCAATGACAAAAAAGAACTGAATGATGATGAAGTTCTGACTGTGTTGATGAAAGAGGTTAAAATGCGTCAAGATTCTTTGGAGGAATTCACCAAAGCTAATCGTGGCGAGCTGGTAGAACAAGCAAAACAGGAAATAGATATTCTCAAAACATATCTGCCTGAGCCGCTTACTGATGAAGAATTAAAAACTTTGGTAGAAGCAGCAATTGCTGAAGTTGGCGCTACCTGTGCGAAAGATATGGGTAAAGTCATGACTGCAGTTATGCTAAAAGCCAAAGGCCGTGCAGACGGCAAGCGAATCAATGTGTTGGTTCGTGGTTTATTAAAGTAATAACATGATGGGGGGGTATTCGTTACCCTCCTTTTTTGTTGGCAAAATTTGCGAAAAAGACCATATCCTAGTATAATGGTTATAATAATAAGCGGAGGTACAGGTTATGCAACGAAAACTTTTTTTCATGCTTCTTATGTTAGTTAGCCTGCCGCTCTTTAATGTGGAGGCAGCAAGGGTTACCCCTATGGATCTGTATCCTAGCCAGGTAGATTTATGGAGCAGTATTTTTTTATTGCCTCAGGTTAAAGCTGTTCTGCTGACGATTATTATCTTGGGAATTTTGGCAGAAATCAAAACCGCCGGCACCGGTATTGCCGGAAGTATTGCTGTGGTGTGCGCCGTGGCCCTTTTCGGAATTAATTTTATGAGCGGCAATGGCGGTTGGCAGGAAATTTTGCTTTTTGTTGTAGGGTTAGGCTTGTTAGTGTTAGAAGTTTTTATTCCAGGGTTTGGGGTGTTTGGCATTATCGGTATGCTTAGTTTATTGGGGAGCTTTTATTATCTCCTGGGCGGCAATGCGGCGGCACTTAATTGGCTAGCTGTAAGCCTCGTGGCGGCCATTGGAATTTTTGCCCTGTTGGTGAAATATTTACCTTCTAATCCGGCTTGGAATTTGGTGGTGTTAAAAGAAAGACAAATGCTCAAGGAAGGCCTGGGTACTCCGGATTTTTCTGCTTATTTAGGTGCTAGCGGAATAACTGTAACCGTCCTACGGCCGTCAGGAATCGCTCTCGTAGAGGGCAAACGACTGGACGTAATCACCAGTGGAGAATATATTGCGACTGGTACTAGCGTCAAGGTGGTCAAAATAGAGGGCAATAAAATCTTTGTCAGCATACAACAATAGAGGTTGTTAGCATAAAAAGGAGATGAAACTATGATTATGGATTTAGTGTTTGGCAGTGGTTTTCTGATTATCCTCGCTGTAGTTGGTATTGCAGTATTTTTAAATTTTGTTCCGTTGGGTTTATGGATTTCGGCCATGGCTGCCGGCGTTGACGTTGGTATTTTTACTTTGGTTGGTATGCGTTTACGGCGTGTGCCGGCGTCTAACATTGTGTTACCCCTTGTTAAAGCTAATAAAGCTGGTTTAAGCGTCAATGTTAACCAGCTGGAAGCGCATTATTTGGCTGGTGGTGACGTGGATCGCGTAGTAGACGCTTTAATTGCAGCCCACAGAGCTGAAATTCCGCTGACTTTTGAACGGGCGTGTGCTATTGATTTGGCCGGCCGCAATGTTTTGGAAGCAGTACAAATGAGCGTTAACCCTAAAGTTATCGAAACTCCTATTGTATCAGCAGTAGCGAAAAATGGTATTGAACTAAAAGTAAAAGCTCGCGTTACGGTGCGTGCTAATATTGATCGCCTAGTGGGTGGTGCCGGTGAAGCTACTATTATCGCCCGTGTTGGTGAAGGTATTGTTACTAACGTAGGTTCAGCATTGAACCACAGTGCTGTTCTCGAAAACCCGGACCACATTTCACGCACTGTCCTTGAAAAAGGCTTAGATGCTGGGACAGCTTTTGAAATTCTCTCCATCGATATTGCGGACGTTGATGTGGGGCGTAATATCGGCGCAGAATTAATGACAGATCAAGCAGAAGCTGATAAAAGAATTGCCCAAGCTCGTGCCGAAGAACGCCGGGCGATGGCAGTAGCAAAAGAACAAGAAATGAAAGCCTATACTCAAGAAATGCAAGCTAAAGTTGTAGAAGCTCAAGCTAAAATTCCAGTGGCGTTGGCCAAAGCTTTGGAGGCAGGACGTATTGGCGTGATGGATTATTATCGCATGAATAATATTATTGCCGATACCCAAATGCGTAATACCATTGGTGGCGAAGCAGAAATAGCAGAAGAGCTTCCCCAAAATGAGCAGTTTAAATAATTAGCTAGTGAGGCAGTAATATGAAAAGTTATTATATTCTCATTCTTTGGTTCCTTTTAGTTTTTGTGGTGCCGAGAATGCTCAAAACTAAGCAAAGACCGGAGTCTTCAGACGAAGCTATACTTGCTAATGAAAACGAGCCGACGACTAAAGCTGAGGATTTTTGGAAAAAGTGGGGTCTGGAAGATTATGCACCTAAAGAAGCGGATACGGAAGAAGTCATTATCACACCTGTGCTACCAGAAGTTGTAGACGTGCCAGCGGAGCTGGTAGTACCAAGCTCGCCCAAAAAGCCCCGCTTACAGTTTGGGAAGACCCATTTACGTCAAGGGATGATTATGGCAGAAGTTTTTGGCAAACCTCGTGCTCTTAATCCTTACCAAGAAGAAAAATGAAATAAAAACTGCGTCCTTTAGGGGCGCAGTTTTTATTTATTTTTCTTGCAAATATTTATTGAGATAGCTTATAATAGTGCCCGTGAGTTTGCCGCTACTAGTAGCGGTTGATCTGGATAAAAAGTGAGAGCAAAGGGGGGGTTCATGGTGCAGAAAGTAGTTGCGGTTCATGATTTATCCTGTGTAGGACGCTGTTCCTTAACGGTTGTATTACCCATTCTTTCAGCACTGGGCTTACAGGTGTGTCCCCTACCAACCGCTGTACTTAGTACACATCCGGCAGGGTTTAAGAACGTAGTGTGCCAGGAAATGACTGGTCAGATGCGACAGTTTAGCCAGCAATGGCAGGAAAATCAGCTGGAGTTTGATTGTGTATACACTGGCTTTTTAGCTTCCAGCGAACAAATTCAGGTGACTAAAAATATTATTCGACAATTCGCACAACAAGATAAAACCATTTTGGTAGATCCGGTGATGGGCGATGACGGACAGGCATATTCTTTGACGACACCGGAGCTAATAGAGGAAATGCGCAGTTTAGTGGCGCAAGCTAGCATTATTACTCCTAATTACACAGAAGCCTGCTTTTTGTTACAAAGGCCTTATTTAGGCAATAAGGTGCAAAGCGCGCAACTTTTACCGTGGTTGGTGGAGCTGGCAAACCTAGGACCCCAGCAAGTGGTGATTACGGGTATTCCTCAAGGCGAGGACGTGGTGACGCTAGCCTATGAAAGAGTGCACCAATGTTTTTATCGTTATGCTAATCGACGAGTAGGTGGTAAATATCCGGGTACTGGTGACCTCTTTGCCAGTATTTTGCTGGGAAGACTCCTGGGTGGTATGGGTTTGGGACTAGCTATTCAAGCGGCGGGAGATTTTGTCGCCCAAGCTATTACCTCAACAAGAGAGCTAGGATTGCCAGTTAGAGAAGGTGTGGCTTTTGAAGCGCTAATCCAACAATTAAATGACTAAGCTGTCTTGTTAATAATTAGCGAAACTGGCTCTTTGCTGGTGGACACTAGGAGCATATACTAAAGCCAGTAAAATAGGCAGAGCTATTGGTAAGAAATTTGCTAGCCGCCGGAGGAGAACAAGATGGGGCAACTAAGAACTAAAGATGTGGTTTATATCGGTATGTTAGCAGGTGTGTGTGTACTTGCTACTTTCATTAAAATTCCGTTTGGTTCCGGTGCGATGGTGCACTTAGGTACCGGCATGATTTTTACGTCCGGTATTTTATTTGGTGGCGTTTACACTGGGTGGGCAGCGGCCTTGGGGTCGGCTTTTTATGATTTATTGCTAGGCTTTTCTCCCTATACGTTGTGGTCGTTTTTGATTAAAGGCAGTGCAGGTTTTTTAGTGGGAACTATTGCTCGGGGGCTGTGGCCAACTCGGGGAAGCAAAACTTTTAGACCGAGTTTTTTGCGGATCGTCCTTGCTTGCTTTGTGGGGGCGATGTGGACCTTGGTCGGGTATATTTTTGCTTGGTGGTTTGTCCTAGGTAGTTTCACGGTGGCTTTAGCCAATATACCGGCTAGTCTGTTGACTTCAGCTGTAGGGTTTGTGGTAGCGATGCTCCTTTATCCACGCTTAAAAGGTTATGTGGAAGACAAGTTTTATTAATTAAATAGCTTCTTGGATGCGATTGCGACATTTTTGTGGCAGTCGCATTTTTTGGCAGGTAAATAAGAAAAAAAGGCGAATTTAGTATAGCAAAGAACGGGGAAGGAGTTGGGGTAATGTTAGAAAAAATAGATTTAAAGCAGAGCATAGCTAAAGAGGGTTACGAAGTATTATTTACGGAGTATGCCAATAAATTAGGTGCTTTGCAACGGGAGATTACAGAGGCTAAAATACCCGTCATTGTGTTATTGGAAGGTTGGCGAGGGTCTTTACGGGGCACGCTATTAAATACGTTGTTATCTACTATGGATCCCAGAGGTTTTCGAGTTTATTCGGCGTCTAAAATGCAGGAGTCAGCTCAAGAATATCCTTTTTTCGCTAGTTTTTGGAAACAACTTTGCCCTTGTGGTGCTTTTAGTTTTTATCACCGGAGTTGGTATTTTCTTAAGCTAGAGCATGTTGCTGGCGATAAAAAGGAAAAAGGTGATTGGTTTAATGTCCCCTATGAACATATTAATGCCTATGAAAAGCAACTAACTGCTGGTGGGTATGTGATTATTAAACTCTTTGCCCATGTTTCGAAGAAAAAGCAAGAGAGTAACTTGGAAAAGATGAATAAAATCTACGGTAAGGACTGGCAGTCTATGAAGCCGGGAGCTGTAGAGGGTGATGACTATCATAATTATTTACAGGCATATGAAGAGATGTTTGTCGCTACCGATACAACGAATGCACCTTGGCACGTGCTTGCAGCCGAAGATCTTCGTTATGCACAAATCGAGATTTTTAAAATTTTGATTGCTAGTTTGGAAAATGCCCTTGCTAATCAAAAAATACAACAGGCAGAACCGGAACTGGTGGTTAAACCAGTGATTCCTAATATTCTCCAACAATATCAGCCAGAACAAGAAGTAGATAAAAAAGAGTATGGTAACAAATTGAAAGAATATCAAAAAAAATTACAGGTTATGCAATTTGAACTCTATAAAAGAAAGCTGGCTACAGTACTAGGCTTTGAAGGGTGGGATGCCGGTGGCAAGGGGGGCGCCATTAGAAGAGTAACAGCGGCACTTGATCCTTTGGGGTATGCAGTGAATACTGTAGCGGCACCGAATTTAGTGGAAAAACAATTCCATTATTTGTGGCGTTTCTGGCACAACGTTCCTCCTAATGGCGAAATTGCTATTTTTGACCGCACTTGGTATGGTCGCGTGTTAGTAGAAAGAGTGGAAGGGTTTGCTAAACCGGAAGAGTGGCGTAGGGCTTACCAAGAAATTAATGAAACTGAAGCGCAGTGGGCAAAGCAAGGAATTATTATTTTTAAGTTTTGGATGCAGATTAGTAAAGAAGAACAATATGCGCGTTTTAAGGCACGGGAAAACGATCCCGATAAGATTTGGAAAATTACGGAAGAAGATTGGCGTAATCGAGAAAAATGGGCAGCTTACGAAGAAGCCGTTAACGAAATGCTCTTTAGAACTGATACCAAATATGCTCCGTGGACGGTGGTGGAAGCTAATTCCAAATATTATTCTCGGCTTAAGGTATTAAAAACAATGGTGGACCGCTTGGAAGAAATACTCAAATAATAGAGGGGGATATCTCTAGTGGGGTATCCTCTTTCTATTTATGTTTGCCTAGATTTCAGATATAATAGAACAGGTACGAATTAACTTTGGGAGGCAAAATGTGAGCTGGGAAATTAAAAGTGCATTAAAAGAAGTAGTGTCTAGGGAAACAGGAGCACAAATATTTAGCCCGGGAACGCGGCATAATATGGGATTTCTTTATCCTAATACATATAATATCGGGATGTCTAATCTGGGTTTACAAATTTTATACGGAGAAATTAATGGTCGTGGCGATACAGCTTGTGAGCGATTTTTCTATCCGCATAAAAGTAAAATCAAAGATTATGTACGCACCAATACTCATTTATTAAGTATGGAAAATCAACGACCTCTGAACGAGTTTGAAGTTATCGGTGTGATGATGTCTTTTGAAATGGATTATTTGAATTTTTTAACGATGTTGGAACTGGGGAAAGTAGTTCGTTTAGCAGCAGAACGCAAGGAAAAAGATCCTTTTGTGATTATGGGGGGACCTTGCGCTACCTTTAATCCAGAACCTTTGGCTCTTTTTACGGATGCTTTTGTTATTGGTGAAGGGGAGGAAACTCTACAGTTACTTTTGGATGCACTTTATGCGGCGAAGGCACAGGGTTTGAATCGGCAGGAAATTTTACGAAAGCTGGCACAAATACCGGGCGTTTATGTACCTTGTTTTTATCAACCACAATATGGGGCAGAGGGCAACTTCACTGGAATGCAGTGCAGTATAGGGGTACCGGCAACTATTAAGCGGCAGTGGGTGAAAGAGCTAGACCAGCATGTAGGTCATTCAGCTATTATTTCCGCAGAAACTGAATTTGAAAATATGTATATTGTGGAAGTAGCACGTGGTTGCGGTCGACATTGCCGTTTTTGTATGGCTGGATATTGTTTCCGTAAACCACGTGCACGTAGCTTAGAGGCAGTAATGGAGGCTATTCATAAGCGGCCGGCAACAACGAAAAAGGTGGGTTTAATGGGGGCGGCTATTTCTGATTATCCGGAAATTAAAGCTCTGACTAAAATGTTGGTGGCAGAAAACATTCCCTTTACGGTGGCTTCCTTGCGGGCGGATAGCTTGGATCAAGAACTAGCCGCAGCCTTGGCGCTTAGTGGTCAACGCACTATGACGGTAGCGCCTGAAGCTGGGAGTGAACGGATGCGGCAATTTATTAACAAAGGAATAACGGAAGCAGATATTTATCGGGCAGTGGCTTTAGCGGCTCAAGCCGGAATGAAAAACATTAAATTATATTATATGATTGGACTACCGGAAGAAGCAGAACAAGATATTACGGAAATGATTGCCATGATTGAGCGCGTGCGGGGGAAGATGGATGCCGCCGGTAATCGAGGAGATTTAATTATTAGTATTAACGGTTTTGTACCCAAGCCGTTTACGCCTTTTCAGTGGTCACCGATGTTGGACGTCAAAACATTAAAACAGAGATTTAGCCGGATAACTGAGGCTTTTCGAAAAAATATGCGGATTAAAATTCAAACTGAGTCCCCTAAGGAAGCGGCGTTGCAAACGGTTTTGGCACGAGGGGATAGAAAAATCGGTCTAGTTTTACAACAGGCGTTAACTCAGCATGACGGCAATTTAAAAATGGCTTTTAAAAATTTGCACTTAGATGTTGAAGCGCAGGCAACCAAGGCTTTTGACTTAGAAGAGGCCTTGCCTTGGGGACATTTGGACATGGGACTACAAGCTGATTATTTGCGGACAGAACTAGCTAATGCTTATCAGCAAAAATTTACTATTCCCTGTTTTGAGCATTGCAAACGTTGTGGCATCTGTAACGAGGAGTAAAATGATGAGTGAATTTATTTTGCGTAAACAAAAGGGTATTTGGTATGGTGTCTTTCCACAATTGGAGCGACTAGGTGTTGTCCACGGGTTTACTTGCCGTTTGCACGGAGAAAGTGACATTTTACCACAGACTCTAAATTTGGCTTTACATGTAGGTGATAACAAGGACAAAGTTTTGCACAACCGAGCGCTAGTGGCTACTGCCTTGGAGCTGCCACTAGATAAAATTACGACCTGTGAGCAGGTGCACGGTACAAAAGTTACCAAAGTAACTGCCGCATTGGTGGGGAGTGGAGCTCATGATTTTGCACAGACGTTAGCTGCTACCGATGCCTTGATTACGAACCTCAAGACTGTCCCCTTGATGTTATTTTTTGCAGATTGTGTACCGGTAATGCTAGCTGATCCTGTAACGGGCGTTATTGGTCTAGCTCATGCCGGGTGGCGTGGTAGTGTCGGCGAAATAGCTAAGAAAACGGTACAAAAAATGGTGCAGGAGTACCGAGTAAAACCGGAAAATCTTGTGGCAGCAATTGGACCGTCCATTGGTGCTTGTTGTTATGAGGTTGACACTACGGTTTATACAAAGGCGCCTAAGTACCAGTCTTGTTTTCAGGCGACGACGGCAGGTCATTGGCAATTAGATTTATGGCAAATGAATAAATTACAATTGTTAGAGGCGGGATTAAAGCCCCAAAATGTTTTGTGTGCAGATCTTTGCACTGCGGAGAACAAAGAAATATTTTTTTCGTACCGGGCTGAAAATGGGAAAACAGGTCGCTTAGCGGCTATTATTTGTCAGGTGCAATAGAGGAAAACACAACCTTGTGGCGAATATATCTAAGGTTAAGGGGGCATTGCGATGTTAAAAGAAAATATTGCAACAGTGCAAGCAAGAATTAAAATAGCCTTAGCCCACCGTAAAGAAAATAAACTAACCGGGAACACGGTTAAATTGGTGGCTGTGACCAAAAATCACCCGGTAACGGCACTCGTGGAAACGTTGGCTTTAGGCGTGGTTGATATAGGTGAGAACAGAGTGCAGGAAGCCCGAGAAAAAAAAGCGATTTTGCCGCAAGGCGGAGTTTGGCATTTGCTAGGGCACTTGCAAACGAACAAAACAAAGCAAGCTGTGGAACTATTTGAATTGATTGAATCGGTAGATAGCACAAAAATTTTGCAGGCGATTGACCGTGAAGCAGAAAAGCAAGGAAAAATTCAAGACGTGTTATTGGAACTGAATTTGGCAGAGGAAGAACAAAAAACAGGCTTAAGTAGGGAAGCTTATCGAAAATTAGTTCCGCTACTAAGTCACTTCACTAGAGTGCGTGTCCGTGGTTTGATGGTTATTGCTAAGCGTTCTGACGACGCAGAAACTACTAGAAATGTTTTTCGGGCTGGCTATGAAGAATTCTGTGCACTACAAGCTATTTTAGGTACTAACTGTGATACTCTTTCCATGGGCATGACTCATGATTATTGGATTGCGATTGAAGAAGGCTCTAATTCTATTCGCGTAGGCACGGCGTTGTTTGGTGCCAGAGAATATCCTGCTTGACTATTAATAATTAAGGAGGCTGTACAACAAAATGAAAATCATGGATAAGCTATACGATACCTTGGGGATATATGAAGAAGAGGAAACTACGCTGGAAACCGTAGAACCGGTGGCTTCACCAAAACGTAATTTTCAGGCAATGCGGGAAGAACGCAAAAATTTGCGGGAGCAACAAGCTAGGAAAACTGAGCTCAGTGAAGAAAGGCAATCATTTTTTAGCCGTAAAAAAACTAATGAAGATGGTAAGCTGATTTCTCTACCTTTAGCACAAAAACAAGTAAAAGTGATTGTCTTAGAACCGGCTGGTTTTGACGATTCCCAAAAGGTAGCCGATTATCTTCGCAATAATCAACCGGTGGTTGTTAATTTTGAAACTACTGATGCCGAGGTTTTGAAGCGCATGACGGACTTTATCAGTGGGACTGTGTATGCCCTTAGCGGTAGCATGAAAAAAATTGGCCGCAATATTTTAGTTTGCGCACCGCAAAACGTGGATATTGATGCGGGTAAATCTATTTATGACGAAAAGGGAGATGCACCATGGAAAAGATAACGACAATGGTGAAAAAGCTGACCTTTATCGGTGGTGGGGCTATGGGTGAAGCTATTTTAAAGGGTATCTTGCAGGCACAACTTTTGGACAAAGAGGCAATCACTGTCAGCGATCCGACCACGAGCCGGCAAGAATACCTCCGCACGAGCTATGGCGTGCAAGTAACAGGAGATAATGTGGCGGCTGTTGAGGACGCAGAACTAGTTATTTTGGCAGTAAAACCGCAAATGGTGGACGCGGCGCTTACTGCGGCAGTAGTGAAAGCTATTCCAACACAAGCGACCATCGTTTCTATTATGGGGTCGGTAGATTTGGCTAAATTACACCGGCTAATTCCAAGCAGGGCGATTATTAGGGTGATGCCTAATACACCGTTAGCTGTGGGTGCAGGCATGACGGCAATAGCACCTGATGCACAGGCAGAAGATAGCATGGTTGCAGTGGTGAAAGAAATATTTGGTGCTTGTGGAGAGGTAGTAGAAGTGGAAGAAAGTTCCATGGAAGCGATTACTGCTATTTCAGGTTGTGGGCCGGGCTATGTTTTTGTTTTGATTGATGCCTTGGCCGATGCCGGAGTAAATGCCGGTTTACCTCGTGCTTTGGCGATTAAACTTGCGGCTCAAACTTTTGCCGGTTCTGGACAAATGGTACTGGCAACAGGGTTACATCCGGCACAATTGCGTGACCAAGTAACTTCTCCTGGCGGCACAACGATTGCCGGCATCCATGCGTTGGAAAATCATGGCGTGCGTGGTGCGATGTATGATGCGGTGCAAGCGGTCTTAGCACGTAGTGAAAAACTCAAGGGTAACTGATTATGGCCGATAGAGAAAAAATCTTAAGATATTTTCGAGCCGGTGGCGACGAAGAACTAGCGGCTAAGCTTTTGGACGTGGCAGCTGGTGCCCGTAAATCACGTAAATTCAAGCTGAGCGATTTTCTTGATCCTCATGGTTTAAATGTGGCGGAAATAGTGGCGGCTAATTTTGACAATATGCAAATTGCAACTAATGGCGGCTTTCAGAACCCGGAGCGGGCGAAGGTGGCCTTTGTAGCTGAGGAATTTTTTGGTAAACCGGATTTTGCTCTGACTTGTTACCAAGTAGAGTGGGATAAACGCTATTATACATTGGCACATCGTGATATCCTGGGAGCCTTTATGGGACTGGGCTGTAAGCGCGAACTGCTGGGAGATATTATTTTCATTCCTGAGGGTGCGCAATTTGTAGCGGATAAGAGTTTTGATACTTTTATTCTTAGCAATTTAACGCAAATTGGGGCAGCGCCTGTTACCCTTAAGGTAATTCCTGCCGCAGAATTATTGCAAAAAGAAGAACAGGTGAAACTAATCAGTGCGACAGTGGCGGCCTTGCGCTTGGATGCAGTGGCGGCCGCGGGGTATGGCGTTTCACGTTCACGGATGGCAGAAGAAATTAAAGGGCAGAACGTGAAAGTTAACTGGAAAGATGCCAAGAATGCTGCCCAACCGGTAGTAGAGGGTGATATCATTTCTTTTCGCGGACGTGGTCGGGTAGAAGTGGCCGAATTACGGGGAACGACTAAAAAAGGCAGAACCAGTATTACACTAAAACGCTATTTGTAAAAAGACGCTAGGAGGAGCAAGATGTTAACACCATTGGACTTACACGGTAAGAAATTCAATAAGGAATTTCGTGGCTATGATAGTAAAGAAGTTGACGATTTTTTTGCACAAGTAGTTAAAGATTTTGAACGTTTATATCAAGATAATATTGAACTGAAAGAAGCAGTCGAACGAGCTAGCACCAAACTAGAATATTTTGAGCAAATGGAATCAACTTTACATAATACACTGGCTATTGCTCAAGAAACCGCAGAGGAAGTTAAACAAAGCGGCAAAAAGCAAGTAGAATTAATGACTAAGGAAAATCAAGTGGAATGCCAAAGATTATTGACTGAAACTGAAAATAAATGCAAACAAATGCGTGATGAAGCCGAAGCCTATGGTAAACAAATACGTGATGAGGCTGAGGCCTATTGCAAACACATTACCACGGACACGGAAGCTAACTGCAAGCAAATGATGGCAGAAGCTAGCGCCAAGGTTGAGCATTTGGAGCAAGTTTACCAAGAGCAAGTCAAGCAGGCTACTACCCATCGTAGTCATATGAGAACTATGCTCGAAGGGCAGCTGGAACTGATGCGTAAAGCGGAAAAAGAGAACTTCTGATTTTACAGGAGGAATGATGATGATTATTTTGGTGCGACATGGGGAAGCGACACATCATACTGAACATTTGACCGGTGGTTGGACCGATTCTGTTTTAACCGAGCAGGGTCATCGTCAATTACAACTCTTAGCTTTACGGCTGGCCAAGGATTTCAGCGGACATCATAAGCAAGTACCGACTATTATCACCAGTGATTTGCGCAGAGCAGAGGAGTCGGCAGAAATTATTGCGAATGCCCTAGGCGGTAAAGTGAGTAGCATGGAATTTTTGCGTGAAAAAAACAATGGTTTGGCGGCAGGGCTCACCGAAGAAGCAGCACGTGCACTCTACGATGCACCTGCTACACTCAAAGAACTGGATCATGCCAATTATCCCGGTGGGGAAACTAGGCGGCAATTTTTTTATCGGGTGCAGAGTGGTTTGCGGGTACTAGGAGATTTAACTAAGGAAGATTTGATTATCGTTGCCCACAAAGGTACCATTCAAAATATAATTTTTGACTGGAGCGGTTTTGATATTGAAGCAATCAATGCGCATAATTTTTCGGTAGATATTTTACCGGCAAGCATTACAATTTTAGGAATTAATAAATGGCAGGAACACGCTATTTTCCTTTTAAATGATACGGCGCATCTTCATGCTCAAGGTGGCGTGGGTGTTTTTGGTTTTAAATATGCCGGTAAGCATCATTGACGAGTGCACGGTAAACAGTGTATAATGTCAGTGTTTGAATATTGCAAAGCTATGACGGAGAGAGTAAGTTGGCGTAGAACGTAAAGCGAATCGAGGACGGTGGAAGCTCGAGACGAATCCTGCTGATTGAAAATCACTCCTGAGTTGTTATGCTGAAAGTAGTAAGCATAACCGCCTAATGTGCGTTAAAACATTCCAAGTGGCGGCTTTTAGTTGTCAATAGGGTGGTACCACGGGTAGTAACAAGTCTCGTCCCTTTTCAGGGATGGAGGCTTTATTTTTTTGGAGGTGTAGAAAGTGGATTATGGCAAAACATTAAACCTGCCGGAAACAGAATTTCCTATGCGTGCAGGTCTACCGGAAAGAGAACCGGAATTTCTTAAATATTGGGAAGAAAATAAGATTTATGAAAAAAAGCAAGCTTTACATGCAGGTAAGGAAAAATTTGTCTTGCACGATGGACCACCATATGCTAACGGAGAAATTCATATGGGGCATGCTTTAAATAAGATTTTGAAAGATATTGTGATGAAATACAAGTATCTGCAAGGCTATGATACGCCATATGTTCCAGGTTGGGACACCCACGGAATGCCGATTGAGCATGCAGCGATCAAAAACCTAGGCTTAAAACGCGAAGAATTAGATACATTAGTACTGCGTAATGAATGTAAAAACTATGCTTTAAAATGGATTGATGACCAACGTGAAGGCTTTAAACGGTTGGGTGTGCTGGGTGATTGGGAAAATCCTTATATTACCCTTAAACCTGCGTATGAGGCTAAACAAATTCGCGTTTTTGGTGAAATGGCGAAAAAAGGCTATATTTACAAAGGTAAAAAGGCCGTTTATTGGTGCACTCATTGCGAAACTGCTTTAGCAGAAGCAGAGATTGAATACGGTGAACAAAAATCACCGGCCATCTTTGTTAAATTCCCTATTACTGACGACAAAGGGCTACTACCTGAGGCGGCGAAAGACAAGGATTGTTTTGTGGTTATTTGGACTACGACACCTTGGACGCTACCAGCTAACGTTGCTATTGCGGTGCATCCTAACTTTGAGTATGCTTGGGTGGAAGCTGAAGGCGAAGTTTATTTAATGGCTAAAGAACTGATGGGCGCTGTCGGTCAGGCTTGCAAAAAAGAATTTACCAATATCTTGGGTACTGTCAAAGGCAGTGAATTGGAATATATGGTTACACGGCATCCGTTTATTGAACGTGATTCAGTTGTTGTTTTAGCTGACTATGTTACTTTAGATGCCGGTTCAGGTTGCGTACATACAGCTCCTGGACATGGGCAAGAAGACTTTGAGACAGGTATGCGCTACAAGTTGCCGATTCTCTCTCCAGTCGATGCTAAGGGCTATTTAACGGCTGAAGCAGGGGAAGAATTTGCAGGGATGTTTGTTTTTGATGCCAATATTCCGATTTTAAGGCATTTAGCAGGGATTAATCGCCTGTTAGGCAAAGAAACTATTCGTCATCAGTATGCACATTGCTGGCGCTGTAAAGAGCCGATTATTTACCGTGCGACGGAACAATGGTTTGCTTCGGTAGATGGGTTTCGTGAGGCTGCACTTAATGCTATTGATAACGAAGTCAAATGGGTTCCTGCTTGGGGACAAGCGCGCATTCATAATATGGTAGCTGACCGTCATGATTGGTGTATTTCTCGTCAACGTGTGTGGGGTGTTCCTATTCCTATTTTCTATTGCGAAGATTGTGGCGTTAGTATTGTGAATGATGCCACCATTAATGCCGTGGCTGATTTGTTTGGCAAAGAAGGTTCCGATGCGTGGTGGGCTCATAGCGCAGCCGAAATTTTGCCAGCGGATACAGTTTGCCCTCAGTGCGGAGGGCAACATTTCACTAAAGAAACGGATATTATGGACGTCTGGTTTGATAGCGGTTCTTCTCACGAAGCGGTGTGCAAAGAACGTCCTGAATTAGCGTGGCCGGTAGATTTGTATCTGGAGGGCAGTGACCAACATCGTGGTTGGTTCCAATCTTCCTTACTAACATCTATCGCCTGTCATGGACAAGCTCCTTACCGTTCTGTTCTAACCCATGGCTATGTTGTCGACGGCGAAGGACACAAAATGTCTAAATCCATTGGCAATACCATTTCACCACAAGAAGTAATTAAACAGTATGGTGCGGATGTGGTTAGACTTTGGGTATCTTCCTCGGATTATAAAGCCGATATTCGTATTTCCAAAGAAATCTTGAAACAATTGTCTGAAGTCTATCGTAAAATTCGTAATACAATTCGCTATATTTTAGGTAATACCAATGATTTCAATTATGCTACGGACAAAGTTAATTTTGCCGACATGGAAGAGCTGGATCGTTGGGCATTAATGCATTTGCAGCACTTGAAAGAAAAAGTGACAGAAGCTTATGAAACTTACGAATTCCATGTGCTTTACCATGCAATCCACAATTTTTGCACTGTGGAAATGAGTGCATTCTATCTTGATATTATTAAAGATAGATTATATGCGTCCAAAGCTACCGCTCAAGAAAGACGAAGTGCTCAAACTGCTATGTATGAGATTATGCAGGATCTAGTAGTAATGCTGGCGCCTGTTCTTAGTTTCACCATGGAAGAAGTTTGGCAGTTCATGAAAAAGCCTGCCAGTCAGTTGGAAAGTGTACAAATGATGCCTTGGCCAACGGTACATCAAGAATATTTTGATGTGGCTTTGGAAACCAAATGGGATCGTTTCATTGAGCTACGTAGTGAAATTACTAAAGTGCTCGAAGGCGCTCGCCGTGCGAAAACTATTGGCCACTCTTTGGATGCCAAAGTAGAATTACACGCGACTGGTGAAGCCTTAGAAATCTTACGCGCAGTGGAAGCCGGCTTGCCGACACTACTGATTGTTTCTCAAACGGAGCTTGTTGCAACCCTAGAAGGTGGACTGGAACTTACAGGCCGTGACGACCTCAAGGTAACAGTCAAAGCCGCTGAGGGTACTAAATGTGAACGTTGCTGGATTTACAGTGATACTGTGGGAAAAGATAGCGAACATCCTACACTGTGTACTCGTTGTCGTGCAGCTCTCAAATAAGTGGCGCTGGGTTCAAGTTGTTTAATGGGGGAGGAAACGTAAATGTACTTTTTTGGAATTTCCATTGCTATTTTTATGGCTTTTTATGTTTACACGGATGCTAAAAAGAAAAAATTACCAACGGCTTCTATGTGGGCCTTTGCCACCTTCTTAGTTTGGATTATTGGGTTCCCGCTTTATTGGTATAAACACATTAAAAAATAAATAAACACTAGGGGAAGAGTGTTTAATAGCTGGCAAGAATAGTAGTAGCGACACAAAAACAGGCAGTTCATTCACAAAGAATGAACTGCCTGTTTTGCCATTTATGGTCGTAAAAAGAGCCCATAGGGCGCTTGAACGCATAAAAAAATGCCAGCCTTAAGCTGGCAGGAAGAAACTAATCATCGAATTTTTTCCAAGCGTCTTTGATAATTTGTTCTTGACTACGTTTTACTTTCTTTTCGATATTTATGAAGTTGTTATCTCGATGGTCGGTAGAGTAATCCGCATAGTCAACCTCGTGTTCAAATTGTTCATAGCTACGGTTATAGTCACCATGGCCGTCGTCACAATTATAAATACATTGCATCGTGTAACCTCCACTGCTTCATATGCTCAAACTTCATTATGGCTCAAGCCTTATTGCGGCTAAATTGTTAGTATGGTGGGGTTATACGGGATCGAACCGTAGACCTCATCGATGTGAACGATGCGCTCTAACCAGCTGAGCTATAACCCCTTACTAAAAAGAATTATAGCCCTCTGAGTATAAAAGTCAAGTTTATTGAGTGAAAAAGACGTAACTTTTTTAGTCAGACGGCAGGAATTTACGCTTGCAAGAGGGAATTAGAAAAATAGTAGAAGAGAAAGGACGGAGTTTGAGTATGATTAAAATAACCAAAAAGCAAGCTTGTGTCGGGTGTTATGCTTGCGCCAACCGTTGCCCCAAGCAATGCATTACCCTTACGGCAGATGCCGAAGGCTTTGTTTATCCTCGGGTGGATAGTGCAAAGTGTGTAGAGTGTAATTTATGTGTACAGGTTTGTCCCCTACTTAAGACTAACAACGAGCAAGTAACACCGCAAGTGTTCGCTTGCCTTAATAAAAATGCCAAAGTACGGGCTAGTAGTTCTTCCGGCGGCACCTTTACTTTATTGGCTGAAGCTATTTTGCGTCAAGGTGGTAGTATTTTTGGTGCGGTTTTTACCCAAGAATTTAAGGTACAGCACACAGTTGCCAACACCTGCCAAGAGTTAGAGGCTATGCGTGGGTCTAAATATGTGCAAAGCCAAATTGGCACAACCTATGTGCAGGCCGAGCAATTATTACGTAGTGGTAAACCGGTACTTTTTAGCGGCACTGGGTGTCAAATTGCCGGGTTAAAAGGCTTTTTGCGTCAAGCTTATGCCAACCTATGGACAGTAGATATTGTTTGCCATGGCGTGCCGAGCCCCAAAGTCTATCAGCAGTATTTGCAAGAATTGTCGGCAGAGGCAGGAGAAGCTATAACTAAGGTTAATTTTCGAGATAAAAAAACCGGCTGGCAGGGATTTAAGTTTATTGTGGAAACTGCTCACCAGCAGTTTGCGGCTACTAAACAGGAAGACCCTTATATGCGCGCATTTTTGAATAATTTGAGCACTAGACCCTCGTGTGCCGCTTGCAAATTTAATAATCAACGCAGTGTTGCCGATATTACCTTAGCAGATTATTGGGGTGTGGCAACCAAATTACCAGCAATGGATGATAATCAAGGAACCTCGCTGGTACTAGTGAATACGCCCCAAGGGCAGGAACTCTTTGATCGGATTAGTGCAAGTTTAGTGGTAGCGGTATCTACTTATGAGCACGCAGCCGCTTATAATCACGCCTTAACTAAGCCCAATGTACAACATCCATACAGAAAGCTATTTTTTGAGCACCTCGGTAGAGAAAACATTAAAACTCTTGTTGATAAATTATTGTAAAAGTATAAAAAGGAAATTTTAAGCATTTTTTAAAGGTTTGGCTCTATTACTAATTTTGAAAGGGTGGGGTTAACAGAACTCGAAGCTGTGACCTCTTCGATGTTAAAAAATTAACTAACGGTGAAGACGTACTGTTAACCATGGATTTGGAACATGATGGGTCTACAAATAAAGCCTATTATTCAATAATTTCCATCGTTTCGCAATAAAAGGGCAAA
>JAVXCQ010000007.1:0-74360 GCA_036659415.1 Acidaminococcaceae bacterium
TAGCGCGTGCCGCGCAGCGGTTCGAGCGTAATAAAATGGAGTGAGAACGCCATAAGTAAGCTGCCGGTTACACCAAAACCTGCTACTATCTATCCGAACAGGCCTTGGCCTGGGGAAGCGAATCGCCGATTAGGTTACGACTGAATTGCTAAAATAATAGTGGGAAAAAAACAAGTTGCTATTTTAAAGTTTGCAGACTGTTTGCAGAACCTGTAGAATGTATATAGTATGATGTTAATGGAGGTGTTAGCGATGGAATTAACGGAGGTAACAAAACTACGCCGAGAAGTCTTAACCCGTTTATCCAAGTATACTTTTGAAGGGACGCTACTAGACAAGGTTTATGATATTTTATACGAAGTGGTAACGGAAGATACTCCCCGGTATCGTTGCTGTGTTCATAAGGAACGTGCTGTTTTAAAAAATCGTATTTGCATGGCTTTGGGTCTTAAAACAGGTATTAATATTATTGAAGCGTCCAAAATAGCGTTGGTAGAGCCGGTAGATCGGTCATTACCAATTATTGATGTATTATCAGAAGCCTGTACCCAATGTCCTATTGAAAAATATTTGGTAACAGATGCTTGTCGCCATTGTATAGCTCATAAATGTATGAATTCTTGTCCTAAAAAGGCGATATCAATTCATCTTAATCGGGCGTATATTAATAAAAATGAATGTATTGAATGTGGTAAATGCAAGAGTGTTTGTCCCTTTGGTGCTATTATCGAAATTAGTAGGCCATGTGAGCGAGCTTGTGCTCTTGATGCAATTCACCCCGGTGTCAATCATAAAGCGGAATTGGATAGAACAAAGTGTGTGGAGTGTGGTAGTTGTCGTTCAGCCTGTCCTTTTGGAGCTATTGATGAACGAAGCTCGATTGTGCAACTAATTCAGACGATTAAAAGCGGAAAACAGGTGGTGGCGATGTTAGCACCGTCGTTTATAGCACAATTTGGTGTTAAAGTGACGCCGGGACAGATTTTAGCAGGTTTATTAAAAATGGGTTTTGCGGAGGTAACGGAAGTAGCCGCTGGTGCTGACATGACAGTCATACATGAAGCAGAGGAGTTTTTAGCTAAAGTGCCGGCAGAACAAGCGTTTATGACTAATTCTTGCTGTCCGGCTTTTGTCGAGTTGATTCACAAACATTTACCGGAATTGGCGGATAAAATCTCTACTACTGTTTCACCGATGGTTGCGTGTGGGGAAATGGTGAAGGCTTTAAATCCAGAAGCGGTAACTGTATTTATTGGGCCGTGTATTGCTAAAAAAGTAGAGGGACGTCAATATCCAGAGGCGATTGATTTTGTGTTAACCTATGAAGAAATAGCTTGTATGTTGGCAGGCGCTAATATTGTCCTTAGCACAATGCCAGACAAGCCGTTTGTGTCGATTGCCTCTAAATTGGGTAATGGGTTCCCACTATTTCAAGGAGTGGGGAAGGCAGTGGCTGCCACGGTGGCGACGATGACCGGTAGACAGGTTAAGGCTACTTATTGTGCTGGGTTAGTCGAGTGTCGTGAGGCTTTGCAAAAATTGAACCAAGGTGAGCTGGACGCTGATTATTTTGAGGGAATGTCTTGCCTTAGGGGTTGTATTGATGGACCGGGTGCGCTGGTTGATGCCGGAATAAGCAGGGTATTTATGACTAAATTTTTGTCTGCGGTATCCCAAGAAAATGCTACTAATAACGAACTTGCTCAAGCGGCCTTGAGCAAGGTTAAGATGGAACGCTAAGGTTTGCGATTTTTTTTGCAATGTGCTATCATTAAAGGTAGTTTATTATTTAGGGGGAGTATAGATGTCAGGACATTCCAAGTGGGCAAATATTAAGTTTAAAAAAGGGAAAACCGATGCATTACGTGGTAAAGTTACCACGAAAATTGGTCGTGAAATAACTATTGCTGTAAAAATGGGCGGAGCAGATCCCACCGGTAATATGAAACTTAAATTGGCATTGTCTAAAGCCAAGGCTAATAACGTGCCAAAAGAAAATATTCAACGTGCTATTGCTAAGGGCGCTGGTGCTACTGATGATTCTAAGTATGAAGAGATTACTTACGAAGGCTATGGACCAGCAGGTGTTGCGGTCATGGTGACTACTTTGACGGATAATCGTAACCGTACGGCTGCTGATGTACGTCATTTATTTTCTAAATATGGCGGTAATTTAGGCGAAACAGGTTGTGTAAACTGGATGTTTAAACGCAAGGGCGTTTTTGCGGTATCAACAGAGGCTGGATATAGCGAAGATGATTTGATGTTACTTATTTTGGATGCGGGGGCTGAGGATTTAAAGGCAGAAGATGGCGCTTTTGAAATAACCAGCGAACCAGAAGATTATGATGCGGTTGAACAAGTTTTAGCTGATAATAAGATTGAAGTTATGATGTCAGAAATTTCTATGATTCCGGATACGATGGTCAAACTAGAAGGCGACGATGCTGTGAAGATGCAAAAAATGCTAGATGCCTTGGATGAACTAGATGATGTGCAGGATACTTATACTAATGCCGATTTACCGGAAGAAGAAGACTAGATAAAAAAGCAGGCTGTTGCCTGCTTTTTTTACAATTATGTTGGAGGAAAAAGCTATGCTGGCAATTGGTATTGACCCAGGAACTGCAATTTGTGGTTATGGTATTGTAAAATTGGAAGGCAATCGCTTAATTCCTATTCATTACGGAGCGGTTTTTACAGAAAAGGATACTGCTCCGGAATTACGTTTGAAAATTATTTATGAGGAACTGACAGCACTTCTAGAAGAATATAAGCCAGATCTGATGTCTGTGGAACAGTTGTTTTTTAATCGCAATGTCACTACGGCGATTGCAGTGGGACAAGCGCGCGGGGTTATTTTGTTAACTGCGGCTAATAAGGGGATTCCCATCGTGGAATATACACCAATTCAGATTAAGCAGTCGGTTGTCGGCTATGGTGGAGCGAATAAGGAACAAGTGACGTTCATGGTGCAACGATTATTAAATATTAAAACTAAACCAAAACCTGACGATGTGGCCGATGCTTTGGCTGCGGCTATTTGCGGGCTACATTCAACTATTACGGGGACAAGACGGGAGTTGAGAAGATGATCGGTTCGATTAAAGGTAATATTTCATTCTTAGCTACAGATTTTTGTCTGCTGGAAAATAATGGTATTGGCTATCGGGTGTTCATGCCGGCGATTAATTTGGCACAGGTGAGTATGGGGCAAGAGGTAAAGGTATTTACTTACATGGCAGTGCGAGAAGATGCGATTGCGCTATATGGCTTTTTAACTTTGGATTATTATCAGTTATTTTTACAATTAATCACGGTTAGTGGTGTGGGTCCTAAAGTGGCCTTGGGTATACTCTCTGTAGTGCGGCCAGAGGCTTTTTATTTGGCTATTCAAACCAGAGATTTAAAAGAACTGGTGAAGCTACCGGGCATCGGGAAAAAAACGGCGGAACGGTTACTTTTGGAGCTAAAAGATAAGGTGGGGAGCTTTGAACTGGAGGAGCTGAATTTGACGCAGGTAGCAACGGATAAGGCAACCTCTGAGGCAGGAGAAGCGGTAGAGGCACTTTGTGCGCTGGGCTATACTAACTCTGAAATTATTCCTGTTTTGAAAGCTATTCCTAATTGCAGCGAACTGACGACGGAAACGATTATTAGACAAGCTCTGAAAGCCATGGCCGGGAGGAAATAATGGAACAAGAAGACAGAATCATTAACGGACGAGAACAGGAAACAGATGGCTGGCAATATAGCCTAAGACCGCGCATTTTGGCTGAGTATATTGGTCAAGAACAGGTTAAACAAAATATGTCGGTGTTTATTAAAGCTGCTGCCGAACGCAAGGAAGCACTGGATCATGTGCTTCTTTTTGGGCCGCCTGGGCTTGGCAAAACGACCTTGGCTAACATTATAGCTAATGAGCTTAACGTTAATATTCGCATTACTTCCGGGCCGGCTATTGAAAGACAGGGGGATTTAGCCGCTATTCTCACTAATTTAGGTGATAATGATGTTTTATTTATTGATGAAATTCACAGACTTTCCAAAACCGTAGAAGAAATTCTCTATTCGGCGATGGAAGACTTTGCACTCGATATTATTATCGGCAAAGGCCCTAGCGCACGTTCGGTGCGTTTGGACTTGCCACAGTTTACACTCATTGGAGCGACAACCAGAGCGGGAGCTATTGCAGCACCTTTACGGGATCGTTTTGGTGTGCTGTGCCGCTTAGAATTTTATAAACCGGCAGAACTACAGCTGATTATTACGCGTGCGGCTGAAATCCTAGGGGTGATAATTGACGCCACTGGAGCCCATGAGTTAGCTTTACGAGCACGGGGAACACCGCGGGTAGCAAATCGTCTTTTGAAAAGAGTGCGAGATTTTGCCCAGGTATCTGGAGAGACCATTATTACCGGTAAGGTTGCCGGTGTGGCTCTAGCCAGGTTAGAGGTAGATGCGTTAGGTTTGGATCGTAATGATAAGCGTATTTTAGAAACGATTGTAAAAACTTTTGGCGGAGGGCCAGTAGGCGTGGAAACGCTGGCTGCCGCTGTTAGTGAAGAAACAGAAACCATCGAAGACGTTTATGAGCCTTATTTAATGCAGTTGGGGCTCTTACAACGAACCCCGCGTGGCAGAATGGCTACGCCAGAGACTTATCGGTATCTAGGGGTGCCGATACCAACAAAAGGGTGATGTCATGAACATATTATTACATACGTGTTGCGGACCGTGTTCCATCTTTCCTACGAAAAGTTTAACCGAGGCGGGGCAACAATTCACAATTTATTATTTTAATCCTAATATCCATCCCTATAAAGAGTTTAAAAGACGTTTGAATACTTTGCGAACTTATGCGGAACAAAAAAAATATAAAATGATTGTGGATAAGACTTATCCTCTGGAGGAGTGCTTGCGAGGGATGCTAGACGAGCCTAGTGTACGTTGTGAGTACTGTTATCGAAGTCGTTTGGAAATGACGGCGGCTTTTGCCAAGGAGCACGGTTATGATGCTTTTTCAACCACCCTTTTGGTTAGTCCTTATCAAAAGCATGATTTAATTAAACAAGTAGCTAATGAAGCGGCAACTAAGTTTGCCATTCCTTTTTATTATGAAGATTTTCGTATCGGCTATCAAGAAGGGGTAGATATTAGCTTAGCCTTGGAAATGTATAGACAACCTTATTGTGGCTGTATTTTTAGCGAACGTGACCGTTATGAAAAAAGACCGAAAATGGTAAGTAAGTAAGGGAGGAACTCCCATGCTCAAGCTAGTGATAAGTTTGCTTATAGGTTTAACTTTGCAGTGGGGTAATGCCAGTGCGGCAGAGCCTTTAGGACCTGACATTGTGGTGGGACTGGTCGTGGGGCAATTTTCTGTGGAACTCAATGCTTCAGCCCCCTATGAGGTGCTGGAGGTAGCTACGGGTAACAGACTCGTTTTACCAGCAGGCAAAACTTTTATTAGTGTTAAAAATAAAACTTTACAGGTTGCCGGCAAAGCAGCTATCGGCGATACAATCAGAATTATTTCTCCACAAGGTGAAGAGACGGTAGCAGTTAATCGCAAGCATTATCGAGGCCAGTTGGCAGTGGTTTTGAGTAGCGATTGCAAGAAACTCTCTGTGCATAACAGCCTGCCGCTAGAAGAATATTTAGCAGGTGTGGTGGCCAAGGATATAAGGCCACTGTGGCCTGAAGCAGCGATCAAAGCGCAAATTATTGCGGCTAGATCCCTAGCCTTATCCAAACTAGGCCATGCTAAAAATGCTGAATTTGACGTGCGGGCTAACGAGCCTGAACTAGTTTATGGTGGAATCACCGCTGAGAACAGTAAGATTAATAAAATACTGGCGACTACCTGTGGGTTAGCGCTTACTTATCAGGGTAGGCCACTTGTAGCGTTCACTCATAGTAGTAGCGGCGGTTATACGGAAAATAGTGAAAATGTAGTGGGGCTGTATTGGCCATATTTGCGCGGTGTTCCTGATTATGACCAAGAAGCACCGGAATATAGTTGGGAAAAGGTCTTAACAGCACTACAGTTAGAAAAAACTTTAACGCAGGCAGGCTATTTAATTGGCAAGTTAGAAAGCATTGGGTTGTCACCACTGAAGGCGGCGCCACTTGCGACAACAGACCGAGGGATCTCTGGCCGTGTTAAACGGATAGAATTTAATGGTTCGCAAGGTAAGGTCGTGCTGGAGGGGATTAAATTCCAGCAACTATTACAGTTAAAAAGCACTTTGTTTGATGTGGAGATTACCACGCCGGTACCGAATTTTATTGAGGTGCCTATTATTGACCGCTATGGTAATGAAATTGGGAAGAAAAAAATTCCCGTTCAAGCCCCTAAAAAAGAGCAACCGAAATTTTTAGAGGGGTTTAGTGATTTGCGACTTGTTAGCGGAAGTGCAGGGGAAAAACTGATTTTTAAAGGTTATGGCGAAGGACATGGTTTAGGCCTGAGTTACTGGGGGGCCAGAGCAATGGCACTACAAGCTCCTGCAAGTAGCAGTGATTATTATGAAACTATACTTTTGCATTATTATGCAGGGGCGCAAGTAGAAAAAATTTATTAAGGCGGGATGCAGATGCAAGTAACTGATTTTAGTTATGATTTGCCCCAGGAACTAATAGCGCAACACCCAATGGAACCACGAGACCATTCGCGCTTGATGCTGGTGGATAAAGTGACAGGTGCGGTAGCACACAAACATTTTTATGATTTGTGTGCCTGTCTACGACCGGACGATTTGCTGGTTTTCAATGATACCCGGGTGATACCGGCACGCTTGCATGGGGTTAAGAATACTGGTGCTAGGGTTGAAGTCTTTTTATTAACGAGAATTAATGTCACTGATTGGGAAGTGCTGGTGAAACCGGGGCGTAAAATGCGAATAGGAGCCCATATTACTTTCAGTGAAGATTTAGCTTGTGAAATTGTGGAAAACACTGATTTTGGTGGGCGAATTGCACGTTTCCATTTTGACGGAATTTTTGAAGAAATCTTGGATCGCTTGGGCGAAACCCCATTACCACCATACATTACAGCTCCCTTAGCAGATAAGGAGCGCTACCAAACGGTGTATTCCAAAGAACGAGGTTCAGCGGCCGCACCAACAGCTGGACTTCATTTCACCAAAGAGTTGATGACTAAAATCAAAGCTCTGGGTGCAGAAGAAGTATTTGTGACTTTACATGTGGGGCTAGGTACTTTTAGACCGGTAAGTGTTGAGAAAATTGAAACCCATGTTATGCACCGAGAATTTTATTCTGTTAGCGCAGAAGCTGCTGCCAGCATTAACGCAGCTAAAGTAGCGGGCCGTCGTATCATTGCTGTTGGCACCACCGCTGTCAGAACTTTAGAGTCGGCGGGGGCAACGGGAGTGATGCAAGCTGGTGGTAATTGGACACAAATTTTTATTTATCCGGGCTATAAATTTCGCTTTGTGGATGCGTTAGTGACTAATTTTCATTTGCCACAAAGCACTTTATTAATGCTGGTTTCAACTTTATCTACTAGAGAAAATATGTTGCGAGCTTATCAACTTGCCGTCAAAGAAAAGTACCGTTTTTTTAGCTTTGGCGATGCGATGTTTATTTATTAAAGTGAGGGTGAAAGATGCAGGCAGTACGTTATGAATTAATTAAAGAATGTCCTGTTACAGGGGCGAGGCTAGGCAAACTACATACACCGCACGGAACTTTCCAAACACCGATGTTTATGCCGGTGGGGACACAAGCTACCGTCAAAACTTTAGCACCGGAAGAACTTTACCAGATGGGCTCTCAGGTTATTTTGTCTAATACCTATCATTTATTTTTGCGACCGGGGCCAGAGCTGGTAGCAAAAGCCGGCGGTTTGCACAAATTTATGAATTATCAGCGCGGAATGTTAACAGATAGCGGCGGGTTTCAAGTTTTTAGTTTAGGGGCGATGCGCAAGATTAAAGAAGAGGGCGTAACATTTCGTTCACACATTGACGGTTCAAAACGTTTTTTATCCCCTGAAATAGCAACGCAAGTACAAGAAGCCTTGGGTGCAGATATTGCGATGGCTTTTGATGAGTGTATACCATATCCGGCAGAGTTTGCTTATGCGAAAGCTTCAACAGAAAGAACAACGCGGTGGGCACAACGATGTTTGGCAGCACACACGCGGGTCGATCAATCGATGTTTGGCATCGTGCAAGGGGGCATGTTTCCGGAGCTACGCAAGCTAAGCGCAGATAGCTTGACTGCTATGGATTTTGCAGGCTACGGCATTGGCGGGCTCAGTGTAGGGGAACCGAAACCGATGATGTATGATATACTTGGACAGACGACGCCCCACTTGCCTAAGGACAAGGCGCGTTACCTGATGGGTGTAGGGACACCGGACTGTATGGTTGAAGGTGTAGCACTGGGAGTGGATATGTTTGACTGTGTTTTCCCAACACGGGTAGCTAGAAATGGTATGGCAATGATTCCGGAGGGACGCTTAGTAGTACGCAATGCTAAATATGCGGAGGATTTCCAACCGATTGATGAACGTTGTGGTTGTTATACTTGTCGTAATTATTCGAGGGCTTATATTAGACATCTTTTTAAAGCTGAGGAAATTTTAGCTTTGCGCTTACTTACAATTCACAATCTTTATTTTCTTTTAGATTTTTCTCGTCAAATGCGAGAAGCAATACAAAATGACCGCTTTCCACAATTCAAAGCGGAATTTTTAGCCAACTACCAGGATTAAAACAGGATTTTTAGGTATTATGCCGAATTAGATTAAAGTGATTAAATGGAGGTGTAGGTATGGAAGTGTTTGGTGGTGAACCAATGGCAATCGTCAATACGGTCTGGCCATTCTTATTAATGGGTTTTGTGTTTTATTTTATGCTCTATCGTCCGCAAAAAAAAGAACAGGTTAAACGGGACAAGCTTCTTGGCTCCTTGAAAAAAGGCGACAAAGTAGTGACTATCGGTGGCATTTATGGCACGATTACGACTATCGGGGAACTTAAAGTAACTTTAATGGTAGCAAACAATGTGGAAGTAGAATTCGTTCGCTCGTCGATTAGCCATTTTCAAGATGCGACTAAGCAAGAATTGGTAGAAAAATGATCAACAAACCAGACTTGCGCAAGCAGTTAAAAAGTTTGCGCAAGCAGTTTAATTTGTTGGAAATGACTGCTTGGAATCAAACATTGGCCACACAGATTTTGGAGAGTGCGGCTTATCATGAGGCTAGTTCGCTATTGGGGTATCTGTCCTTTGGACAGGAAGCTTCGATGGATTTAGTCTTGCAACAAGCGCTGGCTGATGGTAAAATAGTTTGCGTGCCGGAGATTTTGACGGAGACCACTATACAGGCAGTTCAACTTAGCGATTTGCAGGCTGTAACTGTTGGAAAATATGGTATTCGTACTCCTTTGTCATCGACACGAATTGTGTGTGCGTCTAAACTTGACCTTGTTTTGGTTCCGGGATTAGGCTTTTCTAAAGAGGGCAAGAGATTGGGTATGGGCGCGGGTTATTATGACCGGTTCTTACCACAAGTCCCTCCAGCTCAAATCGTAGGCGTTTGTTACCAAGCTCAAATTTGTGACAATATTCCTGTGAACGAAAACGATGTCAAGATGGCGTATTTAGTGACGGAGCAAGGTTGGATAGTATGCAGTTAAACCCAAATAAGATGAGTGGTAACTATTGATTGGAGGAGACTAATTTGAGATGGGACAATATGACCAAGTTTTTGGTTATGGCCTTAGCAATAATTTTAGGCTTTGTATTTTTCATTAAACCATTATCACTGTCCATTAAACAAGGCTTGGACTTGCAGGGTGGAACACATGTTGTGTTACAGGCAGTAGATACCCCGGATGCGAAGGTAACTGATGACGCTGTTAATCGGGTAGTAAAAGTCATTGAGCGTCGCGTGAATGAGCTTGGTTTAACTGAGCCGGTAATTCAACGCCAAGGTAAGGATCGTATTATAGTCGAGCTACCAGGTGTAAAGGATCCTGAAAAGGCAATCCAAATGTTAGGACGTACTGCTTTATTGGAATTTAAGGATGTAAGTGGCAAGACTGTCTTAACGGGTAAGGATTTAAAAGATTCTAAAGCACAAGTCGGGCAAAATTCTCAAGCAGTGGTAGGCTTAGAATTTAACGATGAAGGTGCGAAGAAATTTGGTAGTTTAACGGCCAAAAATGTGGGCAAACCAATTTCTATTTTACTTGATGGGGAAGTATTGACTAGCCCTGTGGTACAAGAGGCTATTACCGGAGGCAAGGCACAGATTTCCGGTTCACGTAATGTTGAAGAAGCTGAACATTTAGCTATTTTGCTACGTAGTGGCTCTTTACCGGTTAAAGTTGAGATGATGGAAAACCGTACTGTGGGGCCGACTTTGGGACAAGATTCCAAGGATAAGAGTGTGAAGGCTTTTGGCATTGGTATTGCAGGAGTTTTTATTTTCATGTTGTTATTTTATCGAGTATCAGGCTTGGTGGCCGATATTATTCTTTTGTTGTACGTCATGTTATTATTGCTAGTCATGAGATATTTAAACGCTACGTTAACGTTACCAGGTATTGCGGGGATTATATTGTCCATCGGTATGGCCGTTGACGCTAATGTACTGATTTTCGAGCGATTTAAAGAAGAAATATTGGCGGGCAAAAGTTTGCGCTCTGCAATGGAGGCCGGTTTCTCCCGTGCGTTTGTGACGATTTTTGACTCCAACGTTACGACTTTGATGGCGGCTTTAGTTTTGTTTTATTTGGGCACGGGCCCAATTAAAGGGTTTGCGGTTACCTTAGCTTTGGGTGTTACTTTGAGTATGTTCACAGCTATAACTGTAACTCGTTATATGCTACGGTTCTTGATTGGCAGTAATTTAATCAAAAACCCAGCCTTCTTTGGCGGCAAAGCTCCTAAGGAGGTGGAAAAATAATGTTTTCAATCGTAAAAAATTACAAAATTTTCTTTTCTATAACAATTATTTTCTTGTTGGTAGGTATTGGTTCTATGCTAACGCGAGGCTTCAATCTAGGTATTGATTTTACCGGCGGTAGTATTATTGACATTACCTTCAACCAAACAGTTAGTGTTTCTGCTGTGAGGGATGTACTTAAGGAACACAAACTGGGTAATAGTGTGATTCAGCTGGCGACTTCTGATAGCAATGCTACAGAAGGAAAAACTGTACTCATTCGTACTGGCGTCATTGGCGATGAACAAAGACGGGAAACCATGGACGCCTTGCAAAGTAAATTGGGTGATTACCAAATTCAAAGAGTAGAACAAGTAGGTGCTACTGTTGGTCAAGAGTTAGTGCAGCAAGCAGTACTGGCGATTGTTTTATCTTGGATTTTGATGATTATTTATATTACCTGGCGTTTTGAGTTTAAATTTGCTATTGCCGCAATCATTGCGTTGATTATTGATGTTATGGTTGTGCTTAGTTACTTCTCTTTGTTCTATTTGGAACTGGATTCTTCCTTTGTGGCAGCGCTACTGACGGTAGTTGGTTATTCTATTAATGGTACGATTGTTATTTTTGATCGTATCCGTGAAAATCTGAAAGGGCATCGTCGCAATGAAAATCTAGGGGATATGGTAGATCGTAGTATTTGGCAATGTATGACCCGTTCTTTTTATACGGTGCTATCCTCTTTATTTGCTATAGTGGCTATCTTTTTATTCGGTGGTGAAACCATTAGAAACTTCTCCTTTGCCATGCTAATCGGTTTTTCCAGTGGTGCTTATACTTCTATCTTGTTAGCAGGACCATTGTGGAAAGCTTTAAAAGAACATAAGCATACAGCTTAAACTTAACAAAATAGTTGAAATACAGGCCTGAATTAGTCAGGCCTGTATTTTTTTTGCCCAAAGAAAGGATTTTCTTTGAAAAAATAGAATTAGTAAACAATAGTAACTATTTGAAATGGAGTGATCATAGTGTTTTATGTTATTATGATGTTAATTATCAGCGTAGGGGTTGCCTTGTTTGCAGTGCAAAATGCCATGATGGTGGATGTTAGCTTTTTAACTCTGAAGTTTACTACTAGTTTAGTGATGGTTATTATTCTAGCGTTATTGGCTGGGGTACTCATTACCCTTTGCTGGGTGTTAAAAATGAAAGCGGAACACTATTTAAAAGATAAAAAAACGCAAGAAACCATGGAGCAATTACGAACTAAAAATCTAAAGCTAGAAGAAGAATTAGGAATGCTACGCTATACACAAAAGCAAAGAGCTGATGCTAGCACGACAATAACTGATCTAACAACCAGTGGTCAAATTAGATAAAAGAACTGATGGGGTAGTAATGTTAAATAGAAAAATAATTTTACAAGAAAAAGAGGACAAGCAACAGGCTGTACAGTTGGCTAAGGCGGTAGGTATTTCTCCACTACTGGCAGAAATTTTGATTAGCCGTGGTTACACGGATGTAGCTACAGTAAAAACTTTTCTCTATGGTGCTTTGCAACCTTTTCATGATCCGTTTTTACTGAAGGACATGGAGCCGGCGGTAGAGAGAATTATTTTGGCACTGAACAGGGATGAAAAGATTACTATTTATGGAGATTACGACGTTGATGGCATCACAGCCAGCTCTCTTCTATATTCGTTTCTGCGAGATGCCAAGGCTAGAGTGGATGTATACATCCCAAAACGCGAAAACGAAGGTTATGGACTAAATATAGACGCTATAAGCATGTTGTATGCACGAGGAACCAGACTGATAATTTCGGTAGATTGCGGTATTAGTGGCGTTGACGAGGTGGCAGCGATGCCAGCTGATATGGATATAATTATTTCTGACCATCATCGTCCGCCGGAGGTTTTACCACAGGCGTTAGCTATTATTAATCCACACCAAGTGGATTGCGCCTACCCGTTCAAGGACTTGGCAGGTGTTGGCGTGGCGTTTAAGCTTTGCCAAGGTTTGCACGCTACGTTGCAACCGGGAGCTCCTTTGTGGCAAAAATATCTAGAGTTTGTGACTTTGGGAACGGTTGCTGATATTGTGCCTTTACAAGGAGAAAACCGGGCATTAGTTAAACTAGGTTTAGCGGCAATGCAAGCTACAAAAAACATTGGGTTACTAGAATTAATGAAAATCAGTGGTTGTGCGGAAAAACAAATTACTGCTGAGACCATTGCTTTTAATTTAGCCCCTCGCATGAACGCAGCCGGACGTTTGGAACATGCTATGTCAGCTGTACAGCTTTTGGTTACGGAAAATCGCGAAGAAGCGCAAGCGATTGCTCTTAAATTAAATAATGAAAATTTAGCTCGTCAGGAAATAAGTAGCACTATTTTTAAAGAAGCGGAAGCACTCTTGCAACAGCAAGCCAGTATAGATACAGCTATTGTGTTGGCACAAGCTGGTTGGCACCAGGGAGTAATTGGCATTGTGGCTTCGCGTTTAGTCGATAAATATCATCTGCCAACTATTCTTTTGAGTATTGACGGGGAAAAAGCTAAAGGTTCCTGCCGCAGTATAGTTGCGCTCAACCTGTATGAAGCGTTAGACAGTTGTCGGGAATTATTGGTACAATTTGGTGGTCACAGTCAAGCGGCAGGGCTAACTTGCACCACTGATAATATAGCCGGGTTTACCGCCAAATTCAGACAGGAAGTTGCGAAGCGATTAACAGCGGAGGATTATTTGCCGGTTTTGAAACCGGAGGTTATTGTGCCTGTGGAGCAAGTCGTCACGGTGGAACTATTGCAAGAATTAAAACTTTTAGAGCCTTTTGGGGCAGCCAATGCTGCTCCAGTTTTTGCTTTCGCGCAGGCGAAAGTAAGAAATGCCAGCTTAATGGGGGCAGAAAAAAAACATTTGCGCTTAGCCATTGATTTTGGTACGACCTCCTACAAGGGTATTATTTGGAATCAAGCTCAATGGTTTTATGGTCTGTATAATTATAGTGTTGTCACCGTTGCTTTTGCACCCAAGATTAATATTTGGAAAGATACTACTAGCGTAGATTTGCAGATTTTGGCCATTAATCCACGACGATGTATTTTCGACTATCGTATTGCTCAGATTGATAAGCAGTCGCTTTTAAAAAACATTTTACAAACAGGGGAAAAAACAGTAATATATGTTGATAGCGACAATGTTTCGTTGGCACTGCCCAGAGCAAAAAATGCCACTGTTTTACCTTACGGGCAGCAACCGGAGCAGGCTACCTATACCCAGGTTGTTTTTTATGATTTACCGCGAGTGAATATTTTTGAACAAGAAAATTTTCCCTTGGCGGCAGGTGCAGATGTGAGTCTGTATTTACTTTATAGAAATGATGATTTTAATTTGGCACAGCAACGATTAGAGCAAGAATATCCGGATCGCAAACATTTAGTTGCGGTTTATAAATTTTTATCGGAGCTTTTAAAACGGCAAGGTGTGGCTCAAGTGGAGGCTTTATTAGGGGTGCATAGTGCTTTGGAGAATAAAATAAGTAGCAATGATTTAAAAATTTTTAGTGAGTTAAATTTTATTAAATTAGAGCAAGGACAAATCAGTATGCACTCCAATAAAAAAAATGAGCTGGAGCATGCTAAAACTTTTTGTGTTTTGCGAGCAGAGTATCAGCAAATAATTAATAATTTACAGGTTAATTTGCAACTAGCGGCCTGTAAAATTGCGAAGTTGTGGTAGAGTAAAGACAGTATATAAGGGAGCGCCATTATGCCAGAAGTTGAAACGGTACTTAATATTGAAGACTTTTTCAAAAAAATATCGCAATATTTGTCACCCGAGCAGATAGCAATTGTTAAGCGTGCCTATGAATTGGCGGCAGAGGCACACGCAGCGCAAAGACGGGCGTCAGGCGAACCGTATATTATTCATCCGTTGGGTGTGGCTACGATTTTGGCACATTTACAACTAGATGAATTAACCTTGGCCGCGGCATTTTTGCACGATGTAGTAGAAGATACGGATATTTCCTTGGAGAAAATAACAGAAATGTTCGGGGAGAAAGTAGCCGCTTTGGTTGACGGTGTTACCAAGTTAAGCAAGATTGAGTATATTTCTAAAGAAGAGCAGCAGGTAGAAAATTATCGCAAAATGTTTTTGGCCATGGCTAAGGATATTAGGGTAGTAATGATTAAACTTGCTGACCGCCTACATAATATGCGGACGATGCGCTATATGCCAACGCATAAACAACAGTCTATTTCCAGAGAAACCATGGAAATTTATGCACCACTGGCACATCGGCTAGGCATTTATACGATTAAATGGGAACTGGAAGATTTGTCTTTTCGTTACACGGAACCGGATCGCTACTATGATTTGGTCGAGCAGGTGAAAGTTAAGCGGAAAGAGCGCGAGGCCATGATTAATGATGCTATGACGGAGATCAAAGAGCATCTGGATCAAATGGGCATTCATTGCGAAATCCAAGGCCGACCTAAGAATTTTTATAGTATTCATAAAAAAATGTTGCGTGATCACAAAGATTTGAGTGAAATCTTTGACTTGCTAGCAATACGTGTTTTGGTGGATTCAGTCAAAGATTGTTATGGTACGCTAGGGATTGTTCATAGTTTGTGGCGCCCAATACCGGGACGATTTAAGGATTACGTGGCAGTGCCAAAATCTAATATGTATCAATCTTTGCACACTACAGTTTTGTCCGGCAATGGACAACCATTGGAAATTCAAATTAGGACTTTTGAAATGCACCGTATTTCTGAATACGGAATTGCAGCACATTGGCGCTATAAAGAGGCCGGTAATTCTCCGAAACAGGGGCAGAGCTCGGATAAAACCTTTGATGCTAAACTTTCTTGGCTACGCCAATTGCTAGAGTGGCACCAAGATATGCGAGATCCGCATGAATTTGTCAATACAGTAAAGATGGATGTTTTTGCAGATGAAGTTTTTGTTTTTACTCCTCGTGGGGATGTTATTGATTTACCGGTAGGTTCTATTCCTATTGATTTCGCTTATCGTATTCACACTGATGTAGGCAATCGCTGTGTGGGTGCTAAAGTCAATGGGCGCATTGTGCCTTTGGAGTACAAACTTAATAATGGTGATATTGTGGAGGTAATTACTTCCAAACAGGCTAATGGTCCTAGCCGTGACTGGCTCAATATTGTTGGTTCATCAGAAAGCCGCAATAAAATCCGGCAATGGTTTAAAAAAGAACGCCGTGAGGATAATATTCTTAAGGGCCGCGAGATGCTGGAAAAAGAGTGCAAGCGTCTTGGTTATGAAACCAAAGCTCTTTTACGGGTTGATAATTTAAAAGAAATTGCAAACAAGTTGCACGTGGATGCCGATGATAATCTACTGGCAGCACTGGGCTACGGGGGCGTAACGTTAAAAACGGTTGTTACGAAGCTGGTAGAAATTTACAAAAAAGAACAAAAGCAAAATACAACCAAGGATTTATCCCAGTTACTGGCGGATTTAAAACCACGAACTTCTAAAGCAAAAAGTAGTCATGGCATTTTAGTTAAAGGTGAAGATGGTATTTTAGTCAAGATGGCTAAATGTTGCAATCCGATACCTGGTGACGCTGTGATTGGCTATATTACACGAGGTAGAGGTATTTCCGTTCATCGTACCGATTGTCCTAATGTTTTAACCAATAATGAAGAAGACAATCGCATTATTGATGTAGCTTGGGATATTGATACAGATGCAGTTTATCACGTTTCTTTGCAAGTAAGTTCAACGGACAGTCCGGGCGTCATGGCTGATATTATGATGGTAATGTCGGAAGCAAAAGTAAATATTAATGCCATTAATGCGAGGACAGATAAACATAAAACGGCAATTATTAATCTAGGCGTGGATATTCGCAATGCGGAACAATTGACGTTAATCAGTGGCAAAATTAGAGGATTAAAGGGTGTTTTCAGCGTGGAACGCAATGTAGCTACATCGATAGGGGGCTGATATCTTGCGGGCAGTAGTACAAAGAGTAGAGAGTGCGGCCGTAACTGTGGGTACAACTCAAGTTGGTGCTATTAGGAAAGGACTTTTAGTTCTGCTAGGGGTAGCTAAGTCTGACACAGTAGGGGATCTTACTTATTTAGCGAACAAAATCATTAATTTACGTATTTTTGAAGATGACCAGGGCAAAATGAATGAGTCCATTTTGGCTGTAGCGGGAGAATTATTGGTTGTGTCGCAATTTACGCTTTATGGCGATTGTCGTAAAGGGCGTCGACCCGCTTTTGATGAAGCCGCAGGAGCAGAGCTGGCCAAGTCATATTATGAACAATTTACTGCGTATGTCGCTAGCAAAGGTTTAAAAGTGGCTACAGGCCAGTTTCAAGCGCATATGTTGGTTAGTTTAGTTAATAATGGACCGGTTACAATTTTGCTCGACAGCAATAAAAACTTTTGATTTATTTGGAGGAACAGTATGAAAGTAATAGGTATGGAAGTCGGTATGTTGGGAACTAACTGCTATGTGGCGATTAATGAAGAGTTAAAGTTAGGCGTGGTGATTGATCCCGGTGGTGATGGTGTCAGAATTTTAGAAAAAATAGAGCAGGAACAAATTAAAATAGTAGGTATTTTTATTACTCACGGACACAGTGACCATATTTTAGCAGTGGATGAACTGCGGGAGGCTACGGGAGCTGACGTATATATTAGTCAGAAAGATGCGCCCATGCTAACGCAGGCAGCCAGTAATTTATCACTTTATATGGGGCAAAGCGAAGCTTTCAAACCAGCGGATAAATTTTTTACAGATGGTGAAGTCTTACAGCTGGCGGGATTAGAGTTCAAGGTATTTGCTACGCCGGGGCATAGCAAAGGTGGTGTCTGTCTTTTATGCGAAGATGTAGTATTTTGCGGCGATACGATTTTTGCTGAGTCCATTGGGCGGACAGATTTACCGGGTGGTTCTTATCCAGAGATCTTGCAATCAATTAAAGAAAAAATCTTGGTTTTGCCTGATGCAACGAAACTATTACCGGGACATGGTCCGGCTACATCTGTAGGGTGGGAGAGACGCAGAAATCCGTTTCTGCAATAAAACATGATCGAAAAATTTGAAGAATTTAAAAATAGCACAGTTTTTAAATTAGGGTACGCTATGGCGGCATTTTTTGTCTTTTATCATGTGGCCGCGTTCTTGTTCCCCATTTTATTAGCGATCGTGCTGGCTTTTGCACTATACCCAGTTTCTAAATTTTTTGCCAGAATTCCTTTCGGACCTGGTAAAATGAAAATACCACGAGTGATTGCGATTATTCTTTCCTTTTTCGCTTTTGCAGGGTTCTTAGTTGTAATTGTGAATTTAATTGTTTTCCCGCTGTTTAGCGAAGTTAATAAATTATTGGCTAATTTACCAAATTATGCGCAACGTGTTGATGCGTCCAATATTGGGGCAGTGCTAATTGACCCTCAAACTAGGGCGGAGTTGCCGTCCAATATTCTAGCGTTGGTGGACAGTTCCTTGGCGTGGGCTATGAGCTACCTTATGGGGACGGTAAAGTCTTTGGCCGAGTCGACTTTTACCATTGCGGCTAGCTTAATTGGTTTGATGATTGTGCCTTTTTTGGCTTTCTATTTTCTCAAAGATTGGCAAGAACTGCGGCAGATGGGGATTAATGTCTTTGTGCCTACGGCTCGTCCTTTAGCGTCAACAATTGTGGACGAAATGGGGAGGGTGATGAGTGCCTATGTACGAGGGATGGCGCAGCTGTCTGTGATTGTTGGTATTAGTATCACCTTGGGAACTTTCGCTTTGGGTGTGGAATTTCCTTTGGTCCTGGGCTTTATCGCTTTGATTGCAGAAACCATTCCTGTAGTAGGCCCACTGATGGGGGCGGTGCCGGCAGCTTTTATTGCTTATTCGGAATCACCGTTGTTGGCTTTTAAAGTGGCGGTTTTCTATTTGGTTTTCTATCAATTTGACAGTAATTTTTTATTACCAAAAATTATGGGTAAATCTATTGCTTTGCATCCGGTTATTTTAATTATTAGTTTACTGATTGGGGCTAAGTTATTTGGAATTGTAGGCTTGCTTTTTGCTGTGCCTGTTGCTGCTGTTTGCAAAGTATTATACAAGCATCTGTGGCACTTGCGTGAAACGAAGCTGTTGCCATAAAAGATGGGATGAGACTCGATGAAACAAATTCAACTTTCACAAAAACTTCCCTATGACGTCAAAAAACCTCTGGTTGATTTGGCGGCGGTTTTAGGGGTACAGCTTGTAACAGAGTTAACTGAAAAGGTTGTGGGCGAGCTTTATTTGACAGCAGTAGCTGCGGATAAAGCTCGTTTAAGTTGTCAAGCAATTCTTCTGCTAGCAGATGGGCGTCGCATGAGGGCGGAAGAATCCCTGGTCTTTAACACAACTAGAGGAGAATGGTCACGTTGTGCTAAGCTGGCGATGGTGAGGGTCTTGGAGGAGGCTTGGAACCAAAGAGAGTTACCTTGGGGAATTTTAACTGGGGTACGTCCAGGCAAATTAGCCTATAAACTCTTAGAGGCTGGTTTCAAGGTCAAAGAAGTACTTCAAGAGCGGTACTTATTACCCCTAGCCACAGCGACTCAAATCGAGCAAATTAGTTTGTTGCAACAAAAAGTAGTTCCGGTGGTAGAGAAGGAAATAGCCGTGTATATTGGCGTTCCCTATTGTCCATCTCGCTGTTTATATTGTTCTTTCCCTGCGGGAATTATGCCTCAAACAGAAGAATTTCAGCAAAACTTTTGCCAGCTCATTGAAGAAGATGTGCTTGCTGTGGTACAATTACTAAATATGCACGAGTTAAAAATAGTTTCTATCTATGTAGGTGGTGGAACACCAACGAGCTTACAAGATAAGTTTTTTCGTCAGCTTATGGAAATAATTAAGCAACACCTTTGTACCGAGGCTTTACGGGAGTTCACTGTTGAGGCTGGGAGGCCGGATTGTTTTACTGCGGACAAGTTAGCCGCCATGGAAATGGTAGGTGTCAATCGCATTAGTATTAATCCGCAAACAATGCATGATAAAACTTTGCAGCTGATTGGTAGAAAACATAGCGTGCAAGATGTTTATACCGCATATGAAGCTGTGCGTAACAGCAAGATACCAATCATTAATATGGATTTAATTGTGGGTTTACCGGAAGAAACGTTGGCAGATTTTGCATTTTCCTTAGAAAGGGTGCTTGAGCTGACTCCGGATAATTTAACTGTGCATACCTTAAGCCTTAAAAAAGGAGCACCATTATTTGCACAAAGACAGAAATTTGAATTCTTGTCTGCTTCGGAGGCTGCCACCGCTTTGCAATTGGCGGCAGAGTTAACAGGAGCCCAGGGGCTACGTCCTTATTATCTTTATCGACAGCACTATATGTTAGGGCATCTTGCTAATATTGGCTATGCGCTACCGCAGACGGAAAGTCTGTACAATATCCAAATGATGGAAGAACGGCATACTGTGCTGGGGATCGGTCCTTCGTCAGCCACCAAAGTTCCGGCTGTAGATGGGCACCATCTTTACAAATACCATATGCCTAAAGATTTATATACATATCAAGCTACGCAGCAAGAGTTGTTTGCCAAAAGAGCGGCAACGCTGGCTTGCAGGTACGAAGAGGGGGAAGTAAATTGCTAACAGCGGCACCGCGGGGAACGAAGGATATTTTGCCAAGTACGATTGAAGCTTGGCGCTATGTAGAGCAAACCATGCGCACAACTTGTGCTTTGTTTGGTTATCAAGAATTGCGTACACCGATTTTTGAACATACAGAGCTTTTTAAACGGGGTATCGGTGATACTACTGATGTTGTGGAAAAAGAAATGTATACTTTTGAAGATCGGGGTAAGCGTAGTATTACTTTACGGCCAGAGAATACAGCTTCTGCCGTTAGAGCTTATGTCGAAAACAAATTGTATGCGGAGCCTGCTCCTACGAAATTGTTTTACATTGGTCCTATGTTTCGCTATGACAGACCACAAGCTGGCAGAATGCGACAATTTCATCAATTTGGTGTGGAAGCATTAGGCGCTAAAGAGGCACTGATTGATGCTGAGATTATTATGTTAGCTGTCCAAGTCCTTAAAACTTTGGGCTTGCAGGATTTGCGCTTATTGATTAATTCAGTGGGTTGTCCCCAGTGTCGACCTGCTCATAGAGAACAATTACAAGCTTTTTTTAAACCTAAATTAGACCAATTGTGCCCTGATTGCCAATCACGTTTTGAACGGAATCCTTTACGTATTTTGGATTGTAAAAATGAACAATGCCGGACATTAGCACAGGGAGCACCACAACTGGCTGCTTGTTTGTGTGAGGATTGCAAAGCACATTTTAACACTTTACAGACTTTACTAACTGCTGCCGGTGTCAAATTTACGCTTGACCATAATTTGGTACGTGGTTTAGACTATTATACAAAGACAGCGTTTGAAATTCAGTATGCACCGTTAGGCGCACAAAGTGCTGTTTGTGGCGGTGGGCGTTATGATGGCTTAGTGGAAGAAGTGGGGGGGCCGGCAACTCCCGGTATTGGTTTTGCTATGGGCATGGAAAGAGTACTCTTAGCCTTAGAAAAACAGAATTTATTGCCGGTTATGACGCCATCCATCGATGTTTTTTTGGTGGCACCAGCAGCTGCTCAATTACCGTTAGCCTTTAAGACGGCCTTAGAATTGCGCGCCGTCGGATTAAGCACGGAAATTGATTTTATGGGTAGAAGTATGAAGGCGCAAATGAAGCAAGCTAATCGTTTGCAAGCGAAACAAGTATTGATTTTCGGCGAAGATGAAGTTATGCGCGGAACAGTGGTTCTGCGTAATATGCAAAGTAGTGAACAGTCCGAAATCAAGATAGAAGAAATCAAATCGATTTTAACAAAAACAGAGGTGCTAAAAAATGATTAAAAAACGCAGTCATCATTGCGGATTATTAACAAAACAAGAAGCCGGCACAGAAGTAACTTTGTGCGGTTGGGTTGCTAAGCGTCGTGACCACGGCGGCTTGATCTTTATTGATTTACGCGACCGGGCAGGAATCGTACAAGTAGTCGTGGCTCCTGAATCTGCAGGTGAAGCCTTTGGCTTAGCAGAAGATGTGCGTAACGAGTACGTGTTGCGTGTGACAGGTAACGTGCGTTTGCGAACAGCTGAGACGATTAATACTAATATTGCTACGGGTGAAATTGAAGTTGTGGCAACAGACCTAGAAGTATTGAATGCCTCTAAGACGCCGCCTTTCTATATTCAAGATGGTGTTGATGTTGATGAAAACGTTCGTTTGCGTTATCGCTATTTAGATTTACGCCGTCCGGAAATGCAAAAAAATCTTATTTTGCGTCACAAGGTAACGAAATTAATGCGTGATTATCTTGACACACGTGATTTTATTGAAGTGGAAACGCCAATGCTGACAAAGAGTACGCCGGAAGGCGCTCGTGATTACTTGGTGCCAAGCAGAGTAAATCCGGGTAAATTCTATGCTTTGCCACAATCACCACAAATTTTTAAACAAATCTTGATGGTGGCAGGAATGGAACGCTATTTCCAAATCGTACGTTGTTTCCGTGATGAGGATTTACGTGCTGATCGTCAACCTGAGTTTACACAACTGGATATCGAGATGTCTTTTGTTGATGCAGAAGATATTATGGAAATGATGGAGGGTTTAGTAGCCTTTATTTTTAAGGGTGCCCTAGGGAAAGATTTAGTAGCACCGTTTCAACGTCTAACTTGGGACGAGGCTATGGCTCGTTATGGTAGCGACAAACCTGACCTGCGGTTTGATATGGAATTAATTGATATGTCAGCGGCTATTGCCGGCTCTGACTTTAAAGTGTTCAACGCTATTGTTGAAGCTGGAGGACAAGTTAAAGCCATTAACGTTAAGGGTTATGGCAATATTGCGCGTCGTGAACTTGATGGACTAGTGGAATTTGTAGGTATTTATGGCGCCAAAGGTCTAGCTTGGATCATGGTCAACGAAGACGGTTCAATTAAGTCGCCAATCGCCAAATTCTTTAGTGCCGAGCAATTACAAGCAATCGTGCAAGCAGGAGCTGCTGAAGCTGGAGACTTGTTACTGTTTGTAGCAGATAAACCGGCTATTGTTGCTCAAGCTTTAGGTGCTTTGCGTTTGGAGATGGCTAAACGTCGCAACTTGATTGATGAAGATAAGCTGGCTTTTGCTTGGGTTGTAAACTTCCCAATGTTTGAGTATAGTGAAGAAGATAAGCGTTACGTTGCCATGCACCATCCATTCACTTCTCCGCGTGACGAGGATATACAATATTTGGCAACCAACCCGGGACGTGTTTATGCTAAGGCCTATGACATGGTACTTAACGGTACGGAAATCGGTGGCGGTAGTATTCGTATTCATCGTAAAGAGGTACAAAAAGAAGTGTTTAGTGCCATTGGCTTGTCTGATGAGGAGGCCAAAGAGAAGTTTGGTTTCTTGATGGATGCTTTTGAGTTTGGGGCACCACCACATGGTGGCATCGCTTTTGGTTTGGATCGTCTGATCATGATTATGGCTAAGCGCCCGTCTATTCGCGACGTTATTGCGTTCCCTAAAACCCAAAGTGCAACTTGTTTAATGACACAGGCTCCTAATGATGTAGATGAGAAACAACTGAGGGAATTGCATATTAGAACTAATGTGGCTAAAAAGGAACATAAAGAATAAATTTTGTTTGATAAGCTGAACATTTTTTGATATGATACTAAGTAGATAGAGCCCTGCGGTGTGCGTTACAACGGATCCATGTTTTGAGCCGATACTTTTTCTTTGGGAGCCTAGAGCGCCTGCTATTGATGGTATGCCTCCATGAGTGGACATCAGAGATAGTCGGGAGGGCACCCACCTGCACATGCAGGTTCAAAACTTGGGTTTAGACGGCATTGTGGGGTTTTCTCTGTTGTGAGGGTGGAAAATGGATCTAAGTCGAGTAGAAATTGTCATTGGTTCGCTCGCTACTAGCAAACTACAAGCTGCAAAAGTAGCTGTGGTTGGGTTAGGTGGCGTAGGTTCCTATATTGCAGAAGCTTTAGCCCGTAGCGGCGTGGGGAGTCTGCTTTTAATTGATGCTGATAACATTAGTGCCAGCAACATTAATCGGCAGTTGCCGGCTTTACAATCAACGATGGGCAGGAGTAAGGTAGAAGTTATGCGGAAGCGGCTTTTAGATATTAATCCTGCGTGTCAAATTGAGGTTAAGGAAGCTTATTATGAGCCGGGGGATTTCGCAACATTTTTCTCGGATCATTTCGACTATATTGCCGATGCTATTGATGCAGTAGCGTCTAAGGTAGATTTGGTGGCAACTGCTCACCAATGCGGTATAAGAACAATTTCAGCGCTAGGAACGGGCAATAAACTAGATCCAACACGTTTACAAATAACGGATATCGCGAAAACCCATACTTGCCCTTTGGCGAGGGCAGTGCGCAGTCAACTCAAAAAACTGGGGATTACTGACGGGGTTGACGTTGTTTTCTCGGATGAAACACCGCAAAGGGTGCCGGGAGCAGAGGTGCCTGGTAGTATGATTTTTGTGCCGGCGACGGCGGGGCTGTTAATGAGTTCTGTTATTGTCCGTGCATTAATTAAATAGGTTATTTTCAAGAAACGCTGGCAAAGTGCCGGCGTTTTTTCTATAATGGGAAGAGAAAGAAATAGGAGGGTGAAGGATGGATAGCTTGTTTGCAACGATACAGACAAAACCTCTGGCAGATAGAATGAGACCAAAGCAACTTCAAGATTTTATTGGCCAAGCTAAGGTGGTGGGGCAGGCTAGTTATTTGCGCCGAATGATTGAAAATGATTCTGTCCCGTCCATTTTATTTTATGGACCGCCAGGAACTGGTAAGACGACGATGGCTGAGGTGATTGCTAATCTTACGGGGGCTGCTTTTGAGGCGATTAATGCAGTTTCTTCCGGTGTCCCGGAATTGCGTAAATTAATAGCGCGCGCCAGTGAGAGGCTACGGGCAGGACTAGGACGTACCATCGTTTTTATAGATGAAATACACCGCTTTAATAAGGGGCAACAGGATGTCCTTTTACCACATGTAGAGAACGGCACGATTATTCTTTTGGGTGCGACAACGGAAAATCCCTTTTTTGAAATTAATTCACCTTTGCTTTCTCGCATGAAAATTATTCGCCTGGAACTTTTAACGCAGGCTGATATTAAGCTGATTTTGCAACGGGCTTTAACTGACGAGGAGAATGGCTATGGGAGAGAGCAGATAACGCTTACTACAAGCGCTATGAATACTATTTCGTCCATGGCCGCAGGCGATGCTCGGGTGGCTCTTAATCTCTTGGAGCAAGCTAAGATTATGCTTCCAGAGGGTAAAAAAACCATTGAACTAGAGGATTTGCAGGCCATCTTAGGTGAGGCGCTACTACGCTATGATAAAAAAGGTGATTATCATTATGACGTAGTTTCGGCATTTATCAAAAGTATGCGTGGTTCCGATGCGGATGCGGCGCTACATTATTTGGCGAGAATGCTTGAAAGTGGCGAGGATGTTAGATTTATTGCTCGTAGAATCGTCATTTGTGCAGCAGAGGATATTGGTAATGCTGACCCACAAGCGCTGGTTGTGGCTAATGCAGCAGCGCAGGCTGCACACTTTATTGGATTGCCGGAGGCCGGTATTCCCTTAGCGCAGGCGGTCTGCTATCTTGCCAAAGCGCCTAAAAGTAACAGTTGTTATTTGGCCATAGCGGCAGCACTAAGCGATGTTAAAAACAAACATTGTGGCAGTGTCCCGGCGCATCTAAAAGATGCGCATTATGCTGGTGCCAGTAAGTTAGCACATGGGCAGGGTTACTTGTACCCGCATGATTATCCGGAAGGGTATGTTAAACAACAATATTTACCGGATGAATTGAAAAATGTTTCTTACTATGTACCTAAAAGCATAGGTGCAGAAAAAAAATTTTGCTCGCTACCACAAGAGAAAAATAAGGTCTGATATTGACATCCAGTTCTGATATTGATAACATTAAATCAAATCAGAGCTAAATACTATGAATAGGCGGGATTAAATTATGATGAAATTATCAACCAAGGGCAGATACGGCGTGACCGCTATGTATGATTTAGCCTTAAATGTAGGAAAAGGTCCGATTTCCCTGAAGAGCGTTGCTGAGCGTCAACAGATTTCTGAACATTATTTGGAACAACTGATGGGACAATTACGTAAGGCGGGAATGGTTAAAAGTGTCCGAGGTGCACAAGGCGGCTATATACTGGCAAAAACACCCCAAGATATTACCGTCGGGGACGTTATCCGGATTATGGAAGGACCGATTGCACCTGTTGATTGTTTACTCAGTAAAAAGAAAGATGATTTTCATTATTGTGTTAAATCAGGTCATTGTAAAACTCAAGGTGTCTGGCTACGTGTAGCAGAGAGCATTGCTGGGGTTTTAGATGGTATTTCTTTGGCCGACTTATGTAAGGAAGATGTGGAATGAATAATCAAAAAACGGTGGCGATTGCGATGAGCGGTGGCGTAGACAGTTCTGTCGCCGCCGCTTTATTATTAAAACAGGGCTATAAGGTAATTGGCATTACTATGCGCTTGTGGATGGATGAGCGGACTAGTGAAGCGGCGGCACAAGCGCATAGTACTGAAAACGATGCGGCTCAAGTCGCTAAAATTCTAGGCATTGAGCACCATCTTGTGGATTTTAAAACTATTTTTCGCGCGACAGTAGTAGAAAATTTTTTACAGGAATATCAAGCGGGCAGGACGCCAAATCCTTGCGTTTATTGTAATAAAAAAATAAAATTTGGTGCGCTTTATGAAAAAGCCAAAGCTTTGGGAGCGGACTATTTAGCTACCGGCCATTACGTGCGAGTGCTAAAGGACGAGGAAGATTACCAAAGAATTGCCCAGGCGACTTGTAAAGGTAAGGATCAAAGTTATGTTCTTTATCACTTGCAACAGGATATTTTAAAGCACGTGCTGTTTCCTTTGGGTACTTTGGATAAAGCCCAAGTACGAGCCATGGCGGCAGAGCTTAAGTTACCTGTTTTTGCCAAAGGGGAAAGTCAAGAAATTTGTTTTATTCCTGATGATGATCATCATCGGTTTCTCAAGGAGTTTAGCCGACAACAGGAAAAGCCAGGGCAGGTAGTAGATATTCAAGGTAAGATTTTAGGCAAACACCTAGGCATCTCTCATTATACGATCGGCCAACGCAAGGGGCTTGGCATAGCGGCACCGACACCTTTGTATGTCATTAAAATCGATGCTGCACGCAATGAAGTTGTTTTAGGAACGGCGGAGGAATCCTTGTGTCAAGGCTTAATTGCCGAGAATACAGTTTTCAGTGATGGTAAGCCACTAATTTTTAAGCAGGAGTTAACAGTTAAAATCCGTTACAATGCTAAACCGGTACCGGCTTTGGTGGAGCCTACTTCGGTGGAGGGGGAGGTCTTGGTGACCTTCCTAGAGCCTCAAAGAGCACCTGCACCGGGGCAGGCTGTCGTTTTTTATCGACAGGAGTATTGTTTGGGCGGCGGGAGCATTTTGCGTGGCATTAGCGTAGCTTATAATTGACAGAGCAAGGCAAATTTTGTATAATTTTTATTAAATGTTTACAGAAAACAAGGGGCGATAAATATAATGAAAAAAATGACAGGAAATGAAATTCGTGCAAAATTTCTGAGCTTTTTTGCGGAAAAAGGGCATTTGATTTTACCAAGTGCACCTCTAATTCCTCACGATGATCCGACACTTTTACTAATTGGAGCAGGGATGGCTCCGTTTAAACCATTTTTTACCGGCAAGATGAAACCGCCAAGTCCTAGAATTACGACTTGTCAAAAATGTGTACGTACAGGTGACATTGATAATGTTGGGAGGACTGCGCGCCATCATACTTTTTTTGAAATGTTGGGTAATTTCTCTTTTGGCGATTATTTTAAAAAAGAAGTTATTCCTTGGAGCTGGGAATTTTTAACGCAAGAGTTGGAAATTCCGGCGGATAAGTTGTGGATTACTATTCATACCGAAGATGATGAAGCTTTTGATATTTGGCATAATGTGGTGGGCTTACCGGCAGAACGGATCGTGCGTCTTGAGGAAAATTTTTGGGAGATTGGCTCCGGGCCCTGCGGTCCTTGTTCAGAAATCCATGTGGACCTAGGTGAAGAGCGCGGCTGTGGTAAGGAAACTTGCGCGGTAGGTTGCGACTGTGATCGCTTTTTGGAAATATGGAACCTTGTTTTTACACAATACAATCAAAACGATGATGGCACGTATTCGCCTTTAGCAAATAAAAATATTGATACCGGTGCTGGCTTAGAACGGTTAGCATCAGTTTTGCAAGAAAAACCTTCCAATTTTGAAACGGATTTAATTTTCCCAATTATCGAGTATGCCGCCGGCATTGCTAAAGTACAATACGGCGTTGTCAATAAAACAGATGTTTCCCTCAAGGTTATTGCAGATCATGCCCGGAGCATGACGGTAATGATTAGTGATGGCGTCCTCCCTGCCAACGATGGGCGAGGCTATGTTTTGCGGAGAATTTTGCGCCGCGCTGTGCGTCATGGACGTTTAATCGGCATAGATAAAATGTTTTTAGCAGGAGCTGTGGACGTAGTCATCAAGCTTTTTGGTGAGCAATATTCGGAACTAGCTGAAAAACGTGAATATATTCAAAAAGTTATCGAAATGGAAGAAACACGTTTTATGCAAACCTTGCAACAAGGAACAGAAATTCTCAATGAAGAGATTGCAACGTTGACGCTAAAGGGACAAACCGTGCTCAGTGGAGCAACGGCGTTTAAACTGTATGATACTTTTGGTTTCCCTTGGGAATTGACAGCAGAAATTCTTGAAGAAAATAATCTTCAAATGGATAAAGCTGGCTTTGATGTAGCCATGCAGGAACAAAGAGAACGTGCTCGCAATGCACGTAATGATAAAGAGGGTAGACCTGTAATCTACAATACAACTGGGATTGAGAGCGACAAGTTAGTTGTCAACGAAACGGCTACTAGTGGGAAAGTCTGTTTATTGTACCCACAGCAGGAGCCTCAACCGATATCGCTGGCAGAAGATGGTAAGCAGGTTGCGATTGTCCTAGATGTTACTGCTTTTCATGCCGAGGGGGGCGGTCAATTAGGCGATAATGGCTATTTAATAGCTGAGTCTGGTACGGTGGAAGTGGAAACAACTAAAAAGCTTCCTGATGGTGCGACCATTCATCTAGGCAGAGTTACTGAGGGAACTTTAGCGGTAGGTGATAAAGTACAATTTAAAGTAAATAGCAATCGTAAAAATGATATTGCACGAAACCATACAGCAACTCATTTACTGCAAGCAGCTTTAAAAGCAGTTTTGGGTGACCATGTTAATCAGGCTGGTAGTTATGTGGGACCAGATCGCTTACGTTTTGATTTTTCTCATTTTTCCCCGGTAACCGAGGCCGAATTGCAACGGGTTGAAACCATTGTCAATGAACAAATTTTAGTAGCAACAGATTTGAAAATTGTCGAAACAGAAATTGAAAAAGCTAAAGCTATGGGAGCCATGGCACTTTTTGGCGAAAAATATGGTAAAATCGTGCGGGTAGTTAGCGTTCCTGGCTTTAGTATGGAATTTTGTGGTGGCGTGCACGTGACCAATACTGCACAACTGGGAATGTTTAAAATATTGTCAGAAGCTAGTACCGGGGCCGGTGTGCGCCGAATAGAAGCGGTGACAGGGCACGGAGCTGTGGCCTACGTACATGAAACAGAAGCGCTGGTCAAAGAGGTGGCAGGAGTGCTTAAATGTCGTCCTCAAGATATTATTGCTCGTTTGGGGGCTGTGCAAGCGGAAACGAAAGTAGCGGAGCAAAAAGCGACTGAATTAGCTAATCAAATAGCCTCGGCACAGGTTGCTGATGTTACTGACCAAACTAAAACCATTGCAGGGATCAAGGCATTGGTACAGATTGTAACGGCTGAAAATGTTGATGCGTTACGTTCGTTGGGGGATAAAATGCGAGATAAAGTCGATGGGGTTGTAGTATTGGCAGCAGTGCTACCTGACGCGAAGGTGAGCATTCTCACGATGGCGACTAAAGAAGCGGTGGCAGCTGGTATCCATGCCGGCAATATAGTGAAAGAAATAGCGAAGCTAACTGGCGGCGGCGGTGGCGGTAGAGCCGATATGGCACAAGCCGGTGGTAAAGATGCTAGCAAACTGGAAGCAGCCATGCAATTGGCTTGGGAGCTCATTGCCAATCAATTGAAATAATTTTTAAGGAAGGAAGTTAAGCTTCCTTCCTTATTTTTTGTAGTTGTTTGTGATAGAATAGAGATACTAAAGGAGTGATGATTATGAGTGAAGTATCACAAGAAACTATGATGTTTAAACGTAATTTTGACAATAAAGACGTAGCAAAAACCATTGCAGAGGTGGCTTTAGCATTAGAAGAAAAGGGCTACAGCTCCGTTGACCAACTGGCAGGGTATCTTTTGTCTGGCGACCCTACCTATATTACTAGTCATGGTGATGCTAGAACTAAATTACGCAGATTTGAGCGTTATGAATTAATTGAAGAGTTAGTTGCCAAATATTTAAAAGATCTGAAAAAATGAGGAAGTATTAAATGAGAAGTATGGCTCTTGATCTTGGAACTAAAACCATTGGTATAGCTATAAGTGATACGATGGAAATGATAGCTCGCGGTGTAGAAACCATTAGGCGCAGGACGCTAGTCAAGGATTTTCAGCGTTTGAGTGAGTTAATTAAAGAAAATGAGATTACTACAATCGTTGTGGGCTACCCAAAGAATATGAATGGTTCCATTGGTGAGAAAGCTTTGTCGTGTGCCAGTTTTGCTGAACTTGTCAAAGCCGATTTTCCTGCGGTGGAGGTAGTGCTCTGGGATGAAAGATTGTCTACAGTAGCTGCGGAGAGAGTGCTGATAGATGCGGATTTACGGCGGGAGAAACGACGTAAAGTCATTGACATGATGGCAGCGGTGGTTATTCTCCAAAATTATTTGGATAGTAAAAAGCACAGTGCCTTAAAGTTATGATCATAATTACAGGATAAGGGGAGTGAAAAATGCAAAAACGACATATGATTATCGCGGGGGGCTTAGCCGGAATTTTGGTTTTAGGCGGTATTGGTGTGCAGTATGCAGGGAGTAAAGCAGTGGAAATAGTCCACAAGATGGCGGAACAGCAAACTGTTCTGAAGGGGAAACTAGTTTTTAGCGATGTGCAAGCTAATTTTTCAGGAGATGTTGTTTTTGAAAATTTAGTCTGGACGGATCCTGCCGGTGTGAAAGTGGCCAGTGTTCCTAAGCTAAATATTTCCGTCAATCTTTCTGATGCTTTTAAAGGTAATTTTGGCACCGGATCTATTAAAGATGTTATTATTGAGCGACCTGAATTTAGTGTTGCTTACAGTGATAAAAACGGTCTTAATATTATTAATCTCATTAATTTTTCTGATGAAAAAGATGATACTCCGACAGCTTTTCGCGGAATTATTGAAATCAAGGATGCCTTGGTTAATTTAGCCATGAATGGACAAAAGATCAATTTTAGCAAGGTGCAAATGCAGGCAAACTTGCAACAATTCCCAACGATGAAATTTAATTTACAGGGTAAAGACGGAGAAGCGGATCTTATTGGCAATATTGTTAAAACTGGTGAGGATGTAACTTTTCAAGCTGAAGTGAAAAAATTTCAAATCCCGGAGCTCATGAAGCTTTTGCCTTCGTTTGGAGAACTGAATATTGCTAAAGGCGTTATTCAATCTTCTAAACTAGTGGCAGCTTATCAAGGTAAGTGGACGGTTACTTTGGATGGTAACCTTACGGGTGTTGACGGTAACGCATTGGGTTATAATTTTACCAATGGTTCCGGTAAGTTCCAGATCGACAATCAAGCAGCTACGTTTAGTGACGTTAAAACTAATTTAGAAGCACAGCCTATTACATTACAAGGCAAAATTAATTTTCACAAGGAAAGTATGCCAACTTATGACTTGGATTTGGCAACACCTGCTTTTCGTATTGACGCTATTAGTCCCGGTCTTGGTATTGCGGAAGCAATAGCGGCGACAGGGAAAGTAACGGGAACGATTGATAATCCTTTGATTAAAGGCGCATTTTCCATGGCTAAATTAGAGCTGGCACCGTTATATATGAGCGATATTCAAGGGCAATACACTTATCAAGGTGGGTTAGTACAAGTGCATGATTCCAGCGCTAATGTTTATGCTGGTACTATTGGGGTTAATGGTACGGTTAATGCAGCCAACAAGGCTTTTAATCTCAACATCGTTGGTTCGGGCCTTGATAGTACGGCGGTAACGGAAACACAAATTCACGGAGCATTGGGGTTTGACCTTGACACGCAGGGTACCGGTGACGTTGATTCAGCCACTGCTACCGGTTCTTTCAATATTAGCGATGGCGATTTTGCCGGTATTCCTTTTAACGGCATCGCCGGTAATATTAATCGTGCTAATGGCATCATGTCCTTTAGTAATATTAAAGTAGCTACTGATGCGGGCACCTTTGGTACTAATGCCACTGTTACTAGCACAGGTAAAGTTAAATTTGGTAAATTAGATGGTGCTTTCACCTATAGCACAAAAGAAGAAATTAAGGAAGAAATCAGAGAAAACGTTAAAACTAAAGTTGATGATGCAGTCAAAAAAGGTTTGGGCAAGTTTTTTGGCAAATAGTTTAATTGACAGTAGGTTACATCTATTATAGAATTATTAAGAATAAAAATTAGAATAAGAGGTGTGTCCAATGGATGATAAAGAATTAGAAATGGTGGAAGACGAAGAACAAATAGTGGTAATGAATGATGAAGAGGGTAATGAATATTTTTACCGCGAGGAAATGATTATCCCTCTAGGTGATAAAAAATTCTCCCTACTAATTCCTGTGGATGCTTGCGATTGCGGCTGTGAAGATGAAGAATGTACTTGTGAAGAACATGAACATGAGCAAGACGATGATGAACCTGATATGTTCATCGCCCGCATTGATTTTGATGAAGAAGGCGAAGCTATTTACCTTGACCCGACTGAAGAAGAATTTGAAGCAGTTAAAAAAGCTTATGAAACAATGTTAGCTGCTCAAGAAGAGTAATTTATTAATGCTGGGTAGGATAACTACCCAGCATTTTTAACGTTTCAATATTGATAGGTAAGAGTGGGAGAAGGAAACTAAGCATGATGGCAAAAAAAACACTTCCTTTTATAGCCGGCTTTATTTTGGCTTTGGCGGTTGGTATTTATTGGTATAATAATTATTCAAATAGTAATACAGCTTTAGCCACAGGTCAAAAGGTCTTAGTCAAGGTGACGCAGGGCATGACGACTGCGGATATTGCTACGTTGTTGCATAAGAATAAATTAGTGAACACACCGGAATCTTTTAGAATGGAAGCGAAGTTTCGCGGGTTAGAACGTTCTTTACAGGCCGGTGAATATGAACTGGTAACGGGTATGTCCAATCGTGAAATTGTCGAGGTTCTCTCTAAAGGGCAGGTAAGGTATGAAACTTTTACTGTTCCGGAAGGTTACACGATTGTTCAAATTGCTAAGAAGCTAGAAAAAGAGGGCTTGGGTTCGGCCGAAGCTTTTAAAGCTGCTGCCCAAAATTATACGCCCTATCCTTACATGGAAACTACTAATCCCGACGTGATTTATAAAGCAGAAGGGTTTGTGTATCCCTCTACTTATTATTTATCTCCAGGGAGTAATGAAAAAGATATTTTGTTTACCATGGTGCAAGAATTTAATTCTAAATTAACAGTAGCAATCAGAGAACAGGCTAAGGCTGAAAATATGAGTATTAGAGATTTGATTAATATGGCGGCCTTAGTAGAAAAAGAGGCGGTGTTTCCTGAGGAAAGACCATTAATAGCCGGTGTTTTTCTGAAACGGTTACGCATTTATATGCCTATTCAATCTGATACTACTATTCAATATATTTTGGGTGAACAAAAAGAAGAAATCAGTATTGCAGATACGAAGCTAGCATCACCTTATAATACTTATCAACATCCGGGATTGCCGCCGGGACCGATTGCCAGTCCTAGCATGGCCAGTATTACGGCTGTTCTTAATCCTGAACCTACAGAGTGTTTGTATTTTGTGGCAGATCTGCAAGGACATCACCATTTTACAAAGACCTATAAAGAACATTTGGCAAAAATAGACGAAATTCATGGAATACAATAATAAATGAAGCAGGTGGCTGGTTGTGAAAGCAATTATTAGAAAAAAACCGGAACTTTTGGCACCGGCTGGCAATATGGAAAAACTAAAAATGGCCTTGCTATTTGGCGCAGATGCCGTTTATCTGGGCGGTAAGTTATTTGGCTTGCGGGCTTATGCTAATAATTTTGACTTGGAAGAAATCGCAGAAGCTGTGAGCTTTGCCCATAATTTAAACAGAAAAGTTTATGTCACGGTGAATATTTTTGCTCATAACGAGGATTTAGAACCCTTGCCAGAGTACCTGCAGAGTTTAGCAGCTGCCGGCGTGGACGCACTGCTTATTTCTGACTTAGGAGTGTGGAGTATTGCTAAAGCTACAGTTCCTGCCATGGAGCTTCACGTTAGCACACAGGCTAATACTTGCAACTGGGCGGCTGTTCAAGCGTGGCAACAGTTAGGAGCTTCTCGCGTGGTTTTAGCCAGAGAACTGTCTATCGCAGAAATAGCAGAAATCAATGCTAAATGTGATGTGGAATTAGAAGCTTTTGTTCATGGCGCCATGTGCATTTCTTATTCCGGGCGCTGTTTACTCAGCAGCTACCTTACAGGACGGGACGGTAACCGTGGCGCGTGTGCACAGGCTTGCCGCTGGGAGTATCAGTTGACAGAAAAAAATCGTCCAGGCGAGGCTTTTGACATTGAAGAAGATGAGCGCGGTACTTATGTGATGAATTCCAAGGATCTGTGTTTAATGGCCTATTTACCTGAGCTACTAGAAGCGGGTATTGACAGTCTTAAAATCGAAGGCAGAATGAAGAGCGTGCATTATGTAGCAACGGTTGTAAGTGCTTATCGTAAGGCTATTGACGCTTGGTATGCGTCGCCTAATAACTTTGTGATACAAAAAGACTGGCTAAAAGAATTGGAAAAAGTTTCTCACCGGCCATATACCTTGGGCTTTGCTCTTGCAAAGCCCGACCAGAATAGTCAGGTGTATACTACGTCCAGTTATGAACAAACTCATGATTTTGTTGGGGTGGTGCTGGACTATGACCAGAAAACTAAGCGGGCTCTTATTGAGCAACGCAATAATATTGCCGCAGGGGAAATGGTAGAAGTATTGGAACCTACAGGCGAGATTTTTGAGGTACTGCTCAGTGATATGCGTGATAGTACAGGGGCAAGTATTCCGGTGGCTAAACATGCACAAATGACGTTTAGCATTAGTTCTAAGCGGTTATTAGTGGCGAATTCTCTCTTGCGGAGAGCATGCGTATGACCGTAGGCAAGAGCATTATTTACGTCAAAATTCTTAAAGAGCAAATAACTGCAATTACAAGAATTATGGAAGGGTACGAGCATTTAGCCTTGGTGAGTACTATTGACGGTGCTGCTGGGATTGTTATGCTCCGTGGAACGCCTGATACTTATCCTGAACTGCTGGAAATTTTAGGAAATATGCCATTTCCAGTAGAAATCATCGAAAGTTTTGAGTACGGAGAATGGTCAAAGGGAAAAAAATATGGTAAAATACTTGAGTAATTGTATATTGTAAGATAATCATACACTGAGGAAGTGTTGGCATGACGAGAATTGACCGCTTGCGAACCTTACTTCACCACAAAAGCCTAGAGGGTTGTTTTATTAAGGGTCTAGCCTCAATTCGTTATTTGACAGGCTTTAGTGGGGAAGATAGTTTGCTTTTTATTGACCACAAACATTGCCAGTTGATTACGGACGCTCGTTATACAGTACAGGCGACGACAGAAACAGCTAGTACTGATTGTCAAATTATAGAACAACAAGATGGGTTGTGGAAAGCTGCTAGCGAACTAGAGCTTCCCAAACAGCAACTTGGTTTTGACGGAGGGTATTTTACCTATGATGAATTTGCCCAACTGTCAGCAGTTGTTACGAATAGACAATGGCAATCATTGTCCCTTGCTCAATTAAGACGGGTGAAGGATAAGAAAGAATTGCAGTCACTAACGAGGGCTGTCAACATTTCTGATCGAGCTTTTGAAGCTTTGTTGCCAGAACTAATTAGTGGCATGACAGAATTAGAAGCTGCCGCTAAGCTGGAATACAAAATGCGGTTATTTGGTTCTGAAGGGGTGGCTTTTCCAACCATTGTGGCCTCTGGTGAACGTTCAGCTTTGCCACATGGCACTGCGACGCAAAAGCCTCTTACTAATGGAGATTTTGTAACTTTCGACTTTGGTGCGGTGTACGAGGGTTATCATTCTGATATAACCAGGACAGTAGTGATGGGTAAAGCAGCAAATTGGCAACACGACATCTATCGAACAGTTTTAGCTGCTCAACTTTTGGGTTGTCGGAGCGCTAGGGCGGGGCTTACCGGTAAGCAGTTAGATACTATCGTACGCGATTATATTAGCCAAGCGGGCTATGGCCAATATTTCGGTCATGGACTAGGACATGGCGTGGGCTTAGAAATTCACGAGGAACCGGTGGTGTCTAAGCGCGGTGAGTCGGAACTAGAAGCCCAGTCAGTAATTACCATTGAACCAGGAATATACATACCCGGTAAAGGCGGGGTTCGTATAGAAGATACGGTTGTACTTACTAATACTGGCTGTCAGATTTTGACAGGGGTCAGTAAACAGCTGTTAGAAATTATTTAATATATAAATACGGGAGGGTTATTATGATTTCCACTAATGAATTTAAAACCAATGTAACTGTTACCATTGATGGTGATGCCTGGCAAGTAGTAGAGTTTCAACATGTAAAACCTGGTAAGGGTGCAGCTTTTGTACGTGCTAAAATGCGTAATTTGTGCACTGGTTCTGTGGTAGAACGCACTTTTAATGCTGGGGAGAGAATTCCTAAAGCACACATTGACCGTCGTGATATGCAGTACCTTTACGAAGGTGATGGTATGTACGTTTTCATGGATAATGAAAGCTATGAACAAAGTGAGTTAACGAAAGAACAACTTGGCTCTTCCATTAATTTCTTGAAAGAAAATATGGACGTTAAAATCATGGTTTATGAAGGTCGTATTTTAGGTATTGATTTGCCTAATACTGTGGAGCTTACTGTCATTGAAACAGATCCTGGTATCCGTGGCGATACTGCAACTGGCGGTAGCAAACAAGCTAAAATGAATACCGGTTACATGGTGAAAGTGCCACTGTTTATCAATGAGGGTGATGTACTACGCATTGATACCAGAACTGGTGAATATATCGAACGTGCCTAATTTAGTTAAAGCGGTCAAAGCCATAGCTTTGGCCGCTTTTCTTCGTAGCAGGGATTGAGAAAAGCAGGTTTTGACGTGCGTTAGGTTAAATCTTATGTTATAATATATAAATTAATAAGAGTTTTTATACTGCTAAATTGGAGGAGTAACCATGGACGAGGACCAAGAAATTGTCAAAACTAAATTGGCCGAAGTAGACCAAGGAGAAATCCCCGAAGATGTAGGTTCTGTTAAAGTAGCGGATGAAGTGATTAGTATTGTTGCCGGACTTGCAGCGGCAGAAGTCCCGGGAGTTGCCGGTATGAGTGCTGGCTTAGTTGGTGGCATTGTAGAGCTTTTGGGGAAAAAAAATTTCTCCAAAGGTGTTAATGTACTCGTCGAGGGTAAAACTGTCACGGTGGAAATTTATGCTATTTTGGAGTATGGCGTTTGTATTCCAGAAATAGCGATTACGATTCAAGAAAAAGTTAAAGAAGCTGTAGAAAACATGACGGGTTTTGAAGTAGCCGCAGTTGATATTCATGTGCAGGGTATTGTTAAACGCCAAAAAACTAGCATGGAAAATTCAGACCGCAGTACTGAAGAACTTGGACAAAGGGAGTGAAGCAATGAGTATACCGGATAGAATAATTTTAACTTTATATACTGTGTTAATGGCAGTAGTGGCAGTTTTTTTGGTGTTGTTTGCCCTAGGTATTTTAGCACCTACAGCTATTTATACTTTTAGCTCTACTATTCCCGGACGCTGGGAATATGCGGTAGGCGGAGTGATTTTGCTTTTGGTTAGTCTACGGTTGTTAGTGGCTGGTTTGGGTGGCACAGGTATTAGCACACTTACTTTGGGCGATAGCAAAGATGGTAAAATTCACGTGGGTAAAACAGCTTTAGAAGACTATATGTCAGAAGTAGCTGAGGATATTTATGGCGTACATAACGCCAAAGTAGCCGTTAAAATGGTGGATAATGTTTTAAATGCTAGAATTAACGCTTCCATCGAACCTGGTATTAATATTCCGGATACCACGGATGAAATGAAACAAACGTTACGCAAAAGTACAGTTGCTACCTTAGGCTTGGAAGTTAAAGAAATAGAAGTTTTCTTTAAACATATTAAAGCAAAACAATAAAAAGAATACGAGGTGAGTGACTGATGTTTTCTGAAGTTATGAAAAATGTTTGGGAAAATTATAAAGGCCGTCTAATTGGTGCGATCTTTGGCCTCTTTGTAGGGATTATGTTTTTAATACTCGGCTTTTTTCAAACCATCTTTTTATTGATTTGTATTGCTGCCGGTTATTTTCTTGGACAAAGATTGGATAACAAAGAGGATTTAATGGACATTTTGGATCGTCTGTTACCACCTGGATATCATAGATAAACTAAACTCAGAAAGAGGAAAAATATGAGCCGTAGAATAGCGCGTGAATTGGTTTTAAAAAGTTTGTTCCAAATGGATTTCTCTCAAGATACAGAAATCGCTAAAGCTCTAGAAGCATCCAAAGAAGAGATCGGTAATATTGAAGAAGAAACTTATGCTTTGACTGTTCTACAGGGAACAGTGGCGCAACTGGCTGCTATTGATTTAGAAATTAGCAAATATGCTATTGACTGGACGTTGGAGCGGATGCCGGCTGTTGATCGCAATATTTTACGGATTGCCACCTACGAAATGTTTTTTGCAGAGCCTTTAATTGCAGCAAGCGTAGCTATTAACGAAGCCGTAGAAGTGGCGAAGACTTATGGAACGGATGAATCTCCACGCTTCATTAATGGGGTGTTAGGGAAGATGGTTAAAAACCATGATAAAGCGTGAAGTCTATTTAGGAATTGATACAAGTTGTTATACTACATCAGTAGCTTTAATTGATCGGCAAGGGTCTTTAGTTGCCGAGAGACGCCGCATTTTAGAGGTTAAATTTGGAGCTAAGGGACTTGCACAGTCAGAAATGGTGTTTCAACATACACGTAATTTGCCTGAGCTGATGGAAGAAGTATTGGACCGGCAGAATATGCACATTCTTGGCATTGGTGTTTCTAAGCAACCGCGGCCAGTAGAAGAGTCATATATGCCGGCTTTTTTGACGGGTTATGGATTAGCCCGTTCGCTGGCGGTAGCACTCTCAATCCCCTTATTACCACTTAGTCATCAGGAAAATCACTTAGAAGCGGGACTTTGGTCAGCGCAAGGTCCGCAAACAGAAAAATTTCTGCTTTTACATGCTTCTGGTGGTACGACGGATATTTTGTTGGCTTCTCGCGAAGAAATCGGTCGTTATCATTTAACCCATGTGGGCGGCAGTATTGATTTACATGCCGGACAATTTATCGATCGTATCGGTGTTGCGCTAGGTTTACAATTCCCTACAGGTCCGGCGTTGGAGCAAATGGCCGCAACGGCTCAAATAAAACAGGAACTCCCTATTGCGGTTCAAAAAAATAGAATTAGTTTATCGGGACCAGCCACCGCTGCCTTACGGGCACTGACCGCCGGGGCTGAACCTGCTGCTTTAGCACTGGGAGTAGAGTATACTTTAGCCGAAACTTTTGTGCGATGTTTACGTAATATTGCGAAGGAACAGCAGGTACAAGCGGTACTTTTAGTTGGTGGTGTTGCTTCTAATTGTTATATAAGGGAGCATATTATTACCAGATTGCAAAAATATAGAATACGTGTGTACATTCCTGAAGCTAAATTTAGTGGTGATAATGCCACCGGCTGTGCCGTTTTTGCGCAGAGAATGTTGGAGAAATAATATGTTAGTTGATAATGTATATTCCGTCAGTGGGGTTAACCGCCTTATAAAGAATCTGGTAGAAAAAAACCCCACCTTCAATAATATCCAAATCCAGGGGGAACTTTCCAACTTTCGCAGATACGCTTCCGGTCATTGTTATTTTACGCTTAAAGATCAAGAGAGTATTTTAAAAAGTGTAATGTTTAAAGGTAGGGCAGCTAGCCTTAAATTTATACCCAAAGATGGCGATACGGTACTGGCGATTGGTCGTTTGGGAGTATACGAAAAAGATGGCATCTATCAACTTTATACAGACTTAATGTTAAAGGCCGGGGCCGGTGATTTAATGGTTGCCTATGAAGCACTTAAAGCTAAATTGGCAGCAGAAGGACTTTTTGCCACCGAACGCAAATGCCAGTTACCGTCACAACCGCAAATAATAGGTATTATTACCTCGGAGTCCGGCGCTGCTGTGCGGGATATTATTACAGTTGCCAGAAGACGTAATCCGGGAATTAAGCTAGTGCTCTATCCGGTTAAAGTTCAGGGAGCAGAAGCCGGCACTGAGATTGTTAAAGCGATTAAATTCATGAACAAACACAAATTAGCAGAGGTTTTAATTGTTGGCCGTGGTGGCGGCGCAGTTGAAGATCTCTGGGCTTTTAATGAAGAGGCGGTGGTAAGAGCAATTGCTAATTCGGAGCTACCCATTGTTTCGGCAGTGGGGCATGAAATAGATTTCACGTTAGCTGATTTTGCCGCAGATCAACGTGCGGCTACGCCTTCACAGGCGGCGGAAATACTTGTTGCCGATGTGGGAGCACAAAAACGTCAACTTTTACAATTGCAAGGGCAAAATCTTCGCGCAATGAGAATTTTACTGGAGCAAAAACAGAAAAAACTGCAATTGCTTGCGAGTAATGTGGTTTTAACACAACCTGAGCGTTGGCTAGAAAACAAAAAATTACAAGTTGACCGTTCCGGACAGCTGCTATTGGTGGCGATGCAGACAAAATTGCAAGGGGTTGCACACCGATATGCACTTAACGCAGCACGGCTGGATTCTCTTAGCCCCTTGGCGATTATGAGTAGAGGTTATAGTATTGTGCAAACTAAGGATGGGCAAGCAGTGTGTTCTTTGCAACAATTACAATTGGGTGCAACCATAAAAGCAACGGTGGCCGATGGTGTTTTTTATGCCACTGTTAATGAGCTACATAAGGGGGAACAGTAAAGTGGCTACTAAAAAAAATAATAAAAATTTAAAATTTGAAGAAGCTTTAGCTTTGTTGGAAACAAATGTGGAACAACTGGAGACAGGTAATCTTCCTTTAGAAGAGGCCTTAGAGGTATTTAAACAAGGGGTAGAGTTAAGCCAGTCTTGTTTGGCTAAGTTGAATGCCGCCCAGGAAGAAGTACAAAAGGTTGTAGAACTAAATAATGGTGAATATGAATATAAACTCTTTGCGGAGGTTGAAGGATAAAAATGGATTTCGAAAAATATTTAGCAGATAGAAAACAATTAGTTAATGTTTTTTTGGAAAAACGCATGAGTAAAAAAGGAATTTCTCGTGTCGATGAAGCTATGAGCTATAGCCTACTGGCTGGTGGTAAACGTCTAAGACCGATACTTTTAATGGCTACTGCCGATGCTGTCGGTGGTAGTGGTTATAATTATTTACCGGTGGCTTGTGGTTTGGAAATAATTCATACTTACTCCCTAATTCATGACGATTTACCGTTGATGGATAATGATGATTATCGCCGAGGTCGTTTGACCAACCATAAAGTATATGGTGAGGCTTTGGCGTTATTAGCTGGCGATGCTCTTTTAACGTTAGCTTTTGAAGTAATGTTGGAACAGAAAAATGTTAAGCCGGAGGATTTAATTGAAACGGTGCGAGAAATAGCTATGTGTGCTGGTAATTATGGCATGGTTGGTGGGCAGGTACTAGACCTTGATGCTGAGGGTAAGACAATTACACAAGAGGAACTAAGAACTTTACATGCTGGGAAAACAGGGGCACTGTTTATTGGTGCAGTTCGTTCTGGCGCTAGGATGGCAGGAGCGACTTCTGAACAATTGCTAGCTTTAACAAAATTTGCTGATCTTTTTGGTTTAGCGTTCCAAATTACGGACGATATTCTTGATGTCGAAGGTACTGCTGAAGAAATGGGTAAAGCAGTTGGTAGTGATGCTAAACTTGCAAAGTCAACCTACGTCAGCCTTTACACCTTGGAGGGGGCTAAAGCGTTGGCAGAAAAAACAGTTACAGAGGCGCTGGCTTGTTTGGACAACTTTGGTGAACAAGCAGAAGCTTTGCGCCAGGTTACACGTATGATTGCTCATCGTAAAAGTTAAGTTACTAACGGCATTATAGGAATTCATATGCTATGATAGATTATATAAATACACGATTTCATGGAGGTTTTATTGCGCAATGCAATTACTGGAAACAATTAATTCACCTGCTGATATAAAAACGCTTACGCTTGAAGAGCTGAATCAGCTAGCACAAGAAATCAGAACATTCTTAATTAATATCACCTCCAAAACAGGCGGCCATTTAGCGCCTAATTTAGGCGTCGTGGAATTAACGTTAGCTTTACACAAAGTATTCAACACGCCTAAAGATAAAATTGTTTGGGACGTAGGGCATCAGGCTTATGTGCATAAAATACTGACTGGCCGGCGGGAAAACTTTGCTACTTTACGGCAATACAAAGGAATTTCAGGATTTCCTAAAAGGTCTGAGAGTGAACACGACGCCTTTGGCACCGGTCACTCCAGCACCTCTATTTCTGCTGCGTTGGGGCTTGCTTTAGCGAGAGATTTAAAAGGCGATGATGAAAATGTTATTGCTGTTATTGGTGATGGGGCTTTAACCGGGGGCATGGCTATGGAAGCTTTAAATAACGCCGGTGATTTGCAACGAAGGCTAATTGTTATTTTGAATGATAATGAAATGTCTATTTCTAAGAACGTGGGTGCTATTTCAGAGTATCTTTATGCTTTGCGCACAGGACCTACATATTCACGTATTAAGCGTGATGTGGAGAGCTTGATTAAAAGTATCCCCAGTATTGGTGAACAAGTCGCTAAAACTGCCAATCGAGTTAAAGATAGCTTAAAATATTTTTTAGTACCAGGTATGTTTTTTGAGGATCTCGGTTTTACTTATATTGGACCGGTAGACGGACATAACGTCGAAACTCTAACCGAGATACTCGAAACTGCTAAAACACTGAATAAACCTGTTTTAGTGCACGTAGTGACTAAAAAAGGTAAAGGGTATTTGCCGGCAGAGCTAAGCCCCAATAAATTTCATGGAACGGGAGCGTTTGAAATTGCGACCGGTAAAAAAATTACCGCTAGTGATGCGCATCGTACTTATACAGATATTTTCGGCGAGGTATTGGTATCCTTAGCTACGGAAAATAAAAACATTGTGGCTATTACGGCGGCAATGCCTGATGGCACCGGATTAACACCTTTTGCTCAAACTTTTCCGGAAAGATTTTTTGATGTGGGTATTGCTGAGCAACACGCAGTTACCCTAGCTGCTGGTATGGCTGCTAATGGTATGCAACCCATAGTTGCAATTTATTCCACATTTATGCAACGCGCTTTTGACCAAGTACTGCATGATATTTGTATGCAAAATTTACCTGTCGTACTTTGTCTTGATCGTGCAGGACTTGTGGGTGATGACGGTTACACCCATCACGGTGTTTTTGATTATTCTTATTTACGCATGATGCCTAATATGACAATCTTGGCACCTAAAGATGAAAATGAGCTTAGGCATATGTTAAAAACAGCAGTGGAGCTAGGTCGGCCGGTGGCTGTTCGCTATCCGCGTGGCAGTGGTAGGGGCGTGGTTTGCACAGAACCGGTACACGTTTTGCCTTATGGTCAAGCGGAAGTATTAAAAACGGGCACAGAACTGTCTATTTGGGCAGCTGGCAGTATGGTGGAAATCGCCGAAAATGTGGCGATACAACTGGGGACAGAGGGTATTGATGCTGGAGTTGTCAATATGAGATTTATAAAACCCTTAGACCAAGCACTCTTATTACAAACAGCTGATAAATATCGCAATATAGTAGTTTTAGAAGAAAATGTTATTGCTGGCGGTGTGGGTTCTTCTGTTTTAGAGTTATTGAACCAGGCTAATAAATTACAATCTACCAAAGTTTTGAACCTGGGGATTCCTGATTTATTTGTTCCACATGGCGATAAAAATTTATTGTTGCGCGACCTTGAACTAGATGAAGCCGCCATTTTACGAAAAATAAAAATGTTCTTAAAACCTCAGGTTGGAGAAATATAATGAAAAAAATCAGATTAGATGCGCTATTACTAGAACAAGGTTTATTTGAAACTCGTTCGCGAGCTCAGGCGGCAATTATGGCAGGACAAATTTTGGTTAATGACCAAAAAGTTGATAAGCCAGGTACACCCGTGACCGCAGACGCCAGGATCAAGATTATTGGTAATAAGTTGCCGTATGTTAGCAGAGGTGGTCTAAAATTAGAAAAAGCGCTTAGTGTTTTTTCTTTAAGGCTACAAGATGAGATTATTGCGGACATTGGGGCGTCTACTGGTGGTTTTACAGATTGCGCGTTGCAAAATGGAGCAAGTAAAGTTTATGCTATTGATGTAGGCTATGGTCAACTGGCTTGGAGTTTACGCACCGATGAGCGTGTAGTTAACATGGAGAGAACAAATGTTCGCTATTTGGATGCAACGTCCCTACCGGACAAGATTGCAGTAGCGACTATAGATGTGGCGTTTATTTCGCTAGATAAAGTTTTACCAGCAGTTAAAAAATTGTTAGGAGAAAACGGTAGCGTGCTAGCATTAATTAAACCGCAGTTTGAAGCGGGCAAAGAAAATGTTGGCAAAAAAGGTGTTGTGCGTGATGCTAAAATCCACGAAGCCGTGATCTTAAAGGTTGTAGCTATGGCAAAAGCGGAGGGCTTTGTGATTGCCGGGTTAGATTTTTCACCGATTAAAGGCCCGGAAGGGAATATAGAATATTTACTCTATCTTACATTGCACGGAGAACAGGCCGTTAGTGAGGAAATGATCAAAAATTTGGTAGTGGCTTCTCATAGTAAATTAGCGGAGCCGGTTAAGGGAGATTAATTATGCAAATGCTGCTGGGCATCTTTCCTAATTTAGATAAAATCAGCGTATGCGAGAACTTGCCACACATTGTGACCTCTTGCCGGCAATTGGGGATAGAACCTTGCTTACCGCAGGAAATTGCTCAAAATTATGCTTGCCGAGCTTATAGTGTAGAAAATCTTGCTAGTATGCAAAACTTTGCAGTAGCAATGTCTTTGGGTGGAGATGGCACACTTTTGAGAATGACACACTATACTGCACCTTTGGATATACCTGTTTTTGGCGTCAATTTTGGCAAATTAGGTTTTCTCACGGAGGTAGAGCTACCACAGTTAGCAGAATCTTTGCAACGAATTGTTGCCGGTGATTACACTTTGGAGCAACGTAGTATGTTGCAAGCGAAAATTTTTCAAGAAGCACGTAAAATAGTAGAAGTACAGGCTCTTAATGATATAGTTTTAGCTAAAGGACATTTTTCTCGATTAGCACGTTTAAGTGTAAAAATTGGCGGACAAAAATCAGCTAATTACCCTTCTGATGGTTTAATTGTGGCTACGGCTACAGGCTCTACCGCTTACTCCTTGGCGGCTGGTGGTCCTATTGTTTATCCGGGGCTGGATGTTAGTATCCTTACACCTATTTGTGCACATGCCCTGCATACAAGACCACTATTAATTCCTATGGCCGAGCAGATAGAGATCAAAGCATTACCACCTTATGAAGAATTGCTATTATCTGCCGATGGTGTGATTATAAAAAGCTTAGCAGAGGATGAAAGAGTAGTTATTAAAAAAAGTCCTTGTAGCACACGCTTTATTCGCATTAACCCCTTAACTTATTATGAAACCTGGCAACAAAAATTGCGTAGGGGTGAAGATAGTACTAAATTCTAAAGGAATGACGAGGTGCAGGCTATGAAGCTTACAAGACATGAAAAAATCAAAGAAATAGTGGAAAAACAAATGATTGAAACACAATACGACTTAGCACGAACCCTGCGTGCTAATGGCATTGATGTAACGCAAGCCACTGTTTCTAGGGATATTAAGGAGCTTATGCTGATCAAAGTCCCTGATGCAACCGGACGCTATCGTTATGCTTTTCCTAAAGAGCACGGCAGTATGTTGACGCAGGGGAGGCTTGAAAGAACTTTTCAAGACTCCATTGTTAGCATTCGTATTTCTGAGAATCTGGTGGTCATTCGCACTTTGCCAGGAACAGCGCAAGCAGTAGCCTATGCCGTTGATTATATGAAATGGCCGGAAGTTTTGGGAACCGTAGCTGGTGATGATACTATTTTTGTAGCAATAGACGCACAAAAAAACCTTGAGGTTTTTACGAACCGTCTAAATGCTCATATCTAACGACAAAGCAGGTGACACGATGTTAATGTCTTTGCATGTTCATAACTTTGCTTTGATTGAGGATGCTGTCATTGAGTTTACTCCGGGTTTTAATGTTTTTACAGGAGAAACCGGTGCAGGTAAATCAATTTTAATTGATGCTTTTGGTATTGCTTTAGGCAATCGGGCATCAGCCGAATATATCCGCACAGGTGCGGACGCTTTTTGGGTACAAGCAGTGTTTGACCTGACTGATAACGAGGGAATTAAAGCACTACTTGATGAGCAAGGTATTGATTGTCAAGAGGACACTTTGTTTTTACGGCGGCGGATTGGTGCTAATGGCAAAAATCAAGCTACGATCAATGGGGTGCAAGTACCACTTAATCTTTTGCATAGCGTAAGTGAAGTGTTGGTGGATATTCATGGCCAACATGAAAACCAGCAACTACTAAAAATAGGGGCTTCTTTAGTTTTGATTGATTTGTTCGGAGGGGAAGAACTAGCCCAAGTTTTGCAAACTTATCAAAAAACTTATCAGGAATATCTGCAAGTAACACAAGTTTTAGCGGCACTCAAAAATCAAAATGAACATCGAGAAGCCTTACTAGAGCGCTTGGAGTGGGAAGTGCAGGAAATTGAGGAAGCACAACTCAAAATTGGCGAAGAAGAACAATTACAAACTGAAGCTAAACAACTAACTAACAGCAGTAAGATTATGGAAGCGGCTGCTGATGCCTACCATTTCCTTAATGGTGATGAAGAAGGTTTTAATGGTGCGTTGTTAAATCTTGATGCTGCTCGTAATAAAATAGCGAGCGTGCAACAATACGATGTCAAATTGCAAGAACTTTTCACCATGTTGGATAGTACCTGGTTAACCCTGGAAGAAACACGTAGAACGCTAGGAGAATACTTAAGTAACGATAATTTAAATCCGGAACGCTTGGATGAGGTCCAAGAAAGATTGGATTTGCTTTACAAATTGAAGAAAAAATATGGTGGTAACGTTGAAACCATTTTGGAATATCTACAGCAAACAACCAGAGAACGAGATGAATTAGCGTTACTGGATGAAAATATTAATAAAAAAGAAAAAGAATGCCATTTATTAAGAGCAGTGTTAACTAAACAAGCCACTGTTTTAAACCAAGTGAGAACAGTAAAGGCTAGTGAGTTTACGGCTTTAGTTACCACCCATATTAAGGATTTAGCCATGGAACAGGGACGCTTTTTGGCTGAATTTACTACTAAAAAAGATTTTGGCAGTTCCGGGTGCGATGAGGTAGTTTTCTTATTTACGGCCAATTTGGGTCAAGAACCTAAATCCTTGCTCAAAGTAGCTTCCGGAGGGGAATTATCGAGGGTGGCATTGGCTATTAAAACGGTGTTATTAGAAAAATCCGGGGTGCCGACTATGGTTTTTGATGAAATTGACACTGGGGTAGGCGGCATAACTGCACAAAAAATGGCTGAAAAAATTGCTATTATTGCCAAACGACGTCAAGTTTTATGTATTACGCATTTAGCACAAATAGCGTGTTTTGCGGATAATCATCTCTATATTGAAAAAACAGTTAATGCCGGTCAAACGATAACGGCAGTGAAGTGCTTAGATGCCAAAGCCCGGACGGACGAAATTATGCGCATGACAGGCGGTAGTAATGCAACCAGCGTGGCCAGGGAAAATGCCGAACAATTATTAGCAATGGCGGAGGCTACTAAAATAGCGCTAAAGTAATAGTTGCAGTAAAGTTTTAACTTTGAACAAGAGAGGGGTAGCAGGGTGCAAAGAATTAATCAAGATAATTTAGATGAAAAATTTCTAGCCTCTAAGGTAGGTTTTACTGGTAAATTATTAACAGTTCGTGTTGATACCGTTCTTTTACCTAATGGAGTAGCTGCCACTCGTGAAGTCATTCATCATCCTGGTGCCGTTTGTATCTTGCCGGTACTAGATAATGGTGACATCATTTTTGTGAAGCAGTTTCGTTATCCGGTGCAGTCAGTAATGTATGAATTACCAGCTGGTAAATTGGATGCTGGTGAAAAACCAGAGCAGTGTGCAGCAAGAGAATTATCTGAGGAAACTGGCTTTCGGGCTGGCACACTAGAGAAACTGACTAGTATTGTTACGACACCTGGTTTTACTGATGAAGTCATTCATTTATATGTTGCAAGTGAGCTCACTAAGTTTCAACAACATACTGATGCCGATGAGTTTATTGAAATCGTTACACTGACACCAGCACAAGTAGAGCGTATGCTATGGACAGAAGAAATTTTTGACGCTAAAACACTTAGTGCTTTGTATTTATATCTGTTAAAAAGAAAAAAGTCTAAATAACAAGGAACCGTGGTAGAGATGTATACAGTATAATCCTTGCGTACTGGCAGGAATTCTAAAAAATGTACCGAAACTAATTAAAATACAATGGGGATGTAACTTAATTAGGAGGGGAAAAATATGGCTGTACTAAAAGTTTCAGCACAATCTAACCCTAATTCTGTAGCCGGTGCAGTGGCAGGTGTTTTGCGAGCCGAAGGTCATGCTGAATTACAGGCAATTGGGGCTGGTGCGATCAATCAAGCTGTAAAGGCGGTAGCTATTGCTAGAGGTTTTGTAGCACCACATGGAATGGATTTAATTTGTATCCCAGCATTTACTGATATTGTCATTGCGAACGAAACAAGAACAGCGATAAAGCTACTAATTGAACCTAGATAAAGTTCTTGCTATTATAAAAAACCAAAGAACCATATAACCCTCAGGTTATATGGTTCTTTGGTTTTTTATGTGATTTAGGCTGCGCTACAACTTATTTAATGGTATGTTTAGTAATAAAGCGAGCGATGCGCTTTAGTGCTTCCCGTAAAGTTACTTCACTGTAAGCATAAGAGCAACGGATGAAACCCTCACCGCTAGCACCAAAAATATTACCGGGAATAACTAAAACTTCTTCTTCAGCTAAAAGCTTTTCAACAAAGTCCATACTGCTTAACCCGGTTTTTTTGATACAAGGGAAAACATAGAAGGCACCTTCTGGAGCATAGAGAGGAAGCTCCATTGCCTTGAAGCCTTCAATCATAATACCACGACGGTTGTCATATTCAGCTACCATATTTTTAACATCTTGAGCACAATACTTCAAAGCTGCGATAGCTCCGACTTGGGCAGTAACATTAGGGCAGAGAATTATTTGTTGGTGCAAAAGATTAATGGCATCGATAATGGCGGCAGGAGCCATCATATAGCCAAGCCTAAGACCGGTCATGGCATAAGCTTTGGAGAAGCCGTTAAGAACGATAGTGCGGTCTTTAAACTCGGTATAAGAAGTGAACATGGTGTGCTTTTTGCCATTATAAGTTAAATGAGCATACAGTTCATCTGAAATAATTACAAGGTTATGTTGCACGGCCCAATCGCCAAGCATTTTGATTTCCTCTTTGGAAATGACGGCACCTGTTGGGTTGTTAGGATATCCAAGCATGATGGCACGGGTTCGCGGGGTGACGGCTTTTTCTAAAGCTTCCAGTGTTGGTACAAAGTTGTTTTCGATAAAAGTTTCTACGACTACTGGTTTGCCACCGGCAAGGATAATACAGGCTTTGTTAGAAATATAACAAGGTTCAGGAATAATGATTTCGTCACCAGGGGTGGTAATGGCCGTAATAGCACAATAAAGAGCTTCACTGACACCGACGGAAACTAATATTTCCGAGCGCGGATCATATTGTACACCATAATTTTTAAAAATATCGTCCGCAATAGCTTCTCGTAGCTCTAACATACCCAAGGTGGAAGTATATTTGTTTTGACCGGCTTTGATACTATTAATACAAGCATCACGTACGGGGTGGGGAAGAGCAAAGTCCGGTTCCCCCACACTGAGGGGAATGATATTAGGATTGTTGGCGGTGATTTCCATAAATTTGGATAAACCAGATGCCGGTAAAGCTTTGATAGCTGGAGAAACGACTGCATTAAAATCAAATGTTGACATGATAGAAAACCTACCTTTCAAATTTTAACAAAATGAAATGACCATAAAAAAAAGCGCCCATGCAATTGCTTGCAGGACGAAATATTCGTGGTACCACCTGAATTTAATTGGATAAAAGGAATCCAATACTCATTGTGTCCGTTATCGCTGACAGCGGTATATTCATCATATACAAACTTAGGGGTGGCTTGCAAATTATCTCTTCTGCCGACTTGCACCAAATGTCAGCTCTCTGTAGTATTGAGGTCTTTGCTTCTTCCCATCATCGTTTTTCTCTTTATTAAACTTTCTTAAATTTATCATATGCTAAGAAAATAAGCAAGACTTTTTTTTGTACATATTATTACAAAAATTTAGACTAGAAAGTCGCTACTTTGCATAAAAACAAGAATTAAGTGTTGTTTCAAAATCTTATTTATGATATAATTGCTTTCAGTTCAGATAACACACGCAGAGTATAGCGCTAACTGTCCGATGAAGATCGGTTATGGCGAAAAGATATCTGCGGAGGAAAAAACAGGAGGAATTAAAAATGGCAATTATTTCTATGAAACAACTACTTGAAGCAGGTGTTCATTTTGGACATCAAACACGTCGCTGGAATCCTAAGATGGCACCGTACATCTTTACAGAAAGAAACGGTATCTACATTATCGATCTACAAAAGACGGTAAAAAAAGTTGAAGAAGCCTACAACTTCATTCGTGAGGTTGCTGCTCGCGGCGAAAACATTCTTTTCGTTGGTACTAAAAAACAAGCTCAAGACGCAATGCGTGATGAAGCTCTTCGTTGCAATATGTATTTTGTTAACGAAAGATGGCTTGGCGGCATGATGACTAACTTTAATACTATTCAAAATCGTATTAAACGTCTACGTCAATTGGAAGAAATGGAAGCAGCAGGTACTTTTGAAGTACTTACTAAAAAAGAAGTTATGGGCCTTCGTCATGAAATGGAAAGATTGACTAAATTTCTAGGCGGCATTAAAGATATGAAAAAATTGCCGGGTGCACTCTTTATTGTTGACCCACGCAAAGAACACATCGCTGTCTTAGAAGCGCATAAACTAAATATTCCTATCGTAGCAACTGTTGATACTAACTGTGATCCTGATGAAATTGATCATGTTATCCCTGCTAATGACGATGCAATCCGTGCGGTTAAACTTTTGACTGCAAAAATGGCAGACGCTGTTTTAGAAGGTCGTCAAGGCCTGCAAACTGCAAAAAATGCAGAGGCAGAAGCAGCAACCGCAGAGGATGCTGAATAATAAACAAACATTTACATATTGAGGAGGATTTTCTTATGGCTGAAATTACTGCTGCTTTAGTAAAAGAACTGCGCGAACGTACAGGGGCAGGGATGATGGACTGCAAAAAAGCCTTGACTGAAACTGCCGGCGATGTTGATAAAGCTATTGACTTCTTGCGTGAAAAAGGTTTAGCCGCTGCTGCTAAAAAAGCTGGGCGTGTCGCTGCAGAAGGTTTAGTAGAATCTTATATTCATGGTGCTGGGCGCATTGGCGTCTTGGTAGAAGTGAATTGTGAAACTGACTTTGTTGCGAAAACTGATGGTTTTAAAACTTTAGTTAAAGATATTGCTATGCATATCGCAGCTGCTAATCCTGCATATTTGAAACGTGATGAAGTTCCAACTGCTGAACTTGACCATGAAAAAGAAGTTCTTTCCGAGCAAGCTCGGAATGAAGGTAAACCAGAAAAAATTATCGAAAAAATGGTTGTTGGTCGTATTGAAAAATACTACAAAGAAGTTTGTCTTTTGGATCAAGAATTCGTTAAAGATCCTAGCAAAACCATCACGGATTTGATTACTGAAAATATTGCTAAAATTGGTGAAAACATTTCTATTCGTCGTTTTGTCCGTTTCCAATTGGGCGAAGGTATCGAAAAGAAAACCACTGACTTTGCTGCTGAAGTAATGTCTTTCGTAAAATAATAATTAGCTATAAATAAGAGAACACAAAAGTGTTCTCTTATTTTTTGAGAAAAAAGCCTAAACCGCCTAATTTTTAAAATTTGCAAAAAAGTAGCAATTTTTAAAGAGGAAAAACGTAATCTGTGTAGAATTTAAACTTGAAGAGAAGATGTAACGGGGAGGCATATAAGTGGAAGAAACTAAAAAATTTAAACGCGTAATCCTAAAATTGAGTGGTGAAGCTCTAGCTGGAGATAAGGGCTATGGTATAGACCCAGAGGTCGTGGATTCTATTGCTCGGCAAATTCAAGAAGTCTTAGCCAGTGGATTAGAAGTTGCTGTGGTGAATGGCGGTGGCAATATTTGGCGTGGACTTTCAGGAAGTGCCAAAGGTATGGATAGGGCAACTGCTGATTATATGGGTATGCTGGCAACCGTTATTAACTCACTTGCGTTACAAGATGCTTTGGAAAACAGAGGCGTGGCTACTAGGGTACAGACCGCTATTGAAATGCGGCAAATTGCAGAACCGTATATTCGTAGACGTGCAATCAGACATATGGAAAAAGCCAGAGTTGTAATTTTTGCAGCCGGCACGGGCAATCCTTACTTTTCTACTGATACAACGGCTGCTTTAAGAGCGGCTGAAATTGAAGCAGATGTAATTTTGATGGCCAAAAAAGGTGTAGATGGAGTTTACGATAGCGATCCTGCCAAAAATCCCCAAGCTAAAAAGTTTGAAAAATTGGATTACATTGAAGTAATTCAAAAAAATCTCGGCGTCATGGATTCAACGGCTATTAGTTTATGTATGGATAATAAGTTACCTATTGTTGTGTTTAACATTGATGTACCGGGCAATATTTTGCGTGCGGCTTCAGGTGAACACATAGGAACTTTAGTAGGAGGTATTTAAATGGCTACAATTAAAGAAGTTATTGAACAAGCAAATGTCAAAATGAGTAAAACCATTGAAATGTTAAGAGTGGATCTTGCTAGCGTACGTGCTGGTCGCGCCACACCTTCTTTATTAGAAAAGGTAAATGTTGACTATTACGGAACACCGACACCAATTACGCAAGTAGCGAATGTGACTGTTCCTGAACCACGCATGATTATTATCCAACCGTGGGAAAAAACAATGCTGAAAGAAATTGAAAAAGCAATCATGAAATCAGATTTAGGGCTAAATCCTAATAGTGATGGGGTAGCAATCAGGTTGAACCTACCACAGTTGACGGAAGATCGTAGAAAAGAATTAGTAAAAGTTGTACATAAGAAAACAGAAGAAAATAGAGTTATTGTTCGTAATATTCGTCGTGACGCTAACGATATTTTGAAAAAAATGGAAAAAGCTAAAGAAATAACTGAAGACGAGATTAAAAAAGCTAATGAAGATATGCAAAAAGTAACGGATAAGGCCATTAAAGAAATTGATACGGTCATGGCTCATAAAGAAAAAGAAATTATGGAAGTGTGAGTTCGTTGAAACAAAGTTTGCCTGATGTTTTAGCCTTGCGGCTAGAAGAAGCGATTACTATTTTAGAACGTGCTGGATTGGCATACGTGGTAGAATGGTCTCAACAACCGCGACCACGAGAGGAAGATTTAGTAGGTACACCAACGACTTATGTGGTCAGACAGTTATGTACTGTTGACAATAAAATCAAATTAACAGTAACGAACAGATATCGAAAGGAGGTGCAGAACAAAATGGCATACAAAATTGAAAAAGAAGAATGTATCTCTTGCGGCACTTGTGCAGCAACGTGCCCAGTAGGCGCTATTACCGAAGATACTGATGGTAAGTATTTAATTGGTGATTCTTGTGTTGAATGCGGCGCATGTGCCGGTGTTTGCCCAGTAGGCGCTATTAAACAACCTTAATGTGAATAAACATTGAGGTTTACGCACCTTTCTCTAGCAAAGAGGGAGGTGCGTAACTTTTACAGTAGATTATAATGGACGGCGGGGAAGCTAAATGTTGAAAAATATTTTCACTAAAGGGAAAAACATTGAACCCAAGCCCATCGTAGTAGATGGAATCGTACCGGAGTTAGTGCCAGAACATATTGCTATTATTATGGATGGTAATGGGCGCTGGGCTAAAGCCAAAGGACGGCCACGTACGTTTGGACATCATGCCGGGGCAGAAGCCCTAAAAGAGATTGTGAAAATAGCTGACCATATCGGTGTAAAAGTCATTAGCGCTTATGCTTTTTCTACAGAAAATTGGAAAAGACCGATTACAGAAGTAAGTTTTATTATGGATTTGTTAAGCAAATATTTATCTAGTGAGATCAAAGAATTCAATGAAAACAATGTGCGTGTACGTTTTATGGGTTCACGCTTGGGTTTGCCAACCACTGTTTTGGAAAAAATGGATACAGCCATGCAGGAAACAAAAGATAATACAGGCATTATTCTTAATTTAGCGATCAATTATGGCGGGCAAGCTGAAATCTTGCGGGCGGTGCAAAATATTGCCGCTGCTGCAAAAGCAGGTAGTCTGACCATTGAAGAGATAGATGGTACCGTGTTTGAAAATTATTTATATACTAAAGAATTACCACCGCCCGATTTGTTAATTAGACCGGGTGGAGATTTCCGCATTAGTAATTTTATGCTTTGGCAAATAGCCTATGCGGAAATTTGGACAACGACAACCTACTGGCCAGATTTTACGCCGGCAATGTTTTTGCAGGCAATTAGTGAATATCAAAAAAGGGATCGTCGCTATGGCGGGCTCAATAATAAATAAGCAGGTGCAATATGTTAACTCGTATTATGACAGCATTGGTGGGCATCCCCGTTGCGATTTTTCTCATTCATAGTGGTGGAACCTATTTTGCTGCGGCAATTTTAATACTGGCGATGATTGGTTGGTATGAATTTAGACAGATGATGCTAGGCAAAGGGTACCGAGTCTATTATTTTACCAGCTGCACAGCAGTAGTTGCGATTAATATTTTTGCTTGGCAGGGCTATCCAGAGGCCATAGTGCCAATTTTAACAGCTTCAATTTTGGGTATTATGCTGGAAGGCTTGTACTTTCATAAAAGAGGTAACTGGGCGCCAGAAGTAGCCCTTTCTTCTTGTGCTGTGCTTTATATTGGTTTGCTTTTTGCCCATTTTAGCTTACTGCGGGAAATTACGCCGCAGGTCGTAACTATTGCCAACATCGGTAAGATGCCCTTGGGCGAAGCTTTTCTGTGGTTGGTATTACTAGGTACTTGGGCTAGTGATACTTTTGCCTATTTCTTCGGCTGTGCTTTTGGCAAACATCGTTTATGTCCTGAAGTAAGCCCTAAGAAAAGTATTGAAGGAGCAGTGGCCGGATTTATTGGGTGCGTGCTTGTTATTACGGCTTTGGGTAGCGAGGTATTGGCTTTAAATAGCTTTAAAGTTATACTTTTAGCGGTATTAATCGGTATTTTTGCTCCTTTGGGGGATTTAGTAGAATCTTTATTGAAACGTTCTTTTGGTGTTAAAGATTCCGGTAACGTCTTTCCAGGACATGGCGGGGTTTTGGACCGTTTTGATAGCTTGCTTTTCGCTGTGCCCATCGCTTATTATTTTATTCTTTATAACTTCTTTTAAATTTTTGTAAAGAGGGGTAACTCCTAATGATAAAAAATCTCGCAGTTTTGGGTAGTACCGGTTCCATTGGCAAGCAAACCTTGGAAGTAGCATTGGCTAATCCTGAAAAGATTCGCATTCGTGCTCTGGCTGCTAATACTAATGATGAATTGCTCGAACAACAAATTAAACTTTTTACCCCAGAGGTGGTAGCATTGTCCGATGTAGCTGCAGCAACTCGTCTTAAACGGCGCTACTGTGGACCCACAAAAATTGTGGCGGGAGACGAGGGACTACTGGAGGTAGCTACTTACCAAAAGGTAGATACAGTTCTGGCTGCGATGGTGGGTTATGCTGGCCTACGGCCTACTTTAGCAGCTATCGGCCATCACAAAAACATTGCCCTCGCCAACAAGGAAACCTTGGTCGCAGCTGGGGAGCTGGTCACGAAAGCTGTCAAAAAAAATCAGGTTACCTTACTACCTGTGGACAGTGAACATTGTGCTATTTTCCAAGCTTTGAACGGTGAACACCATAAGGAAGTGAAGCGTTTAATCATTACTGCTTCGGGGGGGCCTTTTCGCGGCAGGCATAAAAGCGAGCTAGAAGGGGTTACTTTAGAACAGTGCTTAAACCATCCTAATTGGAGTATGGGCAAAAAAATCACCATTGACTCTGCCAGCTTAGCCAATAAAGGTTTGGAAATTATTGAAGCACATTGGCTTTTTGATATGGAATACGATAGAATAGACGTTGTAGTTCATCCACAAAGTATAGTCCATTCTTTAGTGGAATATCAAGATGGTTCTGTCCTTGCGCAACTAGGGTTAGCAGATATGAGGCTACCTATTCAATATGCGTTGTCTTATCCGGAGCGGTGGGATCATGCCTTTGGACAGCTAGACCTAGTCCGAGCTGCTCAATTAACATTTGAAGAACCGGATAAAGAAGCTTTTCCAGCTCTTCAATTAGCGATTGATTGTGGCAGAGCAGGTGGAACTTTACCTTGTGCTTTTAATGCGGCTAATGAAGAAGCTGTTTATGCTTTTTTAGCTAATAAAATTAATTTTTTGGATATCCCGCGAGTTATTGCGCAAGTACTTGCTAAGCAACAAGTGGTTATTGCACCAACGCTTGAGGATATAGAAACGACTGATCAAGAGGCAAGAATACTTGCCAAGGAATTTATTAACCAGGTGTTTATTTAAAGGAGGCTACTTTTGTTAACCATATTATCTGCCATTTTTGTTTTTGGCGTATTAGTTACAGTACATGAATTTGGACATTTTATTACGGCCAAGCTGACCGGTATGCGTGTGGACGAATTTGCCATTGGTTTTGGACCAATTATTTATCAAACTAAGCAAGGTGATACGACCTATTCTCTGCGGGCGATACCGCTAGGTGGTTTCAATAAAATAGCGGGTATGGACCCTGATGAAGAAAAAACTGCTGATGGCTTTTCGTCTAAACCGGTACCGGCGAGGATGTTAGTTATTCTAGCAGGTTCTTTGATGAATTTTATTTTGCCGATTATTTTATTCTTTGTAATTTTTGCTAGTGCCGGCATGGATAAGCCTGTTAATGAAGCCGTATTAGGCTCCATTATGCCGAATAAGCCAGCAGCACAAGCTGGTCTTATGCCTGGTGATAAAATTATTGCTATCAATGAAGAGGCGATTGTAGATTGGAGTGGCATTATGACTACTCTGAAACAATACCCTAATCAAGAAGTAAAAGTTAAAGTCGACAGAGCTGGTTCTGTACGTACTTATAAGATGACACCAGTATATGAAGAATCCATTGAACGTATGGTGATCGGCATTTCCCCTAAATTTGAAAAAGAAACTTTAAGCTTGGGAAATGCAGCTAAACTAGCTGTAGAACATACGAAAAATGTTATTGTGGCGATGCTTAACGGACTGACGAGAATTGTCACAGGTAAAGCACCGGCAGAGGTTTCAGGACCGATTGGTGTGGCTCAGATGGCAGGAGCGGTAGCGGAACTAGGCATTTTGCCTCTACTTAATTTTATTGCTTTTTTGAGTATTAACTTAGGAGTAATTAACCTTTTACCTATTCCTGCCTTGGATGGTGGCCATTTTGTGGTTCTTTTAGTCGAGGCTTTAAGAGGTAAACCGCTAGGTTCGCGTGCTATGAATGCAATCCAAATGGTGGGAGTTGCTATTATTTTAGCTATTACAGTATTTTCAACTTTTAAAGATATAACAAGATGATTCCGGGGAACGGAGTGGTGAGCATGGAAAGAAGAAAAACCAGAAAACTGTTGTTAGGTAAACTTGCTATTGGCGGCGATGCACCTATTACGGTACAGTCGATGACTAATACCAGAACGGACGATGTGGCGGCGACAGTACAACAAATTAAAGCACTAACGGCTTTGGGGTGCGATATTATTCGTTGCGCCGTGCCGGATTTGGCAGCAGCACAAGCTTTGCGAGCGATTAAAGAACAAATAACAATACCAGTAATTGCCGACATTCATTTTGATTTTAAATTAGCTTTGGCCGCTATCGAATCCGGGGTGGATGGTCTGCGGCTCAATCCCGGTAATATCGGGAATACGGAACAGGTACAAGCTGTTGTAGCCGCGGCTAAAGTTCGTAATATCCCGCTTAGAATTGGTGTAAATGCAGGTTCTTTACCCAAAGATTTACTGGAAAAATATGGGCATCCAACACCGGAAGCTTTGGTGGAAGCGGCTTGGCGACATATTCATATTTTGGAAGCGTTGGACTATCATAATATTAAAATTTCTCTAAAAGCTCACGATGTACCTTTAACGATTGCCGCTTATCGTTTGCTGGCGGCACAATGTGATTATCCTTTGCATATTGGTATTACAGAAGCAGGTACGGTGAACTCTGGCATTATTAAATCTGCGGTGGGTATTGGCACGTTACTGGCCGAAGGTATTGGTGATACACTTAGAGTTTCATTAACCGGAGATCCGGCGAATGAAGTCAAGGTCGCTTACCAAATTTTGAAGTCCTTAGGTTTACGTTCCTATGGTCCAACGCTAATTTCTTGTCCAACTTGCGGCAGAACGAGGATCAATTTAGAAAAATTAGCTTTGGCTGTAGAAAAAAGATTGGAACAGATAACAGAGCCGATTACCGTGGCCGTGATGGGGTGCGTTGTTAATGGACCGGGAGAAGCACGCGAAGCAGATGTAGGTATTGCTGGCGGCATCGGTGAAGGGCTTATTTTCAAAAAAGGTGAAATTATTAAGAAAGTAAGTGAAGAGCGGATCATTGATGAACTTTTTGCTGAAATAGATAAAATTATTTGTGAGAGGAAGATGAATTAATGCGAGTATCCAAGTTATATGCACCGACATTGCGTGAAGTTCCAGCAGAAGCAGAAGTTATTAGTCATCAAATGATGTTACGAGCAGGTTTTATGCGTAAAGCAGCGGGGGGCATTTACAGCTATTTGCCATTAGCTTGGCGCGTTTTGAAAAAAATAGAAAATATTGTGCGGGATGAAATGGATAAAGCGGGAGCACAGGAATTATTAATGCCGATTATGCAACCGGCAGAAATGTGGCAGGAAAGTGGCCGTTGGGATGTTTATGGCGACGAAATGTTCCGCCTGACCGATCGACATAACCGCAATTTTTGCTTGGGACCAACACATGAAGAAATGGTGACGACTTTAATTCGTAGTGACGTTCGCTCTTATCGTCAATTACCACTTAATGTTTACCAAATTCAAAATAAATTTCGTGATGAGCGTCGTCCGCGGTTTGGCTTAATGCGTGGTCGTGAGTTCATTATGAAAGATGCCTATTCTTTTGATCGTGATGAACAAGGCTTGGAAGCCAATTATCAACTGATGTATAATGCCTACACTAGCATTTTCACACGCTGTGGGCTTAAATTTCGCCCCGTAGAAGCTGATTCCGGTGCGATTGGCGGCAGTGGTTCTCATGAATTTATGGTTATTGCCGAAAGTGGCGAAGCAGAAATAGTTTTTTGTAATGAATGCGATTATGCTGCCAATGTAGAAAAAGCAGAGCTTTTCCCTATTGAGTGTGCAGAAGAAGCGTTGCAAGAGGTAAGAAACGTTGAAACGCCAGAGTGCAAAACTATTGTTGCTGTTTGCGAATATTTACATTTGCCGGTAGAAAAAAGCGTGAAAGCTGTTGCTTTTACTAGCGAAAAAGGTTTGATTCTTTGTTTTGTACGTGGAGACCACGAAGTTAATGAAGTTAAGGTAATTAATGCTTGTGGCGTAATTGAACTGGAAATGGCTACGGACGAGGAATTAGCGGCAGCAGGAACTGTTGGCGGATTTATGGGACCGATAGGCATTGATCCTACTAAAGTAATGGTAGTAGTGGACCAGAGCGTAATGAAAATGCATAATTTTTGTTGTGGTGCCAATAAAACAGATGTCCATTGCTTAAACGTTAATCCCGGACGTGATTTTAAACCAACAATTGTTGCTGATATTCGTTTAATTCAAATTACAGATGCCTGTCCTCATTGTGGTGGCAAAATCAGTAAAGCTCGTGGTATCGAAGTTGGACAAGTATTTAAATTATTTACCAAATATAGTACGGCGCTAAAGGCTACTTTCTTAGACGAAAACGGCAAAGAAAAACCAATGGTTATGGGTTGCTATGGTGTTGGAGTTAGCAGAACTATGGCTGCCGCTATTGAGCAAAATAATGATGCTGACGGTATTATTTGGCCGGTAGCGATTGCCCCTTATCAGGTAGTAGTGGTGCCAGTTAATCTTAAAGATGAAGCCTCTACGGCCAAAGCTGAAGAGATTTATGCTACTTTGCAACAACAAGGTGTGGAAGTAGTCATTGATGATAGAAATGAAAGACCCGGGGTCAAATTCAAAGATGCTGATTTGATTGGCTATCCTTTGCGCATAGTGGTTGGCCCCAAAACTTTAGCTGAGGGTATGATTGAAGCAAAAATCAGAAAAACTGGAGAAGTACTGCATTTGTCGGCAACCGGTGATTATGTAGCTACTGTTCAAGAAATATTGGCAAAATTATAAGTTTTGCCTGGCGAGAGGAGTCGTGGTGTCAATGTTAGACGCACAAGACTGGCAAATGTTGATGCGCTTATTTCTTGCTGCCTTACTGGGTGGCATCGTTGGTATAGAGCGTGGCAGCGGCGATCGGCCTGCGGGTCTGCGTACCCATATCCTAGTTTGCACAGGTTCAGCTTTAATTATGTTAGTTTCTATTTATGCCTTTGCCGGCTTTGAAGGTCCGCGCGATCCGGGCAGGTTGGCAGCACAAGTTGTTAGTGGTATTGGCTTTTTAGGAGCAGGCACCATCCTTCATGAAGGAATGACTGTAAGAGGGTTAACAACAGCTGCTAGTTTGTGGATGGTAGCGGCGATTGGGTTGGCAATTGGTGGCGGTATGATTAAAATCGGTATTGCCTCAACTGTTATTATGCTGATTACTCTTGTTACTTTTCATGGTTGGGAAAAACGTTTTGGTGGTAATAGCCGTATTGAAAAACGCTATATTCGGGTGGTTATCAAAGAACGGGCAGAAGCCATGAGTGAGGTTGTTGGCTATTTGACGGAGCAAAATATTAAAGTACGTATGATGAATGTCAAAAATAATGAGCTACAAAATACTATGACCATGGAACTTTACCTAAAAATAACCAAGGAACATAGTATTAATGATATTATGGCAGGAATACAAGGTGTAGAAGGTGTCGCTTCGCTAGAAAATGTTACGTAAAGCGACTTGATTAACGGTGAGCGGAGGGACGCATGAAGGGAAAATATTCTATTATTCCAAATAAAGACGACTTTTTTGCTTTCCTAGATGGGCATGCTTTTACTGCTGAGCAAATGGAGCAGTTAAAAACGGTAACGCCGCTTAAAGTTATCATTGATTCTGAACAAAATGAGTGGGTAATCGAATATACTTTATCCAGAGCAATTGATGAAATTTTATTAACAGCGGTGGCACAAGTGCTTACCGCTGTTTGCGATTTAAGTAAGGTGTCATTTGTTTTAACAGCTATGCCAGCATCCGCCCAATTGTTTTCCTACGTAGAATGTAAAGAGAGAATTATTACTGCTGTGGGGGAAAGATGCCTAGAAGCAGCTTCTATTTTGCGTGGAGCACAGTGGGAACAAGAGCAGATGAAACTAATTTTGATTTTTGCAGGGACTAGTATGCTAGAACATATGCAAACCAAGCATATTGATACGCAACTAGTTGATATTTTGCAAAATGAATTTGGACTCACCGGCGTCGAAGTGGAGTTCATCGCCAATGAGCAAGATATTTGCTACGAAACTGAAGTGGTAACGAGAGAATATATCAGTGGTCTTAGGGATGAGCCCTCTGGAGATGACACCGGGGGCAAAGCTGGTTTAATTTACGGCAAGAAGATTACTGGCACGCCTAGAGCCATGCATGAAGTGAGGGAAGAAGAGAATAAGGTTGTTGTTGAAGGTGAAATTGTCAATCTAGAAGAACGCGAACTAAGAACAGGTGCCATTATTTTTAAGTTTAATCTTAAGGATGCCACTGATGGTCTTATGGTTAAAATGCGTTTTAGTGAACATAGGGGCGAAGCCGGGCTGGAGAATAATAAAAAAGACTGTGGACAAATAAAAAATAAATTACAGCAAGGTCAACGTATTCGTATTTGTGGTAATGTTACCCAGGATAAGTGGGAGCATGACGAATTGGTGATGTCTGATATTAGTGGTATTGTGCTTGTGAATAAGGTAGAACGCATGGATTTAGCACCGGTAAAACGGGTAGAACTACATTGTCACACCAAAATGAGTAAGTTAGACGCTGTAACACCAATCAAAGAATTAGTGCAAACCGCAATGAAGTGGGGGCACTCTGCCTTAGCCCTCACCGACCATGGAGTGGTGCAGGCTTTCCCCTTTGCCTACGATGAAGCCGAAGGTAAGGACTTAAAATTGATTTTTGGCGTGGAAGGTTATTTATTGCCGGATATTGAAGGAAAACGCACTTATCATATTATTATTTTGGCGAAAAATCCAGAAGGGTTACGCAACCTGTACCGTTTGATTTCTATTTCTCATTTACAATATTTAGCGAAGCGGCCACGAATGCCACGGGCTTTAATTGAGCAATACAGGGAAGGCTTAATTATTGGTTCTGCCTGTGAAGCAGGGGAGTTATATCAAGCTATTTTGGAAGATCAACCGGAAGCAGAAATCTTAAAAATTGCAGAATTTTATGATTACTTGGAAATACAACCAACGGGTAATAATATGTTTTTAGTGAGAGAGGGTAAGTATGCCCAGGTACAAACCACCAAAGATTTAGAAAAAATAAACCAAAAAATTTATGCCCTTGGTAAAAAATTAAATAAATTAACTGTTGCTACTTGCGATGTGCATTTTCTTAATTCCGAAGATGAAGTTTTGCGAAGAATTTTACAAGCGGGACAAGGTTACAGTGATGCTGATTTGCAACCACCGCTATATTTGCGTACGACTGAAGAAATGCTAGCGGAGTTTGACTATTTGGGAGCAGAAATCGCCTATGAAGTAGTGGTAACAAATCCCAATCTCATTAGTGCACAAGTTGAACGCTTTAAGCCCATTCCAGACCGCGATCAGCTGTATTCGCCAATTATTCCGGGAGCCGAGAAAAAAATAAAAACTATGGCTTATGCCAGGGCTCATGAATGGTATGGGGAAGTTTTGCCACAGTTGGTTGCAGATAGGTTGGAGCTGGAATTACATGCAATCATCGGTAATGGGTTTGCGGTATTATATTACATTGCGCATATGCTGGTTAAAAAATCTTTGGACGATGGTTATTTAGTTGGTTCTCGAGGTTCGGTCGGTTCTTCCTTTGTAGCAACGATGATTGACATTACTGAAGTTAATCCTTTAAAACCGCATTATCGTTGCCCTCATTGTCAGCACAGTGAATTTATTGAAGACAATAGCGTGGGCTCAGGGTTCGATTTACCACCTAAACAATGTCCCAGTTGCGGTACTGAAATGTTTCGAGATGGGCATGATATACCATTTGCGGTCTTTATGGGTTTCCATGGTGAAAAAGTACCAGATATTGATTTGAATTTTTCCGGTGTTTATCAACCACAGGCTCATAAATATACAGAAGAATTATTTGGACGTGATAACGTGTTTCGTGCCGGCACGATTGCTACCGTAGCTGATAGAACCGCCTATGGCTTTGTCAAAAAGTACTTTGAAAGTAAGGGTACAGATGTTAGAAGTGGGTTTATAGAGGGAATTATTGCCGGCTTTGCTGGTATTAAAAGAACTACAGGTCAGCACCCAGGCGGAATTATGGTTGTGCCGCGGGATATGGATATTCATTATATTACACCGGTACAGTATCCCGCAGATGATAAGACTTCTGGAACGATTACCACTCACTATGATTATCATTCCATCAATGATCGTTTGGTTAAGTTGGACATTCTTGGGCATGATGACCCTACGGTTATTAGAATGTTAGAGGATTTGACTGGTATTAAGGCCAAAACCATTCCTTTTAACGATCCAGAAACCATGGAATTGTTCTCTTCCACTAAATCTTTGGGAGTAACGTCGAAACAGATTAACAGCAATGTGGGAACTTTTGGTATTCCTGAATGTGGTACGCAATTTGTGCGGCAAATGATTCAAGATGTGCAACCGAAAAATTTCAGTGAAGTTGTAAGGGTCAGTGGCTATTCTCATGGTACTAATGTGTGGCTTAATAATGCGCAAATGCTTATTAAAAGTGGCATTTCTAGTGCGGAAACGATCTCTACTCGTGATGATGTAATGACGTCCTTAATTGCTCGTGGCGTAGAACCTAGTATTGCCTTTAAGATTATGGAAGACGTCAGAAAAGGTAAGGCAGCCAAGAGCGGTTTAAAACCGGAGTATTTACAAGCAATGAAAAAGGCCCAGGTTCCGGATTGGTATATTAAGTCATGTCACACGGTGGAGTATTTATTCCCCAAAGCGCATGCGGTGGCATATGTAATGATGGCTTATCGTATTGCCTATTGTAAGGTCCACTATCCGAAGGAATTTTATGCAGCTTACTTTACGGTACGAGCTCCGAAGTTTGATGCGGCACTGGTAATAGGGGGCGTAGACGCCATGCGCACACTGGTGAAAGATATTTATGCCTTGGGCAATGCTGCAAAAGCTAACGATAAAGATACAGCGACTTACTTGGAACTAGCAATTGAAATGCTCTGTAGGGGCTTTGAATTTGAACGCATTGATTTGTATCGCTCCGATCCTCATAAATTCATTGTTACCGCTAAAGGCTTACTGCCGCCACTGGGAGCTTTGGCCGGTATTGGTGGTAATGCCGCTGATAATATTGCGGCAGCTAGACAGGGGGCACCGTTTATCTCACAAGAGGATTTACGCACAAGAGCCAAAATTTCTAAGGCAGCTGTGGAAGCTTTAGCAGAGCAAGGTTCCCTTAAGGACTTGCCGGAAACAGATCAGATTGGGTTGTTTGAGTGAGTAGAGGTACAACTTGTAATCTTACTCATACAATGCTATAATGTATACAGAAGAAATATGTACTTTGAGAGAGTGGGTTAAAAACCCACTCTTTCGTTCTAGTAAACCCTTTTTAACAATTATTTATGGGAGGTGAAATTAGTGCAAAGAGAAAAGCTAGAGGCAATGATTATGGAGTTGGTTTTACCTATGTTGGTAGGAACTGAACTTGAATTAGTTGATGTGGAATACGTACGAGAGCGTGAATGGTATTTGCGTATTTTCATTAATAAGCCGGGTGGGATTGAAATTGATGATTGTCAGTTCGTCAGTGAGCGACTTACTAAAATACTTGATGAAAAAGATCCCATTAAGGATAAATACTATTTGGAAGTTTCGTCCCCGGGTATTGATCGGCCACTGAAAAAAGATAAAGATTATGAACGGGCTTATGGTACGAAAGTAGACATTATGTTATTTGCACCGCTCAATGGCAAAAAAACCTTGGAAGCAGTGCTGGTAACACATAATGAAGAAAAATTAACCTTGCTATTGGATGATAATAAGATTGAACTAGAAAGAAAATTGATTGCTAATATCAGACCACATTTGGATTTTTAATAGTTGAGCAACCCAAAGTAAAATTAAAAAGCAAGAGGAGGAATAATTAAGTGAATGCAGAGTTTATGCAAGCAATTGTTGAATTAGGAAAAGAGAAGGGCATTACCCCAGAATTGTTGTACCAAGCTGTAGAAGAAGCATTAATTACAGCATATAAAAAGAATTTTGGTTCTTCTCAAAATGTGCGTGTGGATTTGAACAAAGCAACAGGAGAAATACATGTTTTCGCAAGAAAAAATATTGTGGAAACAGTGACGGATGAAACGCAAGAAATTTCCTTAGAAAATGCACGCAAAATAAACCCTAATTATGAAGTTCAAGATATTATGGAAGAGGAAGTAACGCCAAGAGATTTTGGTCGTATTGCAGCACAAAATGCCAAACAAGTAGTAGTACAGCGTATTCGCGAAGCCGAAAGAGGCATGGTGTACGAAAAATTTTCTAATCGTGAAAACGATATTGTTAATGGTATTGTGCAAAGGTTGGAAAACAGAAATGTTTACATTGATCTGGGACGTGCAGAAGCAATGCTGATGCCCAATGAACAAATTCCCGGAGAAGTATATCAATACCATGACAGAATTAAAACCTATATTGTTGAAGTAAAAAAAACCAGTAAAGGACCTCAAATCATGGTTTCGAGAACACACCCGGGGTTATTGAAACGATTATTTGAACTGGAAGTTCCGGAAATTCACGATGGGTTAGTTGAAATTAAATCAGTAGCACGTGAACCGGGGATGCGTTCTAAAATTGCCGTTTATACTAAAGATGAGAATGTGGATCCGGTGGGCGCCTGCGTTGGACAAAAAGGGATGCGTGTGCAAACCATCGTTAATGAATTACGTGGAGAAAAAATCGACATTGTTAAGTATAGCAGTGACCCGGAACAATATGTCGCTAATGCGCTCTCACCGGCGAAAGTTGTATTAGCACAGGTCTTTGAAGAAGAGAAAATTTGCCGTGTTGTTGTACCGGACTATCAATTATCTCTTGCCATTGGTAAAGAAGGACAAAATGCTCGACTGGCAGCCAAATTAACTGGCTGGAAGATTGATATTAAGAGTGAAACACAAGCGGCGGCACTTAATGAAGCCAAGGTTAGTGATGTGGTAGAAGGCAGTGGGGAAAAATGAAATTAAAAAAAATCCCGCAACGTAAATGTGTTGGCTGTAATGCAATGAAAGAAAAAAAAGAGCTTATACGCATTGTCCGTTCTCCAGAAGGCGAAGTTTCCATTGATAAGACTGGCAAGAAGCCTGGTAGAGGTGTTTATGTTTGCCCACAACACGCTTGTATAACTAAGGCTGTCAAAGAAAGACGGTTGGAAAAAGCGTTGGAAACAGCAATTAGTGCCGAACTGGGCATGAAGTTATTGGAGGATTTGCAGGAATGAAAGATGAGCAAGGTCTTTTATTTGCACTGGGTTTAGCTCAAAAAGCTGGCAAATTAGCTTCCGGAGATTTTGCAGTTAAATCTGCACTCAAAGGTGCTAAGGCGAAACTATTAATTGTTGCCGCCGATGCCGCTGTAAATTCTAAAAAAGATATGTATTATTTAGCAGACATAAGCAAGGTTAAAGTTATCGAATGCTTAACCCGTGAGCAGCTGGGTACGGCAATCGGCAAAGCACAAAGAACAGCAGTCGCTGTTACTGATAATAACTTCGCTAATATGATATTGAAATAGTAGTACCCAAGATTATGTTTGGAGGTGGATAAATGGGTAAGTATAGAGTATTTGAAATAGCAAAAGAATATGAGACAACCAGTAAGGTGATCCTAGATATATTAGAGCGCAACAGCGTGCCTGTCAAAAACCACATGAGTAGTGTTGATGACGAAGTGAAAGCCATTATTTCCAGAACGTTTGCTAGAAAGTCTGATAATCCTACGGCTAAACCGGCACAAAAACAAGCCACTGTGACGCCCCACGTAGAAAAGACGGCAGTAGCGACAAGCGGAGCACCAACAGTGCACAACGAGCCGGTAGCCAAGATACCAGTAGTGAATACGTCTGCAGCTGCGACTAAACCAGTTGCACATACCACACCTAGTAATAATGTACAGCAAAAACCGCAAGCACCGGCAGTACAACCACATAGTGTTCCTGTGAGTCGGCCGGTAGTACAACATCACAATGGTACACAACAATTTGTGGTCGGAGGCAGTAACAATTCTCGTCCAGGGCAACATACTCCGGGGCAAGTACATCAATCGCAAGGAACACGTCCCCAAGGACAAAGTGCGCCTAGACCACAAGGTCAAGGTACAATGAACGCTAGACCTGGACAAAATGCGCCTAGACCACAAGGTCAAGGTACAATGAACGCTAGGCCTGGACAAAGTACATCTAGACCACAGGGTCAAGGTACAATGAACGCTAGACCTGGACAAAGTGCACCTCGACCACAAGGTCAAGGTACAATGAACTCTAGATCTGGACAAAGTGCGCCTAGACCACAGGGTCAAGGTACAATGAACGCTAGACCTGGACAAGGTGCGCCTAGACCACAGGGTCAAAGACCGCAAGGCTCTTATGCCGCTAGTGGTAATCGTCCGCAAACGCAGGGACAACGGCCACTTGGTAGCGCTTCAACGGTAAATAATACTCGTCCCCAAGTAGCTGGAGCAACTAAACCAAACTTTACTAAACCAGATGCTAAAAAAGGTCAAACCAAGAGATTTGATAATAAACCGCAGCCACAAGGCTCCTATGCAACTAAAGGCAGTCGTCCTAACCGTAGTAATACGCGTATGGGTCGTAATAATAAACGCCAAGGTGGCAATAGTACTTTTGTCCCACAAACAGTGGTGGAAGTTCCGAAGCCAACTAATGTAGCTATTGCACCATTTATTAATGTTAAAGCTTTTGCTGACTTAATTAAGCGCGAAGTTAGTGATGTAATTAAGCATTTATTTCTATTGGGCGTAATGGTTACAATTAATCAAGATATTGATTTTGATACAGCAGTATTAATTGGTTCTGAATTTGACGTGGAAGTGGAAGAATTACCACCGGAGGATGACCCAACTGAAGTACCTGAGGTAGAAGATGATCCTGCAAAACGCTTGCCACGACCTCCCGTTATTACTGTTATGGGACACGTAGATCATGGTAAGACTTCTTTGCTGGATGCGATCAGAAAAGCTAATGTAACTTCACGTGAAGCTGGTGGCATTACTCAACATATTGGTGCTTACCAAGTAAATTATCAAGGCAAGAAAATCGTCTTTCTTGACACACCGGGACATGAAGCTTTTACAGCTATGCGTGCGCGCGGTGCACAAGTGACGGACGTGGCGATTTTGGTAGTAGCAGCAGATGACGGTGTAATGCCGCAAACTATTGAAGCTATTAACCATGCCAAAGCAGCCAAAGTACCGATTATCGTTGCCATTAATAAAATGGACCGCGAAGGTGCTAATGCCGACCATGTGAAACAACAATTAGCGGAACATGAGTTAATTCCTGAAGATTGGGGCGGAGAAACCATTATGGTGCCTGTTTCCGCTCATCAAAAAACAGGTATTCCTGAGTTATTGGAAATGATCTTGTTGGTTGCTGAAGTACAAGATCTCAAGGCCAATCCTGAGTTACCTGCTCATGGTACGATTATTGAAGCACAACTGGATAAAGGGCGTGGCCCTGTTGCTACGGTGCTTGTAGAAAAAGGAACTTTGCATATTGGTGATACGATTTTAGCTGGTACAGCTTATGGCAAGGTTCGTGCTATGATTAATGACCGTGGTGAACAAGTGAAAAAGGCAGGACCTTCAACACCTGTTGAAGTTTTAGGGCTAAGCGATGTTCCAATGGCTGGCGATATTTTGGATGCAACTGAGGAGAGAATTGCACGTGCTGTTGCTGAAAAACGTATAGCTAAAAAGAAAACTGAAGAAATTCAGCAAAATACCAAAGTTTCCTTAGATGACCTTTTCCAAAGAATTCAAGAAGGCGAATTAAAGGAACTGAACATTGTCGTTAAGGCCGACGTGCAAGGTACCATTGAAGCGTTAAAACAATCCTTGGTCAGCATTAAGAATGAGGAAGTAAAAGTAGTTATCGTTCATGCTGGTGTGGGAACTATTAATGAGTCCGACGTGATGCTAGCTTCTGCAGCTAATGCACTGGTTATTGGATTTAATGTACGCCCAGCTGCTAATGCTCGCAAATTAGCAGAAGCTGAAAAAGTTGACGTTCGCACTTATCGTGTTATTTATGATGCGATTAATGATGTGGAAGCAGCGATTAAAGGTATGTTAGCACCTAAATTCAAAGAGGTTATTCAAGGACGTGTCGAAGTTAGACAATTAATAACTATTTCGAAGATGCTTATAGCCGGTTGCTACGTTTTAGATGGCAAAATTACCAATGCTTCACAAATTCGTGTTTTGCGTGATGATGTAGTCGTACATGAAGGCGAATTAGAGTCTTTACGTCGCTTTAAAGACGATGTGAAAGAAGTAGCTGCAGGTTTTGAATGTGGTGTTACTTTGGATAAATATCGTGACCTTAAAGAGGGCGATGTGCTTGAAGCGTTTATTATGGAAGAAATTAAAGTTTAATTACGACTTGAGGTGTAATAATGGCTAGATTACGTGTAGAAAAAGTCCAAGAAGCGATTAAGCAAGAAATCAGTAAGATTATTTTGAATGATCTGAAAGACCCACGAGTTAAATTTGTGACTATAACAGCCGTAGAAGCCAGCGATGACCTGAGTTATGCGAAGGTATACGTTAGCCTTTACGGACCGGAGGAAGAAAAAGATGAAGTATGGAAAGGGCTTAATAAAGCCCTGGGCTTCATTCGGACTGAGATTGCTAAACGTATTCGTTTGCGGGTAGCACCGATACTAAGTCTTAGCAAAGATACCTCCCTAGAATATAGTGCGCATATTCAAGATATTTTGGCAAAAATAAAAAAAGACGAAGGAACTAAAGATGAGTAGGAAACTAAATTTAGCCCAAACTGCGACGTTACTGCAAATGGCAAATAATATTGTCATTGTTAGTCATGTTAGTCCAGATGGTGATACTTTAGGTTCTGCACTGGCACTGGCGGCTGGTCTCAAAAATAAGGGCAAAAAAGTTACGCTAGTCGTTGATGATCAAATATCGTCTATGTATGATTTTTTACCTGGTATTGGTGAGTATCAACAATACCAGGAAGGTGTAACTTATCAAGCAGATCTTATGGTCATTATTGATGCCAGTTCTTTGGATCGTGCCGGCAGAATACCACAAGCTGTGCAAGCACCAATTTTAAATATTGATCACCATATTTCTAATACTGAATATGCCGATGATTTGTATCTAGATGCTAACGCTGCAGCCACAGGTGAGATTATTTATCAATTGCTAAGACATATGCAATTGACCATTGATAAAACGATAGCTGTGTGTCTTTATGTTGCGATAGTTACAGATTGTGGCTATTTTAAATATTCTAATACGACACCTTCCTGTATGATTTGTGCAGCTGAACTGGTGAGCTTAGGTGTAGAACCCAATGTTATTTCAGATGCGTTGGAGATGAAGCCCAAAGATAATGTTATCTTGCTTAGTAAAATTCTTAAAACATTAGCATTTGAGGCCGAGGGGCGCATCGCTATGATAGAAATATCTTTAACTGATTATAATAAAGATATTGATACTGATAGTTTTATTCAATATCCACGTTACATTGAAGGTGTAGAAATAGCTATTATGTTTAAAGCGGTGGCGGCCAATGTGACGCGGGTCAGTATGCGTTCACGCTGGATAGATGTTAGCAAAATAGCAGTTGCTTTTGATGGTGGTGGACATAAAAAGGCAGCCGGTTGTACTATTAATGCTGATTTAGTAGCAGCTAAAACGACTCTGCTGGAACACATTAAAGACGAAATGGCGTCTAGCTAATGGCGGACGGTATCTTAAATGTACTTAAACCACCGGGAATGACCTCACACGATGTTGTCGGGTATTTGCGGCGCATTTTAAGTACTAAAAAAATAGGCCATGCTGGAACGTTAGATCCGGATGCAGCAGGGGTTTTACCTGTGTTTGTGGGTCAAGCTACCAGACTTTTGGAATACGCAGTAGATGGTACTAAAAGCTACCGGGTAGAAATGCAATTTGGTGTCAGAACAGATACAGGTGATGACAGTGGTAAGGCGGTAGCTTTTTCGGTTGTCAAGCCACTAACACCGGCTACTATTCAAAGAACCTTGACTGCGTTTACAGGCACAATAGAACAAATACCACCGATGTATTCAGCCATTAAACAAGACGGCAAAAAGCTCTACCAAATGGCGAGAGCCGGCATTGATGTAGTAAGGCAACCACGAAGAATTACCATCTATAAACTGACATTAATTAAACAGCAGGCTGATGGCTTAATTCTTGATATAGAATGTTCTAAGGGTACTTATATCAGAACGTTAGTGGAAGATATTGCTATTCATTTGGGTATGTGTGGAACCATGAGCTTTTTATTGCGAACACAGGTTGCTGGCTTTAAATTAGCCGAAGCAAAAACTTTGGAAGAAATAGCAGCGACTCCCCTGGCCTTTTTGCAACCAACAGAAATTGGCGCTAGCAATTTACCAGAACTAATGTTGACGAGTAATCAAGCCCAGAGAATATCTCAAGGCGTGTTAACGACAGTAGAGAACGTCATTGATGGCGTCTATCGCCTCAAGACAACTACTGCTCAATTTATTGGAATTGGTCAAGCGACTGACGGTAAAGTAAAAGCCGTGAAGATTATTTGTCCTTTTATCCCATTATGAGGTGATAAACTTGCTAATTATAAATGATTTTAATGCGGACACAAGTGAATGTAAGCCTAGCGTGATTGCGTTGGGAACTTTTGATGGTATTCATCTTGGACACTGCGATGTGATAAAAGCAGCTAGGAAATATGCCAGAACCAATCAACTGCGCTTAGTGGTTTTTACTTTTAGTAATCATCCTTTTTCCAAGCTTAATCCTACACATGTGCCACCCCAGTTAATCTCTAACGCTGAAAAAACATTAATTTTCGAACAATTAGGTGTGGACGTTCTAGTCAATATACCTTTTACTGATTTGTTTTTGAAACTTTCACCGCTCCAATTTCTACAAAAACTTAAAACTTTTTCTTACCAATGTTTAGTTGTCGGTGAAAATTACAATTATGGCTTTATGGGTAAGGGCGACACGACAACCTTAGTTGAAACAGGACGTCGAGAAGGTTTTGATGTACTTGTGCGTAAATTAGTAACGGTCGACCAACAAATCGTGAGCAGTACTCTAATTAGAAACCTCATTCAATCAGGAGAAATGCTTGCCGCTAACAAAATGTTGGGAAGAGAATATAGTCTTGAAGGAATCGTGGAACAGGGAGCACATAGGGGCAAAACACTAGGCTTCCCAACCGCTAATATCGCTATTAGTGAAGAACATTTGATTGTTCCAGCAACAGCAGTTTACGCAGTAAAAGTAGAGCTGGACGGAACAACTTATTATGGCATGGCAAACATCGGGGAAAATCCCACTTTTGGTGATATTGCACAAAAACGACTAGAAGTACATCTTTTTGACTTTGATGGCGATGTTTATGGTCAGCAAATAAAAGTTAAGTTTGTCGCTTATATGCGTGGACAGTGTAAGTTTAATAGCCCAGTAGAATTGCAAGCACAATTAGTGCGGGATAAGAAAACTATTAGTAATTATTTTGCCGGCAATGAAAAATAGTTGTTTTTTGTTCGAGGCTATGCTATACTAGCAAAGTATTAAAAAAGATGAACCTTAGCTTGGAAATTCGATACTCCAACGGTTGCTATGCTAAGGCGATTTCAAAAAATGGAGGAATTTTATTATGATGACACCTGAAAGAAAACAAGAATTAATTGCTACTTACCGTATGCACGAAGGCGATACCGGATCTCCGGAAGTACAAATTGCCATTTTGACTGAACGTATTGTGTACTTAACTGAGCATTTGAAAGAACACAAAAAAGATCATCATTCTCGTCGCGGTTTGTTACAAATGGTTGGCCAACGTCGTGGTCTTTTGAACTATTTGATGAACAATGATATTGAACGCTATCGTACAATCATTGCTAAATTAAATATTCGTAAATAATTTGTCTATTGAGGATGTTG
>JAVXCQ010000008.1:0-67242 GCA_036659415.1 Acidaminococcaceae bacterium
GGCAGAGAGCTTTCGCAGGGAAGGCGACCGAACAGGGAGCGTGAGTCGTGCCACAGGAGAACCGAAACTAGCGCGCAGTGGTTTGAGTTGTTCCTTTGAGTAGTTCACGATAAAATTTCAAAAAAGCTCGTGCATGAGGCGGCATTTCTCGTTGCAAAGACCAAAAGAGGGTGACGTCAAAAAACAAATCTTCGTCGATGATTTTACTGTAGCATAAACCGTCTGCCAGTAGTTCTTGTGCGTTGAAAGACACGATGCCGATACCAGTGCCGCTACGGGCAAATTCCTGTGCCGCTGTTCTGGTAGTAGAAGTAAAGGCTACATTGGGTTTAAAACCTAGGCGTGCACATTGGGTGGTAAGGAGCTGTAAAGAGCCGTAATTACAAAATAAAGGCAGGTCACGCAGTTCTTTCAAGGTTACCGTTGCGCCAGTAGCAAATTGCATTTTATTCTGCTTGCGATATACGGCATAAAAATCTTCTCGTCCCGAGGGTAATAAGCCAAAATCCTGCTTGCGGGGCAGGGGAGCATTGGCAAAAGCAAAATCACTACTGCCGGCATCAATATCTTTAAGCTGTCTTGTGACATTGGCTTCTTTGATTTCATAGCGTACTGCGGGATAGCGATCGGCAAAGGGTTGCAAATAATTACGCAGAAAAAACGTAGTTTTAGCAATAGAAAGGGTAAAGCGTAAGGTGCCAACGGTTCCCTGTCCGTAGGAATTAACCTCCGCTGCCCAGCCGGCTTCCACTGCACAGATTTGACGAGCTTTTTCTAAAAACAATTTACCTGTTTCCGTTAAAGTTAAACGGCGTACTCCTCGACCTGTGTGGATGAGTTCTGTACCATAATACTCTTCCAAAGTTTTAATTTGTGCTCGTAAAGCTGGTTGTGCCAGTGCTAACTTTTTAGCGGCCGCAGTGACGTTACCGGCCTCGGCAATCACAATAAAATTACGATAAAAATCAAAGTCCATACTAAACACGTTCCCATCTTTTATATAGAAGTTTTTACTATTTTAAACAGCATTAAATAGTATTTTACATTATTTACTCTTTATTTTATAATAAGTGCAGAGGTTTGACAATGGGGGAGTTAGCGATGTTAGGACGTAGAACGATACAGTTATGGGCAGGCCCAATAACTTTTTTAACGATTTGGTATTTTTTAAGTGGAGCTTTTGGCAGTAATCAGGCGGCTGCCATTGCCACGGCTTGCTGGATGGGTTTATGGTGGGTATTGCGTCCTGTTCATATTTCAGTAACAGCGTTTTTACCGATTGCTATTAATGCCGTCATTGGTTTAGTGCCAATGACGCAGATTATCAGTCAGTATTTTTCGGAAATAGTTATTCTGTTGCTAGGTTCTGACCTTATTTGTATGACTTGGAGCAAAACTGGTTTGGATCGACGCTTATCCCTCAAAGCTCTTTGTTTTATAGGACCGTCGGTGAAGCAACAAATTGTAGTGTGGTTTGTCATTGCGACGCTCTTGTCCGTTTTTTTGCCTAATGTGGTTGTTTGTAGTATTTTGATGCCGGTAGCGGTATCGATGCTTCATTTCATTGGTGAAAAAGATATTTTTGCCAGTAAATTGGCCGTGCCTATTTTGCTAGCTATTGTGTGGGGTGCCGGTATTGGTGGTTTTGGTTCTCCAATCGGCGGGGCGGGAAACTTGGTGGCGATTAGTTATTTAGAACAACTGACCGGTAAAGAATTTATGTATATTGATTGGTTTGTGCGGTTTCTGCCGTTCTTGGCTGTAATTATGTTGATTAACTTATTGGTGTTATTTAAATTGCCCCGACACACCGAGTATTTGCCAGGTACGAAAGCATACTTTCTGGAAATGTATGAAAAATTGGGACATATCACTCGTGATGAAATGATTAGCTTGTTCTTATTTGTATTAGCGACGATTTTGGCTTTTGTGCGTCCCTTGTATGCAGAAGCTTTACCTAGTTTGAAGCCGGCGTATGTATTTTTACTTTTGGGTATGCTGACTTTTTTTATCCCTAACAAAAAGCATTTTCCTTTCATTTGCTGGGAAGAAGCAGAAAAAGAAATTATGTGGGGTATGATGTTCCTTTTTGCCGGGGGACTGGCGTTGGGTAAGCTTATTATAGCTACCGGCGCTGCTACCAAACTGGCAGAATATATTACGATGTTACCCTTGAGTGGTGGTTTGGGCACAATCTTGATTTTTAATCTCTTCGCCAGCTTCTTAACAGAAATATCCAGTAATACGGCCGCAGCTGCTATTGTTATTCCCATCGTACAAAATATTATTCAGACACTAGCGCTTAATCCTATTCCTTATATCTATATTAGTATTGTTTCGGTGAATTGTGCTTATATGCTACCTGTTTCTATTCGTGCTATTCCGGTTAGCTATGGCCTTAATCCTGTCCTCATGTTCCGCTATGGTTTGTTTTTAGCGGTACTTACTATTGTTGTGACGTCGCTATTAGGGTTCTTGTTTATGCAGTATTTACCATTATTTTCTGTTTTATAAGTTGCACCCTCAGTATAACAACTTGAACTTGGCAGAACACGCTAGCTTGCTAGCTTCAATTATTGGCTTGGAGCCATCATGCAGAGGGTTTTAACTCCAATTATCCCCCTAAATGAAGATGAGCAAAGTGACTTCGATTGTGGTCGAGGTCACTTTGCTCGTCTAGGGCATCTTTCAAATGGGCTTTGAGGCAGGGTAAGCAGTGAAGAGGGGCTTCTGTTCTTGACGGTCTTACTCGGAAAAGGGTATAATCATAGTAATCATACCTAATACTTCCGGTGGCAAGCTGGTGCCGGTAGTAACGCATGGAGTTTGGCAGTAAGCTACGCTAGCTGTAGCTTAACTAGAGGGAGGATACGTTTATGAAAATGGAATTTTCTAAAATGCATGGTTGTGGAAATGACTATGTTTACGTAAATTGTCTGGAAAAAGAATTACCTAATCCGGCTGCTATTTCAGAGTATGTTAGTCATCGCCGTTTTGGGATTGGGTCTGATGGGCTTATTTGTATTTTGCCGTCAGAGGTTGCGGATTTTCGGATGCGGATGTTTAATGCCGATGCGTCAGAGGGTAAAATGTGTGGCAATGGTAGCCGTTGCATAGCCAAATATGTTTACGATAAGGGCTTGACCACTAAAACCACTATTACTTTGGAAACTTTGGGGGGGATAAAAACCATTACTATGGCTGTGGAAAATGGTCAGGTTGTGGCAGCTACCGTCGATATGGGGGAAGCTGTGGTTAGAACCAAAGAAATTCCGATGATTAGTGACCACTTTGTTTTTATGGATCAGGGACTGGACGTGGACAGCGATTATGAACATATTGTCAACGGGACAGCTCTTTCTATGGGGAATCCTCATTTCGTAACTTTTGTTAAAGATGTGGACAGTTTTGATATTGCTGATTTGGGTACTCGTATTGAAAATCATCCTCTGTTCCCGGAACGGGTTAATGTGGAATTTGTGGAGGTTATTGATAAAAATACGGTGAAGTTCCGGGTGTGGGAACGAGGTAGCGGCGAAACTTGGGCTTGTGGCACGGGGGCTTGTGCGGTGGCATATACGGCCATTGCTCTTAGTCGTGCGGGCAAAAAAGGCGAGGCACTCAAGGTGCTAGTCAAAGGCGGTACGCTTAGCGTAACTCATGCAGCGGATAACCATTTATTACTTACGGGGCCGGCCGTTTTAGTGTATGAAGGCGTTATTGATATTCCCGAAGAAATAATTAATAAAAAATAACTGGCAAGAGGGACTGTTACCGCGAGCAAGGTTCCGGTACGGTCTCTTTTTCTTGACAAACAGCTTATCCTAGCATATAGTATTCCTGTATAGGAACAATATTCAAACACGAGGAGGCAGAACCCATGGCAGTAATGAATGAAAATTATTGTAATTTGCAAGAAAGTTATTTATTTTCGCAAATCGCAGCGAAAGTAAGCGAGTTTGTAGCAGAAAATCCTGAACAAAAGGTGATCCGCATGGGGATTGGCGATGTAACTTTGCCTTTAGCACCGGCGGTGATTACGGCACTACAAAAAGCGGTGGTAGAAATGGGTACCCAAGCGACCTTCCGTGGTTATGGACCGGAGCAAGGTTATGATTTCTTGCGGCAGGCTATTGTGCAGTACTATGCGCAGCATGGAGTTAGCTTAGAAGCTAATGAAGTTTTTGTCAGTGATGGTGCCAAAAGTGATTGCGGCAATATTACTGATATTTTTGACCAAGCTAACACTATTTTAGTACCGGATCCGGTGTATCCGGTGTATGTGGATACGAATATAATGTGTGGCAGAAAAATAATTTATACTCAAGGCAAACCCGAAAATGATTTCTTGCCCATGCCTGATGAGAGCGTTAAGGCCGATGTGATTTATTTGTGTTCTCCGAATAACCCTACCGGCGCTGTGTACTCCCAAGAGCAGTTAGCCCAATGGGTGGCTTATGCGCTAAAAAATGATGCGGTGATTTTGTATGACGCCGCTTATGAAGCCTTTGTCACTGACCCTACAGTACCACGGAGTATTTACGCTGTGGCTGATGCCAAAAAATGTGCGATTGAGCTATGTTCTTTGTCCAAAACGGCAGGCTTCACCGGTACTCGCTGTGGTTATACCGTGGTGCCTCACGCCTTAAAACGTAGGGCGGCTAATGGGACGCTTATGGAATTAAATAAAATGTGGCTACGCCGTCAAACGACTAAATTTAATGGTGTTCCCTATATTATTCAAAGAGGTGCGGAAGCTGTTTTTAGTGCCGCTGGCCAAAAAGAATGTGGAGAAATGCTTGCTTTTTATCGGGAAAATGCTCGCATTATGATGGATACCTTGACGAAAAAAGACATTAAATTTTATGGTGGGGTACATTCGCCTTATCTTTGGTTACAATGTCCGCAACAAATGGATTCCTGGAGCTTTTTCGATTATTTGTTGAAAAAATTGGCTATTGTGGGTACGCCTGGTGCCGGGTTTGGACAGATGGGTGAAGGCTATTTGCGTTTGACCGCTTTTGGCAGTCGCGAGGGCACGCTTGAAGCTATGGAGCGTATTGCCAAAAATCTTTAAAGCTTAAAATCGTATTTCTTCTGCGAAGATACCGATTTTTTGTGTTATAATAAGAAAAAAGTTATTTTGAGGGGGAAACAAAATGAAAAAAAGAATTTTAATGTTGTTAGCAATTTGTATGGTGTGCTTGAGTGGGGTTTGCTTGGCAGCACCGAGTAATGGTTCGGTGCTTAATGCAGAAGAGAAAATCGTGGACAAATTTATAGGCAGTCTAAGCGGTGCCGAAGAATACGCTGTGATTAGCGAAAACTTTGCACCACCACTTAAAAAAGCTCTAACCGAAGCTAAATTCATGGAATTAAAGAGAACGGTTAATACTAATTTGGGTGCTAGCAAAGGTCATAAATTAGCTTTAGTGCAAAAATTCATGGATGGTGACCGGATTGTTTTTGCCGGTAAATTTGCGAAAAAAGACAATGTTGAAATGATTTTTGTTTTCTCCACTACTGAAAAGCAACCGTTAATGCTAGATTTTGCTTTAAAACCAGTAGAACCCAAAGTAGAACAACCGGCAGCGACACCGGCAGAATAAAATAAAAAAGCGTTCCCTTTACGGGAACGCTTTTTTATTTTATTGATTAAGGTTTATTAATACCAGCAATAGGTAACTAGACTAAAGATGATGAGAAGTAACAGCTCAGTAGTCACAATAGGACGCAGGGAACGGAAAAAATCTGCTTTAAAATAATCTAAGGTGACCATGAGGCACACATGGGTGGGGGTTAGCATTTGACCGGCAATGCCAAAGACCATGGCAATACCTACCATAGTCAAATCTCCCGGTGCCATGGCGGCTACAATCGGCAGGACGATGGCTACGTGCCCCTGGGACAGCCCAGTGAGCATACCGATGATAAAGGAAACGGTGGCGATAATGATCGGTATGGGGAGGGGAGAACTTTGAAAAGCGGCAACGATGGTGGCTAGAACCTGGGTGACGGTTAAGAGCTGAATAAAGTAGAGAATACACGTCACATTTAAAATCATTTTGAGATCTAGGGCACCATAAAAAACATCTTTAATGTTGACTACTCGTGCAGTGCAACGGAGGAGTAAAATCATGCCTACTGCGACGAGCCCCATGGAAGTGGCGGCGCCCATACCTCCAAAGACCACCAGGAGAAAGTTAATGAGGACGGGGGAGAGGGACAGAGCAATATCGGCTAAGTTTTTACGCTTTTCACGAGTAGAAGAAGGAGTGCTTGGGTGGGAGGGGAGTGCCAAAGGGTGCAAACAGATGAGCCAGCCGAGAGCAAAAGCTACTGGTGTGAGCCAACCTAATTGAAAAATTAGGGAACTAATAGGAATGGAGGCAATACTGCAGGCCATAATCATGCCTGGATTAATGGGATTGGAAAATTCAAAAACATGACGAAACCAAAAGTTAATGGCGGATTTGTTTTCAGCGGAAATTGGTGCATCCTTGCTGACGGCTTCTACAATGGGGGCGGAAAATCTGGCACCGCCCAAGGAGGGCAAAAGCCCCAAAAAGGCCGGCATTAAGGCGAGGGTAAATTTCTCACTGGTAAATAATCGGCGCAGAGCACTGACCATACCTTCTAGCGTACCACTAGTTCTCAATTCTATTTCCAGACACATAACGAAGTAGAGGGCAAACAGCAGATCATAAGTGCGGGGCATGGTGGCCGTTTGATAAGCTGCTGTAACGAGATAGTGAGGGTTAGGCGCTTGTAGTAGCCAAATAAAAAAGCCGCCGCATAAGATGGCGGGACCAATGGCATAGTGACGGCGCAATAAAAATAAAATAATGACTAAAGCGAGGGTTAGCGTTAAAAAGATATTCATAAAAGCTCCTTTAATTCGTAGAATGTTTTTTCATTATACTACGAATATCAGCAAAAATACACTTTACTGGGGAAAAAAGGTATAATAGAAAGAAAGTCTCAAAGTAGGGTGGTGCGCAGATGAAGATTAAAAGTTTGCATTTAAAAAATTTCCGCTGTTTTGATGATTTTAATATTGAATTTGAAGACCAAATGACCGTCATTGTGGCAGAAAATGGCAAAGGTAAAACGGCGATTTTGGACGCCGTAGCCATAGCGGTGGGGCCGTATATTACTTGTTTTAATGGTGGTAAAAATCGCAGTTTGGAAGATGACGATGTCAGGCAATCACAAGAAGCCGCTGCTGGTGGGCAAATGCGTATTTTGCGTATGAAAAGCTATTACCCCATTGAGCTAGAGGTGGTAGGACAGCTGGGCGAAAAAACTTGCACGTGGCAAAGAGAATTGCAGGCGCAAGGCGGCAGAACGACAGTCCGCAGAGCTAAATGCTTGACCGATTATGGTCAGGGTTTAAAAAAAATGATTAACAGCGACCACGATATGGAGTGTGTGTTACCGGTTATTGCTTACTATGGTACGACCAGAATGTGGCAGGACAGCAAGCTGTTGACCAATAATAAGGATAAGATTAATTTGGAGCGGGATAGTGGTTATGCCGAATGTTTGGAGCCCTCCTCTTCCTATAATACTTTTGGACAATGGTTTAAATATGCGTCCCTGAGCACTTTAGAATATGACCGTTATTTGGAGGAAACCGGGAGCACAGAGCCTAATCCTTACCGCGAAGTTTTAAAAGCGGTGAGTCAGTCCATTGAAACCTGCGTGGGCAGTATGGGCTGGAAAAATATTGATTACAGCGTTGCCTCCCAAAGTTTAGTGATCTCTAAAGAACACGTGGGTACTTTGCCGCTGAAGGCTTTGAGTGACGGCGTACGTAGCGTCATTAGTATGGCGGCGGATATTGCTTATCGCATGGCTAGGCTCAACCCGGATTTAGGGGCGGAAGTAACCCAGAAGACCCCGGGTATTGTTTTGATTGACGAGGTGGAAATGCATTTGCATCCCTCTTGGCAACAGGTAGTGTTGGCCGATTTGCAAAAGGCGTTTCCGCTAGTGCAGTTTATTGTTACCACTCATAGTCCTCAGGTGCTAACTAGTGTGGATTCTAATTCTATTCGTGTTTTGCGCTGGGCAGAAAGCAAAATTGATATTTATTGTCCGGAATTTTCGTTGGGTGCGGAAAGCTATCAATTGCTTAAAGATATTCAAAATGTGGATACGAGGCCGCAAGCTTTGCCAATAGTGCAGGACTTGTCTAGATATTTGGCATTGGTCAGTGAAGATAAATGGGACTCTGAGGAAGCCGTATTACTGCGAAAAAGATTGGATGCGTGGGCAAGGGGTCGAGAGCCGGCTCTGCTGCGGGCAGACCTGGATATCAGAATGCGTGCTTTTCACAGGCATAAACAATGAAGCGAGTAGATAAATCTCCGGTAGTGCCAGCCAGGTTACACCAGTTTGCCCTGGCGTTTCCTTTAGAAAAATGGGAACGCTTTCGGCGTCATTCTCGGCGTGGCTACCGAGAGGTCAAAAAACAAATTCTTCTTGACCAACGGGGATTGTGTGCCTATTGCGAAATACCCATTAAATTAACTGACAATGATTATGACATTGATGATTTTCGGGTGGAACATTTTTATCCCAAAAGTGCCACTTCTGAAGAGGGTGCCAATTGGCATCTGGATTGGTTTAATATGTTGGGCGTGTGTCATGGCGGCAGTCAAAAAGAAGTGGTAGATGCTTCGTGGCGCTATTCGGCACGGCATATTGACCGTAGCTGTGATGTACCTAAGGGGGGCAAAGATTTAAGCGAGATTATTCTCAATCCCTTGCAAATTCCGGCGGAAGTTAGACTCTTTCGCTACGACCCCTACAATGGGCGCATTCTGGTGGATCCGCTTACCTGTCCTGAGGCGTTGCAAGTGAAGGCGGAGCAGACGATTAAAGAGTTAAATCTGAATGCGCCGCGGCTAAGCCGTATGCGCTTAACCGTCCTGCAAGCCTTGCAAGACAAAATCGCCTTGGATTTGGAGCAGGGCCTGGAACTGGAAGCCAGTTTAACCGCACTGGCACAAATGCTCTTGGTACCGGATCACAATGGTTTCTATCAAGCTTTTTTTACGGTGGTACGGTGGTATTTGGGCGAAGTTGCGGAAAAGTTTTTAGCACAAAAAGATTACAAAATATAAAAGCGCATCTTGTGATGCGCTTTTATATTTTGCAGGACTTTTCTTTTTTTGGTAGAAGTTATAATACAACGTAGAACGGAGTGTTAAGAGAAGGAGCAATCTAAAATGTTAAGTAAAAAGGCTTTTAAAGCATATGATATTCGTGGTATTGTGCCCACTGAAGTCAATGAAGAAATGGCTTATCGTTTGGGGCGAGTCTTTGCCGTCATGTATGGAGCGCAAAGTGTGGTGGTTGGTCATGATATTAGAACGAGCGGAAGGGCCTTGGTTGATGCCTTAAGTGAGGGCTTGTGCCATGGCGGAGCCAAGGTGCTGGATATTGGTCAGTGCGGCACGGAAATGGTATACTTTGCTACGACTTTCCTCAATGCCGATGGTGGCATTATGGTTACCGCCAGTCATAATCCGGCAGAATATAATGGCATGAAGCTGGTGCGCCGTGGAGCCAGACCAATTTCAGCAGATTCCGGGCTTTTGGATATTGCCGAAATGGTAGTGAACGGTGAAATCACTAAAGGTATTTATCCCGGTAAAAACGTAGGTACTGTTCAACAAGTCGCTATTATGGACGACTATATTAAGCATCTTTTGTCTTATATTGATTTAAGCTCGCTGCGACCGATGAAGTTAGTGGCCAATCCAGGTAACGGCGGTGCTGGTGAAGTGTTGGCCGCTTTAGAAAAACATTTACCTTTTGAATTTATTAAACTTAATGACCAGCCCGATGGGAGGTTCCCTAATGGGGTGCCTAACCCATTACTAGTGCCTAATCGCGAAGCTACGGCCAAGGTGGTGCGGCAAGTAGGTGCGGAGCTGGGGATTGCTTGGGATGGAGATTTCGATCGGTGCTTCTTCTTTGATGAACACGCTCAATTTATTGAAGGCTACTATATTGTAGGTTTGTTGGCGGAGATTTTTTTACAAAAATATCCTCAGGAAAAAATCATGTACGACCCTCGCTTAACCTGGAATACTTTGGATATTGTCAAGGATTTAGGCGGCACGCCTGTACGCTGTAAAAGCGGTCATGCTTTTATGAAAGAATGTATGAGAGCCAATGGTGTACTGTACGGCGGGGAAATGTCCGCCCATCATTATTTTAGAGCGTTCTCTTATTGTGATAGTGGTATGCTGCCTTGGTTATTGGTAGCGGAATATATTTGTAAGACTGGTAAATCACTGGCTACCTTGGTGGCAGAACGTATGGTGAAATTTCCTTGTAGCGGTGAGCTTAATAGACACGTGGCAGATGCTCCGGCTATTTTGCAACTTTTGGAAACAGAATTTGCCGCTGGCGGCGTTGTTGACCATTTGGACGGCCTTAGCATTGATTATCCTACCTGGCGCTTTAACGTGCGGGCTTCCAATACGGAGCCTGTTCTGCGCTTAAATGTGGAAACCAAGGGTGATCCGGAACTTTTAGCAACACAAACAGCATTATTATTAAGTTTAATCGGTGGTACCGAAGCATAGGAGGCAAAAGATGAATGTATTAGTAACAGGAGGAGCCGGCTATATCGGTTCCCATGTGGTGGAAGCATTGAAACGTGAGGGTTTTGCGCCCATTGTTTATGATAATCTATCTACCGGTCACGCAGATGCAGTACCGGAGGATATTTTGTTAATTGAAGGGGATATTCATGATATGGATTTCCTCAAACATGTGATGGGTGAATATGAAATTGATGCGGTGTTGCATTTTGCGGCTAGTAGTCTAGTGGGAGAATCTATGGAAAACCCCGGACGTTATTATTACAATAATGTGGCTGGTACCTTGAGCCTTTTGGATGCCATGCGAGCAGCCGGTGTGGACAAGCTTGTCTTTTCGTCTTCCGCCGCTGTTTACGGTGAGCCTACCACTTGGCCCATTGAAGAAACCTGCAAGGTGGAACCAACCAATGTTGATGGTCGGACAAAATTAATCATTGAGCAAATGTTGGCAGATTATGCGACGGCTTACGACATGAATTATGTGGCACTACGTTATTTTAATGCGGCTGGTGCTTCTACTACCAGCAATATCGGTGAAGACCATAACCCGGAAACGCACCTAATTCCCATTGTCTTAAAAACGGCTTTGGGCTTAAGACGTAATGTGGCTATTTATGGTACCGATTATCCTACGCCGGACGGCACTTGTATTAGGGATTATGTCCATGTTTGCGATTTGGCGACGGCTCACGTTTTGTCCTTGCAACATCTCATTGCTGATGGGGGAAGTGCAGTTTATAATTTGGGTTCGGAAGCAGGTTTTAGTGTGCGGGAAATTATTGACGCAGCGAAACAAGTGACGGGGATTGATTTTGCGGCGGTAGAAGAACAGCGGCGCCTGGGTGACCCGGCGGTGCTGGTCGCTTCTTCACAAAAAATTCGCGATGAATTGGGCTGGCAACCAACAGCGGGTAAAATCGAAGACGTGCTTGCTAGTGCCTGGCGTTGGCATAAAAATAATCAAAATGGCTTTGACGAATAAAAATAAGCTTTGGGTAAAAGCAGATGAAGACGCCGCCTGTTAGCAGCTTTGTGGCTGGAAGGTGGGTGCTTGTCTGCTTTTTTACTGGGACAGTTCCGGCAAATAGTTAGCGTTGTAAGGAGAAATGTTTATGCAATTGGTTGTGGATAAGATTGCCAAAAGTTTTGGCATTCATGAAATTTTTAAAAATATTAGCTTTATGTTGGAACAAGGAGAAAAAATCGGGCTGGTAGGTGTCAATGGTAGCGGTAAAACCACTTTGCTCCGTTGCCTGCTCCAACCTGATATTATTGACGAGGGTGTTATTCGCTTTGAACCAGGACTGCGGGTAGGCTATGTGGAACAAGGGTTTCAACATATTGGAACTGGTACTTTATGGGAAGTGCTTTTTCAGTCCTGTCCCGATATTTTGGAGCTAAGGAGTAAACTGGCGGCGTTAGAAGCACAAATCGCTGTTACAGCACCGGGACTGGAGCTAGAAACAGTCCTGGCAGATTATGCTAGAGCTTCGGCGCTGTATGAACACGCAGACGGTTACCACTATGAAGAACGCATACGGCGTGTACTGAACGGACTCAGTTTTCCCGAAACGGTATGGACACAACTAGCTGAAAACTTTTCCGGAGGGCAAAAAACCAGAATTATGTTAGCGGCGGCACTGGTTAAAGCACCGGATTTGTTGATTTTGGATGAGCCGACTAATCACTTGGATATTACCATGACGGAATGGCTGGAAAAATATTTAATGGAATTTAAGGGTGGGTTATTAGTGGTCAGTCATGATCGCTATTTCTTGGACAATGTGGTGGGCAAGGTTTTGGAAATGGAAGAGGGTAAATTGCAGGTTTTCCGTGGGAACTATACTCGTTATTTAGCCCAAAAAGAAATTCAATTGCTTTCGCAAGAAGCGGCCTATGGTGCACAACAGGAGTATATTGCCAAGACGGAGGCCTATATCCGGCGTTTTAAAGCCGGAATTAAAAGCAAAATGGCACGGGGACGGCAGTCCCAATTAGATCGGCTAGAGCGTTTGGACGGACCGGCTCAGGTAGAAGAGTTTGCCCTGCGGCTGCCACCGGCACCGGAATCAGCCGAACGGGTAGTGATTTTGGAAGATTTGGCTGTGGGCTACGGGGAGCAGGTGTTATTGCAAGGACTGAATTTAGTGCTTCGCAAAGGGGAAAAAGTGGCTCTTTTAGGACCTAATGGTAGCGGTAAGACTACTTTACTCAAAACCCTTTTGGGTGATTTGGCTCCCTTGCAGGGGAAAGCAACTATTGGTAATCGGGTGCAAATCGGTTACTTCTCGCAAAGCTATGAACGTTTAGACCCTAGGCAAACCTTACTGGATAATTTTTTGACGGAATATGGTTATACGGACGAACATACTCGCAGTTTACTAGGCGGGATGTTATTTCACGGCGATGAAGTATTTAAAGAGATTGGTACTCTGTCCGGAGGGCAGAAAGCGCGCTTAGTTCTTTTGAAATTAGTTCTGGACGGAGCTAACTGCTTAGTCCTGGACGAACCCACCAACCACCTGGATATTGCGGCACGTGAAGCAGTGGAAGCCGCCTTAGAAGCTTTTGACGGTACGGTGCTGGTGGTCAGCCATGACCGTTACTTCATTAATGAGATTGTCAGTAGAATTTGGGAAGTAGAGGGGCAGGGTCTAGCGGACTACAAGGGAGATTATGCTTTTTATTTGGCAGAAAAAAGCAAAAGAGCGGCGCAACAGACGCTACTACCGGTTGTGCCCAGCGGCAGTAAAACGCTAAAAACAGTAGCGGTAGTGCCGGTAGTCGCCAAGGATAAAGTTACCAAGATGAAACCGCATAGTCCCCAGGATTTGGAAAAGCTTTTAGCTAAAGTAGAACTCAATATTAGAGAACAAGAAGCGATGTTAGGACTTTTGGAAGCACAGCTGGCTGATCCAGTTAATCATGAGGACCCACAACAAAGTGCCGCTTTAGCCAAGGAGTACGAAGAATTAAAACAGGTTATTGCTCAGTTAATGGATAGGTGGGAACTGCTTATGGGTGAAGCGGAGTAGGTGATGACTAAGTGCTGGCTTGCCCAATACAGCACTACATTACTCTACTGTATACAATATACTTAGTCTAAATAGTGGCGCAAACAAGCAAGATAATGGTAAAATACTGCAAACACCATTTATATTTAAGGGGGAATTATGATGTTTATTATTCTAGGAGCAGTGATTGTCGTTGCTGTTATTTATTTATTGCTCAAACGACACGAGTCCAGAATGGTTTTAATTGCAGCCGGTATTTTAATGGCCTTGCTAGCAGGCAAACCGTTGGCGGCTTTAGATGCTTTTGCTAAAAGTATGACCAACGCTGGGTTAATTACCTCGGTTTGCTCTTGTATGGGTTTTGCTTTGGTGATGAAATACACTGGGTGCGATAAACACTTGGTGCAGCTCATTGGTAATGTGCTCAAAAAATTAGGCTTCCTACTCATCCCGGGGGCAACGATTGCTACGTTTATCGTTAATATTGCTATTCCGAGTGCTGCCGGTTGTACGGCGGCGGTAGGCGTAATCTTTATTCCAATTTTAATGAGTGCCGGCGTCCATCCTGCGATGGCGGCAGCCGCTGTTAAATCAGGTACTTTTGGTAGTATGCTTAATCCAGGGCTGGTGCATAACGGTGTTATTGCTAAACTGGCTGGAGTGCCGATTACCGAGGTTATTTCTCGGCATATGGTCACCGACGTGATTGGTATGCTAGTGGCGGCAGCATCCTTGACGGTGCTGGCTATTTTCCTTAAAGAAAATTCCGGTCATGCACAAGCAGCCGAGGGTAAGGAAGAAAACTTAAAAATTAATTTCTTCTATGCTTTTATGCCGCTGTTACCGGTGGTGCTTTTGCTTTTGGGTTCCACTAAAATGGTACCGGCTTTGGCCAAAGTGGGTGTACCTCATGCCATGGTTATCGGTGCGATTGTTAGCTTGTTTGTAACTAGAAGTAATCCTACTAAATTGACGAAATCTTTCTTTGACGGCATGGGTGATGCCTATGCTAATATTATTGGTATTATTATTTCTGTAGGCGTATTTGTTTCCGGTATGCAAGCCTTGGGTTTAGTTAAAGCCTTGATTACGGCGATGCTGGATTCTACGGGTATTGTTAAAATCGCCGCTACTTTTGGACCATTTATTTTGGCGATGATTTCTGGCTCAGGCGATGCGGCCACAGTTGCTTTTAACGAAGCAGTAACACCACATGCCGCTCAATTTGGGCTACAGGCTATTGATATGGGTTCCATGGCTGCTTTGGCCGGAACTTTGGGTCGCACCATGTCCCCAATTGCTGGTGCTACCATTATTGCTGCCGGTATCGCCGGTGTTGATCCTATGGAAGTTTGCAAACGCAATTCTTTAGGTATCTTTATTGCACTCCTGATTGGTATGTATATGCTCTTGGGTTAAGCTTTGTGCAAAAAACCTGCGTGGACGAAGTTGTCGTCTACGCAGGTTTTTTGACGCTTTTCAGGCGGCAAATTTCCTTGCTGGTAAAGGTAAAAAGCAATTTAGTGTCGAATAGTAAGGAGATAGTTAGAAATGGAGAATCGTATGCAAATATATGAATTTATTAATGAATTACAAAAATATCACGAGGAACTGGTGTTTAATCCTTGGGCGGATTATGATCCTTTACACGACTTTAGTCCAGAAGCACCGGCTATTCGTTTTGCCAATCTGAAACGGTATTTGGAACTACGGCAACAGGCACAATATTTATTTATTGCCGAGGGCTTGGGCTATCAAGGTGGACATTTTACAGGGATGGCCATGACCAGTGAGCGTATTTTGCTGGGGCAACATCCGACGGTAAGGCCTGAGGTGGTTTTGGGGGAATGGGAATATCGACGCACCAGTAACCCTGCTAGCCCTCTTCTGAAGAAAACCCAACAAGAAAGTGGGTTCAATGAACCTACGGCTACGGTTATGTGGAATACTTTGGCGGCTCATGAGTTGTCTAGCTTTAATGTAATCTTATGGAACATTTTTCCCTTTCATCCCCACCAGCAGACAGGACTTTTAACTAATCGAACGCCTAGTAAAGAAGAATTGGCGGTGGGTATTGTGTATGCGCAAATGCTCCTACAATTGGTACCTAGGCTACAGGTTATTGCTATTGGACAAAAAGCGGCAACGACTTTAATGGAGCATGGTCTGCCTTGCGAAGCTGTTCCTCACCCATCCATGGGCGGTGCGAATAAGTTTAAGGCGGCAGTGGCGGCAATTTTTGCACGCCCCAGATAGGAGGGGTTAGAATGACCAGCAGCGAAAAAATCATGGCCATGAGTCAGGAAGAAGTGCTGAACCTAGCACTGACAGCGGGACGCATTCTTCTCATTAGCGGTGGCGAAACCTACCGGGTGGAGGAAACGATTATGCGCCTGTGTGCCTGGCGGGAAATGTCCTATGTTAAGGTTTTTGTGACGCCTACAGTAATCATTATCGGCGATGAGCGGGCTCATGGTTATACCTGTATGACGAGGGTTACCAGCCGGACGACTAATCTGGCACTGGTCAGTGCAATTAACGATATGTCTTATAATTTTGGCCAATGGCCGTATACCTATCAAGAAACGAAAAATATTTTGGAAGCTATGCTCCAAGAGCCGGTGCCTTCTCCCTATTTAATCAGTATCGCCTCCGGTGTGGGGGCTGCCGCTTTTGCTGTAATGCTTGGCGGTAATAGGTACGACTTTGCGGCGGCTTTTGTTACGGGCTTTATTACCATGCTAGTTTTAAAGCGCTTAGCCGGTTTTCGACCCAGTGCTTTTTGGGAAAATAGCTTGGCGGGGATTATCGTGGGGGTTTTGGCCCTAGGTTGTTGCCAGTTGTTGCCGGCGGCGACTATGGAAAAAGTTATTGTTGGGGCGATTATGCCCTTTTTGCCCGGGGTGGCGTTTACCAATGGTTTGCGTGATTATATGGCCGGAGATTTATTGTCCGGTAATAGCAGGGTGGCAGAAGCCCTCTTATTTGCAGCAGCCTTGGCTATTGGCTTGGGCGTTGTTTTAAGAATTTGGCTGAACTAGGAGGTAACCAAATGCTCATTTCCATAATTTTCGCCCTTTTGGCCACTATGGCTTTTGGTATTATTTTTAATGCCCCGAGAAAAACTTTGCCCGCACTGGGGTTTGTCGGTGCCGCTGGGTGGGCGGTTTTCATTTTGATGCGGGACGTGTTGGGCTACAGTTCTCCCGTTAGTAACTTTGGCGGCACGATGGTGCTAGCTGTGCTCAGTGAACTTTTTGCTCGTCTGTTTCGACAACCGGTAACGGTGTTTGCTATTCCCGGTATTATTCCCTTGGTACCAGGGCTGCCCATTTACCAGGGTATGGTCTATTTGCTGATGAATGCTTATGGTATCGGCATGGAAAAATTAATTAGTGCTTCTGTGGATGCAGGAGCTATCTCCCTGGGCATTTTATTGATATCCAGTTTATTTAGAGTTTTTAAGGTCAGACGGGATAAACTATTTTTGGCAAAACATAGCGAGGTGCACAGGGCAAAATGAAAAATCTAGGTAAAATTTTAAGCTTGCAAGTTTTCTTGTTCTTTAGTATGCTGCCAAGCTTGTGGGCGGCACCCTTAACGGGTATTGTTTGTTATGAACGGCAACCAGAGCAAGCGGAGCTGAATGCGGTGGTCAAGCAGGCGGTACAAACAGCCGTTGACCGCAGTAGCACCGCTTTGATTTTTGAAGAAGTGGCAGCCGCTGAGGGACAAGCGGTGACGCCGGAACAGCTTAAACGGCAGTTGACAGGTGGCCGGCACTATGTACTGGGTGTTGGCGCAGATTTTGTGGCACCTTTTTACGCTCTGGCAGGTCAATATCCACAGACTAGCTTTGTGGTTCTAGATGGTGAAATAGAGGAGCCGCTGAAGGCGAAAAATTTATTGTGCGTGCGCTTTGCTGAAAATGAAGCCGGTTATTTGGCTGGTATTGTGGCGGCGACTTATAGTCAGCAGGGGAAGATCGGGTTTATCGGCGGTCAGCGTAAAGCTGCAAGGATGCGGAGCTTTTTCACCGGTTATGAAGCAGGAGCGCAAGCGGTTAACAGTAAACTGAAAGTGCGGACGAAGTATCTGGGTGCCGATTTTAACACAGAAAAAATGCAAAAGGCCGCTAGTAGTTTATATGGCAACGGCTGTGAGGTGATTTTTAATGCGACTGGAGCGTCCAGCCTAAGTCTTTTTCAAATAGCGGCGCAGGAACGCAAATACGCTATTGGCTGCAACGTAGATGAAGGGGCGCTGGCCCCCGCAGAGTTGCGCCCTTGGATTTTAACCAGTGCCCTTAAACGGGTGGAGCGAGTTATTTCCTGGTCGGTACAGGCCTTCGTAGACGGCGAGCTAGAGGGCGGTAATGTTTGCTGGAATCTTAACAAAGACGGCGTGGGGTATGCGGATAACCAGTGGAACCACGGCTTACTGGCCAAAGCTCAGGCCACCCTTGATGACGTGGAGGCACAAACTTATTTTGGGGTTTTACAAATTCCTCAATAATAATCACTCGCAAAGCATAAAGAACCCTGCCGGATTTGCGTCCGGCAGGGTTCTTTATGCTTACTTGTGGGTGGTAGCGTAGAGATAGTCTTTTACACTAGTTTCACTGCCATCAGTACCGACCATAATAAAAACATCGCCTTCTTCAAAGACGGCATAGGGACCGGGGGAGATGATGGTTTCTTCTCGGCGGCGAATGGCGGCGACGGTAACGCCGGTACTTTGCCAAAAATTAATATCAGAAATCATTTTACCTAAGAAACGACACTGTTTGGTGATAGCTATTTCATAAGGCAAGATGGGAGCAGCCACGCGAAACTTTTCGATGCGGTTCAAAAGCTGTTCAATATGTTCGAGCATTTCTTTTTGTTGTTGTGCCTGCTGTTGAGCTAAAGTCAGAATTTGTTGCTTCAAATCGGTAAAGGTTTCTACGTTTTTAAATCTGCGGACTAATTGTTCCGCTTTTTCCGGAGAACAGATGGTAATTCCCCGTCCGGAAGAAATTTCCACGATTTCCAAATCTTTTAGAATAAACATGGCCCGCCTGATCGTTTCAGGAGAAACCGAATATTTAGCGGCCAAAGTAGAACGACCGGAAATTCTGTCGCCGGTTTTGTACTGACCTTCCAAAATTCGTTCGGCCATATCAAAGGCAATTTTTTGGTAGACAGGACCTGCGGCTCTGTGTCTGTTGGCCATTGTGCAAGCTCCTTTCTTGGTAGCTGTAGTTCTTAAACCACCCTCACTATACCATAGGGGGTAGGGGTTGTAAATATTCTTTAAGGCGAATTTAATTTGACACCAATAATGAAAAGGTATAAAATAAAGCTACAAACAACTTAATAGAAAGATAAGGTTGTCTGTGGAAGGAGCGTGTAAGATGAGTTCGAAAACAACTAAAAACCGCTGGGCTTTGTTGGGGTGTATTTGTTTAGCCGGTGCTTTAATGTTGGGCTGTGGCGGTACTGCTACCAAAGCCACCAGTAAGACCATTGTTTTGTCCGATGCCGGTTGGGACAGTGTCAAGTTTCATAATGCTGTTGTGAACTATATTTGTACTAAAGGCTATGCGACTCAAACCACAACGCTGACTGGTTCTACGCCTATTACTCATGCGGCACTTTTGCGGGGTGACGCCGATGTTAATCTGGAAACGTGGAGTGATAATATTCCCACTTATCAAGAAGATGTTAAAACCGGTAAAATTGTTGAATTAGGTATTAATTTTGATGATAATAAACAAGGATTTTATGTGCCTCGTTATGTCCTTGAGGGTGATGCAGCTCGTGGTATTGCGCCCATGGCACCGGAGCTCAAGACCGTCAGTGATTTAAAAGACTATAGCGATTTATTTGTAGATGAGGAACAGCCAGGTAAAGGTCGTATTTATGGGGCTATTCCCGGCTGGGCCATTGATGAGATTATGTACAAAAAGTTTTTATATTATGCTTTGAATGCCAACTACAATTATTTTCGTCCCGGTTCTGATTCTACGCTAAACGCTGCTTTCGTGGCGGCTTACGCCAAAGGAGAACCCATCGTGGGCTACAACTGGGAACCAACTTGGCTCAGTGGCAAACTGGATTTGGTACTCTTAGAAGATGCTCCTTTTCAGGAAGAAGCCTATCTGCAAGGTAAGACTGCTATGCGGGGAGTGCCGGTAACGATTGCTGCAAATCCTAGCTTTTTGCAAAAACAACCTCAGATTGCGGCTTTCTTAAAAAAATATCATACTTCCAGTGCCCTCACGGCAGAAGCTTTGGCCTATATTAATGACCACAAAGCCAGCTATGACGATGCGGCACAACACTTTTTGCGTCAGCACCCGGAACTACTGAAGCTGTGGTTACCAGCAGAGCAATTACAACTGGTGGAGCAAGCTTTGGCGGAAAATAAGGGGGGGATGTAAGTGCCAGCTTGGTTACTGACATTTCCCGAACTGACTACTATTGATTTTGCCAGCTATATCGACCATGGTGTTCATTATTTAAACCTGCATTATGCAGCCTTTTTTGATTTAATTAAAACCATTTTACTAGGCTTTATTACTACTATTCACCAAGTTTTAAACCTGTTGCCCTGGTGGCTACTGATCCTTTTGGTAGTTTTTGCCGGCAAGCGGTTCGTGGGTAGTTATCGTAATGGCTTGTTATATGGGTTACTCCTGTTTTGCATTGGCATTTTTGGTTATTGGTCGCTGATGAATGAAACCTTGGCTATTGTGATAGCCGCTGTTTTGATTTCTTTAATCATAGGGTTACCCGTGGGTATTTTACTCTCCACCGGGTCAGATAAATATTTCAGACCGGTGTTAGATGCTATGCAAACTATGCCTACCTTTGTCTATATGATTCCGGCAGTGATGCTGTTAGGACCGGGCAAAGTACCGGCAGTACTGGCAACGGTAGTGTATGCAGTGGTGCCCGTCATTCGCTTGACCGGACACGGTATTAGGCAAGTGGATCACGAAGTAATTGAAGCGGCTAGAGCCTTTGGCTCCTCTCGTTGGCAGATTTTATGGAAAGTACAAATCCCCCAAGCTTTACCGACGATTATGACTGGCGTTAATCAAACCATGATGATGGCAGTGGCCATGGTGGTTACTTGTTCCATGATTGGTGCCAATGGTCTTGGCATGGAAGTCTTGATTGCGATTAATCGCACCGAGTCTGGACGCGGTTTAATTGCAGGAATTTCCATTGTTATCATAGCGATTATTATTGACCGCTTAACGCAAGGTCTATCGGACCGAGGAGGAGACCATGCCTGAAACTATTCTTAAAGTGGAAAATTTATATAAACTTTTCCCAACCAAGGAAAATAATCCTAAGAATTTAGAAGCTATTGCCCTTTTGCAACAGGGTGTCAGTAAGGAGGAAGTCCAGGATAAATTAGGCCTAATGGCGGCGGTGACCGATGTTTCTTTTTCTGTGGAGCGGGGACAGATTTTTACGCTCATCGGACTTTCCGGTTCCGGCAAATCTACGATTATTCGTTGCCTCAATATGTTACAACCACCGACAGCCGGCCATATTTATTTTTATGGGCAGGATGTGACGAGCTTTAGCGAACAAGAACTGCTTAATTTTCGGCGCACCAAGGTGGCCATGGTTTTTCAAAACTTTGGACTCATGAGTCATCGTAATGTGCTGGAAAATGTGTGCTATGGCTTAGAAGTCCGCGGTATGCCCTTAGCTCAGCGGGAAGCCAAAGGGCTGGAAATGCTAGAACTGGTGGGTTTGTCCGGAAGTGCTGCTCAAGCTGTCAAGAGTCTGTCGGGGGGCATGAAGCAACGGGTGGGTATTGCCCGTGCCTTGGCCAATGACCCGGATATTCTTTTGATGGACGAAGCTTTTTCGGCTCTAGACCCGTTGGTGCGTAATGATTTACAATTTGAATTATTGCGTATTCAGGAAAAAATGGGTAAGACGATTATTTTCATTACTCACGATATTAACGAAGCTTTTAAATTAGGCAGTAAGGTGGGTATTTTGCGTGATGGTCGCATGGTGCAGGTGGCTGCTCCGGAAGAGATGTTAGCCCACCCCGCCGATAGCTATGTCAAAAACTTTATTAATTGCGTGGATTCTAGTCGCGTGATTTGTGTGCGCAATATTGTGTCCACACCTAGCTGTTTGGTCAAAGAAAATGACGGTGCACATACAGCACTAAAGAGTATGCGCATTAATGGAGTTTCCAGTGCTTATGTGGTGGACGAACATATGCGTTTTGTCGGCATTGTGACCTTGGATCAGGCACTGGCAGTTCGAGATGGCAGGCTTAGTTTTGCCGAGGCTCTTGTGAGAGATACTCCGGTTATTACCAATCAAGATACCTTGGTGGCAGACATTGTTCCCCTCGCTGCCACCACCCCCTTTCCCTTAGCCGTAGTGGATGACAAATTGATTTTGCAGGGGATTGTCACTAAGGCAGCCGTGTTATCTTCGATTTGTAGTTAAAAATTTAAAAACCGCCGCCGGTTCTTATGAGAACCGGCGGCGGTTTTGTCTGTAAAAGGAACTAGTTTACGGTAAGAGGGTAATGGCTTGCTTCGGGCAAACTGCAACGCACCGACCGCAACGCATACAATCGGCATCACAAAAGCCCTGTGGGTCGCCTTTAGCGGTAAACGGGGCAAGTCCCAGTGGACAAGTGCGAGCACAAAGTTGACAACTAACGCAGGCATTACTGACTTGTAGCGTAGGTTTGGCCGGCGCTAGCAGTTTGCCTACCGTGCCCATGGGACAAATCGTACACCAGGCCCGGGCAGGTGCTACGGCCAGGAGCACAATGCCGACGACCGTAGAAACCCACATGAGATTATTGATGCCAGCACCTAAAGCTGACCAATCGCCCCAGTTACCACGCAAAATTTCAATGAAACGGCTGAACATGAGAAGCATAATAGCGTAGCGTAGGTAAGGCGCTTTGAGCCAAGCCGGCAATTTGGCCTGCCCCCAGGGGCGGAACAGGTCTTGAAAGCTGCCACGAGGGCAGGCTTGCGAGCACCATTTGCGTCCGGAAAAGGGAGCGAGGACGACGATGGGTAAAAGGAACAAAAAAGCAGCGGCTAGGCCCCACAAAGGTTCAAACAAGCCGAGTACCAAAACAGCTAGGTAGAGAAGAAAAAGATACTTAAACATTGCTCAACTCCTAATCCCCCAGGGAGGGGGTGTAATATTCTTTTAGTATAGCATGACTGTTGGCAAAGAGCAATAAACAAGCGAGTTGCTTTTAAGCAACTCGCTTGTTTTAATAAAGAAGCAGTCTGCAACTACCGGCTAGTAGCATGAGCGGTATGGGCGGTATTTTTTGGTAGTGCTGCAGATAAAATAGCACCAAGATTAAAACCGCACCGTAGGGATCAAAAAGCTGTTGTTTACAGGCAGGGAAACAGGTTAGTTGAAAAAAGATTAAAACCGCCGATAGCATAAAACCAATGACGGCAGGACGAATGCCGCAAAGTATCCATTGTACAGCCGGTGCGTTTTTGAATTTGTGGAGGGAGCCGGCTAGGCAAAGGACTAAAAGTAAAGACGGTAGCGCTACGCCGAGGGTAGCTATCAGTGAGCCTAAAAGCATGGTGCCGGGAGTGGTAGCACAAACTTTAGCCCCGACATAAGTGGCCGTATTGACGGCGATGGGTCCTGGCGTCATTTGTGAAATAGTAATGATTTGAGCATATTCTGCGGCTGTTAACCAGCCTCGACTGGTAACTTCCTGACCGATGACAGCAATCATGGCAAGGCCACCGCCAAAAGAAAACAGACCAATTTTGAAAAAAACTACGAACAATTCCCAATAAATCATTGCTGCCCTCCCTCCTTAGTTGCCGTGCGGTGCCACAGGTAGCCGGCCAGTGCTGCCAGGAGCACAATGGTGGCTACGTCCCATGACCACGCCAAAATGGCAAGGAAACTAGCCGTAGCTACGACCCAGCCAAAACGGTCAGTGATGGAAGTTTTGAGGAGCTTTAAGGTAGCCCCGAAGATGAGAACGGTAATGGCGGCATTAACCCCAGCAAAAAACTTTTGCAGGTAGGGGTTATGGGTAATAGCACCGGTGAAAAAAAGTACTAGGGCAAAAATAATGAGAAAAGAGGGTAAAATAACACCCAGGGTAGCAACGAGCGCACCGGTAATACCGGCTAAGCGATACCCGATGAAAGTAGCGGCATTAATAGCAATGACGCCGGGTAGGGATTGGGAGAGCGCTAAAACGTCAGTAATATCTTCGGCGTCAAGCCAGTGCTGTTTTTCTACACATTCATGTTGAATGAGGGGAATCATGGCAAGCCCTCCCCCAATGGTAAACAGACCAAGTTTAAAAAAAATGCAAAAAACATGTAAAAGTTTAATGTTTGGCATAATACCCTTCTTTTCTTTAACGAAGATAACCTCATTATCTAACAATCGGGTGGTTTTGACAAGAATAAAAAACCATTAGTTTAACGAACGAATAATAGAAATAATAAAAAAATATTCGCTTTTTTTACGAAAATAGTTGAAATTGACGATTATGCTAAGGTATAATAAACAAGTAATTGAAAATCTCTGCGACCATTGGTGAGTGGGGACAAAATGGAGGGTGTATTCATGGAATTAGTGTATACAGGTAAAACTAAAAATGTTTTTAAATTGGCGGACGGTAATTATCTTTTGAAATTTAAAGACGATGTCACGGGTACTGACGGCGTTTTTGACCCAGGCTCTAACACTATTGGTTTGACTTTAGAGGGTGCAGGTCGTGCCGGCTTAAAGTTAACTAAACATTTCTTTGAAATTTTAAAAGCTAAAGGCATTCCTACTCATTATATTGACGCTAATATTGAAGAACAAACCATGACCGTGCAACCAGCTACTGTTTTTGGCAAAGGTTTGGAGGTAATTTGTCGTTTTCGTGCTGTAGGTAGTTTCTATCGTCGTTATGGCGATTATTGCACCGAAGGACAAGAACTCCCTGCTTTTGTGGAAGTTACGTTAAAAGACGATGAACGCGAAGATCCACCTATTACGAAAGATGCTTTGGCAGCTGTGGGCTTACTCACACTGGAAGAATACGAAGTGCTGAAAGCTAATACACAAAAAATTGCACAAGTGGTAAAAGCTGAACTCAAAGAGCACGACATCGACCTATATGATATTAAATTTGAATTTGGTCGGGTTGGCAAAGAACAAGCCATTGTTTTAATTGATGAGATTTCCGGCGGCAATATGCGTGCTTACAAACATGGTGAATATATTTTACCTTTGGATTTAGAAAAAATGGTTTTAGCTGATTAAACAATGTTAGTGTAAAAAAAGACAGGCGAAGTTAATTCATTCGTCTGTCTTTTTTGCACCGTCAGTAAGTTAGGGGAGGGAAGAGTATGAGTTTAAAACCAATGAACGAATTATTACCAGTGATTAGTAACGGTGGTACGGGGCGCACTAAACAAAGCCTACTCAGCACCGTGGGTTTAACCTTTTTAGCTGGGGCATACATTGCTTTGGGTGGATTTTTGGCTGTGCGCTTGGGTTCAGCGTTGCCAGTAGCTATTTGGGGTTCGGCAGCTAAATTTATTTTTGCGGCGGTCTTTCCTTTGGGGCTGATGTTAGTGCTATTGTGCGGTGCTGATTTATTTACCGGTAATTGTATGTCTTTGGCAGCGGCCTGGTATAAAAAAGCTATTTCTTCTCGGCAAGTAGTCGCTAGCGGTGTGTATTCCTGGTTGGGCAATTTTGTGGGAGCGGCCTTTGTTGCCTATTTTATGGCTTATGCCAGTGGCATAATTTTTGAAAGCGTGCAGCAAAATGGACAGGCGGTTATGCCCTGGGCTAGCGCCATTGTAGGGCTTGCCAATGGTAAATGTGCTCTTAGTTTTGGAGAAGCTTTTTGGCGTGCGGTGGGCTGTAACTGGATGGTGTGTATTGCCATTTATGCAGCAGCGGCGGCAGAAGATGTAGGCGGCAAGATTATGGCACTGTGGTTTCCTACCATGGCGTTTGTAGCTATGGGCATGGAGCATTGTATTGCTAATATGTTTTTTGTACCGCTGGGAATTTGGACCGGCAGTGACCCACGTTATTTGGAGTTAGTTAATGCCGGTTTGGCCTTGCCGCTAAAAGCCACCTGGAGTAGTTTTTTTGTCGGCAACCTTTTACCCGTGACGCTGGGTAATATTGTAGGTGGGGCAGTTTTAGTGGCTGGCATCTATACAATTGTACATAAAAAACAAACAAAATAAATTTTCTTGCGATGAATACTTGACGTTTTTTTCTTTGTGCGTGATAATGAAAACAAATCAGTACTATTAATGACGATTAGTGGTGCTTCATGACACAAAGGAGAGGTTAACCATGAAAAAGATGCTAGGTATTTTGTTAAGCGTTTTGTTCCTCATGAGCTTGTTCACCGGGTGCAGTAAACAAGATGCGAAGCCAGCGACTGCTAAGAATGTCCAACAGACAAGTACTAAAACTGATGGTCAAACGAATGCGACGCGCAAGGGAGAAGCAGTGCACGTGGACGAAAAAGCTGTTTATACCTCCAAATGGGAAGTAGCGGCTTATCTTAATATCTACAAAAAATTACCGGTTAATTTCATTACCATGCAAGAAGCCACTAAATTAGGCTGGCAGCAAGGTACGCCTTTGGAAAAAGTAGCCCCAGGTAAAAGCTTGGGTGGTGATGTCTACAAGGACGTAGCCAACTTATTACCGGCGCAAGAGGGACGCACTTACAAAGAGTGCGACTTAGATTATGCCGGTGGCCAGCGCACGGAAAAGCGGCTGGTTTATTCTAATGACGGACTGGTGTTTTATACCAGCAATCTTTACCAATCTTTTAAAAAACTATTTTAGTGGGAGTTTGAGCAGATGAAAATAATTGAACTACAAGCTGTAGATTTTACTTCACCACAGGAGCTGGACGCTTATATTTGGGAAAGCTTGGGCTTGCCCAACACCGGCAATGAAAGTTTGGACGCTTTGTATGATTACTTGACAGAATTAGAAGACGAAATGACGGTCGTTGTGGCACAAGCTATCGCCGATGAAGAAAATATGGGCGAATATGGTGAACGTGTTTTGCACGTTTTTGAAGAAGCAGCGGCAGAAAATCCTGTGCTGTCGGTAGAGTTTGTGTAAACTACTGCGTAGAGGAAACATAGGTGAAAAGCATGAAAAAATTATTAGTACTGGCCATGAGTTTACTTGTGGCCATTTTTTGTATCGGTTGCGGGAGTAGCGAAACTGCCGCAACGTCGCCACCTACAAAGCAAGCGGTGGTGACAGTGCTGGATGTGGGACAGGCAGATGCAATCCTCATTCAAGCTGAGGGCAAAACAGTGCTCATAGATGCCGGCCTGGCTAAAAATAGTAAAGAATTAGTAACCAAATTACAGCAACACGCTGTGGGGCAAATCGACCTTTTAATTATGACCCACCCTCATGCAGATCATATTGGCGGCGTGCCAGCTATTTTGGCTAATTTTCCAGTTAAGGCTGTTTATGACAGTGCTAATCCGGAAACCACCTCCAAACTTTATCAAAACATCTTACGGCAAATTGACAAGAAAAAAATAGCTTTTCACGTATTACGGGCTCCCGGTAAAATACCCCTGGGCGAACAGGTTGCCTTAGAGGTATTGTGGCCACCCCAAACTTTGCTGCAGGGGACGGACTCCGATCTTAATGCCAACAGCATTGTGCTCAGACTGGTTTATGGAGATTTTGCCATGCTCCTGACCGGAGATGCACGCAAGGAGTCCGAAGCTGGTATTCTTGCTCAGCATTCACGGGAGCAAGTGCGAGCCCAGGTACTCAAAGTAGGGCACCATACCAGTAATACTTCTACTTCCAAGGCGTGGCTGGCTGCAGTTGCCCCGGAAGTAGCGATTGCCAGTTATGGCGCAGACAATGACTATCATTTTCCTAATAAGCATACCCTTAAGCGTTTAGAGCAGGCTAAGGTGAAGTTTTATAATACTGCTGACCAGGGAGATGTGACGGTGACTAGCGATGGTCACACCTATACTGTTCGTACAGCAAAATAGTACTTTATAATAACTATGGTGGTAGACCAAAAGGTCTACCACCATAGTTATTATAAAGTCGTTTTATTAATGTTTCCAATATTAGCAGCTGTACTTTTGCACTATCAAAAGCAAAAGTCTTTGCCAAATAGTAGCGAACATAAAAGTTCCTCCTTCTTCCTGTTAATTCTAAGCGTTGCAAGATAGCGTCAAACTTTTTGGTAACTGTGTGAATCTTATAAAGGCGGGTTTATTTTTTGTGAGTTATTACTAGGGCAGGAATTATTGCCCAGGGAATTGTGTTATAATAACAACAGAGCTAAGAAAGGCAGGCTGGGAAATAATGATTATGACAGTGAACGGACTCGCTCATAGTTATGGTGAGCGAGTTTTATTTAATGATATAGCTTTTAGTATTGAAGCCGGTGATAAAATCGGTATTATTGGCGTGAATGGTTGTGGCAAAACCACACTTCTCAAAGATTTGGCGGCGGGTAATGCTTCCGAGGGCGGCACTATTACTGTGGGCAGTGACGTCGTTATCGAATATTTACCGCAAAATCCGGAAATTATGCCGGGAGCGACGGTGCTGGAGCAGGTTTTTTGTGGGGATTCTGCGTTAATGCAATTAATGCGCCGATATGAAAAGGCTTTGCTGGAAACAGAACAAGACCCGACTAATCTCAAATTGCAAAAACATTTATTGCACTTGCAAGAGGAAATGGATACGTCCTATGCTTGGCAACTGGAAAGTGAAGCCAAAGCAGTTTTAATGCAATTAGGAATTCAGGATTTTACGCAACCCATGGAACAATTATCCGGCGGTCAAAAAAAACGGGTGGCTCTAGCCGGGGTTTTGGTACGCCCCTCCGATTTATTAATTTTGGACGAACCGACAAACCATATGGATAATGAAACCGTTACCTGGCTGGAACAATATTTGTTGCAACGCAAAGGTGCACTTTTGCTGGTCACACATGACCGGTATTTTTTTAATCGAGTTATTAATCGCACTTTGGAACTAGATAGCGGTAAAGGCTATCTCTATAGCGGTAATTACAGTTTATTTCTGGAAAAAAGAGCGGAGCGTAGACTAGAAGAAGCCTCGGCGGCTAAAAAACTGAGCAATGTGTATCGGCGAGAACTGGCCTGGATACAGCGGGGAGCCGAGGCACGGCGTACCAAGCTGAAAAACCGCGTGGAACGCTTTGCCGAACTGGCTACTGCTGTTAAAAATGTAAAAGAAGAAAGCAGCCTAGAGATATCTTCTGTGGGGGCTCGTCTGGGGAAAACCATCATTGAGTGTGAACACGTGGGTTTAGATTATGACGGCGTTACTTACATCAAGGATTTTAACTATACTTTTTTGCGTAATGATCGCATTGGTATTGTGGGACCCAATGGCAGCGGCAAAACTACGTTGATTGATATTTTAGCCGGCCGTATTACGCCAGAGCGAGGTACGGTGAAGGTGGGGCAGACTGTCAAAATTGGCCTATTTTCTCAACACAGCGAATTACCCCATAGTGAGTTGCGCGTCTTGGAATATATTCGAGAAATCAGCGATTCCATTGCTACCAGTGACGGCTCCCATCTGAGTGCTGCCCAAATGTTGGAACGCTTTCTATTTGCACCAGAACTTCAATGGGTACCGGTTAATAAACTTTCTGGTGGTGAAAAACGGCGACTGTATTTATTGCAGGTGCTGATGGGTGCCCCCAATGTTTTATTATTGGACGAACCCACCAATGACCTGGATATACCAACCTTGTCAGTGTTGGAGGATTACTTAGACAATTTTAACGGTACGGTGCTGGCTGTTTCCCATGACCGCTATTTCTTAGACCGTTTTGCTCAAAAGATTTTTGCTTTTATGGGAGAGGGCACGATTAGAGCCTTTTTGGGTGACTATGCCGCTTATGAAGAAGCACGGCAGGAGCAAGTCGCACTGGCTAAGACCTTACCCAAAATGACAGCTAAAAATACTAGCAAAATAGCAGAACCGGAGCCAGTGAGCAAGAAAAAAATGACTTACAAAGAAAAAACTGAATATGAAAGTATCGAAAGCACTATTGCCGGCGTAGAACGTGAGCTAGCCAGCTTAGCCCACGAAATTAATCAGACCACTAGCGATTTTGTTAAATTGCAGGAACTCATGAACCTGCAGGCGCAAGCTCAAGCACGCTTAGAACAGCTCATGGAACGCTGGGAGTATCTTATGGAATTGGCCGAAAAAATAACACGAGGATAAGAGGATGATATGATTTTTACAGCAACGACGCAGCTTAAATTAAAAAATATTTTAACAGTGATGATTCCGATTTTTATTACGCAGTTAGCCGTCATTGGCATGAACTTTTTTGACACGGTGATGTCCGGTCAAGCCGGTGCCAATGATTTGGCCGGCGTCGCTATTGGCTCTAATCTTTGGATGCCGATTTTTACCGGACTCAATGGTATTCTAATTGCTTTAACCCCTATTTTAGCCCATCATTTGGGCGCAGCACGCCATCAGGATATTACTCAAGCCGTTAAACATGGATTGCTACTGTCCCTTATTATAGGTCTGGCGGTAATTGGTGGCGGTTTCTTCTTTTTGGAGGACGTTTTAGCCATCATGCACCTAGAACCAGAAGTGCACCGGATTGCCACCCACTATTTGGGAGCTTTAGCACTGGGGATTATTCCGTTTTTTGCTTGTTCCACTTTACGCTGCTTCGTGGATACCTTAGGTTATACGCAGCTCACCATGAGAATTTTTCTTTTAACCTTGCCTCTTAATGTAGTACTTAACTATATGATGATTTTTGGCAAATGGGGTTTTCCTCATTTAGGTGGTGTGGGTGCCGGTTATGCGACTGCCCTCACTTATTGGCTGGTGTTTGGGATTTTTTTATTTGCTATTCAGAAAGTAGCAAAGCTACATCAATATTTCTTCTTCGGCAGTGGTAGGCTATGGAATTTTCATTGGCTACCGCTGGTGGAACAATTGCGGATTGGTCTGCCCATTGGCATCTCTATTTTTTTTGAAACCAGTATTTTTGGTATTATTGCTTTGTTTATGGCTAAATTTGGGACGATTACCATTGCCGCTCACCAAGCGGCCATTAACTTTACCAGTTTGTTATATATGTTACCTTTGAGTTTTTCCATGGCTTTAACCATCGTTATCGGCGTAGAAGTAGGAGCGAAGCGATATCGGGAAGCGATAAGCTACAGTCGGATCGGAATTTGTGCCGATTTAGCGGTGGCGGTATTTTTTGTTCTTTTGCTGCTGTTTGCACGCACACCGGTGGCCAGACTTTACTCCACGGAGCCGGCGATTATGACCATGGTGGTTCAGTTCCTTTTTTATGCGGCGTTTTTTCAACTACTGGACGGCATTGCCACCCCAATTCAAGGAATTTTACGCGGGTATAAAGACGTGAAGGTTTCTTTCTATGCTTCGCTATTTGCTTACTGGGGGATTTGTTTGCCCCTCGGTTATTATTTAGATGCTTATTGCCAACAGGGACCATTTTCTTACTGGCAAAGTTTAATTCTAGGTATTTTTTGCTCGGCTAGTTTTCTGTTTTTACGCTTAGTGCGTATTCAAAGAAAGTTTAGAGATCAGGAACAAGGGGCTAATTAAAGTGACGAAGAGCTAGGCTAGAACTGGGGTTGTCTTTCTCGCAAGGGCGAGGAAGGCAACCTTTTTAGCTAAAAAAAATAAAAAAACATTTTATCGATTTACCCCTTTACAAATTTAGCATACTAAAGTATAATAAACCCAAGACGAACGAGAGGAGCTTGTTGTAAATGAACAAACGACACCGAATTTGACAATTTGCCTATTTACAATTTTAATATGCTAAAGTACAATAGTAAAAAAGATGATTTGAGAGGGGTTTTGAAAATGAAAAAAATGTTAGCTTTGGCCTTAGGCCTAGTATTTATGACTGGTATTATTGCAGGTTGCGGCGGTGGTGACAAAAAGACTACCGGTACTAAGGAAGCCAAAAAAATTGTTATTGGTTTAGATGATAGTTTCCCGCCGATGGGCTTTAAAGATGAAAAAAATGAAATCGTTGGTTTTGACATCGACATGGCGAAAGAAGCTTCTAAACGTTTAGGTCGACCGGTTGAATTCAAAACCATTGATTGGTCCAGTAAAGAAGCCGAGCTTAAAAGTGGTAGAATTGATGCCATCTGGAATGGCTTAAACATCACTCCGGATCGTGAAAAGAATATGCTTTTTAGTAAAGCTTACATGGAATGTAAACAATTAATTTTCGTACCAGTGGGTTCTCCGATTAAAGGTCAAGCTGATTTAACGGGTAAAGTTGTCGGGATGCAAAGTGCCAGCACTGCTGAAATCAATCTAGACGCTGATCCAACGTTTGCGGCTCAACTCAAAGAAGTCAAAAAATATCCTGACTGCATCGTGGCCTTGATGGACTTAGAAGCTGGCCGTGTAGATGCCATCATTACTGATGAAATTGTTGGACGTTACTATATGAGCAAGAAACCAGGTAAATTTGAAGTGCGAGAAGCTCCTGTTGGCCCAATTGGCGTCTTTGGTATTGCCTTTGCTAAAGATAACACTGCTTTACAAACAGAAGTGCAAAAAGTTTTGGACACGATGAAAAAAGACGGCACCAGTGCTAAAATTTCTCAAAAATGGTTTGGCGCTGATATCTTGTTCTAAGCAAGTAATAGAGGGCTGATGGCATTGCCATCAGCCTTTTCTTCTCACCCGCAGTGGCGGTTATAATTTTGTAACGTTTGAAGAAAATGGATGGTGTGTACTTTATGGAGAAAATTTTTGCCATGTCAATTCCTTTAGCTGAGGGTAGCATTGTTACTTTACAGTTATTTACAATTACTTTGATTTTGTCAATTCCAATAGGCTTGTTGCTGGCGTTAGCTCGTATTTCCAAAATCAAACCACTGTCCAAAACCGTGGAATTGTACAATTGGATTATGCGTGGTAGCCCGCTCATGCTCCAACTATTGTTTGTATATTTCGCGCTACCGAGTTTTGGTATTTTACTTTCTGATGTGACGGCGGCGGTGCTGGCTTTTGCTCTTAACTATGCGGCTTATTTTGCGGAGATTTTTCGCTCGGGTTTTCAATCTATTCCCAAAGGCCAATTAGAAGCGGCCAGAGCTTTGGGTTTCACCTATGTGCAAACCATGCGTCGCATTATCGTGCCTCAAATGATTAAACGGGTATTACCGCCGGTGGGCAATGAAACGATTACCTTGGTTAAAGATACTTCGTTAGTTTATGTTTTGGCTATGAATGATTTATTGCGTGCCGCCAGAACGATTGTGCAGCGTGAATTTGATATGACTCCGTTCGTAATTGCCGGTGTCTTCTATCTGGCCATGACTTTTGTGGTAACCAAAGTGTTTAATTGGTTAGAAAATCGTTATGCCAGATATGATGAGTAGGAGGAGAAAAGTATGAGCGAAGTTATGATTAAAATGGAAAATGTCCAAAAAAACTTTGGGTCGTTGCAAGTGTTGCAAGGGATTAATCTAGAATTAGCACGGGGGGAAGTAGTTGCTATTATTGGTCCTTCCGGTTCCGGTAAAAGCACCCTTTTGCGTTGTTTAAATCGTCTAGAGCTGGTTGATGGTGGCTCCATCGCTATTGAAGGTGAGTATTTGGTACGTGATGCTAAGTATGTCAGTGAGGTGGAGGCCAGAAAAATTGGTGGAAAAATGGGAATGTGTTTTCAACAATTCAATCTTTTCCCCCACATGACGGTGCTGGAAAATTTAATGGAAGCCCCCATGCAGGTTAAAAAAATCAGCCGAGAAGTAATTCAACCTCTAGCAGAAGAATTGCTAGCAAAAGTAGGCTTGGCTGAAAAGGCGGATGTTTATCCCAGCCGTCTCTCCGGCGGCCAGCAACAACGGGTGGCAATAGCTAGGGCTTTGGCTATGAATCCCGATATTATGCTGTTTGATGAACCAACGTCTTCTCTCGACCCAGAATTAACCGGCGAAGTATTGAAAACTATGAGAAATTTAGCGGAAGAAAATATGACCATGATTGTGGTTACCCATGAAATGGGCTTTGCCCGGGAAGTGGCAACGCAAGTTATTTTTATGGCTGATGGTGTGGTGCAGGAAAAGGGCACACCTGATGAAATTTTCAATAATCCGCACAATGAACGTTTAAAGGCTTTCTTACATAATATTCTGCGTTAATCAAGAAAGCACCGTACCCTCGATAGACGAGAGTACGGTGCTTTTTGGTTGGAGCGGGTTATTTAGTGTGCAATTTTTGCATGAAATTTTCCGTGTCGACGAGAAAACGCTGATGCGTGCCTTGACCGATTAAAGTCTTGCCGTCGTGGGCACTTAGCTTAAAGTAGAGGCGACGGCCTTCCACGGCGGTCAGCTCGGCGCTAGCGGTAATAAGGTGACCCGGGAGGGTGGCGGCATCATGGGTGATGTTCAGGCTAATGCCGACACTGGTAGTGCCCAGCGGTAAAGCAGCACTAATAGCGGAGCAGGCGGCTTTTTCCATGAGCGCAGCCATGGCTGGGGTGGCATAAACGGGGAGGCTGCCACTGCCCAGAGCTACGGCGACCTTGGTATAAAGCACGGTTTCCTGCACTTGTGCGCACAGGCCTATTTGTAATAATGCCATAGGTTATTCACTCCTTATTATTTTACTTACTGTTTTTTATCTTAACCAATTTTGCGGCAGGAAACAAGTCTAAAGGCAGAAATACTTGAAAATATTCCCCCGAAGAGGGAATATTTCTGTATAATAGAAGAAAAGGATTTATTTGTTTAACAGGGGGCACTATATGTTATATTTTGAAATTATTCAGACCTATCCCAGCGAGAAAAAAGCTTTGATATTTAAAGAGCAGGTGACGACTTACGGCCAATTACGAGAGCAAGTCCGCAAGTGGGCTAATTTTTTGCAGGCACAGGGTGTGCAAAAAGGTGATAAGATAGGTCTTTTGAGTAAAAATTGTGCTGATTTTGTGGTGGCTTATTTTGCCATTACGCAAGCAGGCGCAGTAGTAGTACCTCTGAACTTTCAGTTGACGGCTAGAGAAGTAGCCTATATTGTTCGAGATGCCAAGCTCAAAGCATTAGTGGGGAAACAACCAGTACCGGCTTTAGAGGAAGCGCTGGCAGAGGCCGGTTATGCACAACCTGTTGTGCAACTAACCTATGCGGACTTAGCAAGGCCGATGCAACATGAGTTTAGGACCCCAGACTTAGTGGACAGCGATAATTGTACGATTATTTATACTTCAGGAACAACGGGTAAGCCCAAAGGCGCTATGCTGAGCCATCAAAACTTGGTGACGAATGCTAGGGATTTCACCAAAGTTGTGCGGATTGAAGCCAATGATATTGCTCTGTGCGTGCTACCAATGTATCACTGCTTTGCCTGGACGGTAGCTGTGAGTGGTCAGCTTTTGCATGGTGCTTGCATCGTTATCCAGGAAACATATTTGTTTAAAGATACGATGAAGCTCCTTGCTCAACATCGGGTTAATGCTTTTATCGGTGTCCCGACGATGATGCAATTTTTTGTCAATGGGGCGTTACCGGAAGAATTGACCAATATTCGCTATTTTATTAGTGGTGGTTCGGCGTTACCGCGCATTTTGGCAGAGGCTTTCAAGAAAAAATTCGGCAAATTTGTTCAAGAAGGGTACGGTTTATCGGAGGCGGCACCGGTAGTAACGGTTAATCCGCCGGAAAAAATTAAAATCGGTTCTATTGGCTTGCCCTTGCCGGGAGTAGAGGTATCTTTACAAACCGCTGAGGGAACACCTTTAGCAACGGGTGAAGTAGGAGAACTGTGCGTGCGAGGACCTAATGTGATGCTGGGTTATTTAAATTTGCCGGCGGCTACGACCGAAGCTCTCCGTGGTGGCTGGCTTCATACCGAAGACTTGGCTTACCAAGATAGCGAAGGCTATTTGTTCATTGTCGATCGTTTGAAGGATATGATTATTTCTAGTGGGGAAAATGTTTATCCGCGGGAAATTGAGGAAGTTCTCTACACCCACCCGCAGATTGCGGAAGTTGCCGTTATCGGAGTGCCCGATAAATTGCGAGGACAGGCAATTTGTGCTTACTTGGTGCTCAAAGAGGGTGCACAGCTGACGAAAAGTGCGGTGCGTAAGTTTCTTTTAGCAAGAATTGCTGCCTATAAAGTGCCTCGGGAGTTTTTATTTTGTCAGCAAATGCCCAAAAGTGCTACCGGAAAAATATTGAAAACAGCTTTGCGGGAACAGGCCTTGGTTGATCTGCTCCAGCGCAAACATTGAGGTAAAATAATGAAAAAATTAGTGTTAATTATAGGTATGCTCCTCATTTCCCTAGCAGCTGCCGGTTGTGTTAAAGGTGAAGTGGTGATGGAGGTTTCACGTTTTGCTGCGGCGGATTTGCAGTGTAAAATTGTGACGGTACCATTTTTGACGTCTCAACTTAACGGTATTCGCCAAGACTTTGAAGAAGATGGCTTTGCAGTGGCAGATGTGTCGGAGAATAATATGTACGGTTTTACAGCTCATCGACATTTTGACCAAATCGGGCAACTGCAGGATATTAAGATTATTAAAGGTTTTAAGTTAGATCGCAAGACGGCGACCAGTGCACCTAGCGGCAGCGTGGTGACAGAAACGCAGGAAGCTAAGCAAAAACCAGTGGTTATGAAGTCAGGCTTTTTGTTTGATACGATTACCGTGAATACCAATCTAGATTTAAGGCAGAAAAATCAAAGCAATAAAAAAGAAGAAGAATGGATTATTAAAAACTTATTGAACCAAATAGATTTGCGGTTTGTGCTTAAACTACCTACAGCCGTGGACAGCAGTAATGCTAGCCGTTCACCGGATGGGGGTAAAACCTTAGTTTGGAACTTGGTGCTGGGCGAAGATAACGCTTTGCAAGCTCAGGTTACCTATCTTAATCCTTTTAAAGCCGCCGGTATTTTATTGGTGGTAGTTTTAGCCGGGGTCGGTGGACTTTTATATAAGATTAGGAAGCAACACCGATGATGACCTTAACAGAAAAATACGAACATTTAAAAACTAGCGTAGGCAATAATAAGCGCTTAGCGGTAGCTTTTTCCGGTGGCGTTGATTCTAGCTTGCTATTAGCTGTGGCCCGGGATGTACTGAACCAAGAAGTGGTCGCCCTCACGGCACATTCCGAATTTGTACCGGCTAGGGAAGTAGTAGCGGCGCAAGAGCTTGCACGTCAGTTGGGCGTGCGGCATTACTGCTTGCCGGTACAGGCTTTAGCGGTGGCCGAGGTAGCGGCTAATTCCCCGGAGCGTTGTTATTTTTGCAAGCGAGCTTTGTTTACCACTCTGCGGGATTTTGCTCATACCCTAGGCTTTGAGCAGGTCGTGGACGGTTCTAATCTTGACGACCTTAGCGATTATCGTCCCGGGTTGCAAGCCTTAGTTAGCTTAGGCATTGGTAGCCCTTTGCGGGAAGCAGGACTAACCAAGGTAGATATTCGCACTTTGGCACGTCAGCTAGCACTTCCTAACTGGGATTTGCCGGCCGCTGCCTGTCTAGCATCACGCATTCCCTATGGTGATCTTATTACCCTGGCAAAAGTGCAACAGGTGGAAGCGGCAGAACTAGTTTTAACGCAAGCAGGTTTTCAACAAGTGCGGGTGCGTTTACACGGTAACTTGGCTCGGCTAGAGGTTGCGGCGGCGGAATTTCCACGTTTTGCGGACGAGCAGCTACGACAGCAATTAATTGTTGCTTTGAAAACCTTGGGGATTACTTATGTGACCTTGGATTTAGAGGGGTATCGTACCGGTAGCCTTAATGAAGCTTTAATTCCCACTATTTCATAAATGGACAAAAAACTGCCCGTCCTAGGCTGGAGTTACCTAGGACGGGCAGTTACTAATTTAATTTGAAAACTTAGTTGATTTCGTATTGCAAAAGAGTATTAGTAGTAGCTACGGATTCCGGAGCACGGACGAAAAGTGCTTCGCCGTTACGGATGGACATTGCTACGTTAACACGTTCGCAAACTGCTTCAAACTCACCTTTGGCATTAAGTACGATGAAGTTAGCAGGTTTGCCTTCTTCTACGCCATAAGTGTCAAGAATGTTCAGGGTACGAGCACCGTTAATGGTGATCAGGTCAAGTGCATTTTCGATTTCAGGAATGGACATCATTTGAGCAATATGGATACCGGCATCAAGAATGTTCATTAAGTTGCCGTTCCCTAGTGGATACCAAGGGTCAGAGATAGAATCTTGTGCGAAGCAAACGTTGATACCAGCTTCGTTTAATTCTTTAACACGAGTTAGACCACGACGTTTCGGATAAGTATCGAAACGGCCTTGCAAATGGATGTTTTCTGTTGGGCAAGAGATGAAGTTAACTTTGGATAGGCCAAGCAATTTGAAAAGTTTGTAAGCATAAGCATTGTTGTAAGAACCCATCGCGCAAGTATGGCTGGCGGTTGAACGTTCGCCCATACCTAGACGGTAAGCTTCGGAAGCCAAGACTTCAATGAAGCGGGATTGGTCATCATCAGTTTCGTCGCAGTGGATATCAATCATTTTGTCATATTTTACAGCTAATTCAAAAGCTTTCTTTACGCTGCGTACGCCGTCTTCACGAGTGTACTCGAAATGAGGGATAGCGCCGACAAGATCAACGCCCATTTTACAAGCTTCTTCTACTAATTCGTCGCCGCCTTTGTAAGCGTACATACCTTCTTGAGGGAAAGCGATTATTTGTAGGTCGCAAGTTGCTTTAACTTCGTCACGCAATTCCAATAAAGCTTTGAGAGCAGTTAGTTTCGGATCAGTAACGTCCACGTGGGTTCTGATATGTTGAACGCCAGCGAGGATTTCTTTTTTCATAGCAATTTTAGCACGAGATTTAATCTCATCCATTGTTAAGCTGCCTTTTGTTTCGGACCAACGTTGGATTCCTTCAAATAAAGAACCGGTTTTGTTAGCTGCTGCTGGATTGAAAGCGGTGAAGACGTAGTCTAAATGGATATGAGGATCGCAATACGGAGGAACTACCAGTTTGCCACCAAGGTCTACAACTTCGTCTGCTTTAACAGTTGCTGCTAAACCTGGAGCGATTTGTTTGAACTTGCCATCTACTACATAGATGTCTTTTAGGCCGTCTTGACCTTTGATTTTTGCATTAGTAAATAATGTTGTTTTCATTATAAAGTCTCCTTTTAGATTATGTCTTGAGCGTCAGGCAAACATTATAACGGAAACGCTTTGTCGCATTTAGTATAACAAGTGAAGGGGAGAAAGGCACTGTACTTAGTGCACAAAATGAATGGGGTGTAGATGTGCATTAAGTTCCACAAAAAATGCCCGCTAATTGGTGTTTTAGTACATTGCCCGGTTTGCGACCGAAAGCGTATACTAAAGGTGCAGTAAGGCCGGCAACAAGCAAAGCGTCATAGACGACTTGCAACGGAAACACTTTGTCAAACGGTTACCGCAAGGCTTTACAAAAAAACATAATTTAAAGGAGAGATTCGACATGATTAGAATGAACGAAATGACTTGGATGGAATTTGATGCAAAAATTAAAGAAGGCGCAATTACAATTCTTCCTATTGGTGCTTGCGAGCAACATGGTCCTCATCTTCCATTGTGTGTAGACACAGTACTTGCTAACGGCTTTGCTGAAAAATTGGCTGAACGCGTTAACGGCATGGTAGCTCCAACATTAAACTATGGTTATAAATCCAAACCTCTTTCCGGTGGCGGCCCACTTTTCCCAGGTACTATTGACTTGAATGGTAACACTCTTGTTAACTTAACTTATGACATTCTTGAAGAATTAATCAAAGACGGCGTTAAAAAAATCATGGTTCTTAGCTGCCATTTTGAAAACGAAGCTTTCGTTTGCGAAGCTGTTGACTTGATTGCTCAAAAATATAACAAAGACATCAAAATTCTTATTGCTAACTGGTGGGATCCAATGCCATTAGAAATCATTGACCGCGTATTTGACGAAGTTCCATTCCCAGGTTGGGCTTTTGAACATGCTGCTGTTACTGAAACTTCCTTAATGATGGCTTTTGCTCCTGAATTAGTACACGAAGACAGAATGGTTGACGCTCAAGGCGCAACTCCTTGCCCATACCACACTTACCCAGTACCGAAAGACGCAGTTCCTGCTACTGGTATCTTGGCTCCTGCTAAATCTTCCTCTGCTGCTCGTGGTCAATTGATCATTGATAGCGTTTTGGATGAATTGGTTAAAATCTGTCACAAAGAATTCTAAGAAATATTTTACATCAGGCAGACTTTCTCTGAGTGAACTTTGTAGTTCACTTGGAGGAGGAAAACCATGTGAGGAGAATATATAATGACCAATACAAAAGGCATCTTACTAACTATGCTTTCTGCAGTAACTTTCGGGTTCGCTTTTACCCTCGGGCCCATGACTTACGGTGCTGGTGGCAGTAACCCTGTAACACTAACTTTTTTAAGAAATTTTCTTAGTTTACCTGTGCTTTTAGCTATTTTGTGGTATCAAGGTATTTCACTTAAAGTTACGACCAAAGAACTTTGGAGTTTGACTATTCTTGGCGGTATTGGCAACGCCATTACAACGCTAATGTTGTTTATTTCCTTTTCTCTCATTGATGTGGGTATAGCCACTACGATTCACTTCATTTATCCGGTGTTCGTAACGCTTGGCTGCGTTCTCTTCTATAGAGAAAAACTAGGTTTACAAAAAATCATCGCTTTACTCATTGCTACTTCCGGTATCGCTTGCTTCTTCTTTGGCGTAGATACTAGTGCTGGTTTTGGTGGCGATATGGTCTTTGGCTTAATCTTGGCCATTGCTTCTGGTGTGACTTACGCTTTCTACATTATTTATATGGATAAAAGCGGTCTTAAAAACCAACCTGTTTTCAAAATTACTTTCTATGTTGCTTTAATGTCTTCCATTGCGATGGGCATTTATGGACAAGCAACTAGTCAATTGGCGTGGACGACGCTAACACCTAAATCTTGGGTCATTTCTACAGTTTTTGCCCTCTTGTGTACTGTTGTAGCATTATCTTTGCTTCAAATAGGTATCAAACAAGTAGGTGCATCGACAGCTGCTATCTTAACAACTTTTGAACCAATCACCAGTATTATTTGTGGCGTTTTTCTTTTGGGAGAAACGGTTACTATGGTTAAAGTCATTGCGTGTGCTTTAATCTTGACCGGTGTTGTTACTTTATCTTTAAGCAAGCAAAAGAAAGAACCGGAAGCGGAAGTAATCTTAGAGCATTAACAAATCAAACAAACAAATGCACATGTTTACATAATCCTCCTTATATAAACATAAATAAAGCGGCAGTTCTTTTCTAGGCGCAAACCTAGAAAAGAACTGCCGCTTGTTGGTTGTGTTATTCTCCTAAATAATCCTTGGCCACAATACTATTAAATAAGTCTAGTTTAACCGTGGCATCATCTAAATCCTTGCCTAAAAGGTCTCTGATTTGGTTGAGCCGATACAGCAAAGTGTTGCGGTGAATGAAGAGTGCTTGGGAGGTTTTGACTAAATTAGAGTTGCAATAAAAATATTGTTTCAAAGTAGGTAATAATTCCGCTTTATTTTGCAAGTCAAAATTAATCAAAGGGTCTAAGTTGTAGTGATAAAATTGTTTAATTTCTTCCGTATCTTCAATTTTAAACAGTAAGCGATAAATGCCCAGCTCTGCATAAGTGGCAATATGATTCTGACGTTGCATTTTTTTGCAAAGGCTGAGGGCACGCAAGGCCTCTATGTAACTTTGCTTAAAATCTTGAAGCTTTTCATAGATGCGACCGAAGCTCAGATACAGGTCGGACTCATTATGAATTTGCAGGAACAGAGGGTGGGCCGTTTTCAGATACTTGACTGCCGCAGCTGCTTGCTCCGCCGTTGTCGCCGAAATCAGACAAATAATATTATTAGCAGAAACCAGCGATACCAGATTAATTTTGTTCCCGGCACAAAGCTTTTTGATGGCGTGTTGCAATTTATCTTCTAAGCTGTCTTGCTGCAACATATCGACCTGTTGTTGGCTGGTCACATTAAAAATAGCGATGAAGCCATAGGGCAATAGTTTGATTTCATTAATTTCTGCTTGTTCCGCCAGATTATCATAATCCACCTCCGGAGCAAATAAAAGGCGGCCGAGAAAGCTTTTAGCCCGTTTTTTTTCAAAGCTATCAAACATGATGACGTCTGTAATCTCTCGGGTAACGTCAATTAGTTTTACGTTCCAGGGCATTTCAAACAAAGGAAACGCAGCAACGTTAGCTTGCTCGATTAGCTCTGGGGGAATGGCCTTAATGTAATCGGTACCGACTAGTACCACAAGCCCGGCTAGACCTTTGACAATACACTCTTGAAGAATATCTTTAAGGTTACTGGCAGAATGGGAAACACCGGTGATGAATAATAATTCCCCGCCATGAACCCAGTTAGCAACGCTGAGAGTTTGCCCTACATACGGCCAGGTTACATTGCGTTGCAAACCATTTTCGCCGGCCACTAACTTGATTTTATTAAAATGTTTTAAATGGAGTAAATCCATACAACTGATTGACATAGGGTGCCTCCTGACTACTTACTTAATTCCTTCTCATTATAACAAAATTCGCTGGAGACAGTACGACAATTTGAACAAAGACAGAAAAAAAAGAGAGCGACTGACTGACCAGTCTGTATTTTAAAACTGATTGGTGCTATAATAAATATGTAAGAACTTCGAAAAAGGGGTGCGTAATATGTCCGTTGAATTTAGAACTCTCACAATCCTTAAGGTTTACTTAGGCGAAGACACCTATTATGATGATAGACCCTTGTATAAGGCTATTATCGAAGAAGCACATACCTTGCATATAGCTGGGGCAACAGCTTATAAATGCGTAGAAGGTTATGCCAGTGAAGTGCGGGGACATGAACGCAAATTACTTGTGAATTTTTCGGATTCTAGCAATCTGCCCATCGTCTTAGAGTTTGTCGATACCAGAGAAAAGTTTGACCCGTTACTCAAGTTTTTAGAGAAAAATGTCCAGCGTGGTTTGGTGACGATTAGTGATGCTACTTGCTTAATGACTGAGTATATGAAAAAGGCCAGCCAAAGCGTGCAACAGGCAGCTATTGATAAAAAATAAACCTAACTAAATATAAAGGCTTAAGACAGACCTCTTGGTCTGTCTTTTTTTGTAAGTATACAAAAAACATTAAAAAACATTAAAAAAATCTGCAATTAGCAAACTTGCGTGTACACACTGTGCGGACGCTCACTAAATATGTTTTTGCTAATGTCCTGTTTAAAAACACAAAACACACAAACTAGGCGAGAAAGTACATGGAAACTTTGAATAAAAGGAACACTATGGCGAATTTGCAAGAAGAATAATGGCAATACTTACAAAGTAGAGGGAATATTGTAATACTTTTTGTGCCGTGCTATAATGAAAACTAATTAAATAGCAAGCTTTGCAAAAAAACAAAAAAGGGGAAGATTGTTGTGAAAAAATTAATGGCGATGTTACTTGTTTCCGCTTTGGCAATTGGTGCTTTAACCGGTTGCGGTGGCGACAAGAAAAAGGACGCAGCGCAAGCTGATGTTGTCAAAGTAGGGGTATTTTTACCTTTGACCGGGGATAATGCTGCCGGTGGCGAGCTAGAGTTAAGGGGTATTAAACTAGCACAAAAACTACACCCTGAAGTTTTGGGCAAAAAAGTGGAACTGGTAGTCAGCGACAATAAATCCGATAAAGCTGAAGCTGCTTCCGTAGCTGCTCGTTTGATTGAAAAAGACAAAGTTCGTGTCATCATCGGTTCCTATGGTTCTTCTTTATCCATGGCTGCCGGTAATATTGTGAAAGAAAACAAAGTTCCTGCTATTGGTACTAGCTGCACGAACCCACAAGTAACAGCTAACAATGACTATTACTTCCGTGCTTGTTTTATCGATCCTTTCCAAGGTACTGTTATGGCTAACTATGCTTTCAAAAACGGTGCTAAAAGAATTGCCATCGTGCAAGAAGTTTCCAATGATTATGCTGTAGGTTTGGCTAAATTCTTTAAAGAAGCTTTCATTAAACTAACAGGCTCTCCTGATAGCATTATTGAAATTGCCAACTATCAAACCGGCGACAAAGATTTTTCTGCAATCTTGACGAACATTAAAGCACAAAATCCTGACGCTATTTTTGCTCCTGGTAACTTCACTGAATCCGCTCTTTTGATTAAACAAGGACGTCAACTGGGTATTACTGCTCCGTTCTTGGGCGGCGATACTTGGGAAACTCAAGAGTTTATCGATGTTGGTGGCAAAGAAGTTGAAGGCGTAGCACTTTCTACTGCTTTTGACCGTGAAAAAGCTACTACTGAAGAAGCGAAGAAGTTCTTAGAAGCTTATGTTAAAGAGTACAAAGGTGAACCTTCTGCTCTGACTGCTATGGCTTATGATGCTTACCTCATTGCTATAGACGGTATTAAACGTGCTAACAGCCTTGATTCCGTAAAAATCCGTGATGCAATTGCTACTACAAAAGACCTAGAATGTGTAACCGGTAAAACAACCCTTGATAAAAATGGCGACCCGATTAAAGGCGCTGTTATCAAGACGGTGCGTGACGGCAAATTCAAATTCATGGACTTCGTTGAAGCTAAATAAGTAAGACATTCAGTTTTAAAATTAAATGAAGATGCTTCCTTCCCAAGGGAAGGAAGCAATTCTTTTTTACTAAGTATGGTGGTGTAAACAAATGGAGTTCTTCCAAGCAATTTTTAATATGTCCGGGGCAAGTTTTGCCCAACATATGGTCAACGGTATTTCTTTAGGCAGTCTGTATGCTATGATTGCTATCGGCTATACCATGGTTTATGGTATTTTGTTGATGATCAATTTTGCGCATGGCGACATTGTTATGATGGCCTGCTATTTTGCCTATTTTGGTATTTCTGTTTTTCATATTCCGTGGTATCTTACTTTTGTCGGTGTTATTATCGCTACGGCGATTTTAGGTGTTTTAGTCGAGCGCACGGCTTATCGTCCACTGCGGTCTGCACCTAAAAACTCTGTTTTGATTTCGGCGATCGGTGCTTCTTTCTTATTAGAAAACCTGGCTAACTATTTATTCAGTGGACGGCCAATGCGTTTTCCTAATATTGAACTTTTATCTCAGAATGTAACGATTGGTGGCGTCCAAATCCAAGCAATCAGTTTATTAATTCCTGTGATTACTGTGATTTGTCTTTTCGCTTTGCTTCATATCGTTAATCATACAAAAACCGGTATGGCCATGCGTGCAGTGTCCAAAGATTATGAGATTGCTCGTGTGATGGGCATTAACATTGATAATGTTATTTCGACTACTTTTATTATCGGCTCCGGTTTGGCGGCTATTGGTGCTATTTTGTGGGGTATCCGTTATCCCGGTATTACACCGATGCTAGGCGTTATGCCAGGGCTAAAATGCTTTATTGCCGCCGTTATTGGTGGTATTGGTAATATTAAAGGTGCAGTGTTGGGTGGTTTCATTCTAGGCTTGGGCGAGATTTTGATTGTCGCCTTCTTCCCACAACTGTCCGGGTATCGTGACGCTTTTGCTTTTATTGTTTTGATTATAATTTTGTTTTATAAGCCTACCGGCCTTCTGGGCGAAAAAACAACGGAGAAGGTGTAACTATGACGAAAAAGAGAGATTTAATACTGTCAGCAGCTTTACTGGTAGTTCTTTTCGGAGTAGCGTGCTTCGTTGATGCTGAAATGGACTCCTATATTTGTCGTATTGTTAATTTATGTTTGATTTACGCTATTATTGGTTTATCCATGAATTTAACCAATGGTTTTGCCGGACAATTTTCTTTGGGGCAAGCAGGCTTTATGGCTATTGGCGCCTATACGGTGGGTATTTTCACCGTGCCGGTAGAACTGCGTGCCGCTGTTTTCTACGCAGCACCGATGAATCCTGCGATTGCGGACATTCATATGCCGTTGTGGCTCGCCCTTATTGTAGGCGGCTTATTGGCTTCCTTAGTGGCTTTTTTGATAGGTACGCCTGTTTTGCGCTTGCGTGGCGACTATTTAGCAGTGGCGACTTTAGGCTTTTCGGAGATTATCCGCATTGTGATTACCAATGCGCAAACCATTACGAATGGTGCGTTGGGGATTAAAGATATTCCCCCGATGAATGATGTAAGACTTATTTTTGTAGCGACGGCCATTACCTTTATCTTTATTACAACCTTGATTAATTCTTCTTACGGACGGGCATTTAAATCCATTCGTGAAGATGAGATTGCCGCTGAAGCTATGGGTATTGACTTGTTTAAACACAAATGCTTGGCTTTTATGATTAGTGCTTTTTTTGCCGGTATCGGCGGTGGTCTTTATGGTGCCCTTTTGGGGACAGTAGACCCTAAAAACTTTTTGTTCACTTTAACTTATAACTTCCTTCTCATTATCGTTTTAGGCGGTATGGGCAGTATTACCGGCAGTATGCTGGGTGCGGTGATTGTTACTGCGGGTCTAGAAATCTTGCGTGTCTTTGATGAACCGCTGGAACTTTTTGGTACCGTGATTCCTCTTTTCCGTCCAGGCTTTCGCATGGTTATCTTCTCCGTACTATTAATGGCTCTGGTCTTGTTCTGGCGTCATGGCATTATGGGTACGCGAGAATTTACTTGGAATAAACTTATTGCCTTTTGTAAAAATCCCTATGCCTTCTTTTTTAGCAAGAAAGGAGCGCACAACTGATGAGTATTTTAAAAACAGAAAGCATTACCATGATTTTTGGCGGTGTTGTTGCTGTCAATAAGCTCCAAATAGAAATTAACGAAGGCGAAATCGTGGCTCTCATCGGGCCAAACGGTGCCGGTAAAACCACCGCTTTTAATATGGTGACCGGGGTGTATACACCTACAATCGGTGACGTTATTTATACCGATGCTACCGGTCAAGAAATCAAAATTACTGGGAAAAAGCCCAGCGCCATTGCCAAAATGGGTGTGGCACGTACTTTCCAAAACATTCGCCTGTTCAAGGACCTTTCGGTGTATGAGAATGTTATGATTGCCAAGCATTTACACCTTAAATCTGATTTTATGTCGGCAGCCCTGCATTTACCTTGGTACAATAAGGAACAGCGTCAAGCGGAAGCAGAAGTGGAAGAACTTTTACGCAAGGTTGACCTCTGGGAATTACGCAATGAAAAAGCCTCCTCCTTGCCTTACGGACAACAACGACATTTGGAAATTATTCGCGCCCTCGCCACTAGTCCACGTCTTTTGCTGTTAGACGAGCCGGCAGCTGGTATGAATCCTCAGGAAACCGACCAACTGACCGATTTTATTAAACAAATTCGTGATGAATATCACCTTACGGTTTTCATGATTGAGCATCATATGGATTTAGTCATGGAAATTTCTGACCGTATTTACGTGCTGGATTTCGGAGAAACTATTGCGCAAGGTTCGCCAGAAGCTATTCAGAATAACCAGCGCGTAATAGAAGCTTATTTGGGGGTGGATGAAGATGCTTAAAGTCGAAAACCTTGTTGTTTCTTACGGCGGCATCGAAGCTCTCAAAGGTATTTCTTTGACGGTGCCGGACGGCAAAATCGTCACCTTAATCGGGGCCAACGGTGCTGGTAAAAGCACTTTGCTCAGAAGTATCATTGGGTTGGTCAAGCCAGCCGCCGGTGCTATTACTTATAACGATAATGCTATTATGGGACTTAATTCGCAAAAAGTAGTAGAAAAAGGTATTACCCTAGTGCCGGAAGGTCGGCGAGTTTTTGCGAATCTCACCGTTTTGGAAAACCTGCAAATCGGTGCCTATATGCGTAATGACACCTTAGAGATTAAAAAAGACATTCAGTGGATTTATGAGCTGTTTCCTCGTTTAGAGGAACGGAGCTGGCAGATGGCAGGTACTCTTTCCGGTGGTGAGCAACAAATGCTAGCCCTGGGGCGTGCCCTCATGTGTCGCCCACAAATGTTAATGATGGACGAGCCTTCCTTGGGCTTGGCACCACTCATTATCAAAGATATTTTTCGTATTATTCAAGAAATCAATGCCCAAGGCATGACCATTCTCTTGATTGAGCAAAATGCTAATATGGCGCTCAAAATTGCTGACTGGGCCTATGTGTTGGAAACAGGTAACATTACCATGGAGGGTACCGGCCAAGAACTTTTGGAAAATCCTGACATTAAAGCTGCTTACTTAGGTAAGAAGCACGAAAAAAAATAAAACTCCAGTGCGAACATCGCCTCATGATGTTCGCACTTTTTCTTTTTCCTCGGGTCTTCTCCTTGCCTTTTGGCGGGAAAACTTATAATATAAGAAGTATAAATAAAGGAAAGCTACAGGTGATTAGTTTGCGGTCAATAAATTACAAACAGCTTTGGCACCACCGTCGACTAATACTTGGTGTGGGGTTGGTTTTAGTATTATTATGGTGGCTACATACTTCGCCACTGTTTTTTCATCCCCAATCGGTGGAAGACGTGCGCAGTTGGGTGGCAGGGTTTGGTAGTTGGGGACCTGTAGTCTACATTGGACTTTATGCACTAAGACCGTTTTTGCTCTTTCCCAGCTTAATTCTTAATTTGGCGGCTGGCCTGCTTTTTGGCCCTTGGTGGGGGATTGTGTATTTAGTACTGGGCGGCTTGGGTAGTGCCACCACTTGTTTTTGGTGTGCACGGCTCAGTGGCAGCAAGCAAAGCTTATTACGCCGTTTTGGTGGCAAGTGGGGTCATCGTTTAGATACCTATTTATCCCACGAGCAAGGTTTTATTCGTATGCTCTGGTTACGCACAGTGCCGATTTTTCCCTATGACCCGGTTAGCGTGGTGGCTGGTTGCAGCAGTATGTCCTATGTGCCTTACGCCGCCGCTACGCTTGTGGGTATGCTACCGGGCGCTCTTGCGTATAATTTTTTGGCTGAGGCTTTTGTGGGTACCGGCGGTCTAGCCGTGGGCATTGTTTTGACCACGGTAGCCTTTGGTCTTCCCATGGCCTGGTGGTATTGGGGCGGAGAACGTAGTAAAATGTAGGTAAAGGAGCTAAGCTATGAATATTTACGTTTGGCGACATAACAAAACTTATCACAGTCACAGTATGATTCAGGAGCCCTGTGTTTTGCAGGACTTTTATTTAGATGCTATTGCCATTGTGGTTGCCGGCAGTTTGGACGAGGCGCTGGCCCAATTACAGGCTAGGCACGAAGGCTGGCGGGTAGAAGATTTGCGCAAGCTAGAGCCGCAGGTTTATCCGGTAACGACAGCACAGGTTATTTTTACGGAAATTCGTGGTTCAATTGAGCATTTATAAAAAGGAGTGGCAACATGGACAATAAAACGGTGGAAATGGAAATGAAATTCACCATTGCTAAAAAAGATTTAAAACGTTTTTTAGCCTTGCCAATTATTGCGGAGAAGACAATCCCGGATAGCTTGCAAGTCAAGTCCTTGGATAATTACTACTATGATACTGCTAGCTATAAGCTGTCCCAGGCAGGGGTTGCTTATCGTATTCGCAAAACCGGCAAAGAGTACGAAGCCACCATTAAGACCCAAGACGCTTCGCAAGGCGGATTTTCGGAGCGACAGGAATACACAGTTCCACTGAAAAATTTAACGCCAACCCTAGAGGGCTTTACCGAGTTGGGCTTTGGCACCGATTTGCCTACTTTCCTCGCCGAAGAAGAATTGCAGGTTCTGTTTCAAGTGACGGTGAAGCGAGAAATTAGGCTCGTGAGAATATCCCCAACCACAGTGGTTGAGTTGGCCGTTGACGAAGGCAATATTATCGTAGGCAAACAAAAAGAAAAAATTGAAGAAATTGAGCTGGAGCTGGTAGAAGGCAATAAAGGTGATTTATTTGCTTTTATGGCTCAATTAGCGGGGGAACTGCCCCTGTTTATTGAAGCCCGCAGTAAGTTTAAGCGGGGGCTGGACTTGTTGGCCGGCAGTGCAGCACCCTTAGCGCCCCTTACTACTGAAGTGAAAATTGTGCGAGAGGGCAACGTAGAAGGTGAATTCAAAAAATTATTAGCTTATCAGGTTAATTTGATTTTGGAAGCACAAAATGCTTTGCGGGCAGAGCCTACGCTGGCAGAGGCCGACCGCCTGTTGCTTAACAAAGTCAAAGGTCTGCGTGCCGTGCTCAATTTCATAGAGCCGTTACTTGACAGTAAGGATTATAAAAAGTTTGCCCAAAGTAGTGTCGAGCTGATTATCCCTTTGCAAGAACTCTATATCCTCAAAAGATTTAATCGTCAGTGGAACCAAGTTTATAAACAAAGCGGTAGTTTATTGCGTAGCAATGTGATGCAGGAACGGTTAGCAGAACGACAACAAGAAATCCTTAACGTTTTGGAAACCCAAATCACCGGCGGTTTGTATACGCATAAGCTGTTGGCATTATTGGCGTGGACAGAGAACGTGCCTTGGCAAGGTGCTAGCTTTATTCAGCTAGAACAGTTTGCCCTGTGCCGATTGGAAGACTGGCATAAGCATTTGCTTACCTTTGACCTAAGAAGCGAATTATTGCAGGAAGATATGGCCAGAGATATGCGGCGCATTATTGAAGTGATGGTCATGGTGCGGCGGAGCCTTAAAATTGGCCGGTTAAACAAAGAAAACTTTGCTTATCTGAAAGCACTGTATCGTCAATTGAAAATCTTAAATTTTGATGTTTATGGGCACAAAGATATTTTATCGTTCTTACAAGGTACTAATAGTCGCGTGTTGTACCGGGACGCAGGGCTGTTACTGGGCTGGCGTTTAGCCGCTATGCCGTTAGCCTGGCGCCGGGTTCAAAAAAGCTGGAACCGCCTCTTACAAGCCTTAAAGAAAAAATAATCCCTATTTACAAACTAAGCTTAGGGAAAATAGCTGCAAGGGCAAAACTAAAATAGTAGCAATTGCCACCATAATAAAAAGCCGCTAACAAAAAGGATGGAAATAATCCTTCTTGTTAGCGGCTTTCTTTTTGTTGACGGTTTTGATACCTTAGAGATAAGGCAGGAGCAAGGGCGCCAAAAGTGCGGTCGCAATACCTACCAGAGCAATGGCCAGACTACTGATGGCTACCTGCATACTGCTTTTGGCAATACAGCTGCTGGCTCCTAACCCGTGACTGGAAGCGCCAATGGCAAGACCGATGGCAATATCATTTTTGACGCCAACCAGCGCCAGCAATTTATGTCCACAGGTTGCACCGAAAATACCGGTGATAATGACGCAGGCAGCGGTAAGCGCCGGAATACCACCGATGGCGGCGGAAATGTCCATGGCGATGGGGGTCGTGACCGATTTAGGCACTAGGGACATGGCCACTAGGTGGGAAGCTCCCAACGCTTTGGCACAAAGGGCAACGGAGATAATGCCGGAGCAGGTACCAATGAGGACGCCCCCTAGCAAAATAGCGCCATGCTGCCGCAAAATATGTTTGTTGCGGACGAGAGGTAAAGCCAGCGCCACGGTGGCCGGACCTAGAAGAAAATTAATCATGGCACCGCCCACTTCGTATTGTTGGTAAGTAAAGAGCCCGGCTTGGTGAATCAATAGCATAATGATGGCACAACAAGTGACAAAGGGTGGTAATAAAGTTAAATTAAAGCGCTCGGATACCTTTTCGCCTATTTTGTAGGCAATGACCGTAAGCGCTAGACCTAAAAGCGGTGAAGATAAAAGCGTAGCAGGCATTATTGTTCCTCCTTGTTTTGGCGGCGGAGCATGAGCTCTACAAAAAGTCCGGTAGCCACCATGACGATGATGGAGGTAACGATAATAGTGACGAAAATGGGCAGAGCTTCTTGACTGATGACGTCCAGATAGAGCAAAATGCTGATGCCGGCAGGGACGAAGAGCATACCCATTTTGGCAATTAAAATACTGCAAATGTCCTCTACCCAGGCAAGCCGAATGAGGTTGGTCAAAAGCGCCAGTGCCAACAAAATCATTCCTAAGAGCGCCGGCGGAAAGGTCAGACCTAAGCTGCCTAGTAGCCAGGTGCTGACGAATTGGATTAAAAGTAAGAGCGTAAAACCAGTAAATAAAGTTTGTGTATTCATAAAAGCTCCTTTACAGCGAGAATAACTTTTATTCTGGCACTGCTAAGCAGCATTGTCAAGAAAATACCCAGAAGTCTTGTTCTTTGGCTAGCCGTAAATACTTAGTTGTAATGCCTGTAACGCTTGACGGCTTGGAAGCTCGCCCTGTAGCTAGCACTTAGGTTAAAAGTCAGAAACTTTAAAAATAATGTTTGACTTTTAGACTTTTTGACCTTACAATTAAAAAAGAAAGAGCAGTTAGCCTGCTCTTTTCGATAATTGACTTAAGCTATGCGACAAGCGATATAGATACTAATTAGTAAAATCGCTGTCAGAAGTCCGGCACACAGCACCCCTAGCATTTCAAAGCGGTGCATAATGACTTCTTCATTTAGTAGATTGTAGCTGCGCTGGATGACAGAAATCTTGCTGTCGATGTTTTCCCGCCAGGCCGAGGTGCGCAAAAGATGCATATAGCGAGTATAGACACGAGCATAGAAAATATCTTCAGTGACTTGGAGGGCATTATCAATGTTACTGGTCAGACTACTAACATCGGCCATCAGTTCCATGAGGTTACCCCGGATTTGGCGATAGCGTTGCAGGCGCTTTTGCTTGCCTGTACTATCCGCCTCCTCGATTTCATCATAGGTGCGGTCAATGCCGAGGTTGAGGGCATTGTCATAGTACCGCAGTTCCAAAAATTGGGCATTGGCAAACTCCAACAGGTCGGGAATATCCATACTGCCACTGTTGTCGTAGACCACGGCAGAATCCCAGGTAAGGTAAGTAATATCATGACCGTAGGAAAATTTGTTGAACAAGGCTTCCTGACGAGTTTGTGCATTTAGCGGTGACTTGTCCTTGAGGAGCAGGGGTACTAAATCCCATTGCGGTAATTGGTCCTGGAAATAGTAAACTACAAAATCCTCGTCAAAGTCTGAAAAACGCTCGTTGGAACAGGCCGGACGAATGGTTGCCAGTACAGCGTTTAGGTATTCATGAATTTTATCTTCCGGCATATGTTCACTGACGACTGCTAATTCTAAATAGTCTTCATAGGAAATATCTTCTGGTAAATCTAGGCGAATAATGATACTAATAACGCCCAAGTCAAAAATGCGAGCCTTAATTTCGGCTAAATAGAGTTTGCCAGCCAGCGGTAGCTCATGGGAACCCAATTCTACAAGCACAGGTGGATCTTTAAAGGTAATAGACTTAGTGGAAATTCTTTCCAAACGCAAACGTGAAGCAATTTTATTGCGACTGGCCCACAGTGCTTGCACTAAGTCCAAATTGATTTCGTCGGCAACGTCAAACAGACGATAGACGATAATGGATGAATTCATAGGTACCTCCCGTGTTTCCACAAATATTAACTAACATCTTTAAAGTTCGCCATTGATCATGGTTTTCCTGCGTCAGCAGTAGAATAAAATGCTAAAAACAACTAAAGTAAGCAATAAAAGCTTTTAATTTATGGAGGTGTACTAATTATGCAAGCAGAACGTTATAGTGAAGAAGTTAAAACCGTTTTGGAAGCTGCCCAACAACAAGCAGTTATGAACTACAATCAAGAGTTTAGTACCATACATTTATTGGCAGCATTGTGTGGTCAAGCAGGCTTTTTTAAATTTGTTTTAACCAATCTACAAATTGACGAGAAAGCTTTTAGCCAAGCGGCTAAAGCTCTTGTACAAAAAATTCCCGTAGTCAAAGGTCAAGATGCTTTGCGGTTGTCCATGGGGATGGCTAGAGTGCTGGGCTTAGCCGAAAAAGCTGCCGGTGAGGGTGAAATCCATAGCGGACATTTAGTCGGTGCCCTTGTGGGCGATGGCGATAGCGAGGTCGTGGCACTATGCCGACAATATCATTTAGACAAACAAAAAATCGAGGCACTGTATTTGCAATATGCTGGTGGGCAAGGGGACGAAGAAACAAAAAAAACCTTGGAAAAATTCGGACAAGATTTAACGCAAAAAGCACGGCAGGGGGACCTGGATCCGGTAATTGGTCGTGACGAAGAAATTCGGCGTACTATTGAGATTTTGTCCCGTCGCAAAAAAAATAACCCTGTGCTTATTGGTGAGCCGGGGGTTGGCAAGACGGCCATTGTGGAAGGGTTAGCCCGGAGAATTGTGGCCGGCGATGTGCCAGAAATGCTCAAAAACAAAACCCTGTATGCTCTCGACCTTGCTTCCCTTGTGGCCGGAGCCAAATTTCGCGGCGAGTTTGAAGAACGTTTGAAAAAAGTTTTAAAAGCAGTTTCTGACTCGGCTGGGCAGATTATTATGTTTATTGACGAATTGCATACAGTGGTAGGTGCTGGTGCTGCCGAAGGGGCGATGGATGCCGGCAATATCCTCAAGCCTATGCTTGCCCGTGGCGAATTGCGCTGCATCGGTGCAACTACGCTTAATGAATATCGTAAATATATCGAAAAAGACAGTGCCTTGGAACGTCGTTTCCAGCCTGTACTGGTTAAACAACCAAATGTAGAAGATACGATTTCGATTTTGCGTGGTTTGCGTGAACGTTATGAAGTGCATCACGGGGTGAGAATTAAAGATACGGCACTGGTGGCAGCGGCAGTATTATCCAACCGTTATATTAATGACCGTTTCTTGCCGGATAAAGCCATTGACCTAGTAGATGAAGCAGCAGCTAGATTGCGGACAGAGATAGACTCTCTGCCGGCGGAACTAGATGAAAGTAAACGACGTATTTTACAGCTGGAGATTGAGGCTCAGGCTTTAAGTAAAGAAGAAGATACTCAGTCTGCTGACCGCAAGGTCAAAATTGAACAAGAATTAACGGGCTTAAAACAGGCGAATGCCGAACTGATGGCTCGTTGGGAAAAAGAAAAAGCTGGCATTGCCCGTGTGCGGGAAGTGAAAAAAGAAATCGACGCCGTGAAACAAGCTATGGAAGCAGCCGAGCGAGAATACAACCTTAACAAGCTAGCTGAACTTAAATATGGCCGTTTGCCGGCTTTGCAAAAAGAGCTGGCAAGTTTAGACAGCAAAAATCAAGCCAAGACCGGTGACTTACTGAAAGAAGAAGTGGATGAAGACGATATTGCCAAAGTAGTGAGCACCTGGACTGGTATTCCGGTACAACGCTTAGGCAGCGGCGACCGGGAGAAACTGGTGCATTTGGAAGACACTTTGCACGCACGGGTGGTGGGACAAGACGAAGCCGTCAAAGTCGTAAGCGAAGCCGTTATTAGAGCACGTGCTGGCATAAAAGACCCCAACCGTCCGATTGGTTCTTTTATCTTTCTAGGACCTACCGGTGTAGGTAAAACAGAACTGGCCAAAACTTTGGCCGCAGTTTTGTTTGACGATGAACGCAATATGATTCGTCTGGATATGAGTGAATATATGGAAAAACATACCGTATCCCGCCTCATTGGTGCGCCTCCGGGCTATGTAGGCTATGATGAGGGTGGTCAATTAACCGAAGCAGTACGGCGGCACCCCTATGCTGTTATTTTGTTAGATGAAATTGAAAAGGCTCACGCCGATGTTTTCAACGTGCTACTGCAAGTGTTGGACGATGGCCGTTTGACTGATGGTCAGGGACGCAACGTGGACTTCAAAAATACTTTGATTATTATGACCAGCAATTTGGGCTCTGCGGAAATTATGCAGCGGCAAGGCGCCATCACAAGGGAGGAAATTCAAAGTCTGCTCATGAACTTCTTCCGCCCGGAATTTTTGAATAGGGTAGATGATATTGTGGTCTTCCAAGCTTTGGCACCGGCACAAATTCAAGACATTGTGAAATTGGTTTTGGCCGAGCTTAGTGCCCGTCTGGAAAAACAATTGGAGCTGAAACTAACAGTGACCGATGAAGCCACCGCCTATTTGGCGGCTGCGGGTTTTGACCCTGCCTTTGGGGCTAGACCGCTTAAACGGCTGATTGTGCATACCGTGGAAACCTTGTTGGGCAAAAAACTAGTTGCCGGCGAAATTAAAAGCGGTGACGTGGTGCAAGTAGTATTGCGCCAAGGACAGATTGCTTTAGCTAATTAAAACCAAAATTGTAGAAAAAGACAGGGTTCAATTGAACCCTGTCTTTTTTGCAGGTATAATGGAAACAGAAGAAAATGCAGGGTCAGAAAGGGGACGAAACTAATGGCAACAAAAATATTAATTATCGGCGGGGTGGCTGCCGGTATGAAAACAGCGGCACGCCTACGGAGAAGAGCTAGCGAAGCGGAGATAGTGATTTTGGAAAGAGGGACGGAGGTTAGCTACGGCGCCTGCGGCTTCCCCTATTATATCGGTGGCGATGTGGCCAACTTTGCCAGCTTTACCAGTGGCCCCATGGGAGAACGTAATCCCGAATTTTTTCGTCAAGTGAAGGGTGTTACTGTTTTGGTTGGGCACGAAGCGCTGGCTATTAATCGGCGGGAGCATACCGTGACCGTTCTAGAACGAGCCAGTGGTGTGACGCAAGTGTTTGCCTACGATAAACTGGTACTAGCTACCGGTTCTACGCCGGTGCGGCTACCGCTTGCCGGTATTGACCTAAACGGTATTCACAATTTTTGGTTTCCATGGGAAACCAAAAAAGTTAAGCAGGAAATGCAAAACGGTCAAGTGACGGACGTGGTGATTGTGGGTGCTGGACTGATTGGGCTAGAGCTGGCGGAAGCTTTTCACAAGCAGGGGCTGACGGTGCAACTTGTAGAAATGCAAGATCGGCTCTTACCCCAAATGTTGGATTTAGAAATGGCTGATTTAATCAAAAAACCGGTACTAGAGGCTGGTATTAAGCTGTATTTAGGTGAAAAAACCCTAGCCTTTGTAGGGGAGCAGGGACACGTAACCGGTGTGCAGACGGATAAACGCTTGCTACCGGCGCAACTGGTCATCGTTGCTGTCGGCGTGCGTCCCAACGTGGAATTGGCTAGAGAGGCAGGTCTTACCATTGGTATTAGCGGTGCTATTGCCGTGAACGAATATCTGCAAACCTCCGATAGCGATATCTATGCTGGCGGAGATTGTGCGGAAAATACGCATCTAATTACGGGAAGTAAAGTTTTTGCCCCCATGGGTTCTACGGCCAATAAACACGGTCGGGTCATTGCGGATAATCTTTGCGGCGATCAAGTGCCTTATCGGGGTATTTTGACGACAGGTATTTGTCAAGTGCTCACCTGGCAGGCCGGAAGTACCGGTCTGAACGAAAGAACCGCTCAGGCAGCCGGTCTAGAGTTTGAATCGGTAGTAGTTCCTGGGTTTGACCGTTTGGGCTATATGCCGGGAGCTAATCGGCTGATTTTGAAATTATTGGCAGAAAAAGGAACTGGACGTGTGCTGGGAGCACAGGCTGTGGGTACCGGCGGCGTAGACAAACGCATTGACGCTGTGGCAACGGCGCTAACCTATGGCAGTACCTTGCAGGCGTTAAGCAATCTGGACTTGGCTTATGCACCACCTTTTAACGGACCCATTGATAATATTGCGACAGCGGCGAACGTGCTCATGAATAAACTAGCCGGTCGTTTGCACAGCATTAATCCTAAGGACTTTCAAAAAATCAAAGCCGATGCGGCTTATACCTTAGTTGACGTGCGGACGGCGCCAGAATTTGCGGCTCACCGCATTGCTGGTTGTGCCCAAGTAGTCAATATCCCACTCCACCATTTGCGTGAGGAAGCCTTGACTTGTTTGCCGGACAAACAAGCGCAACTGGTGTGTTCCTGCCAAATTAACCTGCGTGGGTACGAGGGTGAAACTATTTTGCGTGCCTTGGGCTATCAGAACGTCCAAAGCTTGGAGGGCGGCATGAGTGGCTGGCCGTACGAAACTGAAAAAACTAAGCGTTAATAACCAAGGTGGCGCTCAGTCGCCGGGAGGGGTAAGCGTTTAATTCTACCGGCGACAAATGTAATTTTTCTGTGTCACGGCAGGTATTGACCAGATAAACTAGAATATAGCGTTTAGTAGGTAGGGTCACCTTAAGACCCGAAGGAGGCGGCCAATGATTATCGGTATCGGGTGTGACCTGGTAGAAGTGGACAGAATTGCTCGTGCCCTGGCAAGACCGCAGTTTGCCGCACGGGTGTATACCGCAGAGGAAATTGCCTATTGCACTAGCTGTGGGCAACAACAATATATGAGCTTTGCCGCTCGGTTTGCGGCGAAGGAAGCGCTAATGAAAGCCTTGGGGACGGGTCTGCGTGGTGGTAAGTTGCAAGATATTTGCCTAACCAAAGATGACCTGGGACAGCCACGGCTCACGCTGACCGGGGCGTGGCAAGAACTGGCACGCAGCAAAGGGTGCACTAAAATTCATGTAACATTAAGTCATGTTAAAGCTTACGCTTTGGCACAGGTTGTTTTAGAGGGGGAAAACCAATGAAATTATTTTTAGCTGAAATGATGCAGGCACTAGATGAAGCGGCAGTGACGGACATCGGCTTGCCCCGCTTATTGCTCATGGAAAACGCCGGTCAGGCGGTAGCCCGAGTGGCAGAACTAGTTTTGCAAGATTGCCGGGATAAGCGGATTGTTATTTTTGCTGGGCCCGGCAATAATGGCGGCGATGCTTTTGTAGCGGCACGCTTTTTAGTGAACCGTGGCGCTCGGGTCAGTGTGTTTTTGCTGACGGCGCCGGAAAACTATACCGAGGAAGCACAGCAGCAACTGGCGATTATGCAAAAATGTGATTTGCGGTGGCAGGCTTTGCCGGCCATTACCAATTGGGATAAAGTCAAAGTCACCGGGCAACTGGCGCATTTGATTATTGATGGGTTGTATGGCAGTGGTTTTCACGGACAATTAAGTGGGGACGGTCTTAAAGTTGCGCAGTTAATTAATGCACTGGCAAAGCCCGTCCTCGCCATTGATGTACCTAGCGGGCTCGAAGCTGACACTGGTAAAGCCAGTGAAGACGCAGTGCGAGCCATGACGACCGTTACGCTGGCCGGCGCTAAGCCCGGCTTGTATCTTTATCCCGGTTTGGAATTGACCGGTGACGTGCTTGTGGCTGATATTGGTATTCCGCAGTCCTTAGTCGCCAAGGTGCGGGCTGAATATAATCTGCTGGATGGGAAGCTAGCGGCAGGTCTGTTACCGTTACGCCCCCGCAATGCTCACAAAGCTCTGGCGGGTAAAGTTACGCTGGTAGCAGGCTCTAGCGGTTTGACCGGAGCGGCAGCTTTGTGTAGTACCGCCGCTGTGAAAGCAGGGGCAGGTTTGGTTACCCTGTTGACACCCTTTAGCTGTCAGAGCTTGCTGGCTACTAAACTAACCGAAGTGATGGTGCAAAGTTTGAATGAAAGAACACCGGGCGTTTTGGGCGCCAGTGCCGTCAGCGGTATTTTGCGTTGGGCACAGGCCAGTGACGCCGTGGCTATGGGGCCTGGCCTGGGTACTAGCGAAGCGACGCAAGACGTGCTGCTTGATGTTTTGCCCAAGCTGGAGCAACCGGTGGTTTTGGATGCTGATGCCCTTAACGCCTTAGTGGGCAGAACCGAGGTCTTAAATGCCATGACCGCTCCCAAAATCCTAACTCCCCACCCGGGAGAAATGGCACGTTTGATTGACAGCGATGCCGCTAACGTGGACGCTAATCGTCTGGCTACAGCCAAGCATTACGCCGTGCGCTGGAATGCAGTGGTCGTCTTAAAAGGAGCACCTACCGTGATTGCTACACCAGAGGGCAACGTCTATATTAATACCACCGGCAACGAAGGAATGGCAACCGGAGGGTGCGGGGACGTTTTAACCGGCGTGCTTACCGCTTTGCTGGCACAGGGTTTGGCACCTCTAGAAGCAGCGTTACTGGGCGTTTATTTACACGGCGCCGCCGCTGATTTAGTGGCGCAAACAGGCAGAATAGGGCTTACTGCCAGCGAAATCGCCCAAGCCTTGCCCCAGGCTCGTGCGGACTTGGAAGCAGAGTGGCTGGCATGAAAATACAACTGACTATTGACCGTTTCGAGGGAGCAGTGGCGGTACTTGTGTACGGCGAGGCCGGTGATAGTATTGACTGGCCAGCTAGCCTATTACCACCAGAGTGTCAAGAAGGGGACGTATTGGCACTAGAGCTAGCGAAAGACACTGCGGCGACTCAAGAAGCTTTAGCAACGACGCGGCAATTATTAAAAAAATTAATCGACGGAGAGTAAATTTCTTTACAGGAATTGTAATCGTTGATAGAATAAATAGACACTAAGCGTCAGAGAGAGGTGAGTCGAATTTGCTAAAAAAGATTATGCTCTTAAGTATGGCCTTATATACTTTATGGGGTAGCTTGACGGTGCTGGCGGCTACGCCAGAAGTGACAGCTCTGCATTGGGGTGTCAACAAAGCAAATGTTTTGCGTGTAGTCTTAGATGTGACTGGGCCGACAAAAGCTCAGGTACAATGCAAAGACGGCCAACTGCTAGTGACCCTAGAAGCGGGGCTCAAAAAAAATGTGACTACGAGCTACCGGCTCAAAAGTAGTACCGTGCAACAAGCCGAGCTTAGGGAGCAAGGCGATGAAACCACGTTGCTTTTGCCGCTTTTGCGGGAAATTAAAAATAAGGATTACAAGCTTTTTACCCTCAAAAAAGACCCAGTTACCCATCGCCCCCACCGGGTAGTGCTTGATATTGCCAACGGTCGTAATGTCAATGTGAATGCCAGACCTACATCGACGCCCACTAAGCCCCAGGTGACTAATGTCAAAAAAGGTGCTTTTAAGACGACAGCAGGGCTAAAAAATAAAATGATTACCCTAGATGCCGGTCACGGCGGTACTGATCCCGGTGCCATTGGTATAGACGGTACCAGGGAAAAAGATATTACCCTCAAAATTACGAAAAAAGTCCAGGATTTGCTGGCTAAAAAAGGTGCGCGGGTCAGTATGACCAGAATCGGCGACCAAGATGTTTACGGACCGGAAGCCACCGACGCCCAAGAACTACAGGCCAGAGTCGATGTGGCAGAAGAAAACAGTGCCGACTTGTTTATTAGCCTGCATTGCAATGCTTCCAACAATCGTCAGGTAGGTGGGTTTTCCACTTACTATTATCCCAAAACTCGTTATGACGAAATGATTGCCACCGCTATTCAAGAAAAAATTACCGGCAATTTTGGTCTGGACGATTTGGGTGTGCGTGAAGCCAATTTCTATGTGGTCAAACGCAGTTCCATGCCTGCCATGCTCATTGAAATGGCGTTTATCAGTAATGCCAAAGAAGAAAAACTCTTGCGCAGTAACTGGTTCCAAGGCAAGCTGGCTGCGGCCATTGTAGATGGTATTGAAGCATATTTTAAACAAGCAGGAGGTAAAAGCTAATGAAAATGTTCAGATGGCTGCTCTTACCTCTGGTGTTAGTGGTGTTAACGGTAGCCGGTTGTGCTTCGGAAGCAGGGGACAAAACTCCTCCGGCACCGGTTACAGTCCAGCAAAAGGTAGTAGTTTACCGTATACCAGTGAGTGGCGAGGAAATGCTGGTTCCGGAACAGCAACAGGTGACAGTAGTAGCTAAGGCGGATTTACCCTTGGCTGCGCTCCAGTGCCTCGTTAATACTAAACCCCGAGATAGCAAGCTAGAAAATCTTTTTCCTGCCGGCACCAAAGTTTTGGGACTACAGATTAAAGACGGTTTAGCGTCTGCTAATTTCAGTAAAGACTTGCAACGGCGGGGACAGGGTTCCTATGAGGAGCTAATGTTCGTCAACGCCATTGTCAATACTTTGACAGAATTCCCTGAGATTAAGCAGGTGCAAATTCTCGTCGAAGGGCAGAAGGTTATCACCTTAAGCGGACACCTTGATGTAGGAGATCCCTTAACCCGTAACCAAACTTTAATTAAAAAATAATTGCAAAGCCCCGCTCTCTCAGCAGAAACTGCCACCCACTAGGTGGTTAGTCGCTGGGAGAGCGGGGCTTTTTTGTTGCAAGTTTATTTTACCTACCTACCTACCTACTTATTGTTTAGCGGTTTTGGCTTTTTCCAGGTACTCCGCTACAATTTTGACGGCACAGTAATCGCCGCACATGGAGCAAGCTTCGTCGTCGGCTTTGTTTTTTTCGGAACGGAAACGCTGGGCTTTCACCGGATCCAGCGCTAGGCGGATTTGTGCCGGCCAGTCCAAGGCTTTGCGGGCTTGGGACATGGCTAAATCCCAAGCAAGTGCAGAGGGTAAGCCTTTGGCGATATCACCGGCATGGGCTGCAATGCGGGTGGCAATGACACCTTCTCGGACGTCCTCCAAATTCGGTAAGCCCAAATGTTCTGCCGGAGTGACATAGCACAGGAAGTCTGCTCCTGCCGCTGCGGCCAGTGTGCCTCCGATAGCGGCAGTAATATGGTCATAGCCCGGTGCTACGTCAGTGACCAGTGGCCCTAAGACATAAAAAGGTGCCCCCTTGCACAGGCTCTTTTGCAATTGAATATTGGTAGCAATCTGATTGTAAGGTACGTGCCCCGGGCCTTCCACCATGACTTGAACCCCTTGTGCCCAGGCTCTTTCTGTCAGTTCACCTAGATTGAGCAGTTCCTGAATTTGGGCACGGTCGGTAGCATCGGCTAGGCAACCGGGACGAAGCCCATCGCCTAGGCTAATGGTTACATCGTATTTTTGGCAAATGGCGAGAATTTCGTCATAGTATTCATACAGGGGATTTTCCTGGTCGTTATGGAGCATCCAGCCCGTGATGAAAGAACCACCACGACTGACCACGTCCATCACACGACCTTCAGCGATGAGTGCCTGCAGCACATTGCGGTTAATGCCACAGTGAATAGTCATGAAATCCGCCCCATCTTGCGCTTGTTTTTCAATGACGGCAAAAAGTTCTTCCTTGGTCATGTGGACAACAGCGCCGTATTTTTTAATGGCGGCGACCGTGGCCTCATAGATGGGCACTGTCCCCACCATTACCGTGGAGGCATTAATAATCGCCCGACGGGAAGCGGCAATATTGTCACCGGTGGACAAATCCATGACGGCATCGGCACCAGCGTCAATAGCGGCTTGCAGTTTAGCTAGCTCCGGTTCTGGGTCAGGGTAGGAGCTGGAAGTACCGATATTGGCATTGACCTTGGTACTCAGCCCTTTGCCCACACCACGGGGCACGAGCTTGGTGTGCCTGCTGTTAGCACAGATGGCAATGGTACCGGCAGCCACTCCGGCACGAATAGTTTCTGGTTCTAGCCCCTCTTGGGCGGCGACAGTGCGCATGGCGGCAGTAATAATACCTTGTCTTGCAAGTTGCATTTGGGTGGACATAATCTAGACACTCTCCTTTAAATAAAAAATAGCCATTTCCTTGAATAAGGAAACGGCGGTGTTAGTTGTTGCACTGGCAAGCCACTTTCCTTCGCCGGTATTATCCGGAAATCAGGTTCCAAGGGTCGACCGTAGTCTCTCAGCAAAAAGCGCCCCTAGTGGATTCAACATCTATTAAATTCTTCAACTTAAGTTTAACAAAATAGACACATAAATACAATGACCAAAGAAGAAATATATAATATAATGGAAGCAGTAAGCTACGCGTCTAAATTTGTCGAGATGTATACTGTCCACAAATTTACAAACAACGGGTTTTAGTGTATACTATTGAGCTATAAGTATACTGCAATGTTAACCCCAGTTTTTAGTGACAGGTGGTTTTGAGCCTGTATGCGAAATTAAATGAAAGAAGGAATCAACATGGCAAAAATGAAAACGATGGATGGTAATACTGCTGCCGCACACGTCGCCTATGCTTTTACTGACGTTGCCGCAATCTACCCCATTACACCTTCTTCCCCTATGGCGGAAGTTACTGATGAATGGGCTGCTCAAGGCAAGAAAAATCTTTTCGGACAAACTGTGAAAGTAATGGAAATGCAATCTGAGGCAGGAGCTTCTGGAGCCGTGCATGGCTCTTTGCAAGCAGGTGCCTTGACTACTACCTATACTGCTTCTCAGGGTTTACTGCTTATGATTCCTAATATGTATAAAATGGCAGGCGAACTATTGCCGGCAGTGTTTCAGGTATCAGCTCGTGCACTGGCAGCTAGCTCACTATCTATTTTTGGTGACCACCAAGACGTGATGGCGACTAGACAAACAGGGTTTGCACTCTTAGCTGAAAGCAGTGTCCAAGAAGTTATGGATCTTTCCGCTGTTGCTCATTTATCCGCCATTAAAGGCCGCGTGCCTTTTGTGAATTTCTTTGACGGTTTCCGTACTTCTCATGAAATTCAAAAAATCGAAGTCATGGACTATGCTGATTTGGATAAAATGCTGGATCATGATGCTGTTGCCGCTTTCCGTACCCGGGGACTGAACCCGGATAATCCGGTTATTCGTGGTACTGCACAAAATCCGGATATTTATTTCCAAACCCGTGAAGCTGTTAATTCCTACTATGAAGCACTTCCAGCTATTGTAGAAGACTATATGCAACAAGTCAGTGCTGTTACCGGACGTCAATATGGCCTGTTCAATTATTACGGCGCCGCTGACGCTGAAAACGTGATTATCGCTATGGGTTCTGGTTGCGAAGCTATTCAAACTACCGTGGAACATTTAGTAGCACAAGGCGAAAAAGTGGGTCTGTTGGTGGTTCATCTTTATCGTCCTTTCTCTGCTAAACATTTCTTGGGGGCAATGCCGCAAACTACCAAGAGAATTGCCGTGCTTGACCGTACCAAAGAACCGGGCGCTTTTGGCGAACCGCTGTATTTAGATGTGCGTAGCGTTTATTATGGCACGGCTCAGCAACCAATGATTATTGGTGGGCGTTATGGTTTGGGTTCCAAAGACTTGACTCCGTCTGACGTGATGGCTGTCTTTAATAATTTGCGTCAAGACACTCCTAAAAACAATTTTACTGTCGGTATTACTGACGACGTGACCGGTACGTCTTTGGCGGTAGTTACCGAGCTAGACACTACCCCAGTTGGCACCAAGAGCTGCAAGTTCTGGGGCTTGGGTTCTGATGGTACCGTAGGCGCCAATAAGAGTGCCATTAAAATCATTGGTGACTATACCAATATGTACGCCCAGGGATACTTTTCCTATGACTCCAAAAAATCTGGCGGCATTACGGTTTCTCATCTGCGTTTTGGCCACGAACCGATTCGTGCCCCTTATCTCATTAACCATGCCGATTTTGTGGCGGTGCACAACCAATCCTATGTGCATAAATACAATGTAGTTGCTGGGTTGAAACCAGGCGGCACTTTCCTCTTGAACTGTAGCTGGGATGCAGCAGAACTGGAAGCTAATCTACCAGGCTACATTAAACGCTATATCGCTCAAAACAACATTAAATTCTACACCATGGACGCTGTTAAAATTGCTCAAGCTATCGGTTTGGGTGGTCGCATCAACATGATTATGCAAGCAGCCTTCTTTAAACTAGCGGATATTATTCCTGTAGCAGATGCCGTTAAATACTTGAAAGAAGCCGTTGACCATTCCTATGGACTTAAAGGTCAAGCCGTGTTAGACATGAACTACGGAGCTATCGACCAAGGTGCCGAAGCAGCTACCCTAGTTGTGGTACCGGAAGCTTGGCAAGTGGCACCGGAGGATAAAGTCCTTGCTTCCACTAATACTTCTGCTTTTGCTCGCAACGTACTGGAACCGATGAACCGTTTGGAAGGCGAGCAATTACCCGTCAGTACCTTTGCTGAACACGTAGATGGTACGTTCCCTTCCGGTACTTCTGCTTTTGAAAAACGTGGTATTGCCATTAATGTACCAGAATGGCAAATGGATAAATGTATTCAATGTAACCAATGTGCCTTTGTTTGTCCTCACGCTGTGATTCGGCCTGTCCTGGCTACCGCCGCAGAGGTGGCTGCCGCTCCCGCAGGCTTTACAGCTAAAGCTGCTATCGGTGCACCTGACTTGCAATTTCGGATGGCGATTTCGCCGTTAGATTGTACCGGTTGCGGTAACTGTGCCCAAGTGTGTCCAGCTAAAGACAAAGCCCTAGTGATGAAACCTTTGGAATCCCAAATGAACCAAGTACCACTGTGGGAATATGCTATGCACCAGTTGGCAGCGAAACCTAACCCCATGAATAAAAACACCGTTAAAGGTGTGCAATTTGAGCAGCCGCTACTAGAGTTCTCCGGTGCTTGTGCCGGTTGTGGCGAAACACCATATGCCAAACTGGTTACCCAGCTAGTGGGTGATCGCATGATGATTGCCAATGCTACCGGTTGTACCTCTATTTGGGGTGCTAGCGCACCGTCCATGCCTTACACCAAAAACTGTGCTGGTCATGGTCCAAGTTGGGCTAATTCTCTGTTTGAAGATAATGCTGAATATGGCCTAGGTATGTTCCTCGGCGTACAACAATCTCGTGAACGGCTGGCTGATATGTTGCGTGAAGCCCTAGCGGCGGGCGTGTCTTCGGCACTGGCAGCGTTAATGGAGGACTGGCTAACTAACCTCAATAACGGCGCCGGTACTCGTGACCGTGCCAATGCTTTGTTGGCTCTGCTCGCTACGGAAAAAGCCGGTAATACGCTTTTAGAAAACATTTACGCTCAAAGCAAATTTTTTGTTAAACGTTCCCACTGGATTTTTGGTGGTGACGGTTGGGCCTACGATATCGGCTACGGCGGATTAGACCACGTGCTGGCTTCCGGCGAAGACGTGAATGTGCTGGTTTTTGATACCGAAGTGTATTCCAATACCGGCGGTCAATCTTCTAAATCTACCCCAACAGCGGCGATTGCCAAATTTGCTGCCAGTGGCAAAAAGACCAAGAAGAAAGACCTGGGCATGATGGCCATGAGTTATGGCTATGTTTATGTAGCTCAAATTTCCATGGGTGCGGATAAAAATCAAACCCTCAAAGCCTTGGCGGAAGCCGAAGCTTATCCGGGACCGTCCTTGGTTATCGCTTATGCACCTTGTATTAATCACGGCTTGAAAGCCGGGATGGGCAGCAGTCAACTGGAAGCGAAACGAGCAGTGGATTGCGGTTATTGGGCGAACTATCGCTTTAACCCTGCTTTGAAAGCTAAGGGCGAAAATCCTTTTAGTCTGGACTCCAAAGAACCCTCCACTGATTTCCATGAGTTCCTCATGGGCGAAGTTCGTTACTCGTCCTTGCTCAAACAGTTCCCTGATACTGCCGAAGCTTTGTTTGCTAAAACGAAAGCCGATGCTCTGGAACGTTTAGACGGTTACAAAAAATTGGCTGGCAAAGCCTAAAAATAGCTTAGTTTTAACACACCGTACTCCCTTTGGGGGGAATACGGTGTGTTTTTTACTGCTTTTATGTGCCTAAAATATTATTTTTACTACGATTGTAACGCTGATGGGTTTCTGGAGGGAGTGAAACTCCCGGAATTGTCCTGTTTATGCCTCAAGATTGAGTATTTAGAGATTAATTAAGTTATAAAAGTCTTGCAGAGGGGTGAATAAGTGTGCTAAAATATAGACAAATAAGCGATTAAGAGCTTCATATTGGGCAAAACCTGTGAAAACAGGTGACGCAATGCTACAGGGTCTAAGCCATTCGTGGGAGGACAGCCAGCTGCAAAGGTTAGA
>JAVXCQ010000008.1:67342-68769 GCA_036659415.1 Acidaminococcaceae bacterium
CTTAGCTTGGTGGCAGGGATGACGTGGAGTAGTGGGGTCGCTATGGCGGCAGGAACCACCTTTTCAAAGGGCAAGTCTGAAAGCAAGGCAGGCTATACGTCTGTCGTTGACCTGACAGCTGGCAGCTATGCGGTGGACTATCTAGAAAATACGACCACGCCGAAGGATAGCAAACACAGTGTGACGCTTACGGGAACAGATGTGATTGCGACAGGTACTGGAGCAGCTGTAGGCGGTGGCACAATACAGGTATAAGACGACATTTAGTTTAAGATATTGAGGAAATCTCAAGAATAGGCTGGAAAACCTCGGACAGCAAGAGTAGGTGCTGGTTTCGGGGTTTTTATTTTTGAAGAGTTAAAGAAGGCGTGCGACATTTCATTTGATAATTTTTAGGGGGTCGTGGACATTGGCAGGATTTTTGGCAAGTTTTGAAGAAATTATTAAAGACCGTTTAACATCGCTTCAATGTGTCGTTAAAGGGTGATTGAAGGTTGAAAGAAAAAAGGGCGTGTTTTTTTGGAGAGGACGGACTAAAGTACTCTTTAACTAATTAAAGGCACCGCGTAAAGCTAGCAGTAGTGCAGGTGGCAGGATTTTTGGGACTAAAGTAGCATTTATACAAAAAAATAATAAAAATACTAATAAAAATTATAATTATACAAATAATAAAAATAAACTCCGCATAGACTTTTGACCGTCTACCGGAGTTTAGAAAATAGATCAATGATAAGAAAAACACATAGCAGCAGGAATCATTTAACCAACGTCAGATGAGTTTGGTTGTGATTCATGCTGTTTTTTTTCTTCTTCATATTCGTTTATAAAATCTTTGAAAGCATATTTGAATTGTTCAATAGCCCAATATTTCTTTTCTTTTAATGCAACATTAAATAAAATATTCATATAATTAACTTCTAAATCTTCTACGGTAGTTATAATTGAAGAACTTGACTGAGGTGGTATATTATTATCTATTCCAGCAAGAAGCCAGTCGTAGGTGACATGACAAGCGGACACAACAGTATAAAGATATCTTAAGCTAGGTTTTGAACCTCGCTCAGTGCTTTTGATATAAGAAACTGATACACCCATCAGATCAGCGAGAGCTTGTTGAGTTAGATTGTTATGTACGCGGGTTTTTTTTAATCGTTTGCCTATTTCAGAATAATCTAAGTCTAAAATTTTAGTGGGACAATTAAATTTTGTTGGTTTTGATTGTCCTAAACAATCATTTTTATTATCACCAATGCCGAATAATAGATAGTCAGAAGTAACTTTAAAAAGCTTCGATAACGCTATTATTGCTTCAAAAGAGGGCTTGGTTTTACCATTGCGATAATTACTTATAGCACTGCCTCGTATTGATGTATAAGATTCAATATCTTTATGAGAAAAACCACTTTCTTTTATTAAAATATCTAAAC
>JAVXCQ010000009.1:0-66864 GCA_036659415.1 Acidaminococcaceae bacterium
TTGTTCAGTTTTCAAGGTTCTTGGTTGCCGTTGTGACAACTTCTATATACTATCATTCCACGTCGCTGTTGTCAACACTTTTTTTCTTTATCACTAAAGTTTTTTAAGTTTTCCTAAGCGGTGCTTTTGGGAACTTGTATATAGTATCAGCCAGTGCCCCTGTTGTCAACTACTTTCTCAATTATTTTCCCCCTTTGTTGTCTAGCTACTAGTTAGTTCTTTTTAGCTTCCTATTAAGTACAGTTTTTTGTTGCTCAACAAAGTTTTGCCCCCTGCTGTGCCCTCCATCTTCAAACCTAAGGCTCCTGCTTTTTTTCGCTACGTTTCATCAGTACAGTTTGTCACTACAAAAAAATAAGCCGGCTCCTTAGAGCCGACTTATTACGGTACCTGTTGCCATTTGGCAAGAATGCTATTACTGTGAACAGCGCACCAGCGCAAATCATTGTGAATGAGCAGTCCTCCTGCAAATCGCTTACCCCAGGTATAGTCCTTGGGGTCTTCATTTAAATGCCACGCATAATAATCAAGTCCATACAGTAATTCTTTGGCTCTTTCGGAAAGCAAATAGTCGACAAACTCCCTGGCTCTTAGTTCCTGTCCTGTTTGTTTTAATATAGCCACACCGGTTATCTTCCGTGAAGTCCCTTCTCTGGCCTGGCTGACGAGAAGATTGTGGTCGTTGTGGGCTGCTAGTAGTGCCAGGTCTAGGGGCACAACCGCCACTGCCCGTGTACCCTCTTGGACTTCTTCAATGGCCGTAGCGTCATCTAGAACTTCCAGGGGAGCTTGCTGCCTTAGCTCTTTGGCGTAGCGCAAAGTCCTTTGCTCACCCCAAAGTTGCCACAGGGTAGTCACCAAACGATAGCCGCCTTGCTGCCACACTGGATCGGAAAACACCAGTTCTTCTTGTAAGGGCGTAGTGAGCAAATCCTGCCAAGAAGTCGGCTCGGCCACGTCTAGCTCCCGCAAGCGTTTTTGATTGCTCACAAAACCTAAATTAGTAGTAAACAAACCTGTCCATGCGCCTTTTTTATCTCGCACTTCCGGAATAATTGCTTGAATTCCCCGTGCCTTATACAGTAACAAGGCTTTTTGTTGATCAGCCAAAAAATATTCCTCTGCCGTAGCGCCTAGCCATAAATCGCCGTCACTAGTGCTAAGCAGGTGTAATTTTTCTGCCAAATGCTGCTTGGGTAGGGTAAGCGTTTTTACTTGTACCTTCCCCGTCATTTTTTTTTCAAAATCTCGTGCCAAACTCTCCGTGACCTCTACCGGTAATTCACTATAAACCGTTATGGTCACCACTTCTGATTTACTGGTTCCGCAGCCGCTAACCAAGCATAAGAGGCACAAGAGTGCTAGGATTTTTTTCTTCATAATTAAGCCTACTTTTGTTTTCTTCCATTATAACATAAAAACTGCTGACCCAAAGGGTCAGCAGTGCTAGTAATACTGTTAATCTTGTTCAAAAACCATCACACGTTCAAAATCAAGGTAGACTTTGTCGCCATCAGTAAATTCTTGGAAATCTGCACCTTTCACGATAACGCGAACCATATGCTCGCCCACTTGTACGCGATAATCAACAGCATCACCTAGATAGAAGCGATGAGTTAATAGTCCTTCAACCACACCACTGGTTTTATTCATCGTGATATTTTCCGGACGTACTGCAATGGTAGCACTGCCGGAAATACCGGAAGTGTTGGGGAAAGAAGTAACAATCCCATTAATATGGACGCGACCGTCGCTGACTTCACCAGGCAAGAAGTTGACTAGACCAATAAAGTCCGCCACCATTTTGTTCGCAGGATTAGTATAAATTTCTTGAGGTTCGCCAATTTGTTGTACAACACCACGGTTCATAACCACGACGCGGTCACTCATAGCCATAGCTTCGCCTTGGTCATGAGTAACATAAACCACGGTAATGCCCAAAGTTTTTTGTAGCGCCAAAATTTCAAAGCGCATACTTTCACGCAATTTGGCATCCAAATTAGATAGCGGTTCATCTAGGAGTAATAGTCCCGGTTGTGCCACTAATGCACGTGCTAAAGCAACACGTTGTTGCTGACCACCGGACAATTGATGCGGGTAACGTTCGGCATATTCGCCTAAATGGACTAGTTCTAACATTTCCAACACACGTTTTTCCCGTTCTGCCTTGGCGATTTTTTGAATCTTAAGAGGATAGCCGACATTGTCGAGCACCGTCATATGTGGCCACACGGCATAAGATTGGAAAACCATGCCGATGTCACGTTTTTCCGGTGGAACAAAAGTTTTTTGTGCTGAAGAACTAACACAATGGTCACCAATGTAAATCTCGCCTTCTGTGGCTCGTTCAAACCCTGCAATCATGCGCAAGGTTGTAGTCTTACCGCAACCGGAAGGTCCGAGAATAGATACAAACTCACCATCTTCTACCGTGAGATGAAAGTCATTAACTGCTGTTACTGCGCCAAAACGTTTAAAAATATGTTCTATCCGTACTTGTGCCAATTTTCCCACTCCTTAATTAAATTCCGACATTACCTTTACTTACTTTATTGAGAATTAAGTTACCAATCAAGACAATACCCAAAATAATCACCGACAGAACGGAAGCATTTTGTGTATCGGCATAAGTTTGTAGTTCATAAAGCAAAACACCTATGGTTTTGGTGTCACCACTATAGAGTAACAATGACATGGTCAATTCGTAAAAAGATGGCATAAAGATCAAGAACCAACCGGCAATAACACTAGGTGCAATGAGGGGCAAGATAATATCCTTGCAAGTTCTGATCCAGCTAGCACCGGAATTAAGTGCTGCTTCTTCCAACGACACGTGTACTTGGCTTAAAGACGCCGCAATAGTACGAACAGACATCGTCATATATTTTACCAAATAGCTGACAATCAAAATCCACATGGTGGAGTAAAGATTAAGTCCAAAATTACCAGAGAAGGTAATAACTAACGCTAAAGAAATAACAATACTTGGTGTTGAACCACCGATAATCGTCAAAAGATCCGGTATTGATCTGCCTCTGACACGAGTTTTAACAGACAGATAAGCAATAAAGACGGATAAGAGCGTACCAATCGTGGCCGCAATGACAGCATAAACCACAGAGTTCCAAATACTTTCCATATATTGAGCACTGGTAACTACCGGTAACCAGCTTTCAAAGCCTAGATTATCCAAAGCAATGGGCTTGGACATACTTTTAAGCATTGAAGTTAGTAAAATTGAACAAAGCGGAATGATAACAGCAATCATGGCATATAAACCTACGCCACAAAAAGCAGGCCATTTCCATTTACCCAATTCGACAATATTAGGGCGTGTGCTTTTACCGCTAATGGTGGTGTATTCTTTGCGTCCCAACATCCAGGTCATGAAAAACAGCAAGGAATTGGCTAAAATCATCAAAGAAGCGGCCAAAGCCGTAGCATCACGAATACCTTTGGCATCACCCATATAGAGATAAGTGACAATACGAGTAGTCATGACTTCAATATTTCCAGGCATACCGACAATGGCAGGAATACCAAAGCAAGAACCTGCTGCGATAAACACCAATAAGCCACCAGCCAAAATACTGGGAGCCATTAACGGTAGCGTCACATCAATCAAGGTTCTCAGCGGAGAAGCACCGGAAACTCTAGCAGCTTCTTCCAGGGTCGGGTCCATTTTTTCCATAGCACGTGAAATCGTAATAAAAGCAAACGGCGAATAAAACAGCGTCAGTACCCAGGCTAACCCGCCAAAAGTATAGATGTCAAAAGGTGACGTTTGCAATCTAAATACCCATTTTAAGATTTCATTGAGATAACCAACACTCGGATTTAACAGTTGTACCCAAGCAATAGCTCCCACATAAGGTGGAATCATATAGCTAGCTACCAGTAACGTTCGATAAGTCCTTTTGCCCGGTAAGTCCGTACGACCTACAAGCCAAGCCAAAGGAAAAGTAACGATAACACTGGCAATCATTACCATCATCGATAATTGAACCGTATTAGTTAAAGCATTCCAATTAACCATTGTGCTGTAGACAACTTTATAATTGGCCAAATCAATGTGCCCATCTTGATAGACACTGTCAAACAGCAATATTCCCATAGGGAACACAACGAAGTATACCAACAGCAAGACGGAAACAGCTATAACCATAAACTTACTGTTAATTCTTGAGAACAAACCCACCGGATCTCCTTTCTTCCGACGCTCTTGCCATCGGCTCCAAACAAAATTTTACTCTGTTGTTAAAACTCGGAAAACAGGGACCACCTAACAGCGGTCCCTGTTTTGCACAGCATACTTATTCCAGGTACATTAAAAACTATTCCATTACTCTTACGCGGAAAGCTTCTTTAATTTGGGCATTTTCTTTTGCAAGTTTTTCCCAATTAACTTTGATTGCTTTGTCACTAAAGGTCTTATAAGCAGGTGCGCCTGTCGGTGGCTCAATATCAGCACGTACAGAATGCATCCAGCCTTTAACAACTGCTTGTTGCCCTTCTTTGGACAGCCACCAATCCATTACAGCTTTAGCGCCTTCAGGATTTTTAGTAGTGTTCAAGATAGCAATCGGGCTAGGTACGGAAATTACACCGTCAGTAGGATAAACAACTTTAAGTGGTTCTTTCTTCGTAGCAGCGATTTTCAAAATATTTTCTTCCAAAATCATTGCTGCGGCATATTCGCCAGTTAATAATTTGTTTTGGATAGCGGAGTTACCTTGCTCCACACGAATGTCATTATCTCTTAATTGTTCAAAATATTCCCAACCGTATTTGTCAGCCAAAGCGCCAACAGCTACATAAGCAGTACCGGAAAGTAATGGGCTCGGCATAGCAATCTTGCCTTTCCATTTAGGATCAGTCAAATCTTTCCAGGATTTTGGAGCATCTTCCGGTTTGAGTTTATCAGAATTATAAGCAATAACCATATTGGAAATACGTACTGCAGACCAAGCGCCATCTTTATCCTTAGGAGCAACAACGTCTTTGAGATTTGGAGAAACATAGTTTAACAGACGTTTATCATCTTGTAGATTAAGATAGAAAGAAGGGTCAGCAACCATCAATAAGTCAGCACCAATTTTATCAGCTTTAATTTCGCCGTTAATTTTGGTAATAACTTTTTCAGTACCACCTTGGAACCAAGATACCTTCATGTTCGGGAAAGCTTTGGCTACGTTGGGTTTACACATATTATCAATAATATCCGGATAAATAGAGGTATAAACCATGACCTCGCCTTTGGCATTGCTGGCTGTTTTTGTAGTATCGGCCGCTTTTTTGTCCCCGCCACCACAACCTGCTGCTAAACTCATAGCAAGTACAGCTGCTGTTGCCATTAACCATTTTGTTTTTTTCACAAACATCCACTCCTTCGCATCGTTTTACTAACTACTTTTAATAATTCGCTTGCTTTTAGTAAAATCCTGCTTACAGGTGCAAATTATTTTACATTTTTTCTGTTTTTTTCGCAATTTTTTGTCTTCTGTCCCTATTAGAGAAAAACATTCTTCCCTTAAGCGACAAAGGGATTGTCTTTTACCCTCATGGTCGTTTAGTGTCCCTCCAGGTACTGTCACCCATTTTTTTAGTTTTAGCTCTCATTTACTGCTTGGGCAAACACACAAGAGATTAATTTCCCACGCCGGTATATAAGGGTGCTTGCGCAGGTAAATCTTGTAGTCCGGTCTTAACTGCCAAATGAGTTGGGGCAACTGCCACAAATCATCATCACGATGATACGCCGCCACGAATAATTTAGGACCAGCAGACCTCAGCTGGTCTGCACCACCGCACAAGGCCTGGTACTCTGCACCCTCCACATCCATTTTAATATAACTAGCTCGGCGCGTGCCCAAAAGTTCATCGACGCTGGTAACGGCAATGCTCGTTTTACCTTCCACGCCCAAGGCCGCTTGCCGACCGCCTGTATTGTTGAATTGAAGGTAACCAGCCTGTTGCCAAATGCCTTGGGGCACAAGTTCTACCGCTGGCAACCCCGCCTCCTCCACAAAGCGAATTAATTTTTTAAAATTTTTCCCATCAGGTTCCACTGCCACGATTTGTCGGTAACGCCCCTGCACAAAACCTAGAAACTCCTCTAACGTATCGCCATCATAGGCGCCCAAATCCAGATAGGTTTCCTCTTCGTCAAAAGTATAGAGTTCTTGACAGTCGGCTAGACGCTGAGTTTCGCAAGCTTCTAAATACGTAATTTTGCCACTGAGCTTATAATTTAACAACGCCGCAAAAACCCGTTGGGATTGTGCGTCTGCCAAATGCTCATACACCTCTTGCAGGTCTTGTTCGTGTTCTGCCAGCCACTGCCAACTCACACTCGGGTCTCCCGCAAAAAGGGGCAAATGCGGAGCTACTGTTTCGTGTTGCTGTGCCAAAAGGTGAAAATGCCGCAGCACGACCTGTGACTCACTGGCAAAAGCAATAACCAGTAAGAAATCCGGATATTTGGCTACCACGTCAGCGTATTTAACAACAGTAAACCCGCGAAAACTTTGTCCCCTGACAAACTCATCACTGGCGAAAATAGCGGCTACTCTCACGCCGTGTTCCTCGCACCAATCGAGGATTTTGTCAGCGCCGTTACCCATGCCATAAAGCACCAGCGGCTTCGTTGTTTTTTCCAAGCGTTCCCACACCGTTTCCGTTTCCGTAATAAAAGCTAACACATCGTTACCCTCGCTTCCTTTGCTAGCTTCTATTTTAACACAGCTACTGCCGCCAAGTCATCTTTACGCACCCAACAGGTAGCTCTAGCTTTCGGACTTGCGTTAACCATTTTTTATAATAGGTTGACCATGTATTGATTTTTCCTTATACTTTGGAAAGCAGAGTATTTACAATCTACAACTACAGTAAGGAGAATACCTATGAACCAAAGTGTAAAAATTCATTGGCTATGCGAAACAGCTTTACTGGCCGCCTTCATTACGATTAGCGGTGCGCTTAAATTGCCCGGACTTTTCCCAGGTACGGAGTTTCAACTCTCCGCGCCTATTGCCGTCGCCATCTGTGGGGTCTTTGGCATTAAAAAATATTTAGGAGCCGGCCTCTTAGCCAGCACCGTCGGTCTTTTATTAGGAACGCAAAATATTTTTAATGTGCTCATTGCCATGATTTTTCGCCTTGTTGTGGCCCTGGTTTATCAAGGTGTTGGCAAGAGCAAGTTTTTTTATCTCTGTGCCGGACCTTTAGGCACCTTCACCGCTCGGCTCTGTTTAGGCGCCATCCTCGGCAAGGCCGCTTTACCCCTCGTAGTAGCAGCTGTCCCTGGTATGCTCTACACCGCTTTGTGCTCCGGTCTGATTGCCGCCGCTTTAGAAAAAATCAAAGGTGCCGCACAACTGCGTAGCTAGCTTCTTCGACTAAACACTAGTCATGATTATCGCTCATAAAAAAATCGTCAGCCATAAATTTATGGCTGACGATTTTTTAGAATTTAGAAGCTCCACCGTGTACCTGCATTAACTTGCCAATTAGTCCGATAGTCGCTACCGCTACTTCGTTCCAAATCGAAATAGATATTATTATTAGGACCTGTTTGTAGCGTCACACCTAGCCCGTAGGTAAACCAAGTATCGTTGAAGGTTTCTGCGTCGGTAAAGTTTCCGGTTTTATCTGCAAAACTAACCTCCGCTTGCCCAGCAAATTCATGCTCCAGATTGGCTTTAACATAAAAATTGGTTTTAGCATCAATGTTTTTCCCCAAATTAAAGCCAATTCTACCAACCACACTGTTCATGCCGTCTTGTTGCACGTGGATGCCGTTACTGGTCATATAATCCGCACTTCCCAAATGACCCATAGTCAGCTGTACTTGCGGTTCAATGTACCAACCCTGAGCTTTTAGCTGTGTTTTACGTCCATACTCTGCACTAATACTGGTTCCCCAGTTGTCATAAGTACCAGTCACCTTTTCACCGGTATTCATAAAATTCATAAATTCATTTTTAAGTTTGCTGACCTTTAATACTAAGTCTAAATAATGACCTTTGTCCCCTAGTTGAGTACCATACAGGCTGAAAGCTTTGCTATTGTTTTCGCCCTTGCCAGTACTATAGGTACCCTTACCGTCGTTATAGCGAATCGCTCCGCCAACCAGCCAGCTTCCCGGTGCCGCTGTTTTGATTTTTTGATCATAACCCATTTCATAGGTCGTGTAGCTATTATCAAAATAACGTTGACCGCCATGTTCCATTTTGCCCCGAGTTATTTTTGTCCACAAACCATAATCCGGTGTTGCTTGCTGACGCAAATCTCCTAAGCGTTGCCTTAGGGTATTATTCTCCTGCCGCCAAGCATAGTAGTTCATCGCATTAACGTTTAGTACCGTATTAACGTTAGAACCGGTACCAGTACTATCATCTTGCTTCATTCCCGTCAAAAGCCATTGTTTATCAGTGCCCACCTCTTGATTACCCAATTCATAGTGAATATTAAAAATCGACCCTTCACGTGCTTGCGCAGTAAAGTTCATGTCTTTAGGTGCTGTAATCAAAACTAATCCCGAACCACTACCAGGCTTAACTTGGCTCATATCTTTTTCATTCACATCCACGATATCAATTTGGTGCGTACCATTAGTAGTACTGTTACTAATTAAAATCTGATCACCGATTTTATTCGCTACATCAGTTTTTAGTTTAAACACTCCCCCCGTACCATTCACCGTTCCGATATTTAAGTTATTATAGAGGGGTTTATCTCCTCTAGTAACATTAGACTTAGTTAAATCCACAATTCCTCCAGCATGAAGGTTCAATTGTAACTTGTTATTAAATTCCGGATCTGCCATACCGCTAGGGCGCCAAGTCCCTCCCTGTGCCAGCTCGATATTGGGTGCCCCTATAGCATCGCCGTCCCACCAGGACTGAGCGTTCGTCAAAGCCACGTTAACTGTACCAACACCTTTTTGCTCCACCACGCCTTGCAAATTAACGGTACCATTTCGGGCTTGATTAATATTAACGGCACCATCAGTACAAGTAATCGCCAAGGCATCCTTAGCATTAGGTTTGTTTTTCCAACTACCCAACACGATGGAGGTATCACCGGCCACGTTAACCGTCCAGTTTGCATCAGTCACATTAATTCCCTTTTGACTGCCTCGCAAGACCGTTCCAAGGCTATATTCCTCCTGGTTATCTAAAACAGACTCCGTTCGCAAATCCAGCCCTCCGTTTAAATTAACCACGCCTCCCACAAAATTTTCCGGCTTATCTTCATCAGTAAGATAGTCCACAGTACCGGTTGTAATTCCTGTGCTGGTGCGGCCTAGCACATCATCCATTCTAATTGTGGTCTTGCCCGCTACCGTTAGTTGCCCACCACTTGTCATTCCGCCCTCATGCACACTGTCGGACACCATGCAATAGAGAGCCTCTCCACCATTATGAACCCCCACGGCTAAAGCTTCCGCAAAAGTGAGCTTGGGCTGACCTTCCATCCAGACGCCTTTATTAAAATCACCATCATTGCCCCCCTCCCAGCCAAGCAGCTCCTCCTTTTTACTCGTACTAGTAACGTCAAGCGTAACCTCCTTTTGAAAATATATTTCCTCGAGAGGCCTATCACTCCTCCACGGCCTTTCAATATATATGCCCACGCTACGCACCCCTTGAACTGTCACCTCAACTTGGTCGTTAAACTTGTTATGCTCCCCCACACCTGATTGTGCAAACCCTATCCCCATAGTCAATTCACCTTTATGCTGATCATAGTATTCCTCGGTGACAAAAAGCTGGAACCGCCCATTAATTTCCACTTCCGAGGCAAATCCCAGGCGCATACCGTAAATACTCTCCCCGTTTTTCACGTTCTTCCCTTTGACCATGCGTAAAATCGTCGTATCCCCTGGGTTCGCTAAAGTAACCGCGCTCTTTTCAGAGTCTAGGCAATCTAGTAAAGAAAGAGCACTCGGATAAATAGTATCCGTAGAGTCTAGCACATTAAAAATATACTCACCCCCGCTTACCCACGAGGCAGTTTCTTTCTGGGTTTCAGTCAGCTGAATTGGTGCCGCCAGTGCCGGTTGTGCCGCCTGCACGGCTCCCCCTAGGCACAGACTTAAAATAATTGCTTGGGCTAAATATTGTTTGCTCAAAATCATCAACTTCCTTTCTTTTTTCACGTATTTCCAAAAGCATTTGTTAATTTTCTGGCAGAAAAGCTCCTCTTGTCCATGCAAATTGCAGCGATTTTATGCTACAATCGTCTATATAATAAAAGGAGGTTGTGGCTTCATGAAATTCTTTAAAATCTGTCTTGTCTGCATCACTATGCTAGCCGTACAAGGTTGCTCTGTTTTTGATACCTTTGTTACAAAGGAAACTCCCGTTAAAACTTACAGTGGTTGGGAAACAGTAACAATCCCCGGCGTGGTCACTTTGCAAGTGCCGCCTACGTTGGAGCCCCAAAATCCCACCTTGTTACAAAAGCTCGTTAAACAAAGTGCTGACGCTACTCTAACAGAGCTTAAACAAAACAAAAAACAAATTCTTATTTGGCAACAAAAGGCAAGTACCGGTTACGCCCGCATCAAAGTAAATACCTTTGCTACCCCCAGCAACGTTCCTTTATTAGGAGAACGCGTGCGCATGACGGAAAAAGAACTAGCGGCTTTTGATGCCGATTTTCGTCAGGGTGTACAACAAAGCAATAACCTGCCCGGCACTACCTGCACCTATAACAACTGGGCTCCTATGCGGATTGATAACATTAACGGTCTTGATTGCCTCACGTCTTACTACGAATTAACGCAAAATAACCAACCTCCCGTTGTGGTCTACACCTATATCTTCTTTAACAAAGACCTCTTATATAATATTCAGCTAGCCTACGCTAAAGCAGAGCATTCTGTCTGGGAAACTCCCGCTACTGATTTGCGTAATACCATTAATACCATGACCTTTGTTAAAAGATAGGCTCCTCCACTAAAATGTACCAAGCCTTTCACCGAGCAGCGTTAGCTACCTGCCCCTTGGAGGGCTTTTGTTCAGCAGTAGCTGTATCCATTTTTACGGCCACTACTTATTACCTTCCGCTTCCGCTAAAAACTTAGTACAAAATTTTACCAACGATTTAATAAAACACTTGTTACACCCCTTAAATAAATGCTAGAATAAGAGCAAGAAAACTCATCTCTAATTATCCGGAGGGTTAAATATGAAACTACAAGAATCCGGCGAAAATTATCTGGAAACCATCTTGCTCCTTCAACAACAGCACGGCTGTGTCCGCTCTATTGACATCGCGGCAACTTTGCATTTCACCAAAGCCAGTATTAGCCGGGCCATGAGTATTTTAAAAAGAGCCAACTATATCCTCATGGAAGCAAACGGCAATATTATCTTAACCGAGCTAGGTTTAGCTGAAGCGCAGGCAGTCCTCGAACGACATTTACTCTTAACTAGATTTTTAGTGGAAGAGCTAGCCGTACCTCCATCCATTGCCAATAAAGATGCCTGTCGCATGGAGCATATCCTCAGTCCGGAAACCTTTGCCTGTATTAAAGACCGTGTGAAAAAATGTTGAACAACCTCCTAGCCGTAGCTTGCGGCGGAGCTATTGGTGCCACTTTGCGTTATTGGATAAGCATCACTGTCCACGACAAATTGGGTGCCGCCTTACCCTATGGCACGCTCCTAGTCAATGCCAGTGGGTGCTTTTTGCTAGGCGTTACTGTGGCCTTTTGCCTAAAGCATCCGGAAATGCCCCTACCCTTAAAGCTCTTCATTATCACTGGTTTTTTAGGTGGGCTCACCACCTTTTCTACCTTTACCCTAGAAAGTTTTGAGCTGTTAACTCACAATCCTGTATTAGGGCTTTGCAATGTAGCCGTTAGTATTATCGGTGGCTTAATCTTGATCGCGCTAGGTCTGCGCGTAATTTAGTTAAACAAAAACAAGGAGGAATTCCCATGAAAAAATTTACTACCCTGTGCTTAACTGCTATGACACTCATTGCCTTTTCCTCAACCGCTTTTGCTTCCCAAAGTAAATGGAAAAACCCCAATTACGATTTTACAAAATTGAGAAATGTCCAAGTCAGTGATATCTTCTTAGACAGTGAGCAATCCAAAGCGGTCACTAACACCAATCAGCCCACCGCTCCTTCAACCGCCCAAGGGCAAGTCGTCATTATCAACCAACCCCAAAGTTCTAACCAAATCCAACCGGACCGTCCCTATACTGATGATGCCGGTGCCCTGCAAAAAGTAGATTTTGCCATCCGTAGTGCTCTTGCCAAATACAAGCTGGGCTATTTAACACAGCCGTCTGTTACTACAACTGACGAACTACCCCTCTCGAACCATACTTTGGAACGTGCACAATTAGCAATCGCCCCTCGCATCTTTGTTACCGTTTATGCGCTAGGCAGTGCTGCCCGCTGGCAAGAAGGCTGGACCGAAGTAAGAACCGTCAACCGCAAAATTGAGCGCACCGATAACTATGGTCGCAGAGAAACTTTTTGGATTCCGGACAAAGAATATATCCAACATCCGGCTCATTATAATTGGACTGCGTATGCAGATCTAGAGTTTACCCTCAAGGCTCCGGACAGTGATACTGTTCTCTACACCGTCCGTGATAACAGAGACCGGGGAGGCGAAACCGATACCGCTGGTATGTTAAAGCGTATTTGTGAAGACTTTGCCAAAGAAATTACCAGAAACAAATAGCTAGCACAGCTTTTTGCAACAAACAGGCGACTACCTAAGTAGCGCTTGTTTGTTGTTTTTTTATGCTTAAATTAATCCTAGTCCTCCTAATCCTTGTTACACTTTCATGAATTATGTATACATGGGGCAACCCTCTTGTAAATCGAGTGCCCTTTATATACAATACAATGAAGGTTTGATATCTAGGAGGTATAACTATGAGAAAAATAGAATCAGTATTAGTTGCAAACCGCGGTGAAATCGCCATTCGCGTTTTCCGTGCTTGTAATGAACTTGGCATAAGGACTATCGCAATCTACTCACAGGAAGACACCCTGTCCCTGCATCGCAACAAGGCTGATGAAGCTTATTTGGTAGGAGCGGGCAAAAGCCCTGTTGACGCTTACCTGGACATTGAAGACATTATGCGCATCGCCCATGAACACGAGGTGGACGCAATTCACCCTGGCTATGGCTTTCTCTCTGAAAACAGCCAACTAGCTAAACGTTGTCAAGAAGAAGGGCTGCTCTTCATTGGCCCGCGCCTAGAACATCTCATCATGTTTGGAGATAAAATTAATGCCCGTAAACAAGCAGAATTAGCTGGCATTCCTATGATTCCCGGCAGCAATGGTACCATTAAGTCCCTCGCTGAACTGCAAGCTTTTGCCCACAGCCATGGTTATCCCCTCATCATTAAAGCCGTTAATGGTGGTGGCGGTCGTGGTATGCGCATGGTTACCACCGCCGGTGAATTAGAAGACGGTTATTACCGTGCCAAATCAGAAGCCCTCAAAGCTTTTGGTAGCGATGAGATTTATGTGGAAAAATATCTAGTTAATCCTAAACATATAGAAGTACAGATTATCGGCGACAGTCAAGGGAACTTGGTTCATCTCTACGAGCGTGATTGCTCGGTGCAACGTCGTCATCAAAAATTGGTAGAAATCGCTCCAGCTTTTTCTCTAGAACCTGCTTTTCGTCAAGAAATTTGTGCCGCCGCCGTTAAGCTAATGAAAAACGTTAACTACCTTAGTGCCGGCACTGTGGAATTTTTAGCCACTAGAGAAAACAAGTTTTATTTTATTGAAGTCAATCCCCGTATTCAGGTCGAACATACCGTTACTGAAATGCTTACCGGCATCGACATCGTCCAAACCCAAATTAAAATCGCCGAAGGCTACTCCCTCCATAGCGAAGAAGTCGCCATTCCCGCACAAGAAAAAATCTTTTGCCATGGTCACGCAATCCAGTGCCGAATTACTACTGAGGATCCGGCCAACAACTTTATGCCCGATACCGGCAAGCTTATCGCCTATCGTAGTGGCGGCGGCTTTGGTGTCCGTTTAGATGGTGGCAATGCTTTCACCGGTTCTGTGATTACCCCTTACTATGATTCTCTCCTAGTCAAGGCCACTACTCACAGTCTGACCCACAAAAACGCTATTTCCAAAATGCTCCGTTGCCTTAAAGAATTCCGTATTCGTGGCGTTAAAACTAATATTCAATTTTTGGAAAATGTTTTGCAACACCCCCAATTTATTGATGGTAGCTATGATACTTGTTTTGTAGATAATAACACCAGTCTTTTTGTTTTCCCCAAAACCTACGACCGTGGTACCAAGCTGCTCAACTACATTGCCGAAACCACTGTCAATGGCTATGCCAACGTGGGCGTCCAGCCCAAACCAAGCTTTGCACCGCTTAACCTGCCCCACTACGAACCACAACCGCTAACAAACGGAACTAAACAAATTCTTGACCAAAAAGGGCCAGTAGGTTTAGCTAAGTGGGTACAAGCACAACCCAAAGTGCTCTTCACCGATACTACCTTCCGCGATGCTCATCAGTCCCTCTTTGCCACCAGATTGCGTTCCGCCGATATGCTTCGCGTCACGGAACAAACGGCCGCCAAATTACCCCACCTTTTTTCTTTTGAATGTTGGGGCGGTGCTACCTTTGACGTAGCCTATCGCTTCTTGTACGAAAGTCCCTGGGAGCGCTTAGCCCAAATGCGGGCACTAGCACCTAATATTCTTTTGCAAATGCTCTTACGCGGTGCTAATGCCGTCGGCTACACCAGCTACCCGGACAATGTGGTCAAAGAGTTCATCCGTCTATCCGCCCAAAACGGCGTTGACGTTTTTCGCATTTTTGACAGCTTAAACGGCTTGGACAATATGCGCCTATCCATTGACACCGTCCGTGAAAACAACAAAGTCGCCGAAGCAGCCCTGTGCTACACCGGAGATATTCTCGACCCACGACGTGATAAATACGACCTCAATTACTACGTACAAATGGCTAAAACCTTGGAACAAGCCGGTGCTAATATTATCGCCATTAAAGATATGGCAGGACTGCTTAAACCAGAAGCCGCTTACCGTTTAGTAGCAGCCCTTAAAGACGCTGTTGATGTACCAATTCATCTCCATACTCATGAAGGCAGTGGCAATGCCATCTATACCTACGCCAAAGCTATTGATGCCGGTGTAGATATTGTCGACGTGGCTCTTTCTGCTATGAGTGGCGGCACCTCCCAGCCCAGCGCCAGTAGCCTGTATTATGCCCTCAGCGGCAATGACCGCCAGCCGGAACTAGATCCAGATGCCTTAAATGAACTTTCCCGTTATTGGGAGACGGTGCGCCCTTATTACAAAGCCGCCGACCAGACAGAAGCTTTCCCCAACCCGGAAGTCTATTGCCATGAAATGCCCGGCGGTCAATATACCAACCTCAAACAACAATCAGCCGCCCTAGGACTTCTCGAACGGTGGGAAGAGATTAAAACTATGTATCATACCGTCAGCATGATGTTTGGCGACCTCATCAAAGTCACCCCCTCTTCCAAAATTGTGGGTGATATGGCACTTTTTATGGTGCAAAACAACCTCACTGAAGATGCGATCTACACCCAAGGTGATACTTTGGATTTCCCTACCTCTGTCGTAGAATTTTTTGAAGGCAAAATCGGTGTCCCCTATCAAGGGTTCCCCGAAAAATTACAACGCCTTATTCTCAAAGGCAAACAGCCCCTGGTTGGTCGTCCCGGCGATACCCTGGCGCCACTGGATTTTGCGCAGGTCAAAACTGCTTTGGCTGCAACAGGTGCGCCAACTACCCCGGAAGCGATTAGCTCCGCTTGCCTTTATCCCAAAGTTTTTGCCGACTGGGTTAAATTTACCGACGAATACGGTGATGTTTCCGTCCTCGATACTCCGACTTTCTTCTTTGGGCTCACGCCGGGTGAGGAAATTCGAGTAGAAATCGAAACCGGCAAAATGCTAGTCATCAAATTAATTCACGTAGGCGAAGCCAATGACGATGGTATGCGAACCGTCAGTTTTGAGCTAAACGGCTTACCTCGTGAAATCGACCTCAAAGACAAAAACGTCAAAGCCACCAATATTTCTCGCAAAAAAGCCGACAAAAGCAAACCCGGTGAAATTGGTGCTACTTTGTCTGGTTCTGTGGTCAAAGTTTTGGTGGAAGTTGGTCAACGTGTCGCCAAAGGTGACCCCCTCATTGTGACCGAAGCCATGAAAATGGAAACCACGCTGGCAGCCCCCATCGCCGGTATTGTGGCACAAATTCATGTGAGCCCGGCTAGTCGCATTGACAGTGGCGACTGCTTGGTAGAAATTGATATGAATGCCCAATTAGCCGTCAATTAATCTTCCCTTAGATAAACAAATACCGGCAGTAGCTGTAACTGGCTACCGCCGGTATTTGCTTTTTAGTTATCTTGAGCTTGAGCTTTTTCGAGCATCAATTCAAAAGGCAAGCCGCCTTGGGCAATGGATTGGCATAAAAAAATATTTATGGCTTGGGATAAATTAAGCCCCAAACGAGCATAAAGAGTTTCTGCTGCCGCTTTAATCGTGGGGTCCACTCTTATGAGTAACCGTCCTGTCTTAAGCATGGTTTTCACTTCTTTCTTTTTATGACCTCTGTTCGCTAGGAACTAGTCATTTTTCCAACAGTGACATTATTTACTTTCACTTTGTTTACTGAGCTTAAGGTCAAAAGGTAACCCGCCCTGCTCAACAGATTGATGCAAAAAAACGTTCACAGCTTGTGCTAAGGTTAAACCTAACCGCCCATAAATTGCTTCCGTTTCATCTTTGGTACTTTGTTCCACCCTCACAACTAAACGTTCAGTTTTAATCATCATTTTCATTTCGTCTTCCTCCTAGTCTTGTGCTTTACGCCTTCCTGCTAACAGGGCTTCTCTCGCTAGACCTTTAGGTATAAAAGTCTTAGCACTTGACTACTAGGCTAGCTCTGTTCTTGTAACACGAATAACTACAAAAATATTTTATTTTTTTAGCTTTATACGCCTTATATGCGTGGTAACGTTTATTACAAGAAAACTCCTTACCACAAATAGGACAAAGCATGGTCAACGCTTGCAGGGCAACTTTCGTTTCTTGCTCACTACGTTCACTTGCCATCGGTTTCGCCATCACCTGTCCCATCCCTTCCTCTAGCTGGTTAAAACCACTACTTAGAACTAATTCCTTGTGACTAGCTGCAAGCTTCTTAGAACGTCCAATTCACGCCGCCTGACAATTGCCATTTTTTGCTAACCCGTGCGCCAAAGCTACGTTCCACTTCCAGGTAAGCACTGGTGTTTTTACTTAAGTTACCGTTAACACCTAGCCCCATTTCATACCAAGTACCACCAACTTCATCTACTAGCTGCAGTTGGCCGTCTTTAGCCGCCAAGCTTAGTTCTTGGTCACCCAAGAATTCTCTGTTCACCGAAGCCGTGAAATTTACTCGTGCGTGGTCACCAAGGCTATGGCTCAGCTCAGCACCAAGTCTAGCAATACAGCTACTCCGCCCATCTAGTACTACCTGCGTGCCTTGCTCCGTGGTATAATCTGCCTCTAGCATTTTACCTACGATAAGTTCCGCTTGAGGAACTGCTCTCCAGCCCTTTCCTAGATCCAATTGCTTGCCATATTCTAGGCTTAAGCTATAGGCTTTACTATCGTAATCTCCTTTATCTGGGAATTTACCTTGCACATTCAGTTCCTGTCTTAAAGTCCCGGCACGCAGTACTACTTCAGTATAAGCGCCATCTTTTTGTCCCCAGTTACCGTAGGCACTAAAGGTGGTAAATTTATTTTCGCCACTAGCTAAGCCTGTACTCAGTTGCCCTTTGCTGCTTTCAACCACTACGCCAAAATCATTCCTACCCACTTGTTTGTTATAACCCAGTTGATAGGCTTGATAGCTTTCAGCATAATCGCTACCAGCCAATTTACCTTTATAAGTTTTCGCCCAAATACCGTCTTCTTTACCTTTGACTTCACCCAATACTTTACTTAAAGCTTGGTTGCCGTTACGCCAATGGTAATAAGCGCTACCAGCCCCGGTAATGAGAGCCTGCGTATTGCCGCTTACCGTTTTAGTTAATTGCGTTAAATACCAATCGTTACCTTCATGAGCAAGCACCGGATCCAAGTTCCACAGGCCACCGCTTTCTGTCCTCAAACCAGTTAAGTTAATGTTGTTACTGGCGTCTGTCAAAATAAGGAGCTTTTGCCCCTCTTCAGCATCTTTGGTAGCTTGATTTTGGAACTGTACATAGTAAGTGCCAGCATTAGCCTTTTCAATCTCAATATAGTCACCTTTAGTACCTGGTCTATCTTTCCCCGTAGTACCTGCGAGGTCTGCATCCAAAATAAATTTACCGCCAGTGCCAGTTAATTCTTTAACCTGTAACGTTTGGTAGCGCTTATCAAAAGGAATTCCCTCCAACATCTCATCAGTATTATAAGTCATGTCCACAATACCCCGCTCCAGATTAAGCCCCGCTATATCGGCAAAGCCCATGCTGGCACTCAAACGCCAGGTTGCCCCGTCTGCAAACCCTAGTTTAATGCTACCCGGTATGTCCGTTTCCATGACGGCCTGAGTGGCGGTACCTAAAAAGTAAGACTGTTCCCCTTTAAAATTCGCCACAATCTCCGCCCCGCTATCAGCGGCAGACATGTTGCCCTCTACCTGGGACACAACCGCCTGATTCGCCTGGTTGATAAAAATCTTACCTTCATGCAGGACGGACAACGAATCCGGTCCTTGCCCGGACGGTACATCGGACTTGGTTGTGAGATAAAGATTGCCTGTAATATTAACCGTACTATTCGTATCCACTTGAATACCCACCGCTTTGCCTGTCGCAGCCGTAACGTCAATAAAGGTATTTTTTGAATCTAAATTAATGGTTTTCCCCCCCGCTTTAGCCACGCTGATACCCGTCGCATGTCGAGGATTACTTGCATCGCCGCCAAGAGCGTTTGCTTTAATTGACAGTTGCTCACCGGCAAAAGTCGCCGTACCCGAACCACCTACAAACAACCCATTGGCATTACCATAATCTGTAGTCTTACTTGCTATGGTAATATTTTGGTAGTTAAAACTTTGGTCACCACCGGCGCCGCCTTGGTGCCACAACTCCATGCCCGTAGCATTTTTAAAACTATTGCCAACCGCTGTAATTTTTAAAGAGTCCCCCGCCGCTGTCACCTGGGAATTAATTAGTTCCATCCCTGCGATATAGCTATTCGCATCAGTAGCATTTGAAACCATAACTTCTACCGTTTTGCTATTTAAATTAAGCGTGCCGTTCCAAACATAAACGCCATAAGCATTATTGCCAGCACCGGCATGACCCACGTGGATTTTGGTGACGTCATTATTTAGCGTCAGCGTACCACCTGGTAAAACCTTCACACCATAATTTTGAGAACCACTCCCTGTACCCCCATCAACAAGGGCAGAAATCTCTAGCGTCTTGCCCTCTATTACTAATTCTCCGTTACTGGCACCCAAAACTCCGTCGTAATATGAGTCACCCGCAAGCTGCAAATCCATCTGCAAGGCTTCGTCAATGGTCACTGTTTGCTTGCCGCTGGTAACATTAAATTGTTTGTTCGTCAACGTAGTACTCTCTACATAGTGTTGGTCGCCACTAATTACCTCCGGCGTAGGTGTTGCTGCCCAAATAGTGGACGGTGTCACCATTAAAGACCCCAATAAATATAACCCTACCGCCAATTCGATTTTTCGTGTTTTTTGTTTGCTTTTTAACATTTCAAACTCCCCTTTTTGTTCATTTATTGTGCCCGCCTAGCCGGCACAAGAAGACCCCTCTTCACAACCTAAGAATGCATATCTTCAGCCCGTCTGCCCTCTACCGGCTTTTCTATTTGCACTCTATAGTCTTTGATGACATAGAATAAATCCTCTAGCTCCACATTTAGCTCTCTTGCTATGAGCATATACGTAGCTAGCGGTACCCCCTCGGACAACCCCCTTTCAATTTGCGAGATGTAAGAAGTGCTAAACCCGCTCTTTTCCGCTAAATTAGCTTGGGTAAACCCCCGAAGCTTGCGATAATAGGCAATGATTGCACCTATTTTTCTATACTGCGTTGTTAACATGTACTCCACTCCTAATCAATTTATTGACCTTAAACCGACTGGTTTGATGGGCGTACGATATCTATATGATAATTATTACAGATATTGCCCAATATTATACGCACCAGTAGCACGCATTTACGTATTACTGGTGCGTATTTCCCCAGCATTTTCCTAGCTGGCACTAGCACTTCTCTTTTAGTAAAGTTCCTGTGCTTTTATTGTGCTCCTAGTCCAGTTATCCCCCTTCTCTCAGCACGTATCCACGTTCTGCGCCGGCACCTAATTTTGCCTTAGTATACGCACTATAGCAAAACAATTAATCTTCCAAATAAAAAAGCCGGCATGGTCGCCATTTACTAGCTAACACTCCGGCTTCTTTATTTGAGAGCTCCTTTAACTTAGCTCCAGACTTTTTCTTGTTAAATCCCCTCCCCGCTCATTACTTTGCCCCTACCTTCGTGTTATAATAAAACCATCAAATAGCGAAGAAGGATTATGATGGAAACTTTAGAACCTTGGAGAAACGGGACCAGCCTGTTTTCCTATATAAAACAAAATATTAATGACCAACACCTCTTTACTCCTGCCACCCTCCCGGATACCAAAGAAATTCTTAGCAGCAGCAGTGAGCTGGTCTTTACCCCCCTCGGAGAAGCTGATGCCCAGCTAGCCATGGAAGATGAGCAAGAAGACGACCTGTCCATGACAGAGCTTATCTATGAAAAAGTAATGCTTTGTGCCACTAGCCCCACTGCCGAAAACCACCGTGAGCTCTACCAAATTGTAGCTTCCGCTAAATGCGTCACCTACTGTGACCCATTAATTGACCGCCTCGGTCAAGAAGATTTACCTTTATCCCTCCTGCAATTAGCCGAAGAATGGCTTTATACTACTCCCGATCGTGAAGCCTTGAAATTTACCCTTATTCTTTGTGGCCTTTTTAACCTAGATACCCTTGCCAGAGATTATGACCTAGAACTCCGTGACGATTTACTCCTGCTGGCTCAGTGTGATGAATTTACTTTTTTTGTTATTCTCGCCTTTCAAATGGCTAATCTGGAAATCAACAACCTTTTATGGCCCTTGGTTCAAAGCAGTAACGGTTGGGGTCGCGTGCACGCTTTGGAAGCAATGACCTCTTTTACCGCTACGCAAAAAGCCTGGCTTGTACGCTTTGCCTGCAAAGAGCTAACCGTAACTTATCCCGCTCTCGCTTTGCTAGCTATCAAAGAATGTAATCTTCTTTCCCTCCTGCAGGCAGAAACTATTGACTACGAACTCTATCAGGGCATCTTGCGCACGATTAATGATTATTTAGAATTTTTACTGGATTATAGTATCCTTACAAATGCCGACATCAACCTCAGCTCCGTTAATATCGTCAGCTTGAGTACCCTCATTTTGCGGCACGCAACTTACCTCGCAGTAACTGCTGAAGATATTGCCGAAATCATTAATCTAACACATAGTTTACAAGAAGTTATTACCGACGAACATTGGGATATCATGGATATTAATCAGTGCCATGTTCTCATTGGCGCCGCCGAAAAAATCATTTACCAAAAAGACTGGCGACAAGAACTGGAAAACAACATTATTGATGAACATAATAAAATTAATTACTTACTCCTGGATCTGGCGTTGGCTCTAGAAGTAGACGTCTGGCAGCAGGTTTTTTCCCTACTCCAAGCCCATCCTCAAGAAAGTTTCCTCTACCATTACCTCCTGGGGTTTACCGATGATCGTGCTAAGCATGAACTAGTACTAGCTTTTGCCCACCAGCACCTAGCCTTCTATCAAACCCATGAAAATGCTTTACCCCCCTTACTCAAAGCCCTGTCCCAGTTACCAGGGTGCGGCACGGAATTTGTCAGTGCCGGACTGACTTCTATCTTTGACTGGCCACGAGCTTGCGCCATTAAGGTTTTAGAAAAGTGGGGTTTTGATTACATCACCCCTGCGTTGCGAGTTGCCCTCCTTCGAGCAAAAGACCTTTCTCAGCATGCCCTGCTCAGCTTTCGCATTAATGTCTTGCTTAAACAAGAAATTGTAGATATGCCCAGTGTGCTCAAACTCATTGCCGAAGTCGATCCCCATTGATAACTTGACAGACAAAAAAGCCCCGCCAAATTGGCGGGGCTTTTAATTACTAATTTTTATTTTATAACACGGACAAGATTAAGCGCATAAACCAAATGGAAGCTAGCGCATTGAAAACACAAATACCAATGATAATCGGATAATGCGCCGGATTAACACCGGACGTACCTAGGCAACGGCCTACATTTTGTACTGGGTTACCCATCAAATACATACTCGGCAATAAAATCGTCGCATCATAAGGACTCAGCACGCCTGCGGTCAAAAGACCGGCAGCAACACCAACGGCGCCACCCATACTCATTAAGGACGCCAGAATAACAGCAATTGCTTCTCCCGGCAAACCCCACAACCCCATCAGCGGACCGGCATAAAGTCCAATCAAATCCAAAAGCCCCGTTACTTTCAAGGCTTGGATAATAACAAAAGCCAACATAACGTTCGGGAGCATATTTTTAACGGCAATATTGACGCCTTTGTACGCCCCAGTAACGAACAACTCAATAATATTAGTGCTTGGTTTTACTTCATTAGTGCTTGGATTACTCATGAGCTGCACCCCCTTGTTTCTTCTCAATCAGGTTCAGATAAGCACGCACAATGTTACCACCGATGAATTTGAAAATAATAATCACAAGAAGCGGCACAATGATAGGCACAAGTAAAACAGGGAAAATCGCCACCGCCGAAGAGAAATAATTGGTAATCGGAGCACTACCACTGATTTGATAAGCCGCAAAAATACTGCGTTCCTTATCCGTAATAGCGTCAGCATCAATTAACTCTTTAGTCATACCGGCGCCAGCATCAGTAGTTTGCAAATTAGCAATCAACGCTAAAGAACAAACACCTGGAATACCTAGTAGTGGGCGTAATAGTGGGGTCATAAGCTTTTGTGCTACACCCAGACCGCCAAGGCCTTCAACTACATTAATAAAACCAATAGCAAAAATCAAGGCTGGCATCAGTTCAAGTGCGAACAAGAAACCATCTTTGGCTCCGGTACCACCGGCACCACGAAAACTGGAAGTACCACCGGCAGCAGTAGCCAGCTTACCAAAACCTCCGGTTAAAACTGTGAAATCAAAAACTTGTAGCCACCCTTTGCTTGAAGCAAAGAGTCCGGAAAAGAAAATAATTGCAAAAACGAAAATCGCATAACTTTTCCAAGTTACTTTAGGACTTTGATTAGCTGTTTGATTGGACATTAGATGCCCTCCTTCTTATCTTATATTTATGCACAAACTTAGCAATGGTAATATTATATTATATTTTCAGCGAAAATGCATTACACAGCTTGATGTATACTGTATGCATCAAAGATTTAACAAGGTCTGTAGCTTACTTAGTCAGCAGTTTATTTCTCTTTAGCATTAATTAATGACCAATGCCACCACCAATTTTATTTAGAAAAGAAGTGTACCCTATTGCCACCTTGGCTTTTGGCTAGATACATCGCCTTATCCGCCCTTTCCATGAGATAATCCAAACTATCCTCTGCTCCCACAACAATAGCTCCAATACTCAAGGTGATAGTGTTTTCACCACATTTGCAATCAGTTTTTACTTGTCGCATAATCTCAGCAAAAATCTGTTGTGCCACTTGTGCGTCGAGATTCAACAGTCCAATGAATTCATCGCCACCCCAACGTGCCGCTAAACCCTGCGTACTAACTTTTTCGTTAACAATCTTCGCCACTGCCACTAAAATCGTATTACCAAATAAATGACCTTGCGTGTCATTCACCTTTTTAAAATTATCGATGTCCATTAAGAATAAAATACTACCGTCCTGTGGGTGCTGTGCGACAAATTCTTCATTAAATTTATTCTGATTATAGAGCTGAGTTAAGGCGTCAGTGTTCAAAGCCTTGGTCATTAACTTATTATACCGTCCAACCAAAAAGGTACTACCCGATAACAGCAACAGCAAAATCAGTCCGCCAATGCTTAGATCTTGCTTCATTAACTGTTCAAAAGAACTACGAATAGCTCGCGTATCTTTATTAATGACTAAATACCAGTCCATGTTTTCAACATATTGCGTAATCAAATATTTATCCAGTTTTTCATCAGAGTACCAGTACATTTCTCTAGATTCCAGATTATTAAGAATACGTTCTTTGAAGACAGCCAGCTCTTTTTGGGCAAACAAATTGCGACTCCCAATGGTTTCTCTAGCTGTAGCTGCTTGTACGTAGCCATCACGATTAATTAAAATAGCTTCCAAGTCATAATCGCGTTCGTGGGCCAAGAGCAGTTCCTGCAACCGGCTCATTTTAACACCGACACCGGTTACGCCCAGCAGTTTGCCATCAGCCGCTTCTATACGACAATTAATGAAAACCGTTAATTCATTATGGTTCACTTCATCGGAGTCAATCTCTAATCGGTACTTTTTACCACTTTTAACAAAGTCATAATACCACTGGTCATGCTGATTATCAGGCCGAATAATTTTATTCACGCCGTCGAAATAATAATAGACATTACTCGCAGCGGAAATAGTATAAACTGCATCATAGCCATATTTATCTTTATAAGCTCCCAAATACCCTTTAAGTTTTTGAAAAGCAAGCAGATCCGTGGTTTCCGTAGCTTCTTTAGTTATCCATTCCTTTAAAAAATAATCGTTAGCCATGGTTTGTGCCACAAAAATCGGCTTGGTTAATTCGCCGTTAATTTCTGCATAGATATTAGAAGACGCTAGCTTAGAGATATTTTCAATATCATCCTCTAAGACCGTTTTATAGGTTTGATAATTAATCCAGGACACCGTAAGAAAGCCCAAAATAATAATGACGCAAATAGCTACATTCGTCTTTAATAAAATATGCTTTTTCATTATAATCCTTTCCGATAAGTTAACTCACAGCCACTATTTTCCGCACAGCTTGCGTAGTCACACTTACCACTCATCTGCCTCGATATCTTCGTCTACCCTTTTTATAAAAAAAACCACCAAAGCTCTAATTGGCGGCAGTTACTATATTGGAAGCTCGCAAAATATTCACCATTTCTAGCATTATTACGCTAACGATAGCTTTGCGCTATTATTATAACAAGGCCATAACCTATTTGCAAGCTACAAACAGACTCTGGTCTAAGTTGCAAGAACAGTTTGCAGTTTCTCAAGAAAGTGGGCTAGCACACACTAGCAGCTATCTGCAAGCAGACAAATCCTACTGCTGAGCTAGTTTACCCCTCACTGATGCGCCGCCCTGACTAAGGCGCTTGCCTATTTGCAGTAGTCTTTGTTCATACCACAAAGAAAGGCTGTCGTGCCCCAAAAAATAAAGGCTTCCGCACAAACTCGGAAGCCTTACTAACACTATGGAGCTACTAATAGGATTCGAACCTACGACCCTCTCATTACGAATGAGATGCTCTACCAGCTGAGCTATAGTAGCACTTGGTAACGCTATTATTCTATCACTGTCTAGAAAATATTGCAATACTTCTTGCGCCTGGCATACCATATTTGCAAAAACAAGCACCGTCAAGGATAATTAATCCTTAGCGGTACTTGCTTTTTATTTTATGCTTCCTCGCCTAATTCTTTACTATCAGGAAAATGTTGTACGAGTAGGGCTTTTAGTGCTCTTAATTCTGGCTCTGTTAAGCTAATACCTTTACCCATTTTTTCGTGATTTTCATCCCAATTGCGCAAATCATACTTGGGTGCGCCGCCATTCCAGCTCACTAGATTAAATTCTCTGTGCCACCCCTTGCTGTTAGTGGATAAAGTTCCTAAATGTTTAACTATTTCATATTGAAATTCTATCTTTTGATTATACATGGTGAAAGCTCCCCTACCTGTCGTAAAACTGCTTGTTTTTGTGAACGATTAGTAATATCAATAGCCACCGTCATCCGTGCCGGTCTGCCATTCCAGGTTAGCAATTTAGCCTTTAATAAAAATAGCGTTTTATGCTCCCCGACGATCAATTCTCTAATGCGACTGGTAAAACTATCATAGTTTAACGTGTTGCGTGGACACACCGAGCAAGGTTCTTTTGCACCAAAAAACACCTCATAACAGGGTTTGCCCAGACAACTAGCCTGCTGTCTGCCTAAAAGTTCGGCTGCTGCTTTATTAAGATAAAGTAACTCAAAGGTTGCCGCATCACTCACATAAATTATTTCTACTAATTCATCTAGTAGCCATTCTGGGCTACTGATTTTAATTTGAGTTTTGTCTAAACTAAAAGTGTCATAAAGACACGCATGATTTTTTCCTGTTTGCTTAGCTCTGTACATAGCAACGTCTGCACTCGCACACAATGTCGCAAAATCTTGTCCGTGCAGGGGGTAAAGCGCTACGCCTATAGAACAGGTAATATCTTTGGCTCGATCCTGTAAGTTTCTTAGCTTTGCACACAGCTGTTCTGCCTGTTGTAAGACCTGTTCCGGTGACGCAATATTTTTTAAAAAAATCGCAAATTCATCACCGCCAAAGCGACTGATAATCACCTCCTGGGTGAAAAGCTCCAACATGGTAGCTGCCACAGTCTTTAAAACCGCATCGCCACGCAAATGTCCATAAGCATCGTTAACTAATTTGAAATCATCCAAATCAAGCATTAAAAGTGCGGCCTGCTGTTGCTTGGTTGACTGGTCAGACATATAGGCAGCTATTTTTTCCTCGCAGACAACCCGGTTGTAAACACCGGTCAAAGCATCTCTGGAAGCCTCTTCTCGCAAGATAGCGGTTTCTTCCAGTTGTAAAAAATTATTTAAGCGCCTTTGCAGGTGTTGCCGACGGTACGGTCTGCTTAAAATTGCACTAGCACCTATTCCTAGGGCTTTAACCTCCGCCACTTCATTACCTGGGCTAGAAAGAATAATCACCGGCACTTGTTCCTGCTCTAGCTTCTGCAAATGCTTTAAAAATTTCTGTCCAGTCATGGACGGCAACACCAAATCAAGTAAGATACAAATAATTTCATTTTGTGCTTGTGTTAAGAGTTCCAAAGCTACTTCTCCATTAGTAGCTTCTAGTAGGTCATAGTCCTCGGCAAAATTTTCACGCAACCAGGTTTTACTCTCCTCTTTTGCTGTAACACTTAAGATTTTTTTCCGCAAGATACCACCACCTTATTCCAATAAAAATACTGCTGGCTACCCAAAAATAGGGACACGCCAGCAGTAGAAGGTGAAAATACAACTGGCTACCACTTTTATGCAAAAGAGGTCCTATAGCTTTGCGTCACAGCTTTACAACTGTTTTGCCCAATTTGTAATTATTATTATTATGTTCCTCGAGCTGATTATAGCATTACACCAGCAGTAAAACAATGCTTTTGCACTAGCTTAAATTTATTGTGGGCGAATAATAGGAACGGTAAGACTGCCTGTCGGCATTAAAATCACTTGATAATCTGGCCCCACAATGTTTGTTGCCAGTTGCAAAGCCTCTTCTACCGTTGTTACTGCTGCCTCAAAAAGCATTTGTTTGGCCATTTTCGGCTCTAGGGACGTCACCAAAATAAATTTAGCTTTCTTCATTAATCTAGTCACAGCAAAGGCTTTATTGGCACCAATAGCAAAATTAGCTCGCAGCTCGGCTTCAATTAAATCTGGTGAAGGCAAGCGGGCGCAGGTTTCTTCTAACACTTTGGAGCCACTACCCTCTTCACATTCTGCCAAGATAATCACCACGCCGCCTTCACGAACTGCACACCACGCATTATCCATGGTTTTTTGCATTTGATAGACGTTAATATCCTTGGGATAGCCGCCACAACTGGCAATGACTACATCTGCTGCGTGGGGCACCACTACACCATAGACTTCATCGACAAACTTACAGGCTTCTTGGTGTGCCAAGACATAATCACCGGCAAACATTTTCAAAAAACGATGTTCGGCATCTAAAATAGCGTTGAACAAAAAAAGTGAACGTCCTTGAGCAAAGAGGGCTACTCCCTCCATTTGGTCTTCATAGACAGGATTGCCGCTGGTTTTGCCCAAGCCAGCTGCCGGATCTAACATAAAGCTATGATTAACGCGTACGGTTTCCATCGCCGCCACGCCCGGTAAAATCGCTTTACGCCCACCGCCAAAACCACTGAAGTAGTGATGAACAATAGTACCGGTCATAATAATATGATCTACGTGACAAATATGTTTATTAAGCCAAACCGGTGTTCCTCTAGACGTTGTACCAAAATATTCAAAATCCTCTGCCACTTGCGCATCACTATTATACATGGTGAGTCGTCCCGCCACTTCTGCACCAACGGCTTCTACCATTTCTGCTGGGGTCATAACGCGATGCGTACCTAAGGCGAACACAATGTGCATATCCTCGTCCTTAATACCCAGCTTGTTCATTTCATTTACCAATACCGGCATGAAATCAAAACTGTTGGCTACGCGGGTGGGGTCATTACAAATGAAAGCCACCGTTTGCCCTGGTTTGACTAACTCATTAATTGGTGGTAATCCTAATGGATGATAAATAGCATCTAGTACTGCCGCCTTAATGTTTTCTACGGGGTCTAGCTCTGATATTTTCACCTCTTTGAGGACTTTACTACTATCCAAGGCAAAATTTTTGTAGCCACGACCATAATGGTAAGCATAATTTTTTAGTCCCATAAGCATACTCCTTTTCACCTTTATTTTACAATTTAATTTTAACATATTTGTATCTTCTATCCCATACCCTATCTGTAATAGCACTAAAGTTGTAGCCAATTTAAGCCCGACTTCCCCCCTTTAAACCTTGCTTTTATTTGCGTTCGGGGGTAGAATTAAATTGTATACAGTATACAATGATGTATGCTGTTAAAAGGTTAAGCTTTAGAACAGAGGAGGAATATAAATGCGTAAAGAACATGATTTTTTAGGTGAAATGGAAATTCCTGATAATGTTTACTACGGTGTGCAAACACTACGCGCTTTGGAAAATTTCCAGATTTCAGGCCGCTTAGCTGACCCACTTTTTATTCGGTCTATGGCTATGGTCAAAAAAGCCGCTGCTCTTGCCAATATGAAAACCGGTCGCTTGGATACTACAATTGGGCAGGCTCTAGTTCAAGCAGCTGACGAAATTATCGCTGGTCAAATGGCGGATCAATTTCCGTTAGATGCCATTCAAGGTGGTGCCGGAACTTCTTTTAATATGAACATTAATGAGGTGCTTTCCAATCGGGCTTTGGAAATTCTAGGTCATCCCCGTGGTGATTATGCTTATATCTCTCCGAACAATCATGCCAATATGTCCCAATCTACCAATGACGTCATTCCAACTTCCATTCGTGTTTGTGCTCTCATGAGAACAGAGCTTTTAATTGTCGCTTTGACTGACTTATCCACTTCCCTGTCTGCGAAGGGCGAAGAATTTAAAGACGTTTTAAAGATGGGTAGAACGCATTTACAAGATGCAGTGCCTATGACTTTGGGCTCCGAGTTTTTTGCTTTTGCTAGCTCTGTTCGTCGTTCTATTCATAGAATGCGCCGCAATTCCCAAGAACTTAACATCATTAATATGGGTGCCACCGCTATTGGTACAGGCCTTAACGCTGACCCTGAATATATCATTCAAGTCGCTCGTGAACTTTCAGATATTTCCGGTTTTGAATTCACCACGGCACCAAATCTGATTGATGCTACCAGCAATACCGATATTTTTACCGATATTTCTGGGGCGTTACGCATCACTGCTTTAGCATTAATTAAAATTTGTAACGATTTACGCCTCATGGCTTCTGGTCCTCGTGCCGGCTTTAGCGAAATCACTTTGCCACCACGTCAACCTGGTTCTTCGATTATGCCGGGCAAAGTAAATCCTGTTATTCCCGAAGTCGTTGACCAAATTTGCTACCAGGTAATCGGTAACGATTTAGCGGTAACCTTTGGTGTAGAAAATGGTCAGTTCCAACTAAATGTAATGGAACCTGTCATGGCACATAATATTTTTGCTTCCTTCCGCTATTTAACTAATGGCGTGAGCACGCTCAAACGTCTGTGCATTGATGGAATCAAGGCAAATCCTGAAATGTGTGCTTACTGGTTCCATCGCAGTATTGGCATGGTAACTGCACTACTACCTCATATCGGCTACGAAAAATGTTCGGCACTAGCTAAAGAGGCCTTGACTAATAACCGCCAAATTCGTGAACTAATCATCGAAAAAGGTATTATGAGTGAAGCTGATCTTGATGTGATTTTTGCTCCGGATCAATTCATGACTCCGGGTATCGCCGGCAAATCTTTATTGAAAAAAGACCATCATTAAGCTGAACTGTCAGCAGTAGCTACTCCCCCTAAAAGTCAAAGAAGCTCTCGCCTACGGCGAGAGCTTCTTTTTATTTTTAACCAACTGCTTCTTGTGCAGCTAAAGCCGCTTTTTCTGCTGCCTTAGCCATCATTTCTTTGGCTTTCATCAAACGAACAGTACTGGCTCTGTCATTTTCTTCTAACTTCATCGTAATAAACTTAATGCTCTCCCGCATCTCCGGAATCATGACATATTCTAGGGCATTAACACGGCGGCGAGTTTTTTCGATTTCATCGGCCAGCAAATTACAAGTTTTTTCCACTTCAGCCAGTTCCAATAACTGGGGTAAGAGCTCAGACAACTCCATCACCGCATTATCAAGGGCACTGGAGGTAAAAGTGAAAGCATACGGAATATCGGTAGCATCATCGCCACCAGTATATTTAATTGTAGGAACATCGACGCTCATCACATTACGTTCACCCACTTCGTAAACTGCCGCCCGGGCAGGATACAAAAGAGCTTCCGAAACACGCAGAGCACCCATTTGTGCTTTAGCGAGGGTAAAACGGCGAGAAACACCTTCTACTGCCTTTTCTACCTGAACACGTAGGTCCCGATTGCGGCGGATAAATAACATGAATTGGCGAACCATTTCATCTCTTTTATCCTTCAAAAGTTTATGGCCGCGCACAGCGGTGTTCAGACGCTTTTTCAGTCGGGTAAGCTCCATTCGCGTCGGGTTGACACGCACTGCCATAGCTTATTCCCCCTCTGTTTCGTCAGTCCCACTGGCGACATAATATTTATCAAGATATTCGTCGCGAATACGTTTGAGCTCTGCTCTCGGTAAAATGCCTAGCAATTTCCAGCCTAAATCCAAGGTTTCTTCAATGGTACGATTAGTTTCATACCCTTGCGAAACATATTCTTTTTCAAAACAGCCGGCAAACTGAGCATAGAGCTTGTCTACTTTGGAAAGAGCTGCATCACCAAGAATAGTCGCTAGTTCTTTGGCTTCCTTGCCACGAGCATAAGCTGCGAACAGTTGGTTCATCGTATCAGCGTGGTCTTCTCTCGTCTTATCCTTGCCGACGCCTTTATCTTTCAAACGGGACAGGGACGGCAATACGTCAATTGGTGGCGTAAGACCTTTGCGATATAATTCACGGGACAAAATGATTTGTCCTTCTGTAATATAGCCGGTTAAATCCGGGATTGGATGAGTTTTATCATCTTCCGGCATGGATAAAATTGGAATTTGGGTAATGGAACCTTTTTTACCTTTAACGCGGCCTGCACGTTCATACATGGTAGCTAGGTCAGTGTACAGATAGCCTGGGTAACCACGGCGACCTGGTACTTCTTTACGAGCTGCCGAGATTTCACGCAAAGCGTCGGCGTAGTTGGTAATATCGGTAATAATAACTAGAACGTGCATGCCCAATTCGTAAGCTAAATATTCTGCCGCCGTAATAGCCATACGCGGTGTCGCAATACGCTCAACAGCAGGATCGTTAGCTAAGTTAATAAACATAATAGCCCGTTCCAGAGCACCTGTGCGATTAAAGTCTTCCATAAAGAAGTTAGCTTCTTCAAAGGTAATGCCGACAGCAGCAAAGACAACGGCAAAACCCTCGCCTGTGCCACGAACTTTAGCTTGACGAGCAATTTGTGCCGCCAGTTGAGCGTGTGGCAAGCCAGACCCGGAAAATACCGGTAGTTTTTGACCACGCACCAAGGTATTTAAACCATCAATAGCCGAAATACCAGTTTGAATAAATTCTGCCGGATAGTCACGGGCAGCCGGATTCATTGGTTCACCATTAATATCACGATACTCATCGGCAATAATTTCTGCGCCGCCATCTTTCGGACGACCCATACCATCAAAAACACGTCCTAACATCGCCGGAGAAACACCTAAACGGATACCATGCCCCAAAAAGCGGGCTTTAGCATCAGAAATTTTTAGACCTTGAGAACTTTCAAATAATTGGACGAGGGCTTTATCGCCATCAATAACCAATACTTTACCGGCACGAAGCTCGCCGTTAGCTTGTTGGATTTCTACTAGCTCATCATATTTGACGCCTTCTACCTTTTCCACCAACATCAGCGGACCAACTACCTCGCGTATTGTCTTATAATCCTTACGCATCCAAGTCACCATCCTCTGTCAGTGCTGCGAAGGCAGCATCTAATTCTTTGGCAATTGCCGCAAATTTTTCTGCACGCTCACTTTCATGAACATATTTCATTCTGCCAATTTGCTCACGCACAGGCATCTCAATCAATTTATCCAAATGCACATGGGCTTCCAAAGCCAGCAGTGCTTTTTCATACCAAGCAATAATAAGCTTCATCATGCCATGTTGTTTCTCCAAAGAGGTGTAAGTGTCAACCTCATGGAAAGAGTTTTGATGCAAAAAGTCTTCACGAATTGAGCGAGCACATTCCAGTGTGATTCGGTCTTTGAAGCCCAAAGCATCAACACCGACTAGACGCACAATCTCGTCCAGTTCTGCTTCTTCTTGCAAGATTTGCATCATCTGGCTAACTAAGGCGGACCAATCACTAGCTACGCTAGTATTGTAATACGAGCGCAAACGGTCTGAATACAGCGAATAGCTCTGTAGCCAGTCAATAGCCGGGAAATGTCTGCGATAAGCAAGTGCTGCTGACAAGCACCAAAACACTTTAACAATCCGCAGTGTCGATTGGGAAACCGGCTCGGAGATATCGCCACCCGGAGGTGATACGGCGCCAATGGCCGAAACTGCTCCACTACGACCTTCGCTACCGATACAAGTAACAATCCCGGCACGTTCATAAAACTCCGCCAAACGGGAAGCTAGGTAAGCAGGATAACCTTCATCACCAGGCATTTCTTCCAAACGTCCGGACATTTCACGCATAGCTTCTGCCCACCGAGAAGTGGAATCGGCCATAATAGCTACTTTGTAGCCCATGTCACGGAAATATTCAGCAATGGTAATACCGGTATAGATTGAAGCTTCACGTGCCGCTACCGGCATATCAGAGGTGTTAGCAATCAGTACTGTCCGCTTCATCAGCGGCAAGCCTGTCCGTGGGTCATTTAGTGCCGGAAACTCCATCAAAACGTCCGTCATTTCATTACCACGTTCACCACAACCCACATAAACAATAATATCAGCATCAGCCCATTTAGCCAGCTGATGTTGAATAACTGTTTTACCGGAACCAAAAGGACCCGGTACCGCAGCCACACCGCCTTTAGCAATAGGAAACAGCGCATCGACAACACGTTGTCCAGTCACCATTGGTTCTGTCGGTGCTAACTTTTCTTTGTAAGGACGACTACGACGTACAGGCCAAGTTTGTAGCATCGGGAATTCCTGAATGCTGCCATCGGCTGCTTTTAATTTATAAACCGGCTCCACAATTGTAGCTTCGCCATCTAACACCCACGTTACCGTGCCAGCTTTACCAGGGGGTACCATGATTTTATGCAAAACCGCAGGAGTTTCCTGGACTGTACCAATCACGTCACCAGCAATGACCTGGTCACCGATAGCGACTTTAGGATCCATTTTCCATTTTTTCTCACGATTAAGCTTTGGTACATCAATACCACGCGTAATACGATCGCCGCAAGCTTTGTAAATAACATCCAAAGGCCGTTGAATACCATCAAAGATGCCTTCAATAAGACCCGGTGCTAATTCCACGGACAGTGGTGCTCCTGTAGATTCTACAGGTTCCCCTGGTCCTAAGCCGGCTGTTTCTTCATATACTTGAATGGAGGCTCTATCGCCTCTCAATTCTATAATTTCACCGATCAGACGCTTCTCACTAACGCGGACAACGTCATACATTTGCACGTCGCCCATACCCTCGGCAACAATTAGCGGGCCTGATACTTTTACAATAGTTCCACTCATTGGCTACTTACCTACCCTTCCTTGAATAGAATATCTGCGCCAACTGCTTTTTCTACATTACTTCTTAGACGTTGCATACCGATACCCAAAGAACCTGTATTCGAGGGGATTGGTATAATAGCCGGGAAGGTAGCAGTTGTGTAATAATCAATTGCATTTTCAGCAAGTTTTGCTGCTGTTTCCGTGATATAAATGACAGCATAACCCATGTCTGCCAACTTATGAATTCTATGCTCAATACGGGCTTGTTGCTCTTCATAAAAAACATCAAGGCCAATGGCTTTAAAAATCATCACCGAGCTAGGATCCCCGATGACAGCAATCTTTCTTTTCTTCATACCTTACCGCCTTCCTTACGCATAGAGTTCCGGCAATTCAGGTTCAAACCCGGCTCGCTTCGCCCCAAAGATAATGCGGAGTGCTTTGGCTTCGGCTTCACGTCCCATGAGGTAGCCAACCACCGGCCCCAAGGAAAACATATCCCATTTAGCATTGCGCAGGATACTCATCAGTGCCGTTTCCATCTTACGTTTTAAAATCGGTGTATTACCGGTTGAAACATATTCTTCAATTGCTTGCGAAATTAATTTGCCGTGAGAACCACGGTTTAACTTAGCACCCAATTGTTCAAAAGGTGTATCCATCGCTTCTAACAAAACGGTATGCTCAATCTCGCCACAATTAAGTAATAGTGGTCTTAATTTATCTGCATCCCAATTCATCAGTCGTGAACGTACGACACTCCGAGCATTTTGAAAATCCGCCATCAAAGAAAAATATTCCTGTACAAAACTATGGTCACTGGTTTGCTCAAGCACGGATTGAATGTGGTTGAACATAGCGCCATCAATTTGTGCACTGAAAAGCAAAGGGTCTACATTGCGTTGTAGTTCCGTTTCAATCTTATCCATGGCAATTCTAAAAGCATCCGGCATTCTCTCATAAGAACGACTATTGATGCTTTCCCGAATAATATCTACCGGCATAGTTCCGCCTTCAATCAAAACATCAGGAGCATCAATCTCTAAAAGTCTGGCTTTCAGTAACGTTTTGATATTATGGGCATCTACTTCCATTAAGAACAAGCCTGTAAGCTCTGGTGCCGGCGTCAATTCCCAAATCATTTTTCGTGACATTTGGAGCTGCGCACGAATAACATAGTCAATCTCTTGGTTGTTGATTTGGTCGGCGCTTAAATTACCGCCATAACCTGTTTCCAAAAGTAAAATTAGGGCCTCATTCACATCTGCCGCCTCAGAAATGCGTCTGAGCTGTGCGGCGTCCAGCATTCTGGAAGAAAGAGCACTCACTCGACCCACTGCATATTCATAACTTGCCTGTGGCATTTTATTTCACCTCCGTGGCAAAAAGCAGTGCTGCCACGTCTTTTTCTACTTTAATTCTCACTTCGCGCAAGATCGTAGCAAAAGAGCCGTCAAAGTCACTATTTTTACCTACGAGTAACACGCCACCACTAAAGCCGGCTCTTTGCTCTGCCAACGTCAGTTCACCTTTCTTACCGACTTGTTGGAGCGCCGTATTAAGTTTGGCCAGCAAGCCCTGCTCGTATTTACTCACATCAGCTGCCGGTACACACAAAGCCTCTGTACCTGTTTCACTGGCACGGAGTACAATTGAAGTAATCAAGCGTTCCCATTGTTCCGTTGTCAAATGTTTTAATTCTTCTGCCGCTTGCGTAAACGCTGTTTCAATCACTGCACGTTTACTATCCAAGGTGTTTTTGCGTGCTTCAAGCTCTGCAATCAATACCTGGCGACGAGCGGCTTCATCAGCATCCAAAATTGCCTGTGCCTCTATTTCTGTTACCTTGGCTTGAGCATTGCTGAGAATTTTTTCTGCTGCAACAGCAGCTTTCTTGCGGGCGCCCTCTAGTAGCTTAGCTACCTCACGAGCGCCGTCTTCCTCAATTTTTAATATAATTTTATTCGCTGCCACCGAGTTTTCCCCCCCTTGATTAGAGTTTGACACCGTTAACCATAATGAAGGAAATCAACAGTGCTAATACTGCATAGGTTTCAACCATTGCTGCAAAGATAATACCTTTACCAGTTTCTTCAGGACGTTTAGCGCACAAACAAATAGCCGCTGCTGATACTTTACCTTGATACAAGCCGGAGATTAAGCCTACAATACCGATTGGCAAGCCGGCGAAAAACAATGCCCAACCTTGAGCTAACGTCAAATCTTTAATACTACCATCAATAACGCCAATATTTAAAACGATAATGAAAGCAATTAACAAACCATAAATACCTTGCGTACCCGGTAGTGCTTGTAAAACCAAAACGTTACCGAATTTATCAGGATCCTCTGCCATAACGCCTGATGCGGCCTGTCCTGCGACGCCGACACCCATTGCAGAACCTGCTCCTGCTAATCCTGCCGCCATCGCAGCTCCGCCAAATGCTAATGCTGTACCTACTGTTAACATAATCAAAATCCTCCCTTAACCTCTGTTTTATGATTGAACTATTTTGTTACATCGGTATACTTCGTCCTAATGGCCATTGGCACAAACGCTCTACCACCGGCTTCAAAAAACTTACCAAAAAACTCAATATATTGTAAACGGCTGGTGTGAACGAAAGAACCTAAAATATTAATCATAATATTAAAGATATGACCGCCGATTAAAACCAGCACGGCCACGACGATACCAACCGGACCTGCAGACCAGAGCATTTCAGCAATAGTATTGATGACCATAGCAATAACGCCTGTAGCTAAGCCTAGAGCAAAAAGTCTGGAATAACTAAGTAGATCACTAACATAACTGCTAATATTATAAAGCGTTAAGAGCCCGCCCAATAATTTATTGAAAATGCCTTTTTTGGCACGGCCACCAGTTAGTACAAGAGTCGCTGCACCAAGAATGGCACAATATTTGCCCACCGGGGAAGGTAGCATCGCCATGGCGAACAAGCCGCCAAATAAAACTAGCCACGCTACTTGGTCAAAAATAGCATCCCACACCTGACCACGTTTAATGTTCATATAAATCTTAATGAGCATACCCGATACCAAGTGCATAGCTCCTAGCGTATAGCAAAGGATCAGCATTTTGAGCGGTTCCTTCATTGGCACAAATAGTAGTGGGTGCCATTCCAGTCCAAACCAACCGCCAAATAAAGCGCCCCAAATCACAGTGGAAATACTACCCATCAAAATCACCAAAGTTAGTTTGCCCGTGCTGCCGGTGGGTTTTAAAATTTTATTTAAAACAAACAGCAACACCGTTAAGACTAAACCGTAACCGGCATCAGAAAGCATCATGCCAAAAAAGATGAAATAAAACGGTGCCATAATGGGGTTAGGGTCAAAAGCGCCAATCTGCGGCCGCGAATAAAGCTCGGTCACCGCTTCATACGGTTCTACCAATCGGCTGTTTTCCATCACAGTCGGAGGTATTTCTCCTGGCTGCGGTTCTTCAAAGTTCAAATCGTAGGCGTCTGTCGCACCAGCTACTGCCTGACGCACTTCCTCTTGCCGATCCGAGCGTACCCAGCCTTGGAGGCTAAAGGTTTTCAGCGTTTCCTTACCACCTGAAGTCATACGTTCCTGCTGCATATTTAACTGATCGTAATAAACATAAAGTTCGCTCTTACGTTCAGCAATTTTAGCAGCTTCTTCTTCCAAATCATTGGCTAATGAATCTTTCATTCTAGCCGCTTCACTCAAATTAACAGCAATCTCTCCGGCAAGTCCCGTGCGCTTGGGAAAAACAATATCCGTAAATTCATGCGCTTTAAGAAAATGCTTCACCATTCCGACGGCCGATTGATGCACAAAAACTAGCATAGCTCTACCTTCCGGGGCTTCGTCCAGCAAAACTATTTCCGCCGGTAAGTCTTTAATATCTGCCGTAAACTGTTCTCTACTACTTTCCGGCAAATACCCGGCAAAATAAGTGGTAGTATTAGTAGGCGCTAAAGCTTCCAGTGGTATATCCAAACCCAGCCACGGTTGCAATTGCTCTACTTGAGCCAGCATCGTAGAGGACTCATTGCGCAACGAGGCGATTTTTTCTGACAAAGCTTCTACTTGCTCTGACAAATTAGCCGCTTCTTGATTATGCTCCAAAAATTCATCGTAAGATACAGGTAAACGTGGCTCCCACAAAGCTGTATTAACTTCATGTCCAGCCACAAAGCGAATTGCTTCCTTAGTACGTTGGACCCGGTTACCGATTTCAGCAACACCGGCCATGGCAACATCTTCAGTCGAGGGAATAAACATAATATTGCCGTCTTTTTGGAGGGAGAGTAGCAGTGCATCGCGGTCTTCTTTTAACGCATATAAGGTTACTTTTTTCATTGGAATCAACATGCTAGACCACAACCTTTTCTACGATATAAGCTACTGCTGCCGGTAAATGCTCCCGTGCGCTTACTGCGGCTGCACGGTCCTGACGTAGCCGTTCTTCCACTAAAGACTTCGCTTGTCCTTTTGCTTTAGCTTCAGCGTTTGCAACTACCACCTTGGCATTACTTCTGGCCAAGTCGATTAGCTTTTGTGCCTTAGCATTAGCCTCACTATCCGCGGAGCGAAGAATATTTCTCATTGTAACCGTTGCTTCTTTTTTTGAATTTAGAGCTGCCTCTTCGGCACCCTTAATATCTTCCAGCATCGACAAATTTCTCACCACCTTTTATCTGTTCTCATATTGGCTTTCTAGAAACACAAAGTACCGCTTCCACTACTTGCGTGAAACCGGTAAGTACATTTTTCTGAAATTAAGGCTAGCATAAATAATCAACCGCGAAAAATCCATTGGCATTTAGCGTTCCTCCCATACTGTCCTTGGTTAAAAGTGTGCAAAACCAATTTCCTATGCGACCGCTAAAATCAGGATTGCGTAGCCATTCCTTCATCAGCAACTTTCATATTATAGGTTTCAAAATTCAAAAAGCAAAAATCTATGCTATTTCTATATTAATTAGACAAAAGTCTTATAATTCCTGCTTGACAAAAGTATTTAGCCGCACTTTTAGTTGTTTTTTTGTGATAGTTAACAACTAATTAAACACAACGATGAGCACTGTTACTCAAAGTAACCGTGCTCATCTGGCTTAATTAAGTTTGACTAGTTGAAACCGGCAATCAGCAGTGGCAAACATTTTCCCCGCCAACCGTCGCCCTCGTTCTACGTCCGCCGTAAAACAAATCGTGGTTGTCCCTTTTTCCGCTACACTTTTTGCTAAGGCGTCCCGCTCCAAAATCGCAAGCGCGTCTAATGCCGTTTGCTCAGCAGGGTCAAGAACCCGCACACCAGGTAAGACTGCGGCAAGTTCTTTTTTGATGAAAGGGTAATGGGTACAAGATAGAATTATCGTATCCACTCCAGCTAATCGTAGAGGAGTAGTATATTCCTGAATAGCTGCTGCCAGTTCCGGCGTGCCAAACCCTTCGCCCTCAATGAGGGGCACAAACTTGGGGCAAGCCTGTGGTACCACCTGCACCGTAGCGTCAGCGGCCAGCAGTTCTTTTTTATGGGCACCGGTTCGGATGGTAAATTCCGTTGCTAAGACGCCCACAGTTTTTTTACGAGTACTTGCTAGTGCCAGCTGCACGCCTTTAGACATTCCCACCAACCTGTAGGCATGAGTTCCTTGCAAAGTATCAATGCCTAGTACCGTTAGAGTATTACAGGCAATTACCACTAGCTTGGCGCCGCAAGCATCAAAATAATCCAGCATTTCACCCACAAATTGACGCACCTGTGCTTCGCTTCTAGAACCATAGGGAGTGCGTGCCGTATCACCCAAATAAATAAATTCTTCCTGGGGCAAAAGTTCTTTCAAAGCTTTTAAAACGCTGAGTCCACCTACTCCTGAGTCCAGTACACCAATGGGAGCTGTTTTCGTTAGCATTAATAACACCCCTTAACCTTCGTCGTTAAGACGAAAAATAATAAAACCGCTTACTCATAAAAGGATAATATTATTATACACCTTTACTTCTCCTTTTTGTGGTAAAATAGCTACAAAAGCAAGCTAATTTGAATACAAAGGGAACGATGCTAATGCTCAATCAAAAAACTTTAAGAAGCTTATCTTGGCGCAGATTTTGGGCGCGAATGTTTGATTATTTCCTTTTCGGGTTTATTTTTATGGTTCTAGTCGCCAATACCTTTTTACCGGCTGCACACCCTGCTTATTACTTTATTGCGCAAACCTTGTTTATTATTACAGCGGAAGCAGTTTTTCTAGCGCAAAACAACACCACGCCCGGCAAGAAGTTTTTGGGGCTTCACGTTGTCGGCACCCAGCAGCGCGAGCTTTCTTTTGCCACTGCCTGGTATCGTACCTTTTGGGCTTATGTCAAAGGTTTATGGTTGGGCTTACCAGTCATTATGTTTGTGCCCGCTTGGTTTAACCGCAAAGTCTATGAAAGTAGCGGCACCACCATTTGGGACGAGGCTGCACGCACAGAAATTATTTCCTATCCCAGTAATCTTTTTCGCAAAATTATGTTTGCCCTTATCTTTTTGCTTATCGTCTTTTTGATTGGCAATTTTGCCCTCTTGCAACAAGGTCTAAGCCAACTTAAATAACTCAAGCCAATAAAAAACCACAAATCCCCAGCCTGTTTGCGTCTGAACTTTACGTCAGCACTTAAGGCTTACCGGGATTTGTGGTTTTAATTTTTAGAGGTAGCTTTTCCAAAACGGATACAAACTAAGTAAGCTGACTAAAACCAGTACCAAATAGTCGCCACCGGTCAACTCTTGCTTTTTCATGTTTTTATAAGTGTTAGCACCAAATCCCTTAAGTTCCATACTCAAAGCTAACGTATCAGATTTGACCACGGCACGCATAACCAACGGCTTTACTACGGCAATATAGGATATAAACCGTTTAAAAATATTACCCCGGTTAGAATAACCACGACAAGATTGGGCATCTAGTGTCACTCCGCTGTCCGTCAAAAAATCCGGTACAAAGCGCAGTGCTGTAGTTAGCATAAAAGCATATTCACAGGGCAAATGAAATTTTTCCACCAAAGCCTGAGCAATATCTTGAATTTTGGTAGCGGCTAACAAACACAAAAAGGCTGTCGTCATTACAAACATTTGTAAGCCACCCACCAAGGCCACTTCTAACGGTGATTGGAATAACAATTGAAGCAAAATCATCATACCCGTAAAAACGGTTAAGGCACCAATAGCAGCCATGGTCATACGGTCATGCCGAATGTAAAGCAAAAGCGCTAGTTCCAGCACCAAAATAATAGCTACCGCTTGTACCGGCAAGAGAAATACCCACGCCGTCACTGCAAGTACCGTCACCAGTTGCGTAAAAGCTGTGATTTTCATTTGCCCTCGCCTCCTTTTAAGGTCATGCCAGCACAAAACTCTTCCGTAGTCAACGCCGTCACGCCAAAGGTGGTGGCTAGCTCCGCCAGTACCGGTTGTTGCAAGCCCCAGGCCGTAAGCTCCTGGGAACCATCATAAAGCTTGACGGTAGGACCGTCAAAAACCAGGTTACCCGCTTGTAAAACCAGTGCTCTTTGTGCATAGCGACGAGCAATATTCATATCATGAGTAATAAGGATAATGGTAATACCTTTTTCTTGATTAATTTTTTGCAAATAGTCCATCATTTGTTCTTTTTCCAAAAAGTCCTGACCATTGGTGATTTCATCTAAAATAAGAATTTGGGGGTTAAGTGCCAAGGCGGCGGCAACTCCCAAACGTCGTTTTTGACCAAAAGATAAACTCCGAGGGTAAATTTCTGCCAGTTCGCTAAGGCCAGTCGCCGCCAGTGCACTTAACACCTGAGCTTCCAGTTGTGCAGCCGGCAGTTTTTTGCAGCGTGGCCCGTACGCCACTTCTTCGTAAACCGTATCACCCAAAATTTGTAAATCCGGATTTTGGAAAACATAACCGACTTTATCTACCAAATCCGCTGGCTCCAATTTTTCAATATTTTGCCCATCAATACAAACTTGCCCCGAACGTGGGTGCACAAGCGCCATAAACAATCTGCTTAAAGTCGTTTTACCACTACCATTATGACCTAAAAGGGCCACAAATTCTCCGGCGGCAATTTGACACTCTATATCATTCAGCACTGGTTCTCCGCGCCGATAGGCAAAGTTGACTTCCTTAGCCTCAATCATCAGTTAGTCCTCCTTTCAAATTTTTCTTGAAGCTCGCTTAAAGCCTCCTGGGTACTTCTCCAATTACCTAGTTGCAGGCGATAACGCTGTTCCAGCGCAAACTTTACCTGCCATAAAGCCGGCAGGTTTTTGCGGAGCACTTCATCTTCATACGCCGTTGCCGCTGCTGTTTCAAAAGCCCCGGCGGCAATGACACAGCCATCACGCAGAGCAATCATATCCGTGGCATAGGGCAGTAAATAATCAATATTATGTTCTACCACCACTACCGTCATCTGATATTTTTGGTAGAGTTTGTAAAGTAGTTTATAAAGTCCCATAGCGCCCTCCGGATCCATGGCCGATACCGGTTCGTCCAGTACCAAAACCTCCGGCCGCACTGCCAGCACCGAAGCTAACAGTAGTCGCTGCCGTTGACCGCCGGATAATTCATCCATTTGGTAGTTTTCCCGCCCCGGTAAACCCACATCCTCTAGCGCCTTTTGCGTTCTAGCCTCGACTTCTTCCGGCGGAAACCCATGGTTAAGCAAACTAAAGGCGACTTCTTCTCCGGCGGTTAAGGAAACCAGCTGACTTTCATAGTCCTCTAGCATTAGTCCCAGGCGCATGGCAATATCAGAAACCCGCTTGCCTTTAGTTGTTTCACCCAAAACCTCAATCTCCCCTGCATAACGCCCACCGATATAATAAGGGATAACACCGGCCATAGCCTTACAAAGGGTAGTCTTCCCTGCACCACTAGGTCCTGTAATGACAGTAAAGGAGCCTTTTTTTATTGTCAAATTAATTTTATTTAAAACTATGCCGTTAGTAGGATACGCATAATAAAAGTCCGTAAATTGTACAGCTACTTCACTCATCTAATTTTCCCCCTTGTACTCGAAATAGTTTTTGTACCGGTGCAAACAATAGCTGGGTCACTAATCCGTTTAATACACCAATAGTTGCTACCAAGGGCAACATAGCATAAATCCACACATGAAGTGGCAAACCTAAAATCAACTTCAAAATGAAGGTGAAAACACCGCCGCTAGCCACTGTAGCTAAAAAACCAGTAATAAACGGGCGAAACTTGAAGTTAGCCAAACCCAGTTGGAGCATGGTTTTCACCAGCACGGCAGCTACCAAGGCTCCGGCAATTTCACTGGCGATATTACCCAGAGGAAAAGCGGATTTAGAAGACGGCACTAGCGTGAGCCCTGCCACGAAGCCAATCCCCAAAGCCTGGGAAAATTTAGGATTGGTTAACCCAATGGTAATCGAATACATAGCAATGGTCCAGTTAGGAGTAATACCTCCCACATTAGGGCTTACCGTATGCAAAATCACGCCGATAGCCAAAAGTAAGGCGGTAATTGCTACCCAACGGTGGCTATCCTTCGCCGGTTTAATTTCAATTAATTCTACTGTTTCATTTACTTTCATCATGTTTTCCTCCTTAAATACTGATTGGTACTCCCACTCCGTGACCTCCAAGCTAACTCCCCCATCAGTAAAAACAAAAACGCCCCTGTAGATTATTATTAATAATAATCTACAGGGGCGTATATCATCAATACGCGGTACCACCCTGCTTCATTGCCGAAAAATAAGCAACTTTGCTCTGGAGGATGCGGGCACTTAAGCCGATATCCCCTTCCTTGATAACGGGTGAAGTCTCCCGTTGGCGTCTACCCCGGCTACCCGGCTCAAGCCACATCTCTTAGGTCCATTCAATCCGCCGCACCACACCGGACTTACACTGCCTCCGGCTCGCTAAAGTTTGCGTTGCAAATTTACTAATCCTAATCATTGATTTTATCTGTCTTGTTACTTTCACAGTTTAGCAAAGCCCTACAAGCTTGTCAATAATATTTTGCTTTTACCGTCAATAATACTTATAATAGAAGTAATACGTAACTAAACTGTAACTTTATTACCAAAATCATTGTTTTGGCCTTTGGTTTATCGTCAATTGTAAGTTTAGTACGTAGCTACTACTGTCCGCTTACGTCAGGGGCAAACAGAAAAGAGGTTCTTCTATGTCCAAAATTGCTAAAAGCGTTATTGATTTAATTGGCAACACCCCCCTCTTAGCTCTCACCAACTACAACAAAACCTTCGCGCCACAAGCCGAAATTATTGCTAAATTAGAATATTTAAATCCTGCCGGCAGCGCCAAAGATCGAGTGGGTAAAGCCATGATTGAAACCGCCGAAGCTCAAGGGCTTTTGCAATCAGATTCCGTCATTATCGAGCCGACTAGCGGCAATACCGGTATTGGTCTAGCCGCCGTAGCTGCTGCCAAAGGCTACCGTGCTATTCTCACCATGCCGGAAACCATGAGCCTCGAACGCCGTAACCTTTTAAAAGCTTATGGGGCAGAAGTCGTCCTAACGCCCGGAGCAGAAGGCATGGCCGGAGCCATTGCCAAAGCAGAAAGCCTCGCCCGAGAAATCCCCCATGCTTTTATTCCGGGACAGTTCACTAATCCTGCCAATCCCGCTGTCCACCAAGCCACGACCGGTCCTGAAATTTGGCGTGATACCGATGGTCGCATAGACATTTTTGTAGCCGGTGTCGGCACCGGTGGTACCATCTCCGGTACCGCCGCCTATCTCAAAAGCCAAAATCCGCAAATCCAGGTTATCGCTGTCGAACCGGCGGACTCTCCCCTTATTTCTCAAGGCATCGCCGGTCCCCACAAAATACAAGGTATCGGCGCTAACTTCATTCCCGCCAACTTTAAGTGTGAATTATGTGATGAAGTAATTCCCGTTACCAGTGAAGATGCTTTCCGCGTCGTCAAAGCGCTCACCCGCCATGAAGGTTTTCTCATTGGTATCTCCGGCGGTGCTGCTCTCCACGCCGCCACAATCCTCGCTAACCGTCCTGCCAACAAGGGCAAAACCATTGTCGTCCTCTTGCCGGACAGTGGCGAGCGCTATCTTTCCACTCCTGGCTTTATCGACTAAGTTATCTGAAAATCTGAAAGGGGTTTATGAATATGACAACCATTAATCGTGAGCAAGCTTGGGATTTACTAACTACCTACAATCAAGAACTTTTCCATTTGCGTCACGCTTTAACTGTAGAGGGCGTTATGCGCTACTTTGCACGGGAATTGGGTTATGCTGACCGCCAAGACTTTTGGGGTACGGTTGGTCTTTTGCACGATCTGGACTTTGAAAAGTACCCCACTGAGCACTGCCACAAGAGTCAAGAACTCATGCGAGCCGCTGGTCTAGACGAAGAACTAATTCACGCCACCGCCAGTCACGGCTACGGTTTATGCGTAGAAATTAAACCAGAACACCAAATGGAAAAAATACTTTTTGCCTGCGACGAACTCACCGGACTAATTGGCGCTTGTGCCATCATGCGTCCTTCCAAAAGTGTGCAGGATATGGAGCTAAAATCCGTCAAAAAGAAATTTAAAGACAAAAGCTTTGCCGCCGGTTGTTCCCGCGAAGTAATTAGCCAAGGTGCTGAAATGCTGGGCTGGGAACTAGATGAACTGTTAGAAAAAACTATCCTAGCCATGCGCGAAGACGAAGCAGATATTAGCCTAGCTATCGACTGGATGGAAAAACATCCTAACCAATAAAAACTAGTAAAACACAAAAGAAGGTCTTGGGGCAATCGCCCCAAGACCTTCTTTTGTGTTTTACTACCCTCGTCCTTAAAGCTGACGGCTCAGCATTTCCATCACCATCATATTACTCACCACACCGATACCACCCGGCACAGGTGTGAACGCACTGGCTTTAGCCGCTACAGCAGGTGCCACATCGCCGCAAATACCCTCTGCGGTAGCATTAATACCCACGTCCACAATTACTACGCCCTCTTTAACCATTTCCGGCTGTATAAACCCCGGTATGCCTACGGCGGCTACAATAATATCCGCACTGCGCAATACTGCCGGTAAATTAGTAGTCCTTGAATGACAAATCGTTACCGTGGCGTTTTCCCGTAAAAGCAAAAGTGCTACCGGTTTACCTACCACATTACTCCGTCCTAAAACCACCACGTTTTTCCCTTGCAGCGCAATCTCGTAGTGAGCTAATGTCGCCATACAAGCTCTTGCCGTACAAGGTGCCCAGCGACTATGTCCCAAATAAAGTTCACCAGCATTCAGCGGACTTAAACAATCCACATCTTTGGCCGGCGCCAAGACCGCACCGATCGCATCAGCATTCAGATGAGGTGGCAAGGGCATCATGGGCAAAATACCGGTAATAGCTGGATTTTGATTAAGCTGAATAATCGCTTCCTCCACGGCACTTTGAGTTGCCGTGGCCGCTAGCTCCACTAATTGCACCTGCGCCCCGATTCCTTCCGTCATTTTCACCAAACGATTTTTGTAAACCTGGGACGCAGGATCTGCGCCTACCGTGACAATCGCTAGCGTTACCTCTTCACCACGAGCCTTCGCCGCCGCCAAGCTTGCTTCTATTTGAGTACGTGCCGCTGCCGCCACGGCTTTGCCTAACATCATTACTGTTTCCATCTTGTCTGCCTCCCCTTTACAACTCACTACCTAAAAGAAAGAGCCATCTCTCTAAATAGCGAGATAGCCCTTTTGGGGTCAACTGGGTTTCAGCTTAGAACAAACCGCTGATAACACCCTCATCACTAACATCAATTTTTTCTGCCGCAGGCACTTTCGGTAAGCCTGGCATTGTCATAATATCACCGGTCAAAACCACGATAAAGCCTGCTCCTGCCGCAATCCGTGCATTCTTTACGGTTAGCGTAAACCCTTCCGGTCGTCCCAAAAGTGCCGGATTATCGGATAAGGAATATTGCGTTTTGGCCATACAAATCGGTAATTTACCATAGCCCAGTTGTTCAAACTCAGCCAAAGCTTTTTCTGCCACTCCTTCATAAGCCACGCTAGCTGCACCGTAAATCTCTTTAGCTATTTTTTCAATTTTGCCTTTCAATGATAATTCTGTACTATATAACGGTTCAAAATCTGCTTCTTCGGCTTCCACCAAATCCACAACCTCACGTGCCAGTGCCATGCCGCCAGTGCCGCCTTTGGCAAATACATCGGATAAAGCCACGTTCACGCCATGAGCCGCACAATGAGCACGGATTACTTCTAGCTCTTCTGCGGTATCTTGCGCAAAAATATTAATAGCCACTACTGCTGGCACTTGATATTTTTTAATATTTTGAATATGTTTTTCTAAATTGACCAGGCCTTTTTTGACCGCCGCCACATTAGGTACCGTTAATTCGGCCTTGGCCACGCCACCATGCATTTTAAGTGCCCGCACTGTAGCTACGATAACTACAGCATTAGGTCTGAGCTTCGCATAACGACATTTAATGTCAAAGAATTTTTCAGCCCCTAGGTCAGCACCGAAACCAGCCTCCGTGACTGTATATTCTGCTAGCTTCATAGCTGTTTTAGTAGCCATCACACTATTACAGCCATGAGCAATATTAGCAAAAGGTCCGCCGTGAATAATAGCCGGCACGTTCTCCAAGGTTTGTACTAAATTCGGTTTAACCGCATCTTTCAAAAGAGCCGCCATTGCACCGTGAGCTTTAATTTGACCTGCCGTCACCGGCGCACCGTTATAATCATAAGCCACAATAATCTTGCTCAACCGTTCTTTAAGGTCATGCAGACTACTAGCCAAGCACAAAATAGCCATAACTTCTGAAGCTACTGTTATATCAAAACCATCCTGCCTTGGCACCCCATGAGCTTTGCCACCTAGACCAACCACAATGTTGCGAAGCTCTCTGTCATTCATATCCACTACCCGTTTCCATACAATACGGCGCGGGTCAATATTAAGGTCATTACCCTGTTGAATATGATTGTCCAGCATTGCTGCCAACAACATATGAGCAGCCGTAATCGCATGAAAGTCACCGGTAAAATGAAGGTTAATATCTTCCATCGGTACTACTTGAGAATAACCGCCGCCGGCAGCACCACCCTTAACACCCATACAAGGTCCCAAGGACGGTTCCCGCAAAGCGACAATAACATCTTTACCGATTTTTGCCAGTCCCTGTGCCAGTCCCACCGTCGTTGTTGACTTACCTTCGCCAGCCGGTGTAGGTGTAATTGCTGTTACCAATACCAATTTTCCAGCAGATTTTTTCTCCAAGCGCTGAATTAATTGCATAGATAATTTAGCCTTATAACGGCCATACATTTCAATATCTTCTTCACCAATGCCCAGCTTAGCCGCAACCTCAGTAATTGTTAACATTTTTGCCTGTTGTGCAATTTCAATATCAGATAACATAAATTACCTCCTAAATTTTGGGGGCTACCCCTCTTGAACTATACTATTCTGTACAAAACCGGCTTTTCCTGCTTCCACCCCATGTATACAATGTAAAGTTTTATTCAAACCACACTTCAATAATGCTCCCCGGCGGCAAAAGCACGCCCGGTGGCACTGATTGCCTACGTGCCGTTCCTCCACCATGAGGAATGAGCGAAAGTTGCCCCTGCTGGATAAGCTCTGCCACCTGCCGGACATTAAGACCAGCCAGATTAGGCAATTTAACGCGGCCATCACTTAAAATTTGCATTTGTGGCATTACCCGCACCACTTTAGCTGCCTCTTCTTCTTTGAGCAACTCCATGGAAGGAAGACCTCTGGCATTACTAGGCTGAATGCCCTGCGCTACTAAAATCTGTTGCAAGGTATCTCTAAAAACTGGTGCCGATACTTGGGAACCATAGAAGGCTCCCTGTGGGGTATCTAACATTATTAGCATCGCATATTGTGGTTCATCGCTGGGCACAAAGCCCACAAAAGAAGCAATATACTTACCAGCAGCGTAGCCGCCTTCCGGACTTAGCTTTTCAGCGGTGCCTGTTTTACCGGCAATGCGGTAGCCTTGAATTTTAGCTGTTTTACCGCCGCCTTCGGAAATAACCTTTTCCATCATCACTCGCATCTTACTCGCCACGTCTTCGGTAATCACTCGGCGTACCACCTCTGTTTTGCCTTCCTGCAAAACTTTACCGTCCGCCGCCACCACTTTTTTAATAATATACGGCTTCACCAGTTCGCCACCGTTGGCAATAGCACAAATAGCCCGCAACATTTGTAGCGGTGATACAGCTACCCCCTGCCCAATTGCCATGGTTGCCACATCCGGTGCTCGCATTTCTTCGGCATTGTACAAAATACCATCTTCTTCACCCGGTAGCTCAATGCCTGTGGCGGTACCAAAACCAAATTTTTTGGCATATTCAGTCATGCGCTTGCCACCTAGCTTCATACCGAGGTCGGCCATCCCCGTATTGACAGAATATTTAATAATATCAGTAAAAGTAATCGCACCTAAACCTTCGCCATCCCAGTTTTGAATTACCCGATCCGCTACGGCAAAAGCGCCAGTGTCATTAAAAGGTGTATCTGGCGTCACCACACCCTCGGTTAACCCTGCCGAACCTACAATTGGTTTAAAAACCGACCCCGGTTCATAAAGTACCGACACCGCCCTGTTAACCCAGCTAGCCGCCGGATAATCGCCAAAATGGTTGGGGTCAAACGTAGGTCTGCTGGCCATTCCCAAAATTTCACCAGTATGGGGATCCATCAAAATAACTGAGGCACTGGCCGCATGAGTCTTAGCCATAGCGTCATCAAGCCCTTTTTCTAGCACATACTGCATTTTGCTATCTAAAGTCAGGTACACCTTAGACATTTTAGGAGCATTATCCTCCTTGACCAAACTGGTACCAAACAAATGGCCATTGTTAAAAATAGCATCATACTTGATTTTTTGTCCCTTAAGCACCTTATCTAGCACCAGTTCGATGCCGCCCAGACCTTTGTCGTCGGTCCCCACATAGCCCAAAATCTGTGCCGCCAAACTACCGTTAGTATAATAGCGCTTACTTTCATCAACAAAATGAAAGCCATGTAATTTATTGTCTTTAATCACCTTGCTCAAAGCTTCCACCTCTGACGGTTCCAGGGTGCGTTTAAGCCATAAATATTGGAGTTCTTGTTTGAAATCCGCATACAACACCTCAACAGGCATTTTTAAAATTGGGGCCATTAATTCCGCCGCCAACTTACGCGGATCACGCTGGGGAATCTTTTCGTTCTCCCAATCCCAAGGGGAATCGTTCATGCCCAAAGGATCTACATACAAAGACTTGGCCAGCACACTGACCGCCAAATCTTCTCCGTTGCGATCCAAAATACTTCCCCGGGGCGATAAATCCACCGCCACCCCGGCAATTTTTTCCATAGCTCGTCTTGATAACTCACTGCCTTGGATAATTTGCAAATAAAACAAACGGCTAACTACGCCCAAAATCAACAGCAGGATAAAAGCCCCCAACATAAAAATACGCTTTTTTCCGTTGTTAGTGCCGAAGCCATGGCTCATGGCCGCCACCTCCTAGCTTGCGCTCGTCTGGCCGCCAATTCCTGTTTTTTCAGCGCAAAATCCGCCCTCGCTTGCTCCTGCTCACCAGACGCCTTAATTTCCGTCCGATATACAGAAATAATCAGACCAATGGCGCCTAAGGTTGCTAACAGCGAAGTCCCACCATAGCTAATAAAAGCCATGGGGACACCAATAACAGGCAAAATGCCGGTTACCATCGCCATATTTGCCAAAGACTGCCCCACAATAAGCACATTAATGCCGGTTACCAAAAGAAAAGCCGACGTGTTTTTGCAGCGAAAAGCAATGGTTTGAATAGCCAGTGCTAACAGCAGAAAAAAGCCAATCAAGAGCAGTGCGCCCACAAAACCCCACTCCTGGCAAAAAATAGCAAAAGCAAAGTCCGTGTGTGCTTCCGGCAGATGCAAGATGCGCGTAGTCCCGATGCCAACCTTATCTCCCAACCAGCCGCCGCTGCCGATACTCATCAGCGACTGCACCATTTGATAACCAATGTTATCAGCATCTTGCCAGGGATCTAGCCATAACTGGATACGTGCCAAGCGATAAGGTGCATGAACCGCCATCGCCACAAGCCCCGCAATACCACCACCCACAAGCACCAACAGTTCTAACAGGGGTAAGCCCGCCAAAAAATACATAATCAGCATCAGCGCCGCCAAAATCGCCGCTGTTCCCATATTTGGTTGTTTAAAAACCAAAAACATGAGTAGTAGTGCCTGTAACATCGGTAAACATTCCGGAAAATGCAGGAGTGTTGCCCGCTGGCCTTTTTTAAGTAACTCCCCTAAACTACCGGCGCCTAGAATAATTAGAGCCGCCTTAGCAAACTCCGAGGGTTGCAAACGAATGCCACCTAAACTAAGCCACCGCCTGGAACCATTTACTTCGACACCGCCCAATAAGACCGCCAATAAACTCACCAAGCAAATCACGTAAAAAACTTGGCGACCTTGCAAAAAACTCTTATAACTCGTGTGCCAACCAAGCACATACATCATAATCAGTGACAAGGCACCATAGATTAAATAATTATATAAATAGCTAGAACCGGAGTCCACAAAACTGGCACTGTACACATTAATACAACCAATTGTCATTAGTAAAAAGGTCAACGTCAGGACGGCATCCTTGGGATTATCCCAAATGAGAAAACGTTTTTGCATGCTTACACCTCACATTTATTTAAACACAGCCTCGCAAAAATTAATTTTCTTGCCCAAAGCGCTAAAGCGTTGTTCATATTCCGTCATCACTTCATTATCATATTCCGAATGATGGAGGTCATAACTAAGGCCGATAATCTCCATGCCAAAGTCCCTAAATTCCGCCAAAGAAAAATCAAAAAGTTCCTTATTGTCGGTTTTAAAACGTAAGTGCCCACCTACGCCTACCACCTGTAAATATTTTGCCAAAAAATTATGATGTGTTAGCCGCCGTTTAGCCTGTTTGGACTTGGGCCACGGATCGCTAAAGTTCAAATACAGTGCTTTAATCTCCCCCGGTTCAAACCAATCTTCCAGATAAGCCGCATTCCCGCACACAATTTTCACATTAGTAAGTCCCAGCTCTTTGGTCATCTGCCCCGGATAATAGCAAATATCATGCTGCGTTTCTACACCGATAAAGCCTTTTTCCGGATATAAACCCGCCATCCCGGTAATAAACCGGCCGCGACCGCACCCTATTTCCAGCGCCAAATCCTTTTTGCCCAAAACTTCCGCCCAATGGCCTTTGTATTGTTCCAGTTCTTGCGTCAAAATATATTCGCCTTTTAAAACTTGTATCGCTTTAGCAATCCACGGTTTTTTTCTCAGTCGCATGCCTAACCACCCTTGTTATTCTTCATTTTGTCTTGCTTTCGTTTCTCTATTATATACCAAATAAGCGGAAAAATCAGCGTGCCGGCGACAAAAATCCCCCTGCCCGCTCCCCCCACTGTTGTCAGAATTTACTGCTACCTGTCTAAAAACCATGTTATACTAAAAGCAGAAATAGTCTCAAGGAGGTTCACCCTATGTCTACACTACCCCCTATTATTTTCGACTTAGCGATAATTTTGCTCACTGCCGGCGTCACCATGCTTTTGTGCAAACGGTTTAACCAGCCACTAGTCCTCGGCTATATTATTGCCGGCTTTTTAGCCGGTCCTAACTTTATGCTCTTTCCCACGATTACAGACCGCACTAATATTAACCTCTGGGCTGAAATCGGCGTCATCTTTTTACTCTTTGCTTTAGGCTTGGAATTTAGCTTTAATAAACTCAAAAGCGTGGGTAAAACCGTCATTATCAGTGCCTTTTTGGAAATTTCCTGTATGCTCTGTCTAGGCTATGCCTGTGGCTATCTTTTGGGCTGGTCACCTATGAACTGCCTGTTTTTAGGCGGCATGGTTTCCATGTCCTCCACCACTATCATTATCAAAGCCTTCGATGATTTGGGGCTCAAAGCACAACGCTTCACGCAGTTAGTTTTTGGCGTCTTAATCGTTGAGGACCTAGTGGGCATTATCATGATGGTTCTTTTATCCACCTTTGCCGTTGCCAGCACTATTTCCGGCTGGGCGATGGCCGGTAGTATTCTGCGCCTCTTCTTTTGCCTCATCTTGTGGTTTGTCATGGGCATGTACCTCGTGCCCTCGTTCTTCAAACTCACCAAAAAATATATGAATGATGAAACTCTTCTTGTCGTGTCCATTGGGCTTTGCTTAGGCATGGTCATTTTAGCCACTCACATGGGTTTTTCTTCGGCACTAGGCGCCTTTATTATGGGCTCACTTATTGCCGAAACTCCCAATATTGAAAAAACTACCGTACTCGTGAAGCCCGTTAAGGATTTATTTGGTGCCGTCTTCTTCGTTTCTGTGGGTATGATGGTCGACCCCTCCCTTTTGTGGGCCTACAAGGTACCTATTTTGTGGATTGTACTAACCGTTATTAGCGGCCGCTTATTTTTTAATTCTCTCGGTATGTTTCTGGCCGGTCAGCACCTAAATACCGCTCTACGTTGTGGCTTTAGTTTAGCCCAAATCGGCGAATTTTCTTTCATCATCGCCTCTATCGGCACAGACTTTAACATTATTGATGAGTATCTTTACCCCATCATCGTGGCCGTTTCCGTCATTACCACTTTTACTACACCTTTTTTCATTAAAATGGCCGTACCCAGCTACCAGCTTTTAATGAAACATTTATCGCCCCATTTACAAGAACGTCTAGCGCGCTATACCGAAGACAATAATCAATCCGATGATAACGATAGCGATTGGACCAATTACCTCCATTCCTATTTTACTAAACTAACTATTTATCTGACCCTCTTGATTGCCATCAGCATTTTAGCCAATTACTATCTAGCACCATTTTTACTGCGGCAGTTGTCGCCACTACCAGCTAAAATTTTGGCAGTAGCTGTAACTTTATTAATTATGTCGCCTTTTTTGCGTATGCTCTTAATCAATAGGGACAATGTTTCCCAGCAATTCATCGTACTTTGGTTCAAAAAACGCACCACCCATTTGCCCCTCTTATGTTTACTGTTTTGCAACCTAGCTCTAGCGGCCGGTTTTATCTTCTTTGTTTTTTCGCAAATCGGCGAACTTTCCATCCTCCTAGCCATTGTCCCCACAGTACTAATGATGAGCTATATCGTTTCCTCCGACTGGATTTTGGAAAAGTATCTCAAAATGGAAGCACGCTTTCTCATTAACCTCAATGAACGTCACTTAGAAAAACATAAAGAAGCCCTCATCGCCACTGGTGAACACTCTCCTACTAAATGGTTAGATGAATCTCTTTTTGTCTGTGAATACACCCTAGCACCACATTCTCCCTGCACTAACAAAACCTTGCAAAACTTAAACTTTCGCAAATACTACGGTTTTAATATTTTGCAAATCACCAATGGCTCCGTAGTTATCCCCATTCCCGGTGGTGCCGCCGTCCTTAGTGCCACCGCCAAGCTACTAATTTTGGGCACTGTCGCCCAAATACAGATATTCGACAATGCCATTAATGCCAAGGGCTTGCAGCTATGCGTCACAACCCCGCAAGTCAGCCTGCGCGAATACCTGCTAGCTCCCACTGACGCCGCTACTAGCCATCACGGGTTTCTTTCCTGTGCTATTCGTATTAACGCCACTTCACCCCTACTATCCAAAACCATTAAAGATGCCGATCTGCGTCACAAATGGAACTGCCTAGCCATCGGTTTAGAACGCGGCAACTATACTATTCTTAATCCTAATATTGCCCTTACTTTTGAAAAAAGTGACCTGCTGTGGGTTTTGGGTCAACAAAAAATGATTAACAACTTAATCCGTGACGAAATTCTCTAAAACCTGCGCCAGGACTCCAAAAGAGAAAGCCAATGTTAAATTTTAACATTGGCTTTCAGCTTTTGGAGTTTTTTTCGTTTTGTGCATATATGGATTAATTAGAAGTTTTTGGTCCTAGACCATATTTTTTAAGGTAACGATACAGCGTTACTCGACTAACATCTAGCATATCAGCCAATTTACTAATATTGCCTCCTGCTGACTTCCACACAGCAATAAAAGCTTCTTTGTCGTATTTCCAAGATTTTTCCAGCGCGCGATCCCCAGGCAATTTAATATTATCCTCTTCAATCACGCTGCCCGGTGTATGGAAGAAAGCCTGCTCAATCACGCCTTGTAATTGTTTGATGTTACCAGGCCAACTACAACTGGTTAATATGCCCAGAGCCGCAGCCGAAAGACGTTTAGGCGGCAAACTGTGCTGCGCAGACATTTCCGCCAAAATATGAGTCGCAATGACTTCAATATCCTTGACTCGTTCTCTAAGTGGCGGTACGCGCATAGTCGTATCTAGAACCAATTTATACAACTCTTTAGAAAATAAACCTTTGTCAGCCAAACGTTTCAGATTGGAATCGCACGCCGCAATAACACGAACATTCAATTTCTTTTTGACCCCGGTTTCCGTATTAACAATGCCATGTTTCAAAGCTTGAGCTAGTTTATCGCCCATTTCTACCGGCAATTTTTCTACCTCGTCAAGAAAGAGCGTTCCGCCCAAGGATAATTCCAGCTTACCAGCTGTCGGTTGGTGTTCCTCATCGATAGTACCAAAAAACTCTTCTTCCAGCTCTTCTAGCGTTCCATTGTGACATTTCACCGCAATCAAGGGTGCCGCTGCCCGAGGGCTCGCCTGATGAATACCATGAGCCAACCGTTGTTTGCCCGTACCTGGTTCACCTTGCAAGAGAATGTTATTATCACTTCTGGCAATGCGTGAAGCTTTATGTTGCAAAGCTAAAAATTCGTTAGTTTCACCTACCATACTGTATAAGCTATAGCGGGAACTGTAGCCCGTAGCGTGAGCGATTGTGGTTTTGAGATCTTCAATGGACATGGATAAGACCAAAGCACTTTCCACTTCTTTGCCCACTTTGATCGGCATAACCGTAGTAATATCTTCGTAAGTGCGATCTTGGGTAATCCACGTAATTTCTCTACGATAAGTAGGCGTTCCGGCCAAAGCCTTTTTGATAGGAATATGTTCATAGTTTAGGAACACATCTTCTAACTTACTTTTACCTTCTAAACGTTTTTCAGCATTGTTATTACAATATTTGAGCTTCTCATCATTACCCACCCAATACACCGACACTGGCAATTCATTCATCATGAGTTGATAGATGTCCCAGTATTCCAGCAAGGATAAATGTTGTTCAATCGAATATTTCATCGTTAAAAGTAGGGACAAAAGTAAATCGTAGGGTAAATCGCTTTGATCCAGCGAGAAAAAGGAAATAATATAGCGAATTTTACCATTGACACAAATCGGAGCGCTACAAGCGTCACCGGAATGGCTGTCTTTAATCCACATTTCTGGGCCAAACATGAGGAAAGGCACATTATGCTCCCGTGCAATACTGATACTAGAGGTACCCACATCTTGCTCCAAGACACGCATACCTTGAATATCTTCAATAACTCTTTGAAAGAACGGTAGCGCATAATTCTTAATAACATAGCCCTCTTCATCAATAAGGAGCATACTCAGGTTATGTACATTAAAATGTTGTTTGTTTTGTTCATACAAACCATCAACATATTGAACAATAAACTCATGAGTTTTTTGATGCAGTTGAATTTCTTCTTTATTCAACTTGTTGATTTTAGGCATCGTTTCATGGGGCAAATTAACCGCCGCGCAACGTTGCCAAGACTCTGCTACCCAAGGGTGGACATTAGGATCGACAACACCCTCTTCCATAAATTTTTTATAATAGGAAGCGAGCTTTTCCTTATTTCTTCTTTCACGAATCATCTTCCAAAACCCTCCTCATTTTTAAATCATTCATAACAACCTATGCTTTGTAACTATTCGACATAAATGCCGTTATTCCTACAAGCTTCGTAAAAAATATATAATATTTATTACATTTTTGTGTTTTAACTCAAAGGATTAACCAAAATCCGCCGTGCGCCATAATAGCGTGGCTTCCAATAAGTATCGCTTAAATCGCTAAGCATAATGCCTTTGGAAGAACTGGCATGCCAAAATTTGTGCTTACCAGCATAAATGCCCACATGGGAAGCCCCTGGCTCCGAAGTCGTAAAAAACACTAGATCACCGACTTGCAATTCTCGTTGCAAAACAAATTTGCCTAGGAGCGCTTGGGCATCAGCCAACCGCGGTAAAGTCGCCTTTTGCTGCTTAAACACATAGCAGACAAAACCCGAGCAGTCAAAACCTTGCGGTGTCGTACCGCCAAACTTGTAAGGTACCCCTTTATACTTAGCTGCGGTTTGGACGATATTCACACCTTTGACGCCCTTAATACCTTCTTTGTTAAAAGCTTCGTCCATTAGTTTATGATAAGTAGCATCGCTTAGTTTACCATCTACTTGCAACCTATATTGAGTTTGAAACTCCCGCAAAGCTTTTTCCGTAGCACTCGAAAACTTGCCCGTAGTGGCTGTCTTAATTCCTAACACATTAAGCTTTTGCTGAGCAACCTTCACCTTCCAGCCGCTATCGCCTACCTTGAGTGCCGATGCCGCCCACGCTAGCTGCGGTAGCACTGTCAAGAGCATTACAATGGTTATGATTAAACATACTTTGCGCTTCATCTGCGCTACCCCCCTAGCGTTAATGGTCACATAAATATTGCGACAAATTAATAACGTGTGTCGTTATACACGTCCCAGGTTTTAAGCTTGCCTAAAGCAGTGGCTGCAGCTTGTACCTCGGACATAAGTCTAGCTTGGTCTTTGGGAAGCGTACCAGCTAGCTGCACGTAATTAGAAACATGGTTACTCCTAAACAAGCAATGGCTGGTACTCGGCAAGTCAATTAAAGCTAAAATTTGTTGTAATTCTTTCATTATCCCCTGCGGTGAAAGCGGGTCAAATTCTCCGCGTTCATACTGCTCTAAAAGCTCACTACCACGATACAACATGAGCGTTAAAGCCGAAAGCATCTGCGGTTTAATAATATTAATAGCTCGAGCCGTAGCCTGGGCGTGCTGCGCACTACCTTTGGCGCCGGCTAACCCCACGATAATCATAAGGGATAATTTCATGCCTGACGCTACCACTCTGCGACCAGCTTCCACCGCTTCTTCGCCATTCACGCCTTTTTTAACTGCCTTGAGTACGGCATCATCACCAGTTTCCATGCCATAATACAAAAGTTTCAGCCCTGCCTGATTTAAGCTTCTTAACTCCTCTTCGGATTTACGCAAAATATCCTGTGGTGCCGCATAGGAAGCTACCCGTTGCAATTTAGGAAAAGTTGCGAATAAAGCTGCCAAAATTTTCAATAATTTTTCCGTTGGTAAAACCAAGGCGTCCCCATCAGCTAAAAATATTCTTCTAATGCGCTCCTTACCATAAAGTGCTGCTTGAGCAATTTGTTCAGAAATTTCTTGATCTGTACACAGCATAAAGGGTACGCCGCGATACATATTACAATAAGTACATTTGTTATGTGCACAACCGCGAGTTACGCGCAAAATAAAGCTATTCGCCTCGCTAGGTGGTCTAAAAACCGGTGAATCGTTCTGATCAAAAAACATATTCTGCCTCCAATATCTATCTAGCCCCTTGGGGCTAAGCTCTAATAATTTAGCTTGTTCTCAACAAAAAGCCGGTGCTTTCCCACCTTAAATCGCTTCACGGTTTACAATTAAAATTATTTTTCTTCTTATAAAGCTACTTTTAATACACTTTACTTGATTATTATATTACATATTTTCCGAAATGATAGTTACAACTTTGTAAACTTTTTGAAAAAAACTAGGGGACAACGGCACGTTTATTTAACGTTTATAGCGTACTTTTTTCATTGCATTTTTTATTTCACCATAATATAATGTATGGTATATATTAAGTAGTGTATACAATTTATCATAAACAGAGGTGGGTCATATGTTTTCTCGCAAAATAAACTTTGCTGGCGGTACAACAATCCCAGCAAATAAAAACCTAACTGCCAGTCTTCCCATCATTAAATTGACGCCACCTGACTACGTCTACCTGCCCTTAGCTATGCATATTGGTGCACCGGCGAAGCTCCTTGTCACCCCAGGACAAAAAGTCCAGCTGGGAGAAATTGTAGCCAGGGCGCAGGGTTTTGTTAGTAGCAATATTCATGCCAGTGTCAGCGGTACCGTGCTGAAAACCGAAAGGCGCTTTTTGCCCAATGGCATGGTTTCCGACTGTGTTGTCATTAAAAACGATGGTTTAGATACTTTGGCTACAGACATCACGCCCCGTCAAAGCGGCTTAATGCTAGCCCCTGACACTATCCGCCAGCTGATGCAGGAAAAAGGCTTAGTCGGTATGGGCGGAGCAACTTTTCCTACCCATGTGAAATATGCCCCGCAAAAAGACGGGCAAATTATTGACACCATCATCCTCAACGGCATTGAATGTGAACCTTATATTACTGCCGACCACCGCATACTACTAGAACAGGCCCCGGCTGTAATTCGCGGGCTAAAATATTTTATGAAAGCCGCCGTGGCCAAACAGGGTATTATTGCCATTGAAGCCAATAAACCTGACGCCATTGCTCTCGTGACCAAATTAGTCGCTGCTGAGCCTAATATTACTGTGGTTACCTGTCCCGAAAAATATCCCCAAGGCTCAGAAAAACAATTAATCTATGCCGTCACCGGTCGTATTGTTCCTGAACGCGGACTACCCGCCGCCGTTGGCGTTATTGTAGATAATGTAGCTACAGCACTACAAGCGGCCCTCGCTATTAAAGAAGACTTACCTTGCTATGAACGGGTTGTCACCGTCAGCGGCAACGCTGTCAACCGCCCCGGCAATTTTCTCGTCCGGCTTGGGACATTATACAGCCAAGTAGTAGCAAGCGCAGCACAGGGCTACACCGGCGACTTAGCACGCATTATTTCCGGCGGTCCCATGATGGGTTTTTCCCTCCATTCCTTGGACTTCCCCATCATGAAAGGTACTAGCGGCCTCCTACTGTTTAACCACTCTTCTCAGTTTGCCCACTTGCCACCTGAGCAAGCCTGTGTACGTTGCGGCAAATGCGTTGATGTGTGCCCGCTATTTCTTGAGCCTACCGTCATTGCCAAAGCCGTCAAACGCAAAAGTTGGCCTGACGCTTTAAAAGCTAATATTTCTTCGTGCATTGAATGTGGCTCCTGTGCCTATAACTGCCCTGCTCATATTCCTTTAGTGCAATACATCCGCATGGGTAAACAGTTTATTGCCACCGAAGGCTTTGGCGGACATAATCCTTACTACTGTAAATAAAAACCGAAAGGAAGCTCACTATGGATTCGCTTAAACAACCTGCTCCGCTAGTACTAGTTTCTTCTTCACCTCATCTGCATTGCGGCAGCTCCGTCAGTGGCGCTATGCGCGACGTGCTCCTAGCTCTGATTCCCACCACACTAGCGGCTCTGTGGTATTTTCGGCTAGATGCTCTCATTGTTATATTCAGTTGCACTTTGTCTGCAATTTTCTTTGAAGCTCTGTGCCAAAAAATGATGGGACGCCCGGTGACAATTAAAGACGGTAGTGCTCTTCTAACCGGTCTTTTGCTCGCCTTTTGTCTACCCGCCTCTTTACCGCCCATTTTAGCCGTTTTCGGCGGCTTTTGTGCCATTGTCATTGGCAAACAAGTCTTTGGCGGCTTGGGCTACAATATTTTTAATCCGGCACATATTGGTCGTGCCATTCTCCTGGCTTCTTTCCCCCAACAAATGACTGCTTGGCTACCACCGGTAACAGCTCTAGCTGATGCTGCCACCAGTGCCACAGGCAAAGTCGATGCCGTCACTACTGCAACACCCCTCGTACTACTACGCATTGCCGAACACTCTTGGCAAACCGGCGGCACGGCCTACCTTCCTGAGCTTTGGCAAATGTTTATCGGTAACACCGGTGGCTCTCTCGGTGAAACTTGTGCTCCGGCGCTACTAGTCGGCGGCCTTTTTCTCTTGTGGCGCGGACATATCGACTGGCGCATTCCGGTCTACTATCTTGGCACCGTCGCCGTCCTTACCGGTAGTTATGGCTATCTACACAATTATGATTCCCTCTTTGCACTGTATCATCTCTGCGCCGGCGGGCTTTTAATCGGGGCTTTCTTTATGGCGACCGATTGGGTTACCAGCCCCATTACTAAACGCGGCCGGATTATTTATGCTCTCGGCCTCGGTCTACTCACCACGCTGATTCGCCTCCGGGGCGGCTATGTGGAAGGCGTTTGCTATTCCATCTTAATGATGAATATGGTCACGCCTTTAATTGATCGTTATGTGCGCACTCTGCCTTTCGGTGGAGGTGTCCGCCATGATTAAAACCAGCCTGCGTCCCGCTTTAGTTCTATGCGCCATCTGCACCGTATGCACCACCTTAGTGGCCGGCGCTCACGTCTACACCAAAGACACTATTGCCGCCCGAGCTCAAGAACAAATCCTCAGCGGCTACAAACAAGTCTTACCCACAGCAGCTAACTTAAGCAAAGAACCCCTTACCCCCACTCCTGTCATTAAAGAAATTCAGCGTTCCACCGCACAGGGGCAAACTAATGGTTATATCTACACCATTACTCCTCAAGGTTATGGTGGTGAAATAATGGTAATGGTGGGCATCGAAGCCCCCTCCATGCGTCTAGCCGGAGTCAAAATTTTGCGTCAGCAAGAAACTCCCGGTCTTGGTGCTAAATGTACGGAACCTCAATTTTTACAACAATTTAAAGCCAAGAATTTGCGTAATCCCCTCATTCTCACCAAACAGCCAGTGGAAGACGATGATGAAATTCAGGCCATTACCGCCTCCACTATTACCAGCCGTGCTCTAGTCACCGGACTAAACGAAGTGCGTGCCCATTATAAAGCAACCTACCTACAACCTTAATAATTACGTTAGCCTTAGCCTAGACTGATTCGGAAGGAAGTTATGCCTTATGTTCGAGGAATTAAATAAAGGTATCCTCAAAGAAAATCCCCTCTTCGTCCAATTATTAGGCGTCTGCCCCGCCCTCGCCACTACCAGTTCGCTCGGTAATGCTCTCGGCATGGGTGCTGCCTTTTCCTTAGTACTCTTGGGGTCTAATCTGATTATTGCTGCGATTAAAAATATCATCCCCGACCAAGTACGCATTCCCTGCTACATCGTCGTCATCGCTTCTTTGGTCACCGTCATCGAAATGCTGATGCGAGCCTTAGTACCGGAATTATATGCCGCCTTAGGCATCTTTATTCCCCTTATTGTCGTAAACTGCATTATCCTAGGTCGTGCCGAAGCTTTTGCCAGTAAACATGGCTTGTGGTCCTCTTGCCAGGACGCTATTGGCATGGGACTAGGCTTTACCCTAGCTCTGGGCGCCATTGCGGCAGTGCGTGAACTATTAGGCGCCGGCACCCTTTTAGGGTTCCCTTTAATGGGACAAGCCTATCAGCCCATTCTCCTTATGGTCTTGCCGGCCGGAGCTTTTATGACCATGGGGTTCGTCTTCGCCGGTCTTAATTATTTGAAACAAAGAAAAGAGGTGCGACATGGATAGTACCTTTGGCATTATCTTTAGCGCTATCTTTATTTCTAATATCGTCCTATCCCAATTTTTAGGTATTTGCTCTTTTCTCGGCGTTTCCAAAAGCTTGCGTAATGCCCTAGGCATGAGCGCTGCGGTCGCCTTTGTCATGGTCTTAGCCTCTACAATTTCCTGGCTTGTTTACTATGCTTTTTTAGTCCCTTTAGACCTCGCCTACCTCAAGACCATCGTTTTTATTCTCGCCATTGCCTCCTTAGTGCAACTGGTAGAAATGTTTATGAAAAAAAATATGCCCCAGCTGCACAAAAGCATGGGCGTCTTTCTTCCCCTCATCACCACCAATTGTACTATTTTGGGTATCGCCCTCCTCAATATTCAGCATGACTATACTTTTTTCCAAGCTTTGGTTAATGCCATCAGCACAGCTGCCGGCTATACCATGGCCTTAGTCTTGTTTTCCTGTATTCGTGAACGCTTAGAAGAAGCAGACGTCCCCTGTTGTATGCGCGAATTACCCATTGCCTTAATTACTGCCAGTTGTATGTCCATTGCCTTTATGGGGCTAGCCGGTATGCACTGATTAATTATTAGGAGTTGAAACCTTATGTGGAAAGCCGTTCTGCTCGTTGCCGGTCTTGGTGCCGTTTTCGGGTCAATTCTCGCCCTTGCCGGTCGCAAATTACAAGTTAATATTGATCCCCGTATTGAACAAATTGCCAACCTCTTGCCCGGAGCCAATTGCGGTTCCTGTGGCTATCCCGGTTGCCACGGTTTAGCCGAAGCAATTGTCAGCGGCCAAACTGGTGTTTCCCCCTGTCTTGCCTGCACGCCTAGTTCTAAGCAAGCCATTGCCCGACTTATGGGCTACGTTGGTGAAACACCCATGAGCCCATCCCTGCGCAGAATTGCTCGGGTAGCCTGTAACGGCTGTAAAGAACACGCACCTAAACTCTACGAATATCAAGGCATCAAAGATTGCCACCTGGTGGCTAAATATTTCGGTGGTCCCGGCAAATGCAACTTTGGTTGCCTGGGTCTAGGTTCCTGCGTCAAATTTTGTCCCTTCCACGCTATTACCATGGGCGACCACGGTCTGCCTATTATTGATTATGAAAAATGCACCGGGTGTGGCGTTTGCGTCCAGCAATGTCCACAAATGGTTCTGTATATCAGCACCGCCGCGAGAAAAATTCATTTGAAATGCAACAATCGAGATAAAGGCAAAGCCGCTCTGGGCGATTGTAGCGTTTCCTGTATCAGCTGCGGTATCTGCGTGAAAAACTGCCCCGTCCAAGCCATCACCATGCGCGAAGATGTCAACGGCAGCCTACCCGTCATTGACCCTAGCAAATGTATCGAATGCGGACTTTGTGTCCAAAAATGTCCTCGCCATTGCCTGCAACTCATCGAGCCAATTACCACCCTCATCGCACCACTAGAACCGCTCTCCACTGCTAATAGCTGTGCCACCTGCGCTTCCAGAGAAAACTGTGGTTTACACCAATGAAGACTTTACTGCTTTATCTTATCTTCGTGAGCAGTCTGCTTAATGCAGGCTGCTTTTCAAGTTCCGTAACCTACCAAGATACCCGCTTTATCATGGATACCACTGTCCAAATTAATGCTTTTGGTGCACAAACACCGGAACTACAAACAGCTGTCAGCAAAGCCTTTAGTTACTTTCAAACCATCGCCGACCAGACTAATCGCTACGAAGACGCTTCCCCTCATGGCCTTTATCAACTAAATGCCCATGCCGGACAAGGCTTCTTTCCCGTTGACCGCCACGTTTTTCGTTTGGCACAATTTGCCCAAGAACAACCTTTCCCAGACTTTGAAATTACGCTCGGTCCCGTCATCGACCTGTGGCGGCAACACGGCATTACCAAAACCGTACCCTCAGAAACAGAGCTACAAACAGCTCTCGCCCTAACCGGCAAAAATAAAATGGAGTTAACCTTTGAAGGCGATAGTCTTGCCCTCGCTACAGGTAGTAGCCTCGATTTGGGCGCTATTGCCAAAGGCTATGCCGTAGATGGCGCCGCCGCCGTCCTCGCCCAAAATCAAAACGTCACCGCCGCTTTGATTAACGCCGGTGGTAATATTAAAGCAATTGGTACCAAAACTGACGGTAAACCCTGGCGCATTGCCCTCCAAGACCCCCGCCAGCCCCAAGCCAATTTAGGTGTTTTCTTAATCCAAGACGGAGAAGCCCTCGCTACTTCCGGTGACTATCAACGCTATTACGAAGTAGACGGCAAGCGCTATCACCATTTGCTAAACCCCCAAGACGGTCTACCGGCCCGGCACACAATTTCCGTCACCATCGTCAATAAATCAGCCCTTATGGCAGATTATTATTCTACCCTGCTCTTCGTCCTGCCGCCTACTGCCGCTATTGCCTTAGCCGCAGAACGCCAGCTAGATATCGTTCTCGTCACCGCCCAAAAAACCGTTTATATTTCCCCGGCTCTTCGCCCTCGCTTTGAAAGCAACCTGCAAGGAGATTATACCTATGCACAAGAATGATTGGCTATTAACCCTGGTGATTATAGTCAGCGCCCTAGGTTTAGCCCTTTTTAACTATTTTACTCCTACCGCTGCTACTTACACCCTAGAAATTCGTAACGACCGCGAAGTGCTCGCAACTATTAAAAGTCAAGACCTCCCCGCCGGCACCCATAAAGACCTCGTCGTCCCCACCACCCATGGTCAAATCATAGTCCGGCTAGATGCTACCTCCGGTGCTGCCATTATTTCCTCTCCCTGTCCTGACCAGCTCTGTGTCCAACACGGTTACGTACGTAAAACTGGTCAAGCCATATTGTGTCTGCCGGAAAAAGTGCTAGTCACTATCCTCACGGACAACGGAAAGGACGGTGCACCCGATGCCCTCCTCCGCTAAACTATCCACTAAAACCCTAGTCACACTGGCACTGCTCCTCGCCCTCGCCGTAGCCTTACGTTTGGCGGAGAACTATCTTTTGCCACCACTGCCCGGCGGCGTCCGCCTAGGGCTAGCCAATAGCATTACTATCCTTGCCCTTTTACTTTTTGGTGCTCGCTCCGCCGGCTTACTTCTGACCGCCCGCATTATCCTAGTGGGACTTTTGAGTACAGGGCTCTTCACCCCGGGCTTTTTGATTGGGTTAAGCGGTGCCGTTCTCAGTTTCCTTTTGATGGCCGCACCCGCTGCCCGCCGCTGGTTTTCGCCACTGGGTTTAGGTATCTTAGGTGCTTGTAGTCATAACGTGGGACAAATTTGTGCCGCTATGTATCTATTACAAGCCCCCCTCCTCTTTTCCTACCTACCCCTCCTGTTACTACTAGCAATCCCCTTGGGTTACCTGACCGGTTATCTTGCTCAATTGCTCCTCCCACGACTGAAAAAGTAAATTTTGTAAAACAGCAACAACTTTTCGCTTACATTACTTACTTAAATTGAAATGCCATTTTTTCTATGTTACCATGAACAAAGTAAGAATGATTTTACCTTTGAATCCCCATTCAAAGAAAATTGTGATTGAATAATCAGCACCGCGATTTGCGGCATTCTCTCATTTTGGTTTCACTTTCATCCCTTCCCAGATGAAGTAAGACCTTTCCCTTCCTCCCCTAAATAGAAGTAAAAGAAAGGACTTCCCTCCCCGGAAGTCCTTTCTTGTTTTAAATTTATTAATTGCAAAAAAGTTCCAAATACGCTATACTACAATATGTCAAAGCAATATGCGGAAATAGCTCAGTGGTAGAGTACCGGCTTCCCAAGCCGTGGGTCGCGAGTTCGAATCTCGTTTTCCGCTCCAAAAACTACGTGGCTCTCAGGGTTTTCCTGGGAGCTATTTTTATGTCTAAGTGCCTAAAAGTGCCACAAAAGTGCCAAGCTAAAGGAGCTCTATAATAAATGTTGGGGTGTGACCAAAAA
>JAVXCQ010000010.1:0-41734 GCA_036659415.1 Acidaminococcaceae bacterium
AAAAAAGACTGCACACGTTTACAAGCAGTTTTGCGGGAAAACAAGATCGCTTGTAATAAGCTGGGCGGCAGACAACATTATCTCAGGTGGACGGCTCCGGAAACTTGGCAGTATTATGAAGATGCAGGCCTAGCGTATGATACGACGTTAAGTTTTGCGGATCATATTGGTTTTCGGTGTGGTATCTGTTATGAGTACCACCCTTTTAATGTACGAACACGAAAAAAACTCAATTTGCTAGAATATCCTTTAATTGTTATGGAGTGCAGTGGCCTAGATGAGAGGTATATGCAACTATCTTACGACGAGATGCTTCAAAGGTGCGTAAGACTTAAAGCACAGTGTGAAAAGCATCATGGTAATTTTGTTATTTTATGGCATAATAGCAGATTTCGGACAGAAGAAGAGCGAGAAACATATTTTCGAATAATTCGATAAAAAAGATAATAAATAAAGATTAATATATAAGCTCGTGGTTATTCGCTCCTAATAGGGGCTGGAAAGCAAGGTGATAAGTTTTGAAAATTGCTTATTTTTTAATGGGAGATTATTCCAAGGAAACTGGGGTTGTAAAAAAAATAACTAGCCAAATTAATTGTTGGAACAAACGAGGAATAGAAGTTAAGATTTTTCACTTGAGCACTAATGGTTATAGTATATTTGCTGACATGAGTATCGAACATGAGATAAGCAACTGTGAAAACATATTATTTCATTCGGGATATATATATGAATGTATTCAAAAATATAATCCTGATCTTGTTTATATGAGGTATGCTTTATTTAATGTTGGACTGTGTAGAATGTTTAAAAAGCAAATCGTTGTTGCCGAGATTAATTCGGATGATGTTGCTGAATATAAAATTCAAAAAAATGACAGTCTGAAAAGGAAGGTTAAATATTATTACAATTTATTTACGAGAAAATTATTTTTGCGATTACTTACGGGAGCAGTATTTGTAAGTTTTGAATTAGAACAAAAAATGAAATTAAAAATTTCGACGATAGTGATTGAAAATGGTTGTGGTGAAAGGTGTAAACTTCGCAATGTAGTAACAAAGAATATCGTGCCCCAGTTGTTATTTATTGGTACACCGGAGCAATCGTGGCATGGCATGGATAAATTACTTAAATTGGCTAAAAGAACTAAAGGGAAATTGGAATTTCATGTCATAGGGATTGACTATAAATCGGAATATGCAGAGTTAGATAACGTTAAGTTTTACGGTTGGCTTAATAGGGAGAAATATCAAAATATTTTTGATGTCTGTGACGTGGGAGTTGGGGCATTAGCGTTACACAGAAAGAAAATGATGGAGTCCAGCTCATTGAAGACGAGAGAATATTTAATGAATGGGCTTCCAATTATTTTGGGAGGGGAAGATACAACTTTAAAAAAACACAACCTTCAGCCACAGTGGGTATTAAATATTGGAAATTATGAAAACAATGTTAAAAATACAGAAGCTGCAATTCTTGATTTCGCTAAACGGATGAGTGGTAAACGGATAGTAGACACAAATCTAAAATATTTCGATTGGGAATATCTAGAAGATGAAAGACTTAATTATTTTAAAACTTTGATAGAAAAGAAGAAATCATTATGAAACTATTATTCTTGGGCGATGCTGGTTCCATTCATATAAAAAAATGGGTAGATTTTTTTGTTAATGAAGGAATTGATGTATATGTTGCCACGTTTGCTAGTGAAAACAAAACACAATGTGCTAATGTTTTTTATTTGGATAAAAGGGATATAAGCACTAGTGGTAATAATTATCATTACTTATTGTCCGTTCAGAAATTAAGTAATATTATCAGGGATAATAACATTACTCATATAAATGCCCATTATGCATATAGTATGGGTGTTATCGCGGCAATAGCAATAATTTTATCAGGAAAGAATATCAATTTTTCTGTGGTTTGCCATGGTAGTGATATTTTATTGCCGCCACATTTTTTCTCGAAGTATATCAATAAGTTTGTACTTAATAAAGCGCATACTATTTTTGCCGTATCAAAACAAATTGCTCAAAAGGTTGTCGAGCTGGGAATTAATAAAGAAAAGATATTTGTGGGGCAGTATGGGGTAGATGAACAGTGTTTTATAAAAGAGGTGATAAAAGATATTGACATCATATCCTATAGAGCATATGTAAGCAATTCGCAGTGGGGGCAAATATTAAAGGCGGTGGATTGTGAAGAATTCCGCAATAAAAAAATAATTTTCGTGATGCCAGGTATAGATGAAACAAATCTTGCTGTTTTGGAGAAAAAGTTTCCTGAAATTTCATTCTATAGATGGTTGCCCAGAGTGAAATTATTGTCGTTGGTACAAAGGAGTAAACTTTATATTAGTGCAACGCAATCAGATGGTTCATCTTTATCATTATTAGAAGCGATGGCTTTAAGGTGTTATCCAATCGTTTCTAATATTAGCGCTAATAAAGAATGGATTACCGATGGTGAAAACGGTACACTATTCATCAATGAAGAAGAATTGAGAAATGCACTCGTAAAGATATTACAAGAAGATAATCATTGCATAGCTCTTATTACGGATAGAAATCAAAAAGAAATTAAAAGGCTAGCTAGTTATAATATACAAATGAGAAAAATTAAAGCTATATTGCTGGGGGAAGGACAAGATGAAACTAATAACTATCGTTGGAGCTAGGCCTCAATTTGTTAAGGCAGCTGTTGTGGCACGTGCTATTGCAAAACACAATCAAGTTAATGAGCAAAAAATAGAGGAAATCATTATTCATACTAATCAGCACTATGATCTCAATATGTCCGCAGTGTTTTTTGAAGAAATGCACATACCACGGCCGAATTATAATTTGGGAGTTGGTGGTGGTGCGCAGGGGGCTATGACCGGTAGGATGCTAGAAAAAATCGAAGAAATCCTACTGACCGAGCAATCGGACTATGTGCTGGTGTATGGTGATACTAATTCTACTTTGGCTGGAGCGTTGGCAGCTGTTAAACTGCATATCCCAGTTGTACATATTGAGGCCGGATTGCGATCTTTTAATATGAGTATGCCGGAAGAAGTTAATCGTATTTTGACTGATCGAGTAGCAACATTATTGCTCTGCCCTACACAAACGGCAGTAACTAATCTGCAAGTCGAGAATATTAAACAAGGCGTGCATAATGTAGGTGATGTTATGTATGACGCTGTAGAGTATTACGGACGGCTTGCGCAACCTAGTTTAGAGGTAAAACAACTTTGTACTCACAACTACTGCCTAGCTACTGTTCATCGTGCTGAAAATACTGATGATGTTCGGCGCTTGGCCAATATTATGCGCGCACTGGATACTATTGCTACAGATAAAACTGTAGTTTTGCCCTTACATCCTAGAACGAAGAAAATTTTGCAAGCACATAATATCAAACTTAAGAACGTAACATTAATTGAACCCGTGGGTTATTTTGATATTCTCACTTTGCTCAAAAATGCCGAGGGGGTTTTTACTGATAGTGGTGGTATGCAAAAAGAGGCCTATTTCTTCGCTAAACCATGTTTTACTTTGCGTGACGAAACGGAGTGGGTAGAACTAGTCGAGGGAGGAGCGAATAAGCTTGTTGGTGCCGACTACGAGACAATTATGCAAACCTACAAAACTTGGCGACCGGCGGCGGAAGTTTTCGCTACTAAACTTTATGGTAATGGTGACGCCGGAGAAAAAATCGTGGCGTTGTTAGGGAAAATGATGTGAGGTAATGTATTTTGAAGATTTTATTAATCAACCATTATGCCGGGTCCTTACAACATGGCATGGAATACAGACCGTATTATTTGGCGAGAGAATGGGTGAAGCTGGGGCATGAGGTAACCATTATTGGGGCCTCTTTTTCGCATTTAAGACAAAAAAATATAGAATGTGCACGTCTAAAAGAAGAGTATGTCGATGGCATTCGTTATTTATGGCTTCCAACGGTGGCCTATCAGGGCAACTCTGTTCTACGTTTTCGCAATATGCTAGAGTTTGTGTGGCAACTTTATAAACATTCTGCTTTTTTTACAGAATTGCAACCTGAGGTGGTGATTGCGTCTTCAACCTATCCTCTTGATGTGTATCCAGCACACAAATTAGCCCAAAAAACAGGTGCAAGGTTTGTTTTTGAATTACATGATTTATGGCCATTATCTCCGATGGAGTTAGGCGGCATGAGCAAATATCATCCTTTTATTATGCTCATGCAGGCGGCAGAAGACTACTGGTGTAGGTATGTCGAGCGGGTTATTTCTATTTTGCCAAACACAGAGGTATATTTGAAAAGTCGTGGGCTGGCTGAGGGCAAATTCACCTGCGTTCCTAATGGTATTGTCCTTAGTGATTATGCTCACTGCGAGCAAATACCGGGGCAACATCAGGAACTAATGACTCAATTACACCAGGCTGGTAAAAAAATCATTGGTTATACTGGTGCACATGGTGTAGCTAATGCACTCAAAACATTACTTGCAGCAGCGGAACTATTACAAGAGGAACAGGTTGCCTTTGTCTTAGTGGGACAAGGTCAGGAAAAAAGCAATTTACAGGAATTTGTGCGGGTACGCAAAATAACTAATGTATATTTTTTATCTAGCGTAACTAAAAGCGCTGTACCTACCTTACTAAAGCAGATGGATTTTCTTTATATAGGATTACAAAGGCAACTTTTGTTTCAATATGGTATTAGCCCGAATAAATTAATGGATTACATGATGGCGGAGAAGCCTGTTATTCATTCCATAGAGGCAGGTAATGATTTAGTTAGGGCAAGTGGTTGCGGTATTTCGGTAGCGGCGGAAAACCCGGAGGCAGTCGCCGAGGGCATTAGCCAACTGTTAAAATTATCAAAAGCAGAATGTGAAGAAATGGGACGGCACGGCAGAGATTACGTTGTTCGTAATCATGATTATAGAGTGCTGGCACAAAAATTTCTTGCGGCAATTAAATAGCAAGGGTAAAATGGCTTTATAATCAATGTTGGGGGTGTGACCAAAAGGTCATACTTCCAACATTGATTTTTTTGGTATAAAATAAAAGACATAACGTATAAAATCCTATGCAAGCAAAGTACTAACCACAATTGTAAGGAACATATTATTAGGCCTTTGTTAAATTGCAGGGTGAAGTTTTTGGTCTATTTGTGAGTTTCAAATAATTTAACGATAGCACCATAGTATGATTTAAACGCAATACTTGTTTAAAACATACTATGGTGCTATAATTGTATCATGAGATAAAGGGGGATGTGTTAATATGAAAATATTGAATATAGAATTCACCGGTATTCCCATATTTAAAGATGAAAAGGTAAAGGTGAATTTTTTTGCCAGTGACAGAGTCATCGGGGAAGACCGACCGTATCCACTGGCTAATAGTATTTATACTCAAAAAAACATTGCCCTCGTTGGTATTAATGCTACCGGGAAAACTAGCACGTTGCGTCTTATTCGCTTAGCCTTAAATGTTGTAGTAAAAAATACCAGCTTGAATGATGCCCAGGTCATTGCTAATGGTATTATTAAGGATAATACGATGATGCAGGTTGTGTTTTTTCATAGGGATAGGTATATCCAGTTACAATCAACTCTTGGCTGGCGAGAGGACGTAGAAGACCCCGGTAAGAAAAGCTTATTCTACAAGGAAGAAATTATTAGAATTAAACCTAAATATACAGTAAAAGCCAAAAAGGATATTTTGGATTTTGACGGCGCTAACGTTGTAACGGAAAAGCGCTCAGAAATGGATATTGCAATCAAAAAAATATTGAGAGATGATGATAGTTTTGTGATTCAATACACAAGAAAAAATGGGTGTAGCGTTCGTGATGCTATTGAAGAAAGCAATTTTAATCTGTTACAGACAATAGGGTCAACTCCTGCTGCCGTACTACAAGTATTTGACAATAATATTGAATATTTGATGGGTGAAGCGGAAGAAGGCACGAATAATATTAAATGGCAACTTAAATTTAAAAACCAGAGTACTGCTTTTGATACGAATAATCTCTTTGAAGTCAGCAGGTTACTGTCTTCAGGGACGGTCAAGGGACAGAATATTATTGGTAATGTTGTTGTTATTTTAAAAACCGGTGGTTATTTAATTATTGATGAACTAGAAAATCATTTTAATAAAGAGTTAGTGCGCATGATTATTAATTTATTCAAAGAAGAAAAGACGAATCCTTACGGTGCTTGCTTGATCTTTTCTACTCATTACATGGAAGTTTTGGATTTTATTGATCGCAAAGATAATATCTATATCACGAAGAAACAAGGTGGTCTTATCGAGGTACTTAATTATGCTGATGTTGTTAAACGAAATGATGTTAAGAAAAGTGAAGTTATTCTCTCTAACAGTCTTCAAGGTACTGCTCCCCAATATGAAAGTATTAAAAAATTGCGTGAATTGATATGCAACCAGTTCTAGCAGAGCTATTACACGGTAAATATATAATTTGTAGTTGCGAGGCAATTAGCGGTTTGACACCCTTACTTTTAAGCGTATAATCGAATTACGCAAGACAAAGACACTTACAATTTATCCGATTTATTAAAAAGATAGAGGTTAAGAATGTTGAGCGGAACATAAAATCACGATTAAGAGGTGTTGTTGCTCAGTTGAAGAGTAAAGCAACTCGCGCCACGGGCAGGCTTTGCGTTGTTCCGAAAGTGTTCACAGAACAACGATTGACTGATGAGTCAGAAAGTGCTAAAATAAATACTGAAAGCTGACTAGCTAGTCAGTAATTTATTTACACGGGGGGATGCTTTTTGCGTCGCTATTTTGAGCTTAAAATTTATCCTACGACTAAGCTGTGTTTGGGCTTACTGGTAGTGCTTGCTGTTTTGTGGTATCGGTTGCAACCTTATGCAGCCAGAGAAAATGGACCGATTGAAGATTTGCAGGTTTTGTTTTTACTGCTGGGGCTGGTGGTCGCAATTCATACGTTTGTGTGGGCGATTAGCTTGCAGGAACGCCGAATTTGGCAAGGTGGCAGTGTTATTTTGCTATTTTTAATCGGTAGGGAGCTAGGCTGGGGCGGAGAAATCTATGCTTTTGATGATTGGTGGTATCGGGCGGTGATTTATCCGGTGCTGGCGGTGCTGGCTACTGGTACGTTAGTGGTCTTTTGGCGTAATAAACTGGGCAATTTTTGGTCAAAAAACGGATACCGCTGTGGGAGCTGGGGCTTTTTATTTTTTTCTGTGGTTTGGCAGATGTAGCAGAACACCAACGATTAGACTTGTGGCTGACCATTCCTAAAGGTTTACTGGTGGAGGAACTGGCGGAGTTAGGCTGTTATTGTTTTTTGGTCAGTGCTACGATGATTGCAGCGAGCAAAACGGTACTCTTTTCTTGGGCAGCACGGCGACAGGTGTGGCGGCGTACTTATTTGGAGCCGCTAGTCTTGTTGAGGGGTTTACGTTTACACTAACTAAAAAGGAGTAAAAGCGACAATAACCCTGTTAGCCATATGGCTAACAGGGTTATTGGTTATTTCAGATAGGGTTTTAAACCGGCTTGTAGCGTGGTGCGCAATTGATCTAGAAACTCAAAGCGGCGCCGATGGGTGGCACGTTTCGAGGGTTTAAGCTCGCTCATGGTTTTGCGGTGTTCGGCAATGGGTATAGTGTAGAAGCGGTAGTCGCTGTCTGGTGTGCCCTCACATTCCGCCCAAAAGGCATCTAGGTCAACTTTGAGTTTGCGGTCATAGCGGTAATGGTTCATAGCATAATAACCTTTGTTGGTTACGGCACGGATATATTTCACCTCAAGCGCCTGCGCTAAGGAGCGTAGTCCCCAGAAAATATAGTTTTTGGTGCGGTAGCCGTGATAGGTTTTGGTTAGGCGTTTAATGAGGTCGGCGCCACCGTTTAGCCCTTGGAGTGCTCCTACAAAAAGGATGAGCTTTTGGTCATAGGGGTCTCGGGCAAAGTTAAACATGATTTGGTAGACGTGGGTACCGCTGTCCCAACCGGTAGCCGTTACCTCGTTCGTACCCCAAATCAATTCCAGTGCTAGGCAACCTTCTTTTTGCTGGCCGTCTCTGAAAACCAAACAGAGCATGAGGGGTTCGCCTTCAAACTCAGTGAGGAGGAGGGGCACGCGGTGACCGTCTACATAGAGTTTAGTTAGTAATTCTGTGGTGAAGAGTTCTTCCAGGATGCAAAGATGCTCTTGAATGGCGGCAATGCGCTCGGCACAGGTGGAGTTTTTATAAAAAATACAGCGGGTGGCTTGATCCACAAAAAACGGTGTGCCTTGGAGGAGTTGTCTCCGCAGCGGCGTTTGCTCAAAAAATGCTAAGTGCTCTGCCATGGCTGCTTGGTTGAGATAACAACGAGCTAAAAATACATAGTAGCGTTTATAGTCCTTGTAGTCTTCTAATTTGTAGACTTGTTGTCCTAAGCTTTTTAATAACGGCCAATTTAGGCTCATAAAAATGAAATTCCCCTTTGCTTTGCTGATTGTTGTTATTGTGTTAAAGAATATCATAATTGTATGCTTAAAGGGACAAGTAGTCAATCGCCCTGAAGGATAAAATTCTTACTCCAAATTAATAAATTAACGAGTGGACAGTTTTTTGCTATAATAGGAACACAAGGAGATTCTCATGAAGCTACTAGAACGATTCTTGAAATATTTAATGGTGCGGCATGATGCCCGGGACTATTGGCGGTGGCGGCAAAAATATTTCGCCACGGAGAACTATGTACTGCAACAATATTATTTATATCGGGCACGGCGGCTGATGAGGCGCAATTGCTCGATTATTCATTTTAATCCCAAGGTACAGCGGTTTGTAACGCCCCATGGGCTTAACGGGATTATGGTTTCGCGGGGTGCGACCATCGGCAAAAGGTGCGTAATTTTTCATCAGGTGACCATTGGTACCAATACTTTGCACGATACTAAGGGCTACGGTGCTCCGTGGATTGGGAACAATGTTTATATTGGAACAGGGGCCAAGATTATTGGCAACGTGCGTATTGGTAATAATGTGCGCATTGGTGCTAACTGTGTGGTAGTGGAAGATGTACCGGATAATAGCACGGTGGTACTGGAAAAAATGCGGATTATCCTAAAGCCCTATCCTCAGCGTAATCGGATGAGGGACTATGATAAACTGCCGCGGGACTAGGTGCGGTGGTTTATTTGGTGCGTTCCAGGTGGTTTTATGATAGAATAGACTACGTATAGATGGACTCGGAACTGAGCCGAGTAAGGAGTAGTGACAGTTGAAAAAGACTTTGTGGGGTAGGGATTATAGCGATAACGAAACCGTTAAGCTTTTGATTTATCTGTGTATTGGTGGGACTGCAGCCTTAATTGAATGGGGCTGCTATTTTGGGTTTAATATCTTACTGGGTATTAATTATTTAGTCGCCACGACGCTAGCTTTTAGTATCTCAACGCTGTGCCACTATTTCCTGGGGAATATTTTTGTTTTTAACAGTGGCGCACGCTATGAGCGGGGTAAGGAACTGACACTGGTGTTTGTGGTCAGCGGTATTGGTTTGGCGTTTAATTTATTACTGATGGCCTTATTTGTAGGCTGGTGGGGTTGGCCTGGTATGGTGGCCAAAGTGGTAACTAGCTGTATCGTGGTGGTTTGGAATTATTTATCAAGAAAAAAATGGATTTTTTAAATAGGTGGGAACGCATGAAAAGAGAGCACGTAGAGGTCAAAGAATTTAACAAGGTGATGTTGATTTACAATTCTCGTTCTGGCCGGCAATTATTTGGAGATATGATGCCTCGCATTAATGAAATTCGTAAGCATTTGCGCAATATTTTAGCTAAAGATGTGTTGTATGATGCGGAGATTAAGTCTTTTGAGCAAGTGAGCCAATTTGCGGACAAGGCTTGCCAGGAGCAGTACGACTGGGTCATTGTGGCGGGGGGCGATGGTACGCTACGGGCGGTAACGGAAGTCTTTGTGGCAAAAAAGATGCCCATGCCCTATATGAGTATTTTCCCAGCGGGAACGGTGAATTTGGTGGCCAAGGAGCTGCAAATGTCCATTGAACCGCTGGAATGGATCAAAAGGGTGCGCAAGGGTATTATTACACCGGTGTGGCTGGGCAAGGCAAATGATCGGGTTTTTCTGACGGTGGCGGGCATCGGGGTGGATTCCTTGGTGGTGGACAATGTAACGGAACAAAATAAAAAACTATTTTCCAAGTTTGCCTATGTGTATCAAGGGACGGGCATGGTGAAGCGGGAACTCATGAAGACGGCCTGGCAGTACAAGTTTCAGGTGATGATTGATAATGATGGAATCTGGCGGGATGCGGCCTCGGTAATTGTGGCGAAAAGCCGCTATTATGCTGGGCGTTTTTCTCTGGTGGATAAGGCGTCGCTGTCGTCGCCGAAGCTGCACGTGTGTTTGTTTACCGGTTGTAAGCGGGTGGATTTTTTGCGGTATGTGGCGCTGTTTGCCACGGATATGCTTGAGCTGGATCGAACGGTAAAGATTATTGAAGCCCAAAAGGTGGATATTAAGTCCAATGTGGAAAACTTTGCTGCTGAACTGGATGGGGATTCGTTGGTGTCGTCGCCGCTGTCGATTAGTTTGCTCCCGACGCCGATTAAGTTTATTTCTTAAGGTGGAGTGTATGTGAAAAAAACTTGGTGGTATGGCGGACTGCTCCTGTGTTTGCTAGCGGAAGCTGTTTTGGGTTGGCGGTTTTATCAGGCTATTATTCCTTTTCCGGAAAACGAATGTATCTTTACTATTTTGAATAATTTTTTGCGAGACGTACTTTTGGTGGGTACGTTAGCTTTGCTGTATTTTCGCCGTGGTCGCTTGCGAGATCGTTGTCAGCGCTATCTGCCGGTAGTGGTGCTGGCGGTATTGTATTTGGGCTTTGCGGCTTTTATGGTACATTATTTGCAGTTGGATCTGGGCTTTTTAACCACGCTAGCCATTTTGGCGGGGCTTTTTAATAATATAGTGCTGTGCCTGCTTGCGGCTATGTGTTATTACAAATGGCCCCAGTGGGGCATGAAGCTAGTTTATTTTGTGGTTTACTGTGGTACTTTTGCCATTATGCTTTTTGATGGTATTTATTTTTGGACTACGTCCATGCACGTGGAAAGTGTGCTTTTCCAAAACCTCAATCTGCATGCGGCGAGGGGGGTTATCGGGACGACTGCGCCGGTGCAACTGGCGCTAGTAGGTGGCAGTCTGGTGGTATTGACACTGCTGTTTAGAGTGCCCCAGCCCCACAAGCGCAAGCCGAACTTTGCTTGGTCGCTTTTGTGTGTGGCGTTTTTTGGTTTGGGTTTAAACTTAACTTATTTATCCTTGGCGGCGGTCAGTCATTACGCCATGGATCAGGCTGTGAATATGGAAATTGAAGCAGAAATTGATCTGACACGGCAACGCTACCGAAATTTGGTGGCTATGCCGATTAACGTTAACTTTGTGCATAAGGCGTTGTTTGATACGGATAAAATCATTAAAAATCCCCTGCAACAAAAGCGGGAGCTAACGGCTAAGGATCGTCAGCTTTTGGAGGAAATGGGTATTTTGCACGGGCAGGCTGCGGCAACGGCCTTAACGGCTCAGTATGACAAGGTCGTTCTTTTGGTGCTAGAATCGGTGCATCGGGACTATCTGCATTACTATAATAGTGCCGTGCCGGCAGAGGCTACGCCTTTTTTGGATAGTCTTTTGCAGAAATACCCTAGATTGGATCATTATTATGCTTCGGCTATTCCTACGACTCAAGGGCTGAACAGTACTTTTCGTTCGCAACTGATTTTTGACGGCGATGTGCGGGGGGCGGGGCAAGGTTCTTTGTATCGTCAGGCGCAGGCTGCAGGTTGGCGGGGAATTTACCTCAATGCTTCCAGTCAGTACTATAATAATGAGTTCAAAGAATATACAGAGCAGTTTGGTATGCAGGAATATTATGCTCGTGAGTATTTGGAGGGACAGGGTTATAGTGGTGCCAGTGGCTGGGGCTATCATAATGATGTGCTCTACGAGGAAACGCTCAAAATGCTGGCACGAGGTAGGGCGGATAAGATGCTTCTGGTGACGAAAACCTTGGATATGCACCAACCTTATCCTTATTATGGCTATACTTGGGAAGAAATGCCGGAAGCCGTCCGTGACCACAAGCTGGTAACGGTGCGAGGTATGTACTGGGTAGATAAGACGCTGGCGGCCTTTTTTCGGCAAGCAGCGGCTCAGGGTTTAATGGACGAGCGGACTTTATTTATTATTACGGCTGACCACAATCCTCACTCCGGCGGGGAGTACAAGGAGCTGGTCAGTAATGAAGCGGATCGGCAAAGTATTGCGCCGCTACCTTTGATTTTTGTGGCGAAAAATCTCGTCCCTCTGGACAAGTTGCGGACGGAAGAATATGCCAGTCAAATTGATTTGGCACCGACGCTGCTGCACTTAATGGGCTTAACTAGTCCTCCGGACTTTTTGGGGAGAAATCTATTGCTACCTACGACGAAACCCTATGCTTTAGGTTATTTTGGTGGGCAGGCGTATTATTTCTCGGAGGATTTGAACTTTGTAGATCAGCTGGATAATCCCTATCCGGCGACGGCGGCCGAAGATGCTTTGGCGAATTTTATTATGTGGGACTATGTTAAACGGCATGAATAGACTAAGAACGGTGTAAGCACAAAAAGGCGGTGCAGTTAGGTGATGCAGGCGAAAGTTTTACTGGTAGACGATGAAGAAAATATTCGGATGTTGGTGCGGTTTAATCTGGAAAAGGCGGGCTACGTGGTGGTGGAGGCGGCGGACGGGGTGACAGCTCTAGACGCTGTCCGCACCGAGGCACCCAATTTGGTACTTTTAGATTTGATGCTTCCTGGCCTTGACGGCTTGGAAGTGTGCCGTCTGCTAAAAAGTAAGCCGCAGACAGCAGGTTTACCAATTATTATGCTAACGGCTAAAAGTGAAGAAATTGATCGGGTGTTGGGTTTAGAGCTGGGGGCGGACGACTATTTGACGAAACCTTTTGGCCAACGGGAACTGGTGGCACGGGTGAAAGCTGTTTTGCGCCGCAGTCAAGGGGCGGATAAAACCTGCGACCACGAAGTGGTGTTTGGAGAGCTGCGCCTTAACAGGCAGCAATATGCGGCTTATTTGGGTGAGGAGCAACTGGCGCTAACGCCCAAGGAATTTGAACTGCTCAAGTTGTTGACGGAAAATCCGGGGCAGGCTTTTAGCCGGGAGCAATTACTGACGCAGCTGTGGGGTTATGAATATTATGGAGATACTAGAACGGTGGACGTCCATGTGCGGCATTTGCGGGCGAAATTAGAACGGATACCGCACATTGCACAAGCTCTAGCCACGGTGCGGGGCATTGGTTATCGTTTCGTTCCTCCTACTAGCTAAAAAATTATAGTCAAGGCAGTTAACTGAGCATTTTTCAGTTAACTGCCTTTTTTCTTAACATAAGCTTAACTTTTCCCTAATCTGACCTTAATATTCCTTTGTTATAGTAAACGTATAACAAAGGAGGGTTCTATGAATAACGCAATCGTAGCTCAAAATTTGTGTTTATATTATGGGCAGACGCAGGCACTGCACAATATTGCCTTAACGATGCCACGGCAAAAGGTCACGGCTCTCATCGGGCCTTCAGGCTGTGGTAAGTCCAGCTTTTTGCGAACGCTGAACCGGATGAACGATCTCATTAGCGAGGTGAGAATTACCGGACAAGTTACTGTGGACGGCCGGGATATTTACGCTCCCGCTACGGATGTAGTGGCTTTGCGCAAGCAGATTGGCATGGTTTTTCAAAGACCGAATCCTTTTCCTCTGAGCATTTATGATAATGTGGCCTACGGACCGCGTATTCATGGTCAAAACAATAAAGCGGTACTAGATGAATTGGTGGAAAAAAGTTTGCGAGGGGCGGCACTTTGGGACGAGGTTAAGGATCGGCTCCAGACTTCGGCTCTCGGGTTGTCAGGGGGACAACAACAAAGGCTGTGCATTGCCAGGTTACTTGCTGTAGAGCCGGAAATTCTTCTCATGGATGAACCCTGTTCGGCGCTAGACCCTTTGGCGACCATGAAGATAGAAGAACTGGTAGGGGAACTCAAAAACCGCTATACCATTGTCATGGTGACGCATAATATGCAGCAGGCGGCGCGGGCTTCTGATTACACGGCGTTTTTCCTTTTGGGGCAAATGCTGGAATGTGCACCGACTACTACCATGTTTACTTGCCCTAGGGACAAGCGGACGGAGGACTATATTACGGGGAGGTTTGGCTAAGATGAACATGGCAGTGAGAACCGAGTTTAGCCGGGAATTAGCCGGTATTCAAGGTGATTTAATGCGGCTGGGGAGTTTGGTCACGCAAGCTGTGCAGGCGGCGATTACGGCTCTAGCCACTAAGGACGCAGCACTGGCGGCTCAGGTTTTGGCAGGGGACGAGGCTATTGACGCTTTACAAATCTTGATTGAGGATAAAACGGTGGAGCTGATTGCTTTGCAACAGCCCATTGCCAAGGATTTGCGAGTGCTGTCCACGGCGCTCAAAATGACCACGGATTTGGAACGCATTGGGGATCATGCCAAAAAAATCGCCAAAATAGCCCAAAGGATAGGGCAGGAGCCCCTGATGAAACCGTTAGTAGATATTCCGCAGATGGCCGAACTGGACCAGCAAATGATTAAAGACGTTTTGGAGGCCTACATTAAACAGGACGCAGCGCTGGCAATGGCGGTGCTCAAGCAGGACGAGCGGGTGGATGCGCTGTGCACCACGTGTAAACGAGATATTTTGACCTATATGCTGCAAGATGTGAACAACATTCGGCAAGGTACCGATTTAAATAAAATAGTACAACGTTTGGAACGCATTGGCGACCATGCTACTAATTTAGCAGAATGGGTCATTTATTTGGTCACTGGACACAGAATTAAAAATTAAAATGGGGGTTAGGCAACGATGAAAAAAACTTGGCAAAAAACGTTAACTTTGGCTTTGGGTTTGGTCTTGGGCATGAATGTGGTAGCAGGGTGCGGCGGTACGAGCAAAAAGGCTGCACCGGCGGCGACGACTCAAATCGAGGGCAAGGTAACAGCTTCTGGTTCAACGGCGCTATTACCACTTTTAAAAATTGGGCAGGAAGAGTTCTACAAACAGCACGACAAGGTTACCATTAATTTATCTGGCGGCGGTTCTTTTACCGGACAAAAGCAAGTGGCGTCGGGGGCAGTGCAGATTGGTAACTCGGACGTGGCGCTGGCAGAGGAGCTGGGGCAACAAGGTTTGGTGGAACACAAACTAGTGGGCATTCCCTTTGTGTTCATTGCTAATAAAGATGTAACTGTAGCTAATCTAAGTGCTGAGCAGTACAAAGATATTTTGATGGGTAAGCTGACGAACTGGAACCAAGTAGGTGGTAAGGACGAAAAAATCACCCTAATCCATCGGGCCAAATCTTCTGGTTCTAGAGCCACGATTGCTCAAGTAGTGTTAGCGGGTGCCGATTTTACCAATGACGCCATTATCCAAGATTCTAACGGGGCTGTCCGTTCTGCCATTGCTACTACGCCTGGTGCTATGGGCTATGTAGATGCGGCTTATGTGGACGATAGTGTGCAGGCGCTGGCTTATAATGGGACAGCTTATTCCATTCAGGCTGTGCTTGATGGTAAATATCCAGTTTATACTTTTGGCCGGATGTTCACTAAAGGCGAAGCCACAGGTGCTGTTAAAGCGTTTATCGACTATGTGACCAGTGCGCAGTTCCAAGAGGCTCATGCGCAAAGTAAAGGCTTTGTACCAATTAGTAAAATGAAATAAGTTGCCGCAAGGGGGACGGGGCTTGTGGTCACAGGCGGTAGAGTTTTTGCTGCTGGCTGACCGGCAGGCCGGCGTCCCTTTTTTAATTTTAACGTCAGGAGGGTGCTATGGATAGCTATAATAAACGTCGTCAACGGCTCAATCAAGTCATGCAATACATTTTTCGTGGCAGTGCCAGTTTACTGATAGTGATTATTGCCGCATTACTGGTGTTTATTGCCCAGCAGGGCGTGGCCACCTTTAGCGAGGTTAGTGTGGGGGAATTTTTTGGTTCCAGTGTGTGGCGGCCGGACGCAGGTCAGTTTGGCGCCTTGGCCTTTATTTGGGGTAGTTTACTAGTAACGGCTGGTGCCTTACTTGTGGGTGCCCCCCTAGGCATTGCCGGAGCAATTTTTTTAGCGAAAGTAGCACCAGCGTGGATGCGCAGTATTTTGCAGCCGGCGGTCAATTTGTATCTGGCTATTCCCTCGGTGGTGTACGGTTTTATCGGGTTAACGGTGGTAGTACCAAGCGTGCGAGAGGTTTTGGGAGTGAGTGGGGGCTTTGGAATTTTTACGGCGTCCTTAATTTTGGGGCTGATGATTTTGCCGACGATTATCGCTATTGCCGCTGATGCCCTTAGGGCAGTGCCGCCGATGCTGGAAGAAGGTTCTCTGGCACTGGGTGCAACAGAGTGGCAAACCATTTGGCATATTGTGCTTCCGGCGGCCTTGCCGGGGCTAGTGACGGCAGTGGTGCTGGGTATGGCTCGCGCCATTGGAGAAACCATGGCGGTGCAAATGGTAATTGGCAATGCTCCGCAGTTGGCCACAGGCTTATTTATGCCGACCAGTACTTTACCCAGTGAGATTGTGGTGGAAATGGGTAATACGCCCTTTGGTTCGGCGTGGGGCAATTCTTTATTTTTAATGGCCTTGGTGTTACTGTTAATTTCCCTCGGTTTAATTTTGGTGGTGCGGCGTTTGAGCGCCGGAAAGGGGCTGAACCGATGAATGCGCAAAGACAAAATCAACTCGCACAGTTTGTGTTGTGGGCGGTGGGGGTTGTGCTGGTGGGGCTTTTGGCCTTATTTTTGGGCTATTTGCTGTGGCAGGGTTTGCCGGTTTTAACCTGGCAGTTCCTAGTAGGACAACCTAGTGATACTGCTGCCGGTGGTGGCGTGGGTCCTCAGCTCTTTAATACTTTTTACATTTTGTTTTTATCCCTTGTTTCTTCGGGACTGGTGGCCTTGGGGGCGGCGATTTATCTAGCGGAGTACGCCCGGGATAACCGCTTGACACGGCTTATTCGCCTCTGTACGGAGAGTTTAGCCACGGTGCCGTCCATTGTGCTGGGGCTTTTTGGCATGATTGTCTTCGTGGATTTTTGGGGACTGGGCTTTAGTATTCTAGGCGGGTCTTTAGCCCTGGCACTACTTAATCTGCCGCTTTTGGTTCGGGTGACGGAGGATGCGCTGCGGGCGGTACCGGCTACTTATCGGGAAGCCAGTCTTGCTTTGGGTGCGACTAAGTGGCAGACTATTCGCCGGGTTGTCCTGCCGGAAGCTTTGCCGGGGATTATTACCGGCGTGATGTTGACCTGTGGTCGTGCTTTGGGTGAAAGTGCTATTCTCATTTTTACCGCCGGCACCACGGTGTCCCGTACGCTGGGCGATACCGATGTTTTAGCTGCCGGTGAAACCTTGGCGGTACATCTGTGGTATGTATTAGGGATTGGTTTAGTGCCCGACCGTTTGGCTATTGCTAATGGCATTAGTGCGTTATTAATCCTTATTATTCTCGGAATTAATCTGCTCTTTATTTGTCTGCAACGGCGGTTAAAAACGGTCTAGGTTTACTTTTATGGTATAATTTAACCATAAAGGGGAGAAACAAGTATGATGAGAAAGCGTTTAATGTTAGCGGTGCAGGGTGTGTTTTTGGTAGCTTTTTTACTGATAGGGGCTTGGATTTTGAGCTTATTTCAAAACTATAGTACTAATGCTTTTCGGGAAAATTGCGTCTGGCAAACTCGCTATGCCCAAAGCCGGCTCTTGGCGCAGAGAACACCTATGCAGACGTTGGCACAGACTAGGGAGCTGACGCAGGAGCTGGCGGCAGAGCTGGGGCTGGATTTAATGGTGGTGAGTGGCCCTGATACTGCCGCTGCCGAAGAAGTAAGACTGGCACGGCAACAGCAGTTAGGTACTGCTATTCGGGGCGGGAGTACTGCGCAGGACAAGACGCTGTATGTGGCGGTGCCCTTAACGGAAGATTTAGTCTTGCGTTCGGCTACTGCACTGACACCGGTGACGGCTGCCTATGGCCAAGTGAGGCTAGCGGTTATTGGGGGCTTTTTACTGCTATTATTGCTGGCGGCTTTTTTAGCTAGTCGCATTGCTCGGCGCATACTGTTGCCCCTAGAAGAGCTGGCTACAGTGGCGACCAAGTTAAGCCAAGGGGATTTAACGGTGCGCCTACAGCGAACCGCTAGCGGTGAATTTGCCTTATTGGGGCAGACGCTTAATCTTTTAGCGGATAATTTAACTACGCAAATGGCCAAGGTGACCGGAGAGCAACGCAAACTGGCACTGGTGCTCAAGAATATGGATAATGGTGTGCTGATCGTCGGAGTCGATGGTCAAATCCTGGTAGCTAGTGCACAGTTCAAAAGCTATTTTCCTGGTCAACAGGTGCTGGGACGACAGGAATTTGACTTGTTACAAAGTGTGGCGGTAGCCCAACTAGTGGATAAGTGCTTGGCGCAAAACCAAGCTCAGCAGTTGAATATCAGTCTGATTTTGGAAGGGCGCAAACGTTCTTTTCAAGTGTTTGGTGCTCCGCTGATGGCGGCTTACCAAAGTGTACCTACAGAGGTGTTACTGGTTTTTCACGATATTACGGCACTAGCCGCAGTGTATGAAAAACAGGCCGAATTTGTTTCCAATGCTTCCCACGAATTAGCCACGCCGCTGACCACCATTAAGGGGTTTGCCGAAACTCTCTTAGATGGGGCAGGGACAACGGACGAGGCTACTCAGCACAAGTTTCTCGGGATTATTTATCAAGAAAGCCAGCGGATGCAGGCGCTGATTCAGGACTTATTGCAACTGGCTCGCTTAGATTTGGCAGAATATCGGCAAAGTATTACCAGGGAGGCATTTGTGCCGACACAGTTATTGGAAACGTTGTGCGAAGAACTGCAGCCCCAAGCGGAACAACGCAATTTGCACCTAGTGTATGCCTATGACCAACCGCCGAGCCTGCTTCTCAGCAATCGGGATTGGTTGAAACAGGTGCTGGTTAATTTGGCGGAAAATGCTTTGAAATATACACCGCCTGGGGGCACGATTACCCTTAGCTATAGTCAGGACGAAGCCTTTGCCCGCTTTACGGTGCATAACACCGGGGAGGGGATTAGCGAGCAAGATGCGCAAAGAATTTTTGACCGCTTTTACCGGGTGGACAAAGCCCGGACGCGGCAGGTGGGTGGTACCGGTTTAGGACTGTCCATTGTGAAATTTGTGGTGGAACTGTTTGGTGGTACCATTCGTGTGGTTAGCGGCAAGGGGCAGGGGACAGGTTTCGTCTTTACCGTGCCTCGGCAATTAAATAAGTAGCGAAAATAACAAAGCAGGTGGTCAGCTCACAAAGATGCGAGCTGACCACCTGCTTTTTGTCTGTTGGCGTTTAGACTTTGTCCTTAAGGGATAGCGGAGTTTCAAAATAAACACTGGTACTGGGGAAAGCGGCGGTGACGCCGTTAGCTGCCAAAATCTCCAAGAGCTGGAGATTGATATCTTCTTTGAGTGACAAGTAGTCCACATAGCTAGTGGTTTTGGTATAGCAAATGACGAAAATATTAAGGCTACTGGCACCAAAGGCATTAAAGGTAACGGTTAAATCCTCGTTATAAATAGCCTCATTTTGCCACAGATATTCACGTAGTTGGGAAACGGTTTGTTTAATTTGCGTAGCAGTGGCACTGTAGGTCAGCCCCAAAGTAAACTCAATACGGCGTTTTTCCCGTTTGGTATGGTTCATAATAGGGGTATTACATAAAATGGAATTAGGAATATAGACTAGGGCTTGTTGAAAAGTGCGCACGCTGGTACTGCGGAAGGAAATTTTTTCTACCGTGCCCTCCACCCCACTGGCTGAAATCCAGTCGCCTACCACAAAGGGCTTATCCATAATAATGACGATACTGCCAAAGACATTGGCTAAGGCGTCTTTAGCGGCTAAAGAAATCGCTAAACCACCTAGGGACAGTCCGGCAATAAAGCCGTTAATATCATAGCCCCATTCGCTGACAATCATGGCAAAGGAAATGGACACTAGCAAAAAGCGGGTAAAGGCAGAAACAATATTGACGAGGGAGGCTTCTAATTTTAGACCAAAGGAAGCCAAAATATGGGTGAGAATATCATCGGTGGTAGAACTCAAGTTAAATAAAGACCAACACACTGAACCAATAATGGCGGTGTCGATAAGATGTTGGCTAATAATATGTTCTGCTAGGGTAGTCAGAGGGGAAAACTTGAGCGCAAAATACACGCCAGCTACCAAAAATAAAAATTGCAACGGGTGATTGATGGCCTCGACAATTTCTTCATCAATGGTGGTCACCGTTTTACTGGTCATTACTTTGAGCCAGCGCATTACGATTGTGCGAAACAAGTAGCGTAGCACCACAAAGCCGCTGAAAATAGCGAGAGGTAAGAGCCACGGTTCGTAAAGGGGGATAATGTTCATAGGAAAACCTCCTGTAATCTTATGTTCATTTTAACATTCCCGCACGAGCCTGGCAATGGTTGCAGTCATAAGTCGGGAAAGTGGCAGAGAACGTGGCGGCTAGATGTAGAACGACGGTAAATATGCTATAATAAACCATATTAATTTATTACAAGGAGGCACCCATGGAAGTTTGGTTTGGCACGTTTGCCATGTATCTCGTAATCTTGTTTTGTTTAGGTTTAACCGTGCTGGATTTGGGTGGTAACTTGTGGCTCATGTTGGCGGCCACGGGTTATGCGATGCTAGAAGATTTTGCCCATTATAATGAAACCTTTTTACTGTATTTGCTCCTAATTTTTGTGGCGGGAGAGCTGTGGGAATTCGCCATCGGCTTTTTGGGGGTTAAACGTGCCAAGGTTTCGTGGCTAACCGTGCTCCTCATAGGGCTAGGCAGTATCGTCGGTGCTTTACTGGGCACCTTGGTTTTGCCGGTGTTAGGTTCGGTAGTAGGTGGTGCGGTGGGCGCTTTTGTGACGGCTTTTACCGTAGAATATCTCAAAAATCAAAATCAAGACGATGCCTTACAGCTGGCGTGGCTGGCTTTTCGTGCCCAATTTTTGGCAGTTTTGGGTAAGCTGGTGGCGGGCGTAGTGATGGCAGTCATGATGATGTACCAATTAATTTTCTAGGAGGGGTTCCACGATGCAATTTAAATTTGTGCACAATAATTTTAATGTTTTGGATTTAGCTAAAAGTTTAGCTTTTTATGAAGCGGCCTTAGGTTTAGTGGAGGTGCGCCGCAAAGAGGCGGCAGATGGCAGTTTTATCCTAGTCTATTTGGGTGACGGTGTGACGGAGCACCAATTGGAGCTAACCTGGCTGCGGGAACGGACGACGCCCTATAATTTGGGTGAGAACGAGTTTCATTTGGCTTTTAGGGTGGACGACTATGCGGCGGCTCATGCCCAACATCAAAAGCTAGGTTGTATTTGCTACGAGAACCCGACCATGGGTATTTATTTTATTAGTGACCCAGATAATTATTGGCTGGAAATTTTGCCGACTAAATAAGGTTAACGCACGGAGCGCTAGTCTTAACTGGTTGTGGGAGGTGAAGCAAAATGAAGCAGGAAATGTGTTTACAGAGTGTAGAAAAATTATCCCTCACGCAAATGCTGACACGTTTGCAAGCCTTAACCGGTTTTGTGCCGCTGCCGGCAGTTGCCAAAGCTACTAGTAAGGAAATTTCGGTGCGGGGCGACAAGGTGACCGTGCTCTACCGCTATCGGCAAGTTTTGCTAGAGCCGCAGGCGGTTTGCCATATTGCTATCCGGTTAGAAGAGGGTGTCGTCATTGCACCTACCGGTATTACCCGGCAATGCGACCTGCATTTAACTTATGGTCCCAAAAGCAAGGAAGAATTGCGACGGGTGCTGGCGCTCCTCTTACCCTTAGCTCCTTTTATTCTGGTGGAGCCGGATATTTACGAACGGTTTAAGCAAAATCAAGGTGTTTTTGCAGCCCAGTGTTTACCGGCTTATGGTGCCGGCAATATTCATGCCGGGCTACTTTGTCATTTGCCGTGGCAAATTTACCTAGTTAATCAAGGCTGGGCGGATTTTTTGCACAAGCCCTTGGAGCGGCTTACTATTCGCCAATTACGAGTCAAAATCAGACGCTTACGCTCTTGTTTAACTTTCTTTAAGCCTGCTTTGCGTCGTAGTGAAGTGGCAGCGTGGCAAAACGTTCTCCGGCGGCAGGGGGAAGAATTATCCCTTTTGCGGGAACTGGACGTGGCGCTGATGGCTATTGAACGACTTAAAACCGTCGCCGAAAAAAACGCCCAGTCCTATCCTGATCGGCTGGAAGAATTATTACGAACGGCACGCCTGCAAGAGGCTTTGCGGCTACGAAAAGTAACGGCCTTGAGTACGCTTACGGCCAGCTACGCCGAGCTAGTTGTGTGGCTGTCCTGTCAGCCGTTGGCACCGGCGTTTGGTGGTGTTATGCTCCAGCCGTATCTACATACCCGCATTGGTCAATGGTGCCAAAATATTATGAACTTAACGGATAAATATCCTGATTTTACCAATATGCCGGAAATGCACAAAATGCGCATTAAAGTTAAACGCTTTCGCTATGTCTTAATGTCACTACCGGAATTTAATCAAGCAACCGGCGGTAATATGCTGCGGCGGTTAAAACGCTTGCAGGATATGCTGGGATTTTTGCATGACGAATATATCAATGAACAGTTGGTAGCCAAGCTTACGCAGGAACAAAAGGGTAGCTTGCAGTATGAGGTGGCTTTATTTAATGGGTGGGAACGAGCCAAAGTCGCAGCGGCGATTGAAGCGCTACCGGACTTGTGGCAGGATTTTTGCACTGAACTCAAAAGCTGGGAAAAAGCTTGGTCTAAAAACAAATAAGATGAGGCGAAAGTTCATGTCTGGGGTGGGGAGTTTTTTAAAAGAAGTTAGCGGTTTTAGTGTTAATTTGTTCTGATGCTTTTACCGGTCAGGCTGTAGCTGGGGGTACCAAACTTAATTGCTTTGCTCTTGTTATCCAAGGTAGTAGTGGCAGAAACCTATATTCTGGAAGCTGCTTTGCTACAAGAGGCAAAAGACACAGCTACGGTGGACAACTAAAAATAAAGCCCGGGTTTACTTCGTTTGAGGAAGTAAACCCGGGCTTTGTTTGTGTTAAGCCGACATGGGTTATTCGCAATCGGCCAATAGTTTTTTGGCGTCAATATACTGGGAGATGCCCACAGCTACCTTTTTGGATTCTTTCATCGCCAGCACTACAGTTTTGGGACCGTGCACTACGTCGCCGCTGGAGAATACTCCGGCACGAGTCGTCATACCGTAAGGGCGTTCCTTGGTAATGACAAAGCCACGGTCGTCCACCTGAATGCCCTTGGTGGTGGAAACAATACGGGCGGCAGGGCGTTGCCCCACTGCTAATAAGACTGAGTCACAGGCTACGACTTCTTGCCCACCGGTGGGCAAAAAGTCGCCAATTTCATTTTTGACAATGTTTTGGACTAACAGACCGGCAAGCTCGCTTTCGTCATGAGCGGTGGCGTGCTTTCGGGTAGTAGTTAAGGCCCGCATTTGTTTTTTGTTGAGATAGGCTAGGGGTTGTTTGAGAAATTTAAATTGCACACCCTCTAAAACTGCTGCTTCGTATTCGGAGGGCAGACAGCTCATGTCCTCTAGGGCTTTGTGATAAAGGACGGTAACTACCTTGGCACCACGTCTGACCGCAGTACGGGCGGCGTCGATGGCAACGTTGCCGGCACCGATAACCACAACGGCGGCACCGTCGGGCAAGAGGGTTTCTTTTTCGTCTAGCTTACCGCTATCGGAGAGCACTACCATGCGCAAAAAATAGGTGGCGGTAAAAATGCCGGCTAAATCTTTACCGGGAAGTTCAAGAATGCGGGGGAGGGCTGTGCCCGTGCCCATGAAAATAGCGTCAAAACCTTTGCTAAATAAATCATCAAGGGTGAAGTCCACACCGACCAAGGTACTAGTAACAATCTCCACGCCTAAGGCTTGCAAATTGCGAATTTCGCGGCGGACTACGTCTTTTTCCAGTCTAAATTCGGGAATACCAAAAAGGAGCACGCCACCGGGTTCGGGCTGACCTTCAAAAATGGTCACACCAAAATCCATTTTGGCTAAATCACCGGCAACGGTAAGACCTGCCGGCCCAGAACCGATAATTGCGACCAGACCACGTTTACCGGTGGAGGGAGGCAAAGGATTAAGTCCGTGCTGATGGGCAAAGTCGGCGATGAACATCTCTAAGCTACCAATAGCTAGAGCAGCATTTTTTTTGTTTAGAACGCAGTGTTCTTCACATTGTTTTTCGTGAGCACAAACACGGCCACAAATGGCGGGCAGATTGCTACGCTCGGCAATGGTTTCGTAGGCTTGACCGATATTGCCCTCACTGAGGGCACGAATGAAGGCCGGAATATTATTATCAATGGGGCAGCCGGTACGGCACAGGGGACGTGAACAATTAAGACAACGTTTGGCTTCCGCAATTGCTTCCTGCATAGTTAATTCTTTGCTCATAAAATTCCCTCACGATCATGTTTTTGATTTTGAGCTGCCAATTTTTTATTTTGAGCGATAATGATTTTTTCTAAGCCTTTGAGACGATTATCAATAATTTGCATATGTTCATTAAGAGCAGCTTCGTAATCTGCTACTGGATCTGGCAGTTTATCGTGGTCGAGGTCAATACCACCATTGGGGTCTACCTTAATGCCGTTTTGGGTGACGATGCGACCGGGGATACCGACGACGACCGAGTTCGGCGGAATGGAACGTAAAACTACAGAGCCGGCTCCAATCTTGGAGTTAGCGCCGACGGCGAAAGAACCAAGGACTTTGGCACCGCTGGAAACTACCACATTGTCACCGATGGTGGGATGGCGCTTGCCTTTTTCCTTGCCGGTACCGCCTAGGGTTACTCCTTGATAGAGTGTTACATTAATGCCGAGTTCAGCAGTTTCGCCAATGACCAGTCCCATGCCGTGGTCAATGAAAAGCCCCCGCCCTAGTTGAGCACCGGGATGAATATCGATGCCGGTAAGAAAACGAGAAAATGTATTAATTAAACGTGGAAGGAGTACCCAGTCACGTTGGTAAAAACTGTGGGCAAGGCGATGGAGCCAGATAGCATGCAGCCCAGGATAACACAGGGCTACCTCTAGCTTGGATTTGGCCGCAGGATCACGCTGCATAACGACAGCGATGTCTTCTTGAATTTGCTTAAACATCAATGACTCCTTCCTTTCTGCAAAGTTAGTTCCTAACTTATTTATTTTATCATAGGGGGGGGCAAAAGACAATTGAACACTTACGGACAGGAGCGTAGTTAGCGGTTTATAAAGTATACATAACTTGCAAGCAGGAGGTTTTTAAGTTTAGGCGAATTATTACATAATGTACTCATGTTAATTGTAAATAGTAAATAAAGCAATGGGGGGGATTTATTACGGAAATAGAAGAATTAAAGCAAAAAGTTTGTGCGGCGATTGACGCCAATGCCGGTAAAATCATCGCCTATGCTAAGGCTGTGGCACGTGAGCCAGAACTGGGTTTCAAGGAAGTGAAAACAGCGGCCAAAGTAGCGGCTGTATTTGACGAATTGGGTTTGGAGTATCAAACAGGGCTAGCGCTAACAGGGGTAAAAGCTCGTTTAGACGGGGCTCAGGCGGGACCTACGCTAGCAATTCTAGGGGAGCTAGATGCGATTGGCTGTCCGGATAGTCCCCAAGCCGACCCTCAAACCGGTGCAGCTCACGCTTGTGGGCATAATTTGCAGCAGGCAGCTATGCTGGGTGCTGCTTATGGCCTTAAGTTATCCGGTGTTATGAGTGAACTAGCTGGTAGTGTAGTGTTTTTTGCCGTGCCGGCGGAGGAGTATGTGGAGCTGGAGTATCGGCGCCGGCTGATTGCTGAGGGGAAAATTCATTTTTTAAGCGGCAAGGGGGAATTAATCTACCGAGGAGAATTTGAAGATATCGACCTAGCTATGCAAATTCATGCTCAAAAAAATTGTCCGCTACCGACTGTGGCTATTGGTCAGTCCAGCAACGGTTTTATTGGCAAGACTATTCAGTATGTCGGTAAAACTGCCCATGCTGCTGATGCACCGGATCAGGGCATTAATGCCTTGAATGCGGCTATGTTGGGGTTAATGGGTATTAATGCTTTGCGGGAAACCTTTAGAGAACAAGATGTTATCAGAGTGCACCCCATTATTACTAAAGGCGGGGATCTAGTTAATTCCGTGCCGGCTGACGTGCGCATAGAGACCTATGTCAGGGCTAAAACCATGCAGGCGATTGAAGCTACCCACGGTAAGGTTGACGCCGCTCTCAAGGCCGGTGGGGACGCCGTAGGAGCCAAGACTATTATCAACACCCTGCCGGGACAGTTGCCCTTAGTTTGTAACGAGAGCATGAATGCTTTGTTTACCGCTAATGCTCGGCTGGTTAATCCCCAGGTAGAGATTATCGACGCCGGACATTTCGGTGCTTCTACGGATATGGGGGATGTGTCCCATCTAATGCCGGTCATTCATCCTTTCATCGGGGGTACTGATGGACTTTTGCACACCAAGGATTTTTGTGTGACGGATTATGCCAGTGCGGTGCTTTTGCCGGCGAAGACTTTTGCGCTCATGGCTATTGATTTGCTGGCCCAAAAGGCGGCAGTGGCAAAAGAGATTGTGGCAAGTAGTAAACCGGTCCTGACCAGGGAAGAGTATATTGAGAAATTAGAGGGATATTTTAGCAAATAGGGGGGAAGAGCATGAAAAATTTTAAAATTCATGGGATTGTTTTACTGTTGATTGTAGTGGCTGAACTGCTGGGTGTCTTTAAGTTTAAAATCGGTATTGGCACCATAGTGTTATTGCCCATGCTGTATGCGTTAATGCTTGGTATGCTCTTGGCACCAAAGTTTCTTAATGTGGTGAAACAAAAAGATATGGAAGACGCAGGGTCTTTGATTGGGATTACGCTGATGTTACTCATGGCACGTTACGGCACTTTAGTAGGGCCGACCTTGCCGCAAATTATTAGTGCCAGTCCTGCCCTCATTCTCCAAGAGTTCGGTAATTTGGGTACGGTTTTTGTAGGCGTACCGGTAGCAATTTATTTAGGCCTTAAAAGAGAAACCATTGGGGCGGCACATTCCATTGCTCGGGAACCTAATATTGCGCTTATTGGTGAAAAATATGGTTTGGATACGGCAGAAGGTCGCGGCGTGATGGGTGTTTATATTAGTGGCACCGTCTTTGGTACGATTTTCTTTGGTATCCTGGCCAGTTTAGCGGCAGCTTATTTGCCTTTCCACCCCTATGCTTTGGCTATGGCAGCTGGTGTAGGCAGTGCTAGTATGATGACGGCTGCTGTGGGCTCGCTAACAGTGATGTATCCGGAAATGGCTGACCAGTTGGCAGCCTTTGGTGCGGCCAGTAATATGCTCTCCGGGTTGGACGGTTTATATATGTGCTTGTGGCTAGCCTTACCGTTAACGGAAAAGCTGTATAAGCATATTTATCATTTTAAATATGGCGAATGGCCACAGGGGGAGGATGCTAAACAATGAAACAATATACTTTATGGGAAACCTTAATGGTTCTGGTTTTAGTGGGAATCTTGTCTTTGGTTGGTAATACGCTAGGTTCCAAAAATACTTTTGTGGAAGCAATTCCGGGGATGATTATTTTGATTCTCCTTGCTTTGGCCGGTATTACTATGGGGCGTTATTTACCGGGTGGAATTCCGGCGGTTGCCTATGTGGTTACCTTAGGCTGCATTTTGACCTTTCCGGGCTTTCCTACGGCGGACTTTATTAATGGCTTTATGAAAAAAGTCGGGTTTGTGGCCTTGTGCACGCCGATTCTCGCCTATGCCGGTATTTCAATTGGCAAGGACTTAGATGCTTTTGCACATTCCGGCTGGCGGATTGTGGTAGTATCTTGCGTTGTCTTCACCGGTACCTATTTTGGTTCGGCGGTAATTGCCCAGTTTATTTTAAAATATTTGGGACAAATCTAAAGCTCGGAAGAGTAAGTGGTCACCGGTGGTTCTAGCCTTTAAGGTTCAGACTGCCGGTGATTTTTTGTTGCATTAAATTAGCCTAGGAGCTAGTTTAAATAAGTAGCCCAGTAGTTGTCTAGGGGCAAATCAGCGGGGGAAGAGGGTTCCATTGAAAAAGCCGTCGAAATAGGGTAAAATATAACTGTTGTAGTTAATTAGAGGAGGTCTGCGTGATGGATGAAGAATTATTCTCGGAAGGGCTGAAAATGCCTGAAACAGAAGTTTTAGCAACGACTACTTTTTCTAGCGTGATTCATAATAATGAAATTAGCGCTGAACTGGTTAAATGGGGTAATGAGCATGGTTACCCGCTAGGTAAAGCTAAATTATATTTAAAGCTGGATGCTTATGTGGGCTTTAGTGCTGACTATATGATTTCGGCTAAACGGCAGCCGCCGGTACCTGGTGGCTGGGACGTGAAAGTAGAACAATTTCCTGTGTCCGAGCGGATTATACCGCTTAACGTGAATAAAGCAGGTGAGCTTAATAAGTTTATCGTCAAAATGATTGACGAGTATAAGCTGGAAGGTTTGGGTATGGAGCTGGCTACTACTACTTATGAGTCCTATGGCACGATTCTGTGTGACCTCAAGGTGACAGGGCATCCGGTGCTTATTAATGCCTTTGAAGATTTTATCGAGAATATGAGATAAATACTAGTTACCTAGAGGGGGCAGGCCGTTACAGGTCTTGCCCCCTCTAGCTTTAGACACGCACAACAAAAAAACAGCCACTACTTATGAGGTAGTGGCTGTTTTTTATTGCATCCATAGGAGGCTATTCGAATGAATGCATTTGCAGTTGGTCTAGTCTTCGGTCGCATATTACCGAAGACTAGACATTGTAACCAGAGTAAAAATAACTAAGAATTTTTAAAGCTTATTTAGGAGCAGCACCAATCATAGCAAGCATAGTACCAGCTGCAACAGCAGTACCGATAACACCAGCTACGTTAGGTCCCATAGCATGCATTAGTAGGAAGTTACCAGGGTTAGCTTTTTGGCCAACGATTTGAGAAACACGAGCAGCCATTGGCACTGCGGATACACCGGCAGAACCAATAAGTGGATTAATTTTACCACCACTGGAGATTTTCATGATTTGTCCGAAGATGACGCCTGCTGCAGTACCTGCGGCGAAAGCAACCAAGCCCAAGCAAATGATGAGTAGTGTTTGATAGTTCAAGAAGCTCTCAGCACTCATGGTCAAACCAGTACCGGTAGCAAGGAAGATAGTAACAATGTTCATCAAAGCGTTCTCGGAAGTATCGGAAAGACGATCCAAGCAACCTGCTTCTTTAAAGATGTTACCTAGCATCAACATACCAATCAAGGAAGTTACAGGAGGTAATAACAAGCTGATAACAATTGTCGTAGCTACTGGGAAAACCATTTTTTCAAATTTAGTAACAGGTCTCAATTGTTCCATGATGATTTTACGGTCTGCAGCACTTGTGAAAAGTTTCATGATAGGTGGTTGAATAAGTGGAACCAAGGACATATAAGAATAAGCGGCAACGGCGATAGCACCTAGTAGATGCGGAGCCATTTTAGCAGTTAGGTAAATAGCTGTAGGACCATCTGCACCACCGATGATACCGATAGCAGCAGCTTCTCTTACGTTAAAGCCTAAGAGCATAGCGCCAATCAAGGAAACGAATACACCTGCTTGAGCAGCAGCACCTAAAAGCAAAGTTTTAGGGTTAGCGATTAGCGGACCAAAGTCAGTCATCGCACCGACACCGAGGAAGATAAGTGGCGGGAAAATCTCATTATGAATACCATAAAGGATAACTTGCATAACGCCAGGGTCTGTTGCAAAGCCTGTTTTAGGCACGTTAGCCAAGATACAACCAAAAGCGATAGGGGAAAGTAGTAAAGGCTCGAAGCCTTTGCCAATTGCTAGATAAAGCAAGATAATACCAACTAACATCATTATTGCGTTACCAATAGTGAAGGTGGCAAACCCGCTGTCATTCCACACTGACTGTAGTGCTACTATAAATGCGTCCATATGTCACACTCTTTTCATTAAATTTTTAAAGCTACTTGGAACAAACAAATCTCTGATCCACCCATCTAATAACATGCATGATAATCCCTAGTACATAGAGTACGGAGAAAACAATAGTCATATTGATGATGGCGATCATGAAAGGATTAGTGGTTACAGCGTTCACAAGAACACTTCCTTTTTTCTTTTTACCGAAGTCACCCCGTAGCCTCCACGCGGAAGACTGCGGGGTGATTATCCTTAAAATTATTTACCAGGGAAGAAAGGCCATACCATCGGGATAATGATGATGGAGGCGATGAAGCAGACAATAACTAGGCCTGTACCAGCTTTAACATAATCGTTGAAACGGTAGTTACCAGGTCCAAGTACTAAAGTATTTGGAGGAGTACCTACTGGAGTTGCGAAGGCACAAGAAGCAGCAACAGCGATAGCCATCAAAACAGCATGCGGAGAAGCGCCTAATTGTTTAGCAATAGCAATACCGATTGGGCACAAGAGCGCAGCAGAAGCAGTATTGGACATGAATTGTGTTAAACCACAAGACAAGATGAACAATACGATGGTTACCATCATTGGAGAAGGAGAACCACCCATGATACCTACTGCCCATTCAGCAATCAACTTGCCAGCGCCTGTTTTGTCAAGTGCTGTAGATACAGGCATCATACCTGCAAATAAGAAGATTGTTACCCAGTCAATGGAAGCATAAGCTTGTTTTTCTGTTAAACAACCGGTTAATACTGCTACAAGAGCACCGGTGATAGCAGCCATCTCTAGGGTAAAGCCTTTGATGTTAAGAGCCATAACAAGTACAACAACTAACAAGATAGCACCAGAAATAACTTGTTTTGCTGGGGTTGCACCAACACTAGCATCAATCTCTTGTTCGATTTCTTGATCAGCGTCCAAAGCAACTTTCGGTAGTAAATGTTTACCAATAAACATCATGTAAAGAATACCGATGAAGGATAGAGGAATACCAATCCAAGCGAATTCGAAGAAAGTGAAAGGTTTGTAACCAGCAGCTGTTAAAGCACCGGTTGCAATGATGTTTGGAGGAGTACCAACCATAGTAATAATACCGCCCAAGCCGCACGCAAATGCTAAAGGCATTAATTGTCTGGAAGCAGGAACACCAGCTGCAGAGCAGATACCCAAAACTACCGGTAGAAGACAAGCTGCAGTACCTGTGTTGGAAAGAACGGAAGATAACAAACAACCAACCAACATGATACCGAACATCAAACTGTTTTCACCAGTACCGGAAAGCTTAACAACAGTGTTACCAATTTTTTGTGCTAACCCAGTGTGGAAAAGAGCAGCACCAACAACGAACATACCTGCAAACAATACAACAGTGGAGTTGGCAAGACCACCAAAAACTGCTTTGACAGGGATGAAACCTAGCACGCCACAAGCAATAGCGCCTGCGGTTGCTGTTACAGCTAGAGGAATAAGTTCAGTAATAAAGAATAAAGCAACTACTGCCAACAACATCAAACATTTTACATCTGCACCCAAGATAAAACCTCCTTTTTAAATTAAAGATTTTAATATCAACTTTATTGCGTGTGTTATTGTAAATAACTAAAGTCGATATTTTTGTAAAAAAGCGTTACGGCTTTCTTGCAATTACAGAATACAACTCTTAAGGGAAAGAAAACATTAGACTAAAGCCCTATTGTTTACTTTTACTGACCATTGATAGTACTTTTGCAGTAGGATATAAGGGAAACCTTAGACAAAAAATACTAAATGTTGAAATATTAGTACTTTGTTGCTATAATACAACTAAAGTACTAATATAGAAAAAAGCAGGGACATTCACTTACAATAGTTACATAATTCCGGCAGTTGATTGTAAGGGCCGAAAACAAGCGCTATACTTAGGAAAGATAACTTGGGCAGGGGTACTCTAGTCCTAGAACTAACGGATTAAAATGGTGAGAAGGAGCAACGCAAATGTACGGAGAGTTTTCGACGCAAGATTGGTTAAAGTTTATCGGCAAAGATAAATTACAAACCTTTCAAGATGTATTCTCACGGATATACGGGGTAAGTATGTCTTTTTTGGATACCGAGGGCAAGCAGTTAACTGTGTGGTCCCAGTATCCTTTGTTTTGTCAATATATCCAGAAAGAACAACCACAGCGTTGTGAAGATGAGGGACAAGAATGCTTGGCTTTGGTGCGGGAGGTTGGTGAGATGAAAATCTTTACTTGTCCTTTCGGTTTATATTCACTGATTTGCCCGGTACATTTTGATGGAAAAATTATTATGTATGCCTATTGCGGTGGCGTGGCTTTTGGCAACAACAAGATTTCAGAAGAAATGCGCACTCGTTGCCACCTGGCGATTAAAACCAAGGAAGAGATGGACGCCATCGGTGAACTCTTACGTGAAACCTTAAGGCTACTAGAAATCGATATTAGGGCGTTGGAAAAAAGAAAGCTTGTTCATAAAGCTTCTCATAAGAACATTCGCGATGAGCGAATTAGTACACGGGAAGAAGATATCGTGCGTTTAGTGTGCGAAGGTTTGAGTAATAAGCAAATCGCAGAGGAGCTGTTTATTAGCGAGCGGACGGTGAAAACTCACGTTAGTAATATTTTAGCGAAACTAAATCTCCACGATCGGATGCAACTAATGGCCCATTATTATGGTAAGGAAAGGGCGAGAGATAATGAGCATTAATAGGAAACTAGCAATGTTTATTGTGGCACTAATCGTTTTTCCGATGACGCTGCTTATGGTAGCGGGCAATTTGCTCTTGGATGCCCAAGTTAAAAATGAAGAGCGTAAATATTTAATTTCGACTTTGGAAATTGTTCGCAATGAAATGAACGAAAGAAGAAACGACATGCAGAAAGCATGTCGTTTCTTTGCCGAAGATGAAAAAATCCAAGCGGCTATTCATCGAGAAGAGTCCGAAATTTTAAATAAAAAAACCGAATTTTTGATTAAAAACTATAAAAATGTGGACTATGCGGTGATGGTGAACAGTAACAATAAGCTGATTGCCAGCTATTCCCCCGAGGTGCAGTACCATCAAAGTAGCAACGTGGCCAAGCTAGTGCAGAAAGCGCTCACCGCAGGGAAAGCCATTCATACGATGGAGATTGTGCCTTTAGACGAACTTTATACCATTCACAGTCAAGAGTATGACCATTTTTCGATTAAATTGACCGAGGGCATTATCGGGCAGGAACATTATCTGCGGAAAGCTCTTTTGGAACTGGTGATTGTGCCGGTTAGCGATGTAGAAAACAGTGGGCAGGTTATCGGAGCAATTGTGGTTGCCGATATTGCCAACAGTGACTATTATTTTCCGGAGTATATTAGCTCCCGTGCTACAGAAGGCTTTTTAGTTTTGTCCATTGATGGTATCCGTGTGGCCACGAAAGCCACGGAGGGCGAAAAAATTAATGAGCTGGTAGGAACTAAGTCCAATGAAGGGGATCGTTCTAATCGAGCTAAAGGTCAATTCTTCGGTAAAACTAAAATTAATGATGTGAACTATATCTTTTTAGATGAAGAGATTAAAAATTATGCCGGAGAAATTGTCGGTTATTTGAGTGTGGGTATAGATGAACAGCGTTTTTCGGCGATTGTTAATGATAACCGCATTACGGCCATGGCAGTTATTTTCTTTTGCCTCTTTTTGATGCTGGGTTTAGGTCGTATTTTGGCTAACCATATCAGTGCGCCGGTGGTGGCGGTGACAGGGTTGACTCGCAAATACAGTGAAAAATATTTGGGAGATAAGCTTCGCGTGGCCACGGCTGATACAGAAGATGAATGTATTATTTTGCTGGAAAACTTTAAAGACTTTATTCGCAACCTTAAACAGGTAGAAGAGGAAAAAGCCGGCTATTTGGCCAAAGTACAATATGAGCATACTAAGCAAATATCGTTGGCTAAACAATTAAAAGCTACCAATGAAAATCTGGAAATTAAAGTCGAGGAAAGAACCCAGCACTTACAAACGGTGGTAGCAGAGCTGAAAAAATTGGATGTGGCCAAATCTGCACTCCTGGCTAATTTAAGTCATGAATTAAGAACTCCTCTTAGCGTGATTATTAATGCTGCCGATGTTTTGCGGGACGGCTATTTTGGCGAACTTAATGAGAAGCAAAGAAAATACATTCTTAATATTGCGGATTGTGGTAACCATCTCTTGCACTTAATTAACGATTTGTTAGACATTTCTAAATTGGCGGCGGGCAAAATGACGCTTAATCGGCAAAACTTTAACATGGCGTTCTTATTGGAAGATGTTGTTAAAATTGCGGAAAATCTTAAAAAAGATAAAGCTATTACCATTAAGGCAGAAGCTTTGCCACCGGACTTTGTAGTCTTTGCCGACCAGCAACGATTGAAACAAATTTTTTATAATATTATCTCGAATGCTATTAAATTTACGGATGCGGGTGGTACAATTAGTATCAAGGCGTACCAACGGGTAGATAAATTGGAGGTGCTAGTCAAGGATACCGGTATTGGGATTGCCGCTCAAGATCAGCAAAGAATTTTCTGTGATTTTGAACAGGTAGAGGGCACGTACAATAAACACTACCAAGGAACTGGTCTTGGCTTACCGATTGTCAAAAAGCTGGTGGAATTACATGGTGGCGAAGTTTTTCTTAAAAGTAAATTAGGCGCTGGCACGGAAGTTATTTTTACTATTCCGCTGGCAGGGCAGCAGGAGGAAGAGCATGGCTAGTATTTTAATTGTAGACGATAATGAACAAATCAGTGAATTGGCTAAAGATGTGATGGAAAGCTGGGGTCATACGGCTTGGATTACGGCAGAAGGCAGAAGCGGAGTGGAGCTGGCTTTGGCCAAGGCTCCGGATATTATCTTGCTGGACGTGATGCTACCGGGTTTAAGCGGCTATGAAGTTTGTCGCGCCTTGCGGGCTAATCCGGTGACACAAAATATTCCGGTGATTATGATGTCGGCTTTGACGGATAGTGAAGACCGCATTCATGGGTATAAGGTGGGCGCAGACAATTTTTTGGTGAAACCTATTAATTATGAAGAATTAAGGGCGATTATTAATAAATTATTAGCTGATAAAATTCTGCGGGATACCATGGAACCACTTACGGGAGTAGCAACGATTTTCTATCAGCTGTTGCTACAATTAGAACCTGAGGCGGCACAGAAAGTAAAAATCGAAGAGGATTATTACACGAAACTGATTGAAGTCATGGGGATGGCTCCGAAGCTGAACGCCAAAATGGCCGCCATTGCTACTTTTCGGCAGGTGAGCGTCAGCACTGTGGTCAAAAACGTGGAACAAATCTTGAGTACACTGCATATTTGGCCGTGGCTGGTAGCGATTGATACCTACACAAAGCAAGCTAAGGGTGGAGTACAACCAGAACTGCTGGAGCAATTACAGCACTATCGAGTGACGGAAGAAGCGGATTTGGTTTTAATCATCGAACGGTTTGTCTTCCTTTTAATGGAACAAAAGGGTAACCAACTGGTGGCGATTAGTTTACTGAAATTGGAAAATGGTTTGTATCACTTTAATGAAGGAATGTTAAAAAAATTGGAGCAACTCATTAATGATGAGAAAATGCTCCTTAGTCTGCAATAAAAAACAGGAGGGACTGCGCCTTGGCGAAGTCCCTCCTGTTTTTTTATTAATAATTAACGGGTTAAATCTTTGGCAGCCTCAGCGGCATCGCAGTCATCATCAGTACCGCAAATCATCTGGTTGGCCTCATCAAACTCGGCGTAAATTTGGGCACTGGGTTCTTGATCGGCAAGACTGACGAGGATAATGGACAGAAGCGAGAAGAAGAAACCGGGAACGATTTCATAAAGACCGGTAAAGGCTAAGAAGTTTTTCCATAAAAGGACGGTAAGACCGCCGACTAATACGCCGGCCAGAGCGCCATTTAAAGTAATTCTCCGCCAAAATAAGGACAGGATAATAAGGGGACCAAAGGCGGCACCAAAGCCTGCCCAGGCATAAGCCACAATGTCCAAGATGAGGCTGTTGGGATTAAGTGCGAGCAAAATTGATAAAGCGGCTACCAAAATAACCATTAAGCGGCTGACCAAGACCATTTCTTGGGGACCTGCGTGTTTGCGCAGCAAGGTTTTATAAAAATCCGTGGTTACAGCCGAAGAAGTAACCAGCAATTGACTGGAAGAAGTACTCATAATTGCACCCAAGATGGCGGAGATAATAATACTGGCGAAAAATGGTGAATAAAAAGCACCATTCATGACCATGAATACTGTTTCTGAATTGGCACCCACCAGCTGGTCACCTAGATAAACTCGGCCGACCAGACCGGAAATAACGGCGGCAGCTAAGGAAAAGACTACCCAGACCATGGCAATGCGAGTGGCTTGTTTGATTTCACGAGGAGAATTAATAGCCATAAACCGCACCAGAATATGCGGTTGACCGAAGTAACCGAGTCCCCACGCCAAGAGCGAAATAATGGCGGTGAGGCTTAAAGTGGTTCCTGTGGCATCGGTGAACATACTAAAATAATTGTGGTTGATGGTTACTAGGTCGCTGATGGTTTTGCTCACGCCACCAATGTAATACATACCGGTGAGAGGTACTACAATAATGGCAAAAAACATGAGGCAACCTTGAAAGAAGTCCGACCAGCAAACGGCGGTAAAACCACCGAAAAAAGTGTAAAAAACGACGATACCGGCAGTAATTAAGAGGGATTCTAAATAGGGCAAGCCAAAGACGGTGTTAAAGAGTTTGCCACCAGCAACAAAACTGGCGGAGGTATAAATCAAAAAGAAGATGAAAATAAAAATAGCTGAAAGAATGCGGAGCTTTTTACTGTGGTCGTGAAAACGATTTTCAAAAAAATCTGGTAAAGTAATGGAATCGCTGGCAACTTTGGTGTGAATACGTAGGCGTTTAGCGATGAAAGCCCAATTGGCCCAGGTGCCTAAGGCTAACCCAAGGGCAATCCAAAAGGCGCTGACACCGGCAATATAGGCATAGCCTGGTAAACCCATGAGCATCCAGCCGCTCATATCAGAGGCTTCGGCACTCATGGACGTGACCCAAGGGCCAAGTTTGCGGCCACCTAGGACAAAACCCTCCAAATCTTGCTTTTTTTTGTAGTGGTATAGCCCAATTCCTATCAAAATTAAAAAATATAAGGAAAAGGCAACGATTGTGCCAAAATCAATTTGTTGCATTTTATTAACCCCTTTTTTATCAGAATAAACAATGTGAAATTAATTATACAATTAAAAGGCCTACTCTGGCAACCTGAGGGTCAAAATAATTGGAAGCGGCGAAGGGGTACAGGAAGAAAAAGGTGTTACTTTTACTTGTGAAAAACCAGTGTATCATATATAATAAATAAGAGATTTTGGGATTGGGCAGGCAGTAGATGCCTGCAACGGGAAGAGTTCTGGACTTGGCTATTACTGTAGCCAAGGGGGCTATTAACTACAAAAATTTATTTTGGAGGACTTGCACCTTTTCTTTTCAACATGGCAGTAGCTGATGAAAGGGTGGCAAGTCTCTATCATTGTGTGGAGTGGAGCGTATGCAACCTGTTAAAATTAGCATTACCAGTCACTCTGAAACAGCGGGTGACTGCGAGGATTTAGCAACAATTTCTTACGGACAGATGACTAGGCGTGCCGATAAATACTATGTTCTCTACGAGGAAACGGCACAAACGGGTTTGATAGGTACGAAAACCACCATTAAATGGGACGAAAAACAAGTGACGGTTATTCGCCGGGGTGCTTTTGAACATCGACAGGATTTCGCAGTAGGCCTCTTAGATGAGAGCTTATACCAAACGCCTTATTTAGCAGTTAAATTGCAGGTCACAACTAAATGTTTACAATTTATCGAGCAAGCTAAATCTTGGCACTTGCACATAGAGTACACGCGTATTATGGAGGGCGGTAGCCCCAGCGCAGTTAGTTTAGAGATCGTTATTGAGGAGGCAAAGGAAAGTGAATATTAAGGAAACCCTAGCACAAAGTATTGAACTAGCAGCTAAAAAAGCGATGGCAGCGGGAGTAATTAATGAAGGAACTTTACCGCTGGTTACTTTGGAAATACCGCCGCAGAAGGAATTTGGCGATTATGCTACTAATTTTGCCATGCAGGCAGCCAAAAGTTTGCGCTGCAATCCCCGTTTGGTAGCGCAAGCAGTTTGTGACCATCTTGAGTGTGAGTATTTGGAACGAGCAGAAATTGCGGGACCAGGTTTTATTAATTTTTATTTAAAACCGGCTTGGGTGTACACGGTGCTACGCAATATCGTGGAACAGGGCACCAACTATGGTAATTTAACCCAAGTAAAACCAGAAAGAATTCAGCTGGAGTACGTGAGTGCCAATCCTACGGGACCCTTGCACGTAGGACATGGTAGGGGTGCGGCTTTTGGCAGTGCTTTAGCCAATTTAATGCTGGCGGCTGGTTATGATGTGGAACGTGAATACTATATTAATGACGCCGGTAATCAAATTAATAATTTGGCAGCTTCCGTTAATGCTCGGTACCTAGCCCTCCAGGGAATTACCGTAGACTTCCCGGAAAATGGCTATCACGGCGAGGATATTATTGATACAGCTAAGCGCATTGTGAAAACCTATGGGGACAAATTCGTACCGTTGGCAGAGGAAGAACGGTTGCAAGCTTTCAGAACACTGGCCTTACAAGAAAAATTGGCAGCGCTCAAAGAGGATTTAGCAGCTTTTAATGTAGAGTTTGATGTTTGGTTTAGCGAGCAAACCTTGCATGACGCTAATCAGATTAAAATAGTTTGTGATTATTTAATGGACAAAGGTTCTATGTATGAAAAAGACGGTGCTTTGTGGCTCCGGTCAACGGAGTGGGGCGACGACAAGGACAGAGTTGTTATTCGTGATAACGGTGTGCCCACGTATTTAGCTGCTGATATTGCTTATCATCGCAACAAATTTGCTCGTGGTTTTGATCATGTGATTAATTTGTGGGGTGCAGACCATCATGGCTATATCGCCAGAATGAAAGCAGCGGTGGGGGCATTAGGGTATAAGCCAGAGCAATTAGAAGTTTTAATTTTGCAAATGGTTAACCTTTATCGCAATGGTGAAGTGGTAAAAATGTCCAAGCGTACTGGTCAGAGCGTAACTTTAAATGAATTGATTGAAGAAGTCGGCACCGATGCCGCTAGATTTTTCTTTGTAATGCGTTCTATTGATAGTCAATTGGATTTTGATTTAACCCTAGCCACAGAAAAGTCCAGTGAAAACCCAGTTTATTATGTGCAATATGCCCATGCCCGCATTTGCAGTATTTTAAGACAAATTGCCGAAGCCGGCATTAGCATTAATCCACAAGCGGAGCTAAGTGGTTTGACGGAGGCTATTGAGCTGGATTTAATCAAAAAACTGGCGGAGTATCCGGACTTAATTGCCAGAGCCGCTAAAGAACGTGCTCCGCATATCGTGGCGCATTATGTACAGGAATTAGCAGGTTTATTCCATTCCTTCTATAATCAATGTCGTATTTTGGGAGTAGCACCGGAAGTCCAACAGGCTCGGCTACTTTTGGTACAGGCTGTTAGCAATACGCTTAAGCATGCTTTGCACATTCTGGGTATTTCCGCACCGGAAAGAATGTAAGCTGTTAAATGATAAAAAATATTATATTTGAATCGGGAGGCAGGACATGACAAAGTATATTTTTGTAACCGGCGGGGTAGTTTCATCCTTGGGAAAAGGCATAACTGCAGCTTCTATCGGGCGTTTGTTAAAAAGCAGAGGATTCAAAGTAACTATTCAAAAGTTTGACCCTTATATCAATATTGACCCAGGTACCATGAGCCCTTATCAACATGGTGAAGTTTTTGTTACTGATGACGGCGCTGAAACTGACCTAGATTTGGGTCATTATGAGCGATTTATTGATATTAATTTGTCTAAAGGTTCTAATATTACTGCCGGTCGCATTTATCAGGCTGTAATTGACAAAGAACGTCGGGGTGATTTTCTCGGTGGCACCGTACAGGTTATTCCTCATATTACCAATGAAATCAAAGAACGTGTTTACCACGTGGGTCAGGAAAATCAAGCGGATTTTGTGATTACGGAAATCGGGGGTACGGTAGGAGATATCGAAAGCTTACCGTTTTTAGAAGCCATTCGTCAGGTTAAAAAAGAAGTGGGACGTAATGATGTTTTGTACGTTCATGTGACGCTGGTACCTTATATTGCTGCAGCCGGGGAGCTAAAAACGAAACCCACTCAGCATAGCGTCAAAGAATTGCGCAGTATCGGGATTACACCGGATATTTTGGTGTGTCGCAGTGAAAAAGAGATTTCCAAAGAAATGCGGGAAAAAATGGCGATGTTCTGCGATGTAGATGCAGAAGCCGTTTTTCAAGCACTGACTGCTGCTAGTATTTATCAAGTGCCGATGGCACTAGAGGAGCAGGGTTTGGACGCCGTTATTTTGAAAAAACTCGAGGTTCAGGATCGTCCTAAAGATATGGAAGACTGGCATAAAATGGTAGCGAAGATTATCCAAGAGCACGCCCACAAGGTGACTATCGCTATTGTAGGCAAATATGTAGCTTTGCAAGATGCCTATATCAGTATTGTGGAAGCTTTGAAACACGCTAGTTTCCATCACGATGCTGATTTGGAAATCAAATGGGTTAATGCGGAAGAAATAGAAGCAGAAGGCCTTGATTTAAGTGAGGTTTTTGCTGAGGTTGATGGCATTTTAGTACCGGGGGGGTTTGGCGACCGTGGTATTGAAGGTAAAATTAAAGCTGTGCAATATGCTCGGGAACACCAAATACCGTTCTTTGGTATTTGCTTGGGTATGCAGTGTGCGGTGATTGAATATGCACGGCATATGTGTGGCATGACCGGAGCGAATAGTTCAGAGTTTGATGAGGCGTGTCCGTACCCAGTAATCTACTTAATGCCGGAGCAAATGAGTGTGGAAATTAAGGGTGGCACCATGCGTTTGGGGCAATATCCTTGCAAAGTTTCTCCTGATACGTGGACGGCTAAGGCTTATGGCGAAGAGCTGATTCATGAGCGTCATCGTCATCGTTACGAGGTTAACAATGACTTGCGTGAAGAACTAGTAAAGCATGGTTTAGTTATCGGTGGCACTTTGCCTAACGGACGTTTAGTGGAAATTGTGGAATTAGCACCGAAGGTGCACCCTTGGTTTGTGGGTGTTCAATTCCATCCGGAGCTTAAGTCCAGACCGACTAATCCCCATCCGCTTTTTAAGGGTTTTATTGCAGCGGCTTTAAAGCTGTAAACAGTAGGTTCTACGGACAATTTATGTGAGCTTAGTAAAGGCAGATTACCTAATAGGTAAGCTGCCTTTTTAGCTTGAGGGGCGAGAAGTAAACTCCCAGCTAAGGGCAGTTTTTCAACCGCAGGTGTGGTATAATAAACGCAAGTAATTGAATTTGTTGAGGTGAGTTTATGCTAAAAAAAATCTTTATCAGTGCGATTTTATTGATTGCAGTTTTATCTTTTGTGGTTTCTCTACTGGGGGGTAAAAACAATGACCAACC
>JAVXCQ010000010.1:41744-64754 GCA_036659415.1 Acidaminococcaceae bacterium
GTCGCATAGCTGTCATTAACATCGAGGGTGCTATTTTGGCGGCAGATGACTCGGGTAATATGCTATCTGGTACAGGCTCTGCTACCACTGGTTCCATTATGGAACAAATTCGTGAAGCTGCTGCAGATGACAGCGTCAAAGCGGTGCTCTTGCGGATCAATTCTCCTGGCGGTAGCGTGACGGCTGCAGAGGAAATTGCCCGGGAAATTGTGCGACTTAAAGCTACCACGCATAAGCCGGTGGTGGTTTCTATGGGTGATATGGCGGCTTCTGCTGGCTATTGGCTTGCGGCCTATGGGGATAAGATTTATGCCAATGCTTCGACTTTAACCGGCAGCATCGGTGTTTACATTCCTTATATGAACACCGAAGAACTCTACAAAAAAGTTGGTGTGTATGGTACCAAGATTAAAAGCGGCGAGTATAAGGATATTTTGTCCAACGAGCGTCCTATGACTCCGGCGGAAAAAGCACTTTTGCAAAAAATGGTGAATGAGATGTATGAACAGTTTCTCATTGTGGTGAGCGAAGGTCGTAGCCTACCGGTGGAACAGGTTAGAATTTTGGCCGATGGTCGTATTTATACGGGCAAGCAAGCCAAGGAGCTGGGATTGGTGGACGAAATCGGCAATTACTATGATGCTTTGGAGGCAACGGCGGCTTTAGTTGGTATCGAGGGTAAGCCGGAAATCAAATCCTTTAAAAAGCAAAAACCTTGGGAATCTTTACTGGGAGCAGGCATCTCGGAAATTGTTGTCGGGCAGGTGCGGCAAATTCTTGGTGTACCGGGTGCCGCTACGGTGCTCACACCACGCGCTGAGGGGTGAGGTGTATGAGACGTAAATCCTATGATGTTTTATTTGAACCGAAACAGGGGATGGCGTTTTTAATGAAGGCGCCGACTTTGTGGCGCAGTTTGTTTTATTTTATTATCAGTGCCGGCGCTTTTATGGGCGTGGTGACGAATGTGTGGCTGGCAGAACATAGTTTGTCCACACGCTTTGCCGTTTTAGCTGGACTTTTGACCACGCAAATCGTTTTTCTCGTGGTGTATAGTTGCTTTCTCCATGGTTTGTTGGATGCTTGTGGCGTGCCGGGTGGGGATATTGAAGGTCTGCTCTGTATTATGGGCTATACGGCTCTACCCTATTTGGTTCTAACACCGGTGGCACTTTTGGGGGCCAAACTGGGAGGCATCTGGCTAGGTTTAATTTTGCTGGCCTTTTTGGTGGGAGGCATCTGGTGGGTGTTTTTACTCGTGCGGGCTTTGCAGGTGGTTTATCTCATTGATTTTCTGCGGGCGGCGGCTACCGTGTGTCTTAGTTTATTGTTGTTAGCGGTCATTATGGTTATGCCTATTTATTTATTGGTCAAAATGCTGCTCTTGCAGTGGTGTTAGTGAAATAGGCTTTTTTACCGATTGCCCTTGCGGAAAAAGATAAAAAGTGTAATAATTTATAGAGCAATAAGCTTGACTTGGCGCTTAAAAGCGAGAGTTAAAATATTGAAGGAGTGTTGAATAGTGAATAGAGAATTAGCCATGGAATTTGTACGTGTAACAGAGGCTGCCGCTATTGCTTGTGGTCGTAGCGTAGGACGCGGTGACAAAAACGGCGCCGATCAACTAGCAGTAGATGCCATGAGAAAAATGTTTGATACCGTCAATATTAGTGGTACAGTAGTAATTGGCGAAGGCGAGATGGACGAGGCGCCAATGCTTTATATCGGTGAAAAAGTCGGTGGCGGCGGTTTGGAAGTGGATATTGCTGTGGATCCGGTAGAAGGAACAAACTTGGTTGCTAAAGGCCAGCCGGGAGCGATTGCGGTAATTGCGATTGCACCAAAAGGCTGTTTGCTTCATGCGCCTGATATGTATATGGATAAAATTGCCGTGGGACCTCGTGCTAAAGGGTGCATCGACATTGATGCGCCGGTAGCAGAAAACTTGGCTCGTGTGGCTAAAGCACTCGAGCGTAATATTGCCGACTTGACGGTAGTAGCACTGGATCGTGAACGTCATGCAGATATTATCGCGGCTGTACGTGCTGCCGGTGCACGGATTAAATTAATTACCGATGGTGATGTGGATCCGATTATTAATGCTGGTATTGAAGGTACTGGTGTACATATGTATATTGGTAAGGGTGGTGCTCCGGAAGGGGTTTTGGCCGCTGCTGGTCTTAAATGTTTGGGTGGCGATATGCAAGCTAGACTCTGTCCTGAAAATGATGAAGAGGTTGCTCGTTGCTTAAAAATGGGTATCGGCGATATTAATCGTGTTTTGACCATTGATGACTTAGTTAAGGGTGATGACTGTATGTTTACGTCTACAGCGATTACCGAATGTGACTTGCTTCATGGTTTGAGATACTTTGGTAATGGCGTGCGGACGCATACTATTTCCATGCGTTATGCTACGGGTACAGTACGTTTTGTTGATACTGTTCATAGTTTCGACCGCAAACATATGGAAGTTAAATTATAATTAGCTGGTAGTTGAAGCCGGCTAGCATAAATAGGACGAAGAGGGGTTTTGGCTGTGGCTAAAACCCCTCTTTTAGTGGATTTTAAGAGGCGAAGAAATTATATGCAAAAAGAGTTTACTGCTTTGCTCCAAAAACTACAAAGTGTACAAGAGGCTGTTAGTCTCTTAGAAAAAGGCCGGCAGGGTATTAACCTTACTGGTTTAAGTGGCACGGCCAAAAGCAGTTTTTTGGCGGCGGTTTTGCAATTGCGAAGCCAAGGTGGGGTGGCGGTGCTGTTAGTGGCTCGTCGTGAGGACATTAGGGACTACCGCCGGGAACTGGCTTATTTTTTCCCGGAGCTAGCGATGCAAGAACTCTATCCTGCTAATTTAGTAACGGTTCGGGCGGAGGCTAAGAACCAAGAAATACTGGCGGAACGAGTGCTGGCTCTGCGTACTTTGCATGGGGAAAATAGTGGGCTGGTATTTATTACGGCTGAAGCTTTAATGCAAAAATTACCAGTGCCAACGGGGTTGTTTACCCAAAAACTGGTAGTTAGCGTAGGCGAAGAACTGGAGCAGGGACAACTTATTGCCCAACTGGTGGAACGAGGCTACGAACGGACGGAACAAGTAGAGGCATTGGGGCAATTTTGCTTGCGTGGCGATATTATGGATGTTTATCCGATTAATGAACAGGACCCAGTACGGATTGAATGGTTTGATAACCAGATTGACGCTGTGCGCAATTTCAGTTTGGGCAACCAACGTGCTCTAGGCAGTAAACAAGCGGTGGAAGTTGTTTCTCTCAAAATTGAGGAGGCGGCGGGAACCGCCAGTATTTTGGATTATTTACAACCAAACACTACTGTTATTATTGACGAACCGACGAAATTGTTAACCACGGTGGAAAATTTGGCCGGTGAAAATAGCGAATATGAGGAGCAACTTTTTACGCTGGAGGAAGTAGAGGCTATTTGCCAACAAACTAGGGGACTAGCGGTTTCGGCACTACCCCATAAGGCCTTTGCCACTTACCAGCAATTAGTAGCACCTATCCGCTCTGTAGCTCCCTATAATAGAAATACGGAGCTTTTAACCGGTGACCTTAAGGGCTGGCTAGCGGAAGGGCTGGCACCTTTAATTATGATGAGTACCAAGGAAAAAGCGGCGGGACTGGCGGCTAGCCTGCAAGGTAAAGGGTTGCCTGCTGTCTACGTGAAAACTGGGACGACACTTCCGCTCCCCGATAAAATTGGTGTTTTTAGTGGAGAGCTGGCTAGTGGCTTTCGCTGTTGGGATGAGTTTTGGCTTTTGTTGACGGAGAACGATATTTTTGGTAGGCAAAAAAAGCGCCGTTTACACCAGAAACAAAGTGGGGCACAAATTCAATATTTTTCGGAAATTAAAGCGGGCGATTACGTGGTACATGCTGTCCACGGGATTGGTCGCTATGTTGGTGTGGAAACTCTGCTGGTGGACGAGGTACATCGAGATTATTTACTTTTGGCTTATGCCAAAGAAGATAAACTCTATGTTCCGGTAGAACAGGTGGGGCTCCTCCATAAATATATTGGAAACGAAGGTCAGGCACCGAAACTTTCTCGAATGGGTGGTGCGGAATGGAAACGGGTGACCAAGAAGGCTCAAGCTGCTATTACTGAGCTGGCCACGGAATTACTCCGGCTCTATGCTCAGCGTAAAATTACCCCCGGCTACGCTTTTGCCGCCGATACGGAATGGCAAAAAGAGTTCGAAGCGGGTTTTCCTTTTGAAGAAACACCGGACCAATTGCGTGCTATTGAAGAAATTAAACAGGATATGGAAAAACCGGTACCCATGGAACGGCTCTTGTGCGGCGACGTAGGCTATGGAAAAACCGAGGTGGCCATTAGGGCGGCTTTTAAAGCAGTGTTGGACGGTAAGCAAGTAGCGGTGTTGGTACCGACTACCGTTTTAGCTCAGCAACACTATCTGACTTTCACACAACGCATGGAAAAATTCGGTTTGAAAGTGGAAATGATTAGTAGATTTCGTTCGCCGAAGGAACAAAAAAAGATTTTAGAACAATTGCAAGCGGGGCAAGTCGATGTGCTCATTGGCACGCATCGTATTTTGCAAGCGGATATTCAGTTTCCAGATTTGGGCTTGCTGATTATTGATGAAGAACAACGTTTTGGAGTCGCCCAAAAGGAAAAGATGAAAAAATGGACGATGGGCGTGGATGTTTTAACGCTTTCTGCCACACCGATTCCACGAACCTTACATATGGCTTTAGTCAGTGGGCGGGACATGAGTGTTATTGAGTCGCCACCGGAAGAACGCCTACCTGTAGAAACTTATGTCACAGAATATAATGAAAGTATGATTAAAGAAGCCTTGGAAAGAGAAATTCGGCGGGGTGGGCGAATTTATTACGTCCATAACAAAGTGCGGGGACTGGAAACCATTGCTACCCGCCTACGAGCTTTGGTGCCGGGAATTGCTGTGCGCGTGGCACATGGTCAGATGTCGGAAGAACTGCTGGAAGACGCTATGCTGGGCTTCTATGAAGGCAAGTTTGATGTGCTTTTGTGTACAACGATTATAGAAAATGGTTTGGATGTACCGTTAGCCAATACTATTATTATTGACGGTGCTGAAAACTTTGGTCTTTCCCAGCTTTACCAAATGCGGGGCAGAGTAGGGCGTTCTTCTCGATTGGCCTATGCTTATTTTGTTTATAAACGCAATAAAACCTTGAGCGAAATTGCTGAAAAGCGTTTGCAGGCCATTCGTGATTTCACGGAATTGGGCGCAGGTTTTCGTATTGCGATGCGCGATTTGGAAATACGCGGTGCCGGCAATCTCTTGGGTGCACAGCAGCATGGGCATATTGCGGGAATTGGCTTTGCGGCATATTGCAATTTGCTAGAACGGACGATTAAGCAAATGCGGGACGGAACTACGGAAGCTGCGTCGGAGCCGGATCCAGTGTTAGAAATGGAAGTAGAAGCCTATATCCCTGACGACTATATCGCAGACCCACGGTATAAACTGGAACTTTACCGTCGTTTTGCCCAGCTAGCTTATCAAGACAAAGAGGACTTCTTAGATGAAATCCTTGACCGTTTTGGAACTCCACCAGAGGAAGTTGTAACCTTGTGGCGGGTGGCGCTGCTGAGAAGTTTGTGTCGACAAATTAAAATTGTAGGCATTGTGGCGAAACGCGGAGAAATTAGAATTACCTTTAGCGAACATACACTGACGGATCCAGCAGGGCTCATGGCGGTCATTCGGGAAAATGAAAGAGATATTAAGTTTAAAAGTGGCACTCAGGCTCAGCTTATTTTTAAAACCGGCAGGTTACAGGTAGAACCTTTGGCTTGGTTAGAAAAAGCACTTTTGCGCTTGGCTAAAGCCTAGGCAGGTGTACAGATGAGCTGATTTTTACTATAATAACAAGCAGTAAGAGGTAAGCTGGAGTAACAGGGAGGTGTGTACATTTGGCTAAAGATAAATTTTTACGCGGGGCTTTGATTTTGACCTTGGCAGGACTTATGGTTAAAATCATCGGTTCAGTGAATCGTATTTTACTCTCTCGGTTATTGGGCGGCGAAGGGATTGGACTCTACCAAATGGCCTACCCTGTCTACCTTTTAATGATTTCTGTGTCTTCGGCCGGTATTCCTATTGCGATTTCTATTATCGTAGCAGAAAAGGTGGCACAAGGTGATTATGGTAGTGCTAAACGCATTTTTCGTATTACCTTGGCTTTAATGGCCTGTACGGGGCTGGTGTTTGCTCTTATTTTGTATGGGGTAGCAGGCTGGCTGGTGGATAATCAGATCATTCGCGATGGGCGGGCTTATTACGCACTAGTGGCTTTAACTCCGGCGGTGTTTTTTGCTACGATTTTGGCTAGTTTCCGCGGCTATTTTCAAGGCTACCAATTAATGACCCCTACCGGGGTGTCCCAAATTTTGGAACAGTTGGTGCGAGTAGTTACCATGGTGGTGATGGCTTATTATCTTTTGCCCTATGGTTTGGAATATGCAGCGGCAGGGGCTGCTTTTGGAGCAGTGCCGGGTTCTGTGACGGGGCTGGTGGTCTTGTCCTGGTTTTATTTGCATTATCATAAACAATGGGCGGCAAAAATTTCTACCCAAAAAGTAATGGCCACGGAATCCGTCACTAAGATTGCCGCACGCCTGATCAAATTGGCTTTGCCCGTATCTTGCGCCAATATTATGGTGCCAGTGGTGACGGGGATTGATATGCTTATTGTCCCGCACAGACTAGAGGTGGCAGGCTTTAGCGTGGTGGAAGCGACGACCCTGTTTGGCTACCTGGCGGGGATGGCCTTGCCGCTGGTAATGATGGCAACAATTCCAACGATTTCATTAGCCGCCAGTATTGTCCCGGCGATTACGGAAGCGTTTGCTTTAAATAATTTGGCGGCAATCCGGCAGCGCAGTGCTACTGCACTGCGACTCTGCTTTTTGTTGACGTTTCCAGCGACAGTGGGAATGTGGATTTTGTCGAAGCCTATTTCTCAACTATTGTATGGGACGACAGCGGCGGGCAGTGCTATTGCGCATCTGGCGCCCTCAATTGCACTTTTGGGGTTGCACCAGGTGACAACAGGTATTTTGCAAGGGTTGGGCATGACTGTGACGCCTATGTTAAATATGCTCTTTAGTGCAGCAGTCAAGGTCTTTTTGGTCTGGGAATTGACAGCTTTACCTGAGTATGGCATTGTGGGTGCGGCGTGGGCGACTAATCTTAATTTTGGTTTGGCTGCATTACTTAATATTTTCTTTTTGTGTCGCTATACCGATTTCGTCTTGCCTTGGCGGGCAACAGTCAATATTTTGACTGCCTCCTTAGTGATGGGACTATGTGGAGCGCTTACTTATGAAAAAACGCTAGCGTGGGGAAGCGCTAATACGGTGAGCACTCTCTTAGCCATGCTGGTTTGTGCCGTTATTTATGGCGGAAGCCTGCTGGTAAGCGGAGAATTTACGGCACAAGAAATTCGCAAAGTGCCTTATGTGGGGGTGCGGTTAGCCGTGATTTTGCAAAAAATAAAAGTTGTGAGGGATGAAAAATGACAAAAGGAAGCATAACAATTGTAGGACTGGGACCGGGCAATGTGGGACATTTGTCGATGGAAACTCTGACCACTTTACAAACGGCTCAGCAAGTAATTTTAAGAACAATAGTACATCCCAGTGTGAGTGAACTGGTTAAACAAGGCGTGCAATTTGAGAGCTGTGACCATTTTTATGAAACCGGAAGCAATTTTGAAGAGGTTTATGCCCAGATTGTCCAGACCGTAGTGGCTAGTGCGCAAACGCAGCAAGTAGTCTATGCCGTGCCAGGCAGTCCTCTAGTCGCTGAACGCACGGTGGTATTACTGCGGGCAGCGGTCCAAGAGGCAAAAATCAAGTTAACAATTTTACCGGCCATGAGCTTTTTGGATTTAACCTATGTCAAGCTGGGCTTGGATCCTATTGCTGGTTTACGCATTGTGGATGCTACTGATAAATTGGCTTTGGCGGATGCCGGTAAATATCCTTTAATTATTACGCAGGTTTATAGCCGGCTGGTAGCCTCGGAATTAAAATTGAACTTAATGGAAGTCTTAGATGACGATTATGAAATTTATTTTATGCGTAACCTGGGGCTAGCTGATGAAGACTTTATGCTGTTACCCTTATTTGAACTGGACAGACAGGAACAGATTGATCATCTTACTACGGTTTATATTCCACCACGCACTACCGGCGGCGTCATGGACACCAGACCTTTATTGGAGGTGATGCAGACCTTACGAGAACCGGGTGGTTGCTTGTGGGACAGAGAACAAACTCATGCCAGTATCCGCAAAGGATTAATAGAAGAAGTTTATGAGCTATTGGAAGCTATTGACGAAAAAAATGTGGCGGGTATGCGCGAAGAGCTGGGCGATGTTTTGCTACAAGTGGTATTTCATGCACGGCTAGCTGAAGAAGAGGGCGCTTTTACCATGCAAGATGTCATTGATGATATTGTAGCGAAGCTTATTCATCGGCATCCCCATGTTTTTGGAACGATTGAAGTCAACGATGCCGCAGAAATTCTCCGCAATTGGGAACAACTAAAATTACAGGAGAAAACAGAGCGTAAGCAAGTACTAGATGGAATTTCTCCGGGCTTACCGGCGTTAATGCGTGCCTATAAAATCCAGGCTAAAGTGGCTAAGGTGGGCTTTGATTGGTCTGAAACCGAAGCTGTGTGGGCCAAAGTGCAGGAAGAATTGGCAGAGCTAAGGGAAGCGGTAGCGATTAAGGATCTGGCGGAGCAGGAAGGGGAGCTAGGTGACGTACTTTTTGCCGTGACTAATTATGCCAGACACCTAGGTCTAGAGCCGGAAACAGCTCTTAATGCTAGTAATAATCGCTTTGTACAAAGGTTCGCTTATGTGGAAGCAAAAGTGACACAACATGGTGGTAAATGGCAGGATTTTAACCTATCAAAGCTAGATGAACTCTGGCTGGAGGCCAAAAAAAATGAAAAAAAAGAAAATAAAAAAGAAATAAAGCAGGAATAATGTAAATGATGCAGAATATATAGCATAAGTTAGAACTGTACTGGGTTTGCGCCTTGTGCAAAAAAAATCTAAGGGGGATTTTATTGTGAACAAAAGTGAATTGATTGCGGCTACTGCCGAAACTGCTGGTTTAACTAAAAAAGATTCTGAAAAGGCAGTAAATGCTTTCCTAGAAACTGTGAAAGAAGCAGTTGCTAAGAAAGAAAAAGTACAACTTATCGGTTTTGGCACTTTCGAACCACGCGTACGCGCAGCTCGTACTGGCAAAAACCCTCGTACTGGCGAAGCAATCGAAATTGCTGAAGCTATTGTTCCGGCTTTCAAACCGGGAAAAGCTTTCAAAGATGTAGTTAACAAAAAATAATTGTTGCCGTTAAGCAAAAACAATCCGATGATAAAATCATCGGATTGTTTTTTTGTATTCTACACAAGTCGGAAAGAAAATGCTATACTAAAAATAAACAATGAGAATAGAAGGGAGCTAGTAGAATGCTTAGAAAAAAGAAAAAGAAAAATAAAAAAGCCTTTGCTTTTTTGTTTCTAGTGCTACTACTGGTGAGCCTGGGCTATTTTACGGAAAAAGAATATTTGATTTATCAGGTGGAGCGGGAAGCAACTAAAACTCAAGCACGGGTAGAACGGTTGCAAGTTGAACAAAAACAATTGCTAGAAGAAAAAAGTCAATTGGATAATCTGCAATATATAGAAAAGCTAGCCAGGGAAGAACATAATATGGTGGGTAAAGGTGAAGTGCCCCTCTTTATTATTGAAAAAAAGATGCAAGAACCGCAGTAATTTCTTTTTCCAGGTTGACACTCATTCCCTAGCAGGGTTATAATTAATCTTAATAAGAAAAACATTAAGGGGGAACATTGATCTTTATGACTCTTGAAGTAGGTGCGGTCGTAGAAGGGGAAATTACCGGTATTACTAATTTTGGTGCATTTGTACAGTTACCGGAGGGAAAAGTTGGTTTAATCCATATTTCCGAAGTCTCTAATGTTTATGTTAAAGATGTGCACGATTTTTTAAAAGACAAAGATAAGGTAACAGTCAAGGTTTTGTCCATTGACGAAAAGGGCAAAATTGGGTTATCAATTAAACAATTGATGCCGGCACCACCACCACCGCCGCCAAGAAGACCGGTGGAACGTAGAGTGTCTACACCTAGACCTGTACCAACAGTAACTTTTGAGGATAAATTATCACGGTTTTTAAAAGATAGTGATGATAGACTACTGGATTTGAAACGAAATACTGAATCCAAACGCGGTGGTCGCGGTGCTAGCCGCAAAGACTGATTACTGATTAATAATTTGGGCACTTCACCGAAGTGCCCTTTTTGTTTTTGTAGGAGCAATTATGCAAACAAATTCAGCAACAACAAAACTTCAGCACTTACTGCGCAAGCAAAAATTCTTGCCCTCTGGTGCGGTACTGGTGGTAGCGTGTTCCGGGGGAGCAGATTCCATGGCCCTGCTGGCGGTGCTTGATGCCAAAAAGCAGGAGAAAAAGTGGCAGCTCCATGTGGTTCACGTGCAACATCATTTGCGGGGGCTAGAAGCGGAGCGAGATGCCGAGCTAGTAGCTAGTTTTTGTGCGGAGCACCGGCTGGTTTATCAGCGCTTTGATGTAGAGGTTAGAGCTTACGCTCACCGGCAGCACCTATCACTTGAAACGGCAGCTCGCACTTTGCGCTATGAAGCATTGGAAGCTTATCGGCAAAAAGTACAGGGCTCGGCTATTGTTACCGGACATCATCGTGACGATCAAGCGGAAACAGTGCTTCTTAACCTGGTGCGGGGCACCGGAACTAAAGGCCTGCGAGGGATGCTGGGACGAAATGGCTATGTCGTAAGACCGTTTTTGGAGGCTACTCGGGCAGAAATGGAAGCTTGTTGTCGGGAACAGCACTTAGCATATTGCCTAGATAGTACGAATGAGGATCAAACTAATAAACGTAATCGGGTGCGACACGAATTATTGCCGCTACTGGCTACCTATAATCCACAAATAAAAAAAAGTCTGGCGCTGACGGCGTGCTTAGCGGCAGAGGACGAAGCTTGTTTAGAAGAGTTGGCACAGAACTATTTGCGGGAACACTTGCAGCCGGTAGCGACAGGTTTCAGTTTGGCGACTGAGCCTCTTCTGGCGTTGCCTAGGGCCATCACTAGCCGGGTGCTACGAAGTAGCGCTAGCTATGTACCGGGAGCGAAAGAAATTACCTATGAGCATCTGCGTAGTATTTGGGACTTACTAGCACAGGGTACTAGCGGTAAGCGGCTGCACCTGCCAGGTTTAGTAGTTAGCTATGCTTATGGACAGTTATTTTTGCACCCCACAGAACAGGCACCGGTGGTAAGTGTTACGCAGAACTTTGCCTATCGACTGGTCGTGCCGGGCAAGCTACGTCTGCCTGATGGTAGACTACTACAGGCAGAGCTGGTAAAGGGAGTAAGACCGGTAGCAAATAAGTTGCGGGCCATCTTCCCACATAGTGCAGATTTAGGTATAATAGAAATCAGAACCCGTCAAGCCGGGGATAAGTTTAGACCGGCTGGTGGTAAGGGCAGTAAAAAACTAAAAGCCTATTTAATTGATTGTAAGATGCCCCAAGCGGAACGTGACCGGCTAACAGTTGTTGGTGTTGGGCAAGAGGTGCTGTGGCTTGTTGGTTATCGTGCCGGTGAACGACCGGTAAACAGCGGTGACCTTTGGTTGGTTCTTACTATAACCGAGGAGGAAGTATAAGTGGAAAAGGATATTAGACAACAGCTGTTTACAGAGGAAGCAATTCAAGAGCGGGTGAAAGCCTTGGGTGCGGAAATTACCCGTGATTACGTCGGCAAGAAAATAGTGGTGATTGCTTTACTTAAAGGGGCAGTGTTTTTTATGACCGACTTAGTGCGTGCCATTAAATTACCGGTGCGAGTGGAGTTTATGGTGGTATCCTCCTATGATAATGGGACTACCAGTAGCGGTAATATCATTGTGCAACAGGATATTAAAGAAAACATCGCCGGTGCGCAGGTTATTGTCGTAGATGATATTATTGATACCGGTTTGACCTTAGCTAAAGTAACAGAACTGTTACAAACAAGAAATCCGGCTTCAATTAAAACAGCCGTATTGTTGGACAAGGGCTCTCGCCGAGTTAATGGCTTACAAGCGGATTATGTGGGCTTTGCCACTCCGGATGAATTTGTGGTGGGCTATGGGCTAGACTTCGCTCAAGACTATCGCAATTTACCTTTTATTGGCGTTTTAGAAGCCAATGTTTATTCCAAAAAATAATGCTACTTGTTGTATGTAGGCGATTAGTGTATTATTATAAAGTATGATATAAGTACAGGTAAAATTGAAAGGAGGAATAAAAAATTGAGTAAATTCTTTAGAAATGTAAGTTTCTATCTGTTGATTATTATTATTGCCATTTGGATTATTGACTATTATTCCGTGAATACCGTTAATAAAACGGAAATTTCTTATAGCAACTTTATGAAGCAAGTACAACAGGACGATGTTAAACAAGTGACAATTGTTGATAATTCCATTACCGGTAAATTAAAATCCGGTGCTGATTTTTCTACGATTGCGCCGAATGATACCGAGCTGATTAAGACTTTGCGTAGTCGCGATGTAGAAATTAAAGCTGAATTGCCACCGCAACCGCCGTGGTGGACGACTTTATTGTCTTCGCTGCTACCTATGCTCCTTATTGTAGGCATTTGGTTCTTCCTCATGCAACAAAGTCAAGGTGGTGGGGGACGTGTCATGTCCTTTGGCAAAAGCCGGGCTAAAATGTATGGCGATGAAAAAATCAAAATCACCTTCAAAGATGTTGCCGGTGCTGATGAAGCCAAGCAAGAACTGGAAGAAGTGGTAGAGTTTCTTAAGCAACCAAAGAAATTTAATGAGCTGGGAGCCAGAATACCTAAGGGTGTCTTGTTGTTTGGACCTCCTGGTACGGGTAAAACTTTGCTGGCAAAAGCTGTGGCCGGTGAAGCCGGTGTTCCTTTCTTTAGTATCAGTGGTTCTGACTTCGTGGAAATGTTTGTCGGTGTGGGCGCTTCTCGTGTGCGTGATTTGTTTGAACAAGCCAAAAAGAACGCTCCGTGTATTGTCTTTATTGATGAAATCGATGCCGTGGGTCGTCAACGTGGTGCAGGTTTAGGTGGCGGGCACGATGAAAGAGAACAAACTTTAAATCAATTATTAGTGGAAATGGATGGCTTTGGTGCTAATGAGGGCATTATTATGATTGCCGCTACCAACCGTCCGGATATTTTGGATCCGGCTTTATTGCGTCCGGGTCGTTTTGACCGTCAAATTGTGGTCGACCGTCCAGATATTAAAGGACGTCAGGAAATTCTTAAAGTTCACGTGAAGGGCAAACCCATTGCCGAAGATGTGAAACTAGAAGTATTGGCACGTAGAACGCCGGGCTTTACCGGTGCTGACCTCAGTAACTTGGTCAATGAAGGCGCACTATTATCGGCACGCCGCAATAAAAAGAAAATTGCCATGGCGGATATGGAAGAAGCGGCTGAACGTGTGATGATGGGACCGGAGCGCAAGAGCCGTGTTATTAGTGATAATGAAAAGAAATTAACCGCTTATCACGAAGGTGGGCATACCCTAGTTGGGATGATGCTTGATCATACGGATCCTGTCCACAAGGTAACTATCATTCCTCGGGGTCGCGCTGGCGGCTATACGCTGAGCTTGCCCAAAGAAGATCGTTATTATGCGACTCGCAGTGAAATGCTCGACGAGCTTAAACTGCTTCTAGGCGGCAGAGTGGCAGAAGCCCTTGTCTTAAATGAGATTTCCAGTGGCGCCAGCAATGACTTGCAAAGGGCTACAGAACTAGCTAGACAAATGATTTGCGAATACGGTATGAGTGATGCTTTGGGTGCAGTATCTTTTGGCAGACATCAAAGCCAGGTCTTTTTAGGTCGCGATCTCGGTCGTGATAAAGACTATAGTGAAGAAGTAGCAGCTCAAATTGACCGGGAAATTCGCAAATTTATTGATGAAGCTTATCAAGGCACGGTGGAATTACTCAAAAATAATTTGGACAAGTTACATTTAATCGCTGAGGCGCTCATTGAAAGAGAGACCTTGGAAGGTTTAGAAGTTGAGCAATTAATGAAATACGGCAAAATTTTGCCGAAAGAGGAACCACCGACAGAACCACCTACTGATACGCCGGCACCTATTGGTCCGGAACCGGTAGCTACTGACGAAGCTGTCAAGGTCAAATCTGCGCAGGAGGTTTTGCAACCGGTGCCTGAAAACACGGAAGCAAATCCGGCACAATCGATTACACCAAAACCTTAATTATTAAGCTGACTAAAGGACTTACTTCATAAGAAGTAAGTCCTTTTTTATTTTCCGGAAACAGAAAGAGAAGCTTATTGACATAAGGTTAACCTGGTGATAATCTAAGGATAACGTTAAATTGGAAGGGTGATAATATGCGTCAGCGCATTTTAGAAATTTTGAGGAAACAAAGCCCGGAACCTGTTTCGGGAGAAGAACTGTCCAAGTTACTGGCAGTGTCCCGTACAGCAATTTGGAAGCACGTGCAAGTGCTGAAACAAAAAGGTTATGCCATTGAATCGGTGCCGAAACGCGGCTACATTTTACACGGTGCTCCTGATAGGTTGCGGCCAGAGGAAGTTGTTTCCCGGCTGGATACCCAGTGGATTGGTCATAGCATTAATTATGATGAAACTGTACGTTCTACTAATGAAGTCGCTAAAAAGCTTGCCAATGAAGGTTGCGAACATGGTTTGGTTTGTATTACCGAAGAACAATCCAATGGCAAAGGTCGTTTAGCTCGGGGTTGGTTTACGCCTTTCGCACGGGGCGTTTGGTTTTCCGTGGTTTTAAAACCGCAGTTTATGCCGTCGGAGGCTTCCAAGTGTACGCTTTTGGCCGCTGTGGCTGTAGTGAAAGCGGTGAATACTTATCCAGGGATTGAAGCCAAAATTAAATGGCCTAATGATATTTTATTACAGGGCAAAAAACTGGTAGGTATTTTAACAGAGATGAATGCCGAGTTTGGGCATATTAATTATATTGTGATTGGTATTGGGTTAAACGTGAATATCCCGCGGGAGATTATCCCTGAGGAATTGCAGGACACGGCGATTTCCTTAATGGACGTTAGTACAACACCTATTAACCGAGCAGAATTATTGGCAAAAGTTTTGAAAAATATTGAAGACTTGTACGAACAAGTCTTGGTAGACGGTTTTGCACCAGTGCTGGCGGAATGGCGAAAATATTCAGCTACGCTGGGTCAACAAGTCAAAGTGATTGCTCCTGATGAAACTTATTTGGGTACGGCTCTTGATATCGATGAGGAAGGTTTGCTCCTCGTGCAGCGGGGCGCTAAAATTGAAAAAGTGATTGCCGGTGACGTTTCTATTCGCTCGGTAGCACCGGAAAGGAGCAAAGAAAAATAATGCGACTGCGTAATATGATGCTGGCTGGCATTTTTGCTGCCTTAATGGTCATTAGTTCCTACATCGTTATTCCTTTGGGACCGGTGCCCCATAGTATGCAACCGCTTGTCGTTTTATTGAGTGGTATTTTGTTGGGACATAAATGGGGACCAATTAGTATTTTAGTGTGGATTTTATTAGGGGTGCTAGGCTTGCCCGTTTTTAATCAAGGTCAAGCGGGTGCGGTGATGCTAGTGGGACCTACGGGTGGGTTTATTTTAGGGTTTGTGCTTTGCTCTTGGCTGGCAGGAATTTTGACGGAAAAGCATTTGGAGGCCGGAATGTTTAAGACTTTTTGCTTCTTATTAGTAGCGATGGTGGGGGCCTATGTGGTAGGACTGATTGGTTTCAAGCTGAGTTTTCAATATTTTTTGCAAAAACCCATGACTTGGGAGCGTAGTGCAATTTTAACTATTGCACCTTTTCTACCTTTTGATATAATAAAGACAGCTATTGCCACTTACGTTGGTATAAAGGTTCGGAAGGCATTAATTAATGCTGGATTATTCGTAGTGACAAGACGCTAAAATTTAATAATCACCTTGGGAGGAAACAAGATGTTATTAGTAATAGATATAGGCAACTCTAATATTGTAGCAGGGGTTTATCAAGAAACAGAGCTCCTAGTCCATTGGCGCTTTTCTACGGATCGCTCCAAAACAGCAGATGAGTACGGGATTTTATTAAGTAGTATGTTTTCTTACAGTCACGTTGATATGAGCGAAGTCAATGCTATTATTATTTCTAGTGTTGTGCCACCACTATTGGTGCCGCTGTGTCGGATGTGCGAACGCTATTTTGAACTGGAACCGGTAGTTGTTGGTCCTGGCATCAAAAATGGCTTGCAACTGCGCTACGAAAATCCCAAAGAAGTGGGCGCCGATAGAATCGTTAATGCCGTTTCTGCTTTTACGAAATATGGCAATAAAGGCCCTTTGATTATCGTAGATTTTGGCACGGCCACGACTTTTTGCGCTATTACACCAGCCGGAGAATATTTGGGTGGCGCGATTGCTCCAGGTATTGGTATTTCAACCGAAGCTTTGTTCCAAAAGGCAGCTAAATTGCCGAGAATTGAGCTAATTACGCCGGAAAATGTTATTTGTAGAAATACGGTTAAGGCGATGCAGGCCGGTGTTATTTTTGGCTTCGTCGGTCAAATGGACGGCATCGTTACTCGGATGATTGAGGAATTGGGCGGCAAGGCTTTTGTTATTGCTACTGGTGGTTTTGCTAATACTATGGCCGCAGAATCCAGTTTGATTGATGTAGTGGAGCCGTTCCTGACTTTGGATGGTTTACGAATTTTGTACGAACGCAATGCTAAATAACTTTCAGGCCCGCGGTAGTGGGCCTGTTTTTGTCTATGAGGTGGAAGATGCAGTTAGGAAAGATCAAGTTGGAAGTACCGCTAGTTTTGGCACCTATGGCTGGCGTCACAGATTTACCTTTTAGAATTTTGTGCCGGGAACAAGGGTGTGCACTAACGGTTTCAGAAATGGTCAGTGCCAAAGGCCTGCTCTATAACAATGTAAAGACTTTTGAAATGCTACAAATTGACCCTTTAGAACGGCCAACGGCGATCCAGTTATTTGGCTCGGTACCACAGGAATTGGCTACGGCGGCTAAAATGGTGGCACAAAGTGGTGCAGATCTCATTGATTTTAATATGGGTTGCCCCGTGCCCAAAGTAGTTAATAATGGCGAGGGTTCTGCGCTGATGAAAACTCCGGCGCTAGCTTATGAAGTGTTGGCACGACTAGTGGACGCAGTACAAATACCGGTTACTGTCAAAATGCGTGCCGGGTGGAACGAGAACCTGCTTAATGCACCGCAAGTGGCAGAGTTAGCTGAACGTGCCGGTGTAGCAGCGGTAGCGGTGCATGGCAGAACGCGGGAACAGTTTTATAACGGTCAGGCCGATTGGTCGATGATTAAAGCCGTGAAACAAGCGGTGCATATACCTGTTTTTGGTAATGGTGATATCCGAAGTGCCGCTGATGGCTTGGAGATGCTGGCTAGCACCGGTTGTGATGGCCTCATGGTAGGCAGGGGCGCTGACGGTAATCCGTGGCTTTTTGCCGAATTAAAGGCGGCCCTTTTGGGAGCACCGCTACCGGGGCCTGTAACGGTGGCGGCACGTTTTGCCCTGGTGCTGCGTCACCTACAAATGCTGATTGCTTTTAAAGGCGAGAAAATCGCTGTGAAAGAAATGCGTCGTCACGCCTGTACCTATACCAAAGGTTTACCGGGGTCGGCGGCCTATCGCAGTCGCTTTCATGAAGTAAACACAGCTATGGACGTGGCAAAACTCTTGGCAGAGTACGAGCAGAAGTTAAATGTTGAGAAAGATAAAAACTTGTGTTAAAATATGGTGTGCACATCTTGTGCACACCATATTTTGGAATAAGGAAGTTAAAACATGGAACCCATAAGAATTGGCGATAAATTAATTAATAGACGAAAAATTCACCAGCAGATAGATGCCATGCTGGAATTAAGAATGCAGGGCTTTGCTCAACAAGAGGTAGCAAGAGCCTATGCTACGGACAGAGCCTTTGTTTCTCGACTGGAAAGTTTGGGAGAAATCCGTAAAGGCGGTAAAGTTGCCCTCATCGCCTTTCCGATTAATAATACCGATGAAATCCTCAAGCTAGCGGTACAAGAGGGCATTGAGTTTACTATTGTGCTCAATGAAAAAGAGCGTTGGGACTTTGTCAGTGAAAAAAGTGGTGTCCAGCTTTTAAATGAAGTCATGAGTATTGTTTCTAGATTACGTGAAAATGATATTGTGATTGTGGCGGCTTCCAATATGCGCATTCATTTAGCAGAAGCCCTTTTGGATAAACAGGTTATTGGTCTGCAACTGGGAGAATCTCCCATTGAGGAAGATAAATATTTGAAACCACAGCTCATTAAAGACATTATGCAACAAATTAAGCGGGTAACAGAAACATGAAAAAGGTGCTCAGTATTAGTCTTGGTTCTAGTAGCAGGGACAAGGTCGTTGTTCAAAAATTTAAAAACGAAACTATTCGCATTGAGCGGCGCGGCACTGATGGTGACAAAGCTAAAGCGCAGGCATTGTTTGCTGCGTATGACGGTAAGGTTGATGCCCTGGGGTTAGGCGGAACGGATCTGTATATTTATGCCGGCGGCAAACGCTATGAGTTTCGAGAGTCGGCGCAGCTGATTAGTCAGGTGCGATCTACACCGGTAGTTGATGGCAGTGGGCTCAAAAATTCGCTGGAGCGACAGCTAGTTGCAAAATTGGAAAAAAGGGGTATAATTAAATTTTCCGATAAAAAAGTTTTGCTGGTTTGCGGTGTGGATCGCTTTGGCTTAGCCGAGGCGTTGGCCGAGGCAGGAGCACAAATCACCTTTGGGGATCTTATTTACGGCTTAGGCTGGAATAAGCCACTCAAATCACTTACAACTTTGGCTCAATTTGCAGGTGTTTTAGCACCTATAATTACCAAGTTGCCGGTTAGCTGGTTTTATCCCATGGGTGAGAGCCAAACGCAGCGCACCGAGCGCTATCCGGAATATTTTGCCGCTAATGATATCATCGCCGGTGATTTTCATTTCATTCGTAAATTTATGCCGGATCACTTACCCGGCAAAATTATTATCACTAATACCGTTACCACCAAAGACCGGGCGCTCCTACAACAAGCAGGAGTGGCGTGTTTAGTGACGACTACCCCGAATTTCGACGGGCGCAGTTTTGGCACTAACGTGTTGGAAGCCTGTTTAGTGGCCTTAAATGGCAAGCAGCAAGCCTTGACGGCTCAAGATTATGAGCGTTTATTAGAAGAATACAATGTTCAGCCTGGGATAGATTATTTGGGCACAAAGGAGTTAGGTTAATGGAAAAGTTTGCTTTTATTCTTCATCCCTTAGTCATCAATGATTTCGCACGCAAGTTTCCGATTATGCGATATATTCCTGATGCATGGATTGAAGGTGGTATGAGGCACGTCAAGCCTTTTGAGATTTCCCATATTACGGGAGTACGTTCATCTTATGCAGAAGCTGAAGGTTGGTTTATTGCTTGCCCTTTGACGGCGCGGCAAATGATTACGTTACCGGAAGAATATGTGACGGATAAAATTATTGAGGCCGGTAAATTAGCACAGGATTTAGGGGCTAAAATCGTGGGACTGGGGGCGTTTACCTCCATTGTGGGCGATGCCGGTGTGACAATTGCCAAAAATCTAGATATCGCAGTGACCAGTGGCAACAGCTATACCGTAGCGACGGCATTACAAGGCACGCGGCAGGCCGTGAGCCTAATGGGCAAAGATTTAGCCACGGCGAAAGTCGCGATTATTGGTGCTACCGGCTCAATTGGCGCAGCTTGTACCAAAATATTAGCCCGGGAAGCCAGTGATATTACTTTAGTGGCACGGCATCAAGAGGCTCTGGAGGCTTTGGCAACAGAGGTGAGAGCCCATAATTTTTGTAAAATCAGCACTTCTAATGATATAAAAAAGAGCTTACATGACGCCGACGTAGTAATTACTGTGACTAGCGCTGTAGATTGCTTGATTGAACCGGAAGATTTAAAAAGTGGCGCTGTAGTTTGTGACGTGGCTCGTCCCCGCAATGTATCGCGAGAAGTTACCGCTGCGCGCAAGGATGTTCTTGTCATTGAAGGCGGCGTGATTAGAGTGCCGGGGGCAGTGGATTTTGGCTTTAATTTTGGCTTCCCCGCACAAATGTCCTATGCTTGCATGGCGGAAACCATGATTTTAGCCTTGGAAGGTCGTTACGAAAACTTTACCCTGGGACGCAATTTATCTCTTGAACAAATTGACACCATTGCTGCCCTCGCTCAAAAACATGAATTTAGGTTAGCAGGGTTCCGTAATTTTGAAAAGCCTGTTACAGAACAAGAAATAGAGTCCATTCAACATTTTGCTCGAGTAGATATGGCCGTAAATAATGGCTAACGGTTGACAATAACTGTACGAAAAACTATAATTGAGGACAGTTGACAGACGAAATTTTTTAATAAAAAGGAGTAATACCATGCTTGATAAAGAAACGATCCTTACACACGATGGGCTACGCAAATTGGAAGATGAACTAGAAACACTCCGCACTGTTAAACGCCAACAAGTGGCAGAACGACTTAAAGTCGCTATTTCCTACGGTGATATCAGTGAAAACTCTGAGTATGATGATGCTAAAAACGAACAGGCTTTTGTTGAAGGTAGAATTATTCAATTGGAAGGCATGATTCGTAACGCTAAAGTTATTGATGCGACTGAAGTCAGCAAGGAAATCGTTACCTTGGGCGCTACCGTCATTGTTGAAGACTTGGAATTCAAGGAAAGAGAAACTTATACGATTGTTGGTACTACTGAAGCTGACCCTTCCGAAAATAGAATTTCCAATGAATCCCCTGTGGGCGTAGCTATTTTGGGCCAAAAAGTGGGCAAAAAAGTAAAAGTACATACGCCAGTAGGCGAATTAGCTTATAAAATTGTTGCCATTCAATAACAACTGAACCAGCTAAGAGGAGCAAAAGATTAAGGAGTGGAAAAGTATGTCAGAAGACAAAATAGCACAGGTGGCGACTACCGAGCCTGAAGCTTTGACGGAAACTGAAATTAACGAGCAAATGCAGGTGCGCTTGCATAAAATGCAGCAAATGGTAGAAGCCGGTTGGAAGCCTTTTGGACATAAATTTGACTGGACGCATCATGCCAGTGATATCGCTACTCAATTTGACGAATTGGTAGCACACGAAACTTTAGTGCGTCTTTCCGGACGTGTAATGGCTATTCGTGGACATGGCAAGACCGCGTTTTTAGATTTGATGGATAAATCTGGACGCATTCAATTGTATGTGCGCAAAGATGCGTTGGGCGAAGAGAACTATGCCCTTATTAAAATGATGGATATCGGGGATATTATCGGTGTAACCGGTACTGTTTTCCGTACACATATGGGTGAATTGTCAATTAAGACCGTAGCTTTAGAAATTCTTTCCAAGTCCTTACGCCCCCTACCAGAAAAATGGCATGGCCTAAAAGATATTGAAATGCGTTATCGCCAACGTTATGTGGATTTGATTGTTAATCCGGACGTGCGTGCAACCTTTTCACGCCGCAGCCAAATTATTAAAAGTGTCCGCGAAATTTTGGACCAACGAGATTTTCTGGAAGTGGAAACGCCGATTATGCACACCATTGCAGGCGGAGCAGCAGCCAGACCTTTTATTACTTACCATAATGCCTTGGATATGGAACTATACCTACGCATTGCCCCTGAACTGTATTTAAAACGTTTAATCGTTGGCGGTATGGAACGAGTCTATGAGCTGGGACGTGTTTTCCGTAATGAGGGGATTGATATTAAACACAATCCTGAATTTACGATGGTGGAAATTTACCAAGCCTATGCTGATTATCAAGATATGATGGCCTTGACCGAAACACTGGTGTCCCAAGCGGCACAGACAGTGCTAGGAACCATGAAAATTACATATGAAGGCCAAGAACTGGATTTAACACCACCTTGGAACCGTATGACCATGGTCGAAGCCGTAGCTAAGTTTACGGGACAAGACTTTACCGGCATTAGCGACTTAGCCGTAGCCAGAAGTATGGCTGAGCAAATTGGTGTTACCTATGAACCAAATTATGGCGTGGGCAAAATCATCAATGCTTGTTTTGAAGAGCACGTAGAAGCTAAACTTATTCAACCGACCTTTATTACCGGACATCCTAAAGAAATTTCACCGCTGGCTAAAAGCAGTGAAGCGGATCCGGAAATTACCGATCGTTTTGAGGGCTTCATCTATTCTCGGGAGATTTGTAATGGCTTTACCGAGCTAAATGACCCGTTGGATCAAAAAGAGCGTTTCTTGAAACAAGTAGCAGACCGTGATGCTGGCGATGAAGAAGCGAACATGATGGACGAAGACTTTATTGCTGCTTTGGAATACGGCTTACCACCAACAGCAGGTTTAGGTATTGGCATTGATAGATTAGTGATGTTTCTAACGGATAGTTCTTCTATTCGTGACGTGTTACTCTTCCCTCATATGCGTCATAAATAATATTTTTTAGCATCTGTGCCCTTTTGTGGGTACAGGTGCTTTGTTTTTTAGATTATTGTTAGGGGTGTTACGAACGATAATAGAGGTAACTATTATATGATACGTCAAAAAAAGATAAAGCGAGTAAGAGAGAGCTTTAGCGAGTAAAACAGATGAAATAACGGTTACCTGCGGCGTAATGACGAGAAATGGCTGTAAATCGTCTAAAACATAGTTGCACTAAAGCTTAAGACGTGATACTATATAAAAGCTCCGAGAAACACCACTGGAAAACAACTTAAAAAACTTTAGTAATAAAGTAAAAAAAGTGTTGACAACAGCGATGTGGAGTGATAGTATATAGAAGTTGTCACAACGGCAACCAAGAACCTTGAAAACTGAACAA
>JAVXCQ010000011.1:0-62875 GCA_036659415.1 Acidaminococcaceae bacterium
CAGGCCTTGGCCTGGGGAAGCGAATCGCCGATTAGCAGGGCTTGTACGGAAAGTAAGCAGGTGGTCATAAAATAGTGTCTGGGGGGTACTGTCGCTGTAGAAGAGTTAATTAAGTAAATATAGCTATTTATCTTATGCAGTATTCAATTCTTTGTGGTACAATTAATATAGTTTTGTATAGTATTTATCAGTTTAAGGATAAGGTGGAGATTTGTTTTGCGTATTGTAGTAATTGGTGCGGGCAAATTGGGCTATAGTGTTGCTCAACTTTTAGCTGAAGAACAGTATGATGTAGTTGTTGTAGAGCAGGATGAAAAGCGACGTGAGGTGGTTAAAAACACGCTGGATGTTTTAACGATCGGCGCTAATGGTGCCAGTCCTTTGACGATGATGGATCCTTTTGTCAAAGATGCAGATATGGTACTAGCAACGACTGACAGTGATGAAGTGAATATGGTGGCGTGTATGTTGGCGAAGCAGAATGGTGTTAAACATACCGTGGCTCGTATTAGAAATACTGAATATGCACAAAAAGCTGGAGAATTTCTACAAAGCAGTATGCATATAGATTTAATCCTTAACCCTGAGCAGATTACGGCTTTAGAAATTAATCGCATTCTCATGACGCCGGCTGCGCTAGACGTGGAAGATTTTGCTGAGGGCAAGGTCCGTATGTTTGAAGCGAAATTACAAGCTGTATCACGGCTGGTGGGGCGGTCGCTCAAAGACATTGATATACCGAAACAAATTCTTGTTGCTATGATTTTTCGTAATCACAAAATGATTATTCCTCATGGTGATGATGTTTTAGAAGAAAATGATAATGTTTTTTTTGTAGGACGGCATGATGTAATTCGGGAGTTTGAAAAGAATTTTTCTACTACTCATTCTAAAGTGGAACGGGTTCTCATCATTGGTGCGGGACGAACGGGTAGATTTTTGGCACCACTTTTGGAACAACAGGGACTGTTTGTTAAGATTATTGATAAGGATAAAGAACGTTGTCAATTGGTGGCACAAAAATTGCAAAGGGGTATTGCGCTTTGCGGTGATGGCACAGATATTGATTTACTCATAGAAGAGGGTGTAGCAGAGGCTGATATTGTTGTTTGCATTACGGAAGACGACAAATTAAATCTGTTGTTAGCCCTCTTAGCTAAGCATTTAGGTGCAGCTAAAACTATCGTGCGTGTAGCACGCAATGAATATGTAGAACTGATGGAAAAAGTTGGTGTGGATATCGTTTTATCTTCCAGGCTTTTGAGTTCAGGGGAAGTTTTGCGCTTTGTGCGTAGGGGCGGTATCGTTTCAGTATCTTTGCTAGAGGGTGCTAAAGCGGAGGCCATTGAGATTATTTTGCCTAATAAATGTAGTGTGGCGGGCAAGTCTTTGCGAGAAGCGGCGCTACCTAAGGAATGTTTAGTTTGTGCTGTTGTACATGATGGTGAAGCACTGGTTCCAAATGGCAATACTATTTTGTATCCTAATGATCGCATTATTATTTTCTTAAAAACGGAGTATGTGAAGAAAGTAATGCCTATCTTTGAAAGCAGGGAATAAGTAATGAACATGAAATTAGTTCTGTTTCTTTTGGGCAGAATAGGGATTATTTTTGGTGCTAGTTTATTTTTCCCGTTAGTAGTATCTATTGCGTTAAACGAGGATCGGTTTGCAGAATTTAGCATACCGATTCTTATTTCTGTTGTTATAGGAATTATATTTACGCGGGGTGATAATCCTTATCATGGGCGTTTGTCGTTGCGCGAGGGGTTAGCGGTCATTGGATTTGGTTCACTCTTAGTATGTTTTTTAGGTTCGTTTCCCTATATTATTGCCGGCTATGACGTGGTTTCAGCATTGTTTGAAAGTATCGCCGGCTTTACCACTACGGGGGCTAGCAATCTAGTGGATTTAGAAACTTCGCATTTGAGCTTGATTTTATGGCGCAGTTTAACCCAGTGGATCGGTGGTCTGGCGATTATCCTAATTTTTATTACCTTGGTACCTCAGGTGGGTAGCGGGGCTTCACAACTTTTTACGGCAGAACTGCACGGTGAATCGGCTGAACGGTTGATGCCTAGAATAACAGCTACCACGCATATGCTGATAGGGTTTTACCTTGGGTTAACTGGTCTTTTGGCAGGGTTACTCTTTCTAGGTGGTATGAATGGGTTTGAGGCAACGACACACGCCATGGCAACAACTTCTACGGGTGGGTTTTCGATGTATAAAACCGGGTTGATGCATTTTGCTAATCGGCCGCTGGAAATGATTTTATTGCTCTTCATGTTTATTGCCGGTGGCAATTATGTGCTTTATTACAGGGCGTACAAAAACGGCTGGCGAACATTTTGGCGGGATACGGAATTCAAAGCGTATTTAGCGGTAATTGCTTTTTTTTCCGTAGTAATTGCTCTTGATTTGAGTAAGTATAATATCTATGGCGGCCTTGACTGTGGGTATTACGGTTTATTTCAGACGGTGTCTTTTGTTACGACAACGGGTTTTGTTGCGCAAAATTATAATGAATGGCCAGATTTTAGTCGCTACTGTTTACTCTTACTGATGTTTGTCGGTGGGTGTACTGGCTCTACCGCTGGTGGTATTAAAATTGCCCGATTGGTGATTTTATTCAAGCTTACGTGGGCAGAATTAAAGCGTACTATTCATCCTCAGATGGTAACTGACATTAGAATGACTGGGGAAACAGTGCGACCGGCCATGATCGCTGGTATTTCACGTTTTTTCTTTTTATATATGTTTATTTTTGTTTTTGTGACGATGACGCTGTCACTAGTCAGCAACCTGGGTATGTTTGAGTCTATTGGTATAGCGGCTGCTTGTTTGGGTAACGTGGGACCGGCTTTTGATATTGTGTCGCCTATCTCTTCGTATGCTCAGCTCAATGTGGCGGGCAAACTGGTTTCGTGTATGGCGATGTTGTTAGGTAGAGTAGAAATCATTACTTTACTGGTGTTTTTACATCCTGACTTTTGGCGTTCCAATAAAAATTGGTAGGCAATACATTGGTATTGTTGGAGGCTTTATATGAATTTTAATATAGTTTGTTATTTATTAGGAAGATTATGTATGGCCTGTGTCATGGCACTGGGCGTACCCCTGGTTCTAGCTGTGTTTTTTAAAGAAGCTGCGTGGGAGGCTTTTGTCCTAACTATTACAGTGGGGATTGTTTTGGGACTAGTATTTTTAAAATTGGGTAAAATGGAAGACGAACGGATCACTTTCCGTGAGGGAGTGGCGGTTGTGGGCTGTGGCTGGATTGTAATTACGATGCTAGGGGCTTTACCCTATGTTTTCACTGGCACGTTAGATCCTGTTTCTGCTTTTTTTGAAAGTGTTTCCGGTTTTACTACTACTGGTGCTACTACTATCAGTGCACTAGCAACGGTGCCGCTTAGTGTGATTTTTTGGCGTAGTTTGACCCATTGGTTGGGTGGTATTGGAATTATCGTGATTTTCATTGCTCTTTTGCCCCATGTCGGGAGTGGAATTGTGCATATGTTTAATGCAGAGGTCACAGGTCCTTCGGCGGAACGGGTTTTGCCACGAATTAAAACGACGGCAGCGGCCTTATGCAAAATTTACGTTTTGTTTACGGCGATTGAAATGGTATTGCTTTATTTTGCCGGCATGAGTGTTTTTGATGCGGTTACCAATTCTTTCTCCACAGTGGCAACCGGCGGGTTTGCTAATAATGATGCCAGTATTGTGGCTTATCACAGTCCGCTCATTGAAGGAATTATTGCTTTTTTTATGATTGTAGCAGGGGGGAATTTCGCCCTCTATTACATGGTTAGTAAAAAAGGCTGGAGAACCTTGTGGGAAGATACGGAGTTCAAGTTCTATATTTTAATTATTGCTATTATTACCGGTGCGATTAGCCTTAATTTATTCTGCCGTGGTTTTTTTAACGGCGTGGAAAGTTTTCGTTATGCAGTGTTTCAAGTGGCATCGATTATCAGTACGACAGGGTTTGTCAGTAACGATTTTGATGTGTGGCCAGCTTTTAGCAAATTGTGTCTTATTCTTCTTATGTTTATTGGCGGTTGTGCCGGTTCCACAGCGGGTGGGATTAAGGTGACGAGGATTGTTATTCTTTGCAAATTGGCTTTAGCTGAACTTAAGAGGGTTATTCACCCGTCCATGGTAACGAAGGTGACAATGAATGGCAAGCAAATACCGGACAGTATTATTGCCGGGATTACACGGTTCTTTTTTCTCTATGTGGTTTTGTTTGCTTTTTTTACATTTTTAATGGTGGCAACGGGGCTGACGGTGATGGATTCCATTGGCGTGATTTCCGCTACGATTAGTAGTGTGGGTCCGGCTTTAGGCGTAGCTGGTGCTACTTGTACTTATGCTACCATCACACCTTTTGGCAAGTTAGTGATTTGTGCGGCTATGCTACTGGGAAGACTAGAGTTGTTTACGTTGATGGTGTTATTACGCCCAGAATTTTGGCGTTCAACACGTAATTGGTGATAAATTAGCGGTAAAAAAACTTTTAGCGAGGCTTAATTTGGGGTATAATGGAGCAAAAGCTTGTACAAAAAGGTGGAATTACGATGACGTTAAAAAAATATAAAATACCTTACGGTCGTGGTTGGCAAGAAGTTAGCTTGCCGGAAGAACATTTGCTTTACGATATTCATGGTAACAAAGCTGCGACACAGGGGGATTTGCCGCAAGCGACTTTAGCCGCTCTGCGCCAGCCCATTGAGAGTGAACCCTTGCAAAAAATAGTAGTGCCGGGTGATAAGGTGGCTATTGTGGTCAGCGATGTAACGCGGTTGGTTAGAACAAAAGAATTTTTACCGGTAATTTTGAATGAACTTAATGTGGCTGGTATTGTCGATGCCGATATTTGTCTAGTGGTGGGGTTAGGAACGCATCGACCTCATACGGCGGCCGAAGACCTAGAAATCTACGGTGCAGAAGTGGTACAACGCGTTAAGATTTATCAACATGATTGTCGTAATAATGAGGAATTAGTCAAGCTGGGAACAACAACGAGGGGTACACCGGTTCTTATTAACACCCATGTTGCCCATGCGGATAAAGTAATCGTGACTGGTGGTATTTCCTTGCATCCGATGGCTGGTTTTGGTGGTGGACGCAAAGGTATTATGCCAGGAGTTTCCGGTCATGCTACCATTATGGCCAATCACGCTCATGCGTTGGCTGAGGTGGTGGGTGCGGGTTGTAACCCAGAGTGTGAAGCTAGTTTGCTTGAGGGTAATCCTTTTCATGAAGATATGACAGAAGCAGCAGCTTTTTTAAATCCTGCTTTTTTGGTGAATGTAGTGTTTACACCGGATGGAGATTTGCATGAAGTGGTAGCTGGGCATTGGTACAAAGCTTGGTTACAGGGTTGTAAAGACCTGCTTGCCATGTCGGCAGTGCCGATTAAAGAAAAAGCAGATGTGGTTATTGCCTCCGCTGGGGGAGCGCCTAAGGATATCAATCTGTATCAGGGTACTAAAGCGCACATGAACGCTGTGTTTGCAGTTAAACCTGGTGGTATTCTCATTATGAATTTGGAATGTCCTGATATTAAAGAACCGGCGATTTTTAGCGAATGGTTTGCCAAGTCAGATATTTTGCAATTTGAAAAAGAGGTACGGGCTGATTTTTCGATACCGGCTTTTGTGGCGTTTAAATCCCGTTGTATCGTTAATGCTTGTACTACCTATATGGTAACGCTACCTGAAAATTTTGATTTTGTACGCAAGACGGGGCAAATTCCAGTAGCGACCTTGGCCGAGGCGTGGGACCTGGCGCAAAAACAATTAGCCCAAGAGGGTAAAACTGATTATACGATTACGCTCATGAGCCACGCTTCTAGCACTTTGCCTGTTTTAACTAAATAGCGCTAACGAGAAGAGGGAAAGAAGAAATGAGTTTGCAAGAATTTGCTTTAGGTTATGGTAGGGGTACACAAAGCGTGAAACTACCGGAAGAAAAAATTTTACAAGTAATTAACGGTAAGGCTGTACCCAAATTGGATAATATTCCCGAGGCTACACGTCAGGCTTTGCGTCATCCTATTGGCAGTAAACCGCTACAACAAGTGGTGAGCAAGGGTGATAAAGTGGGTATTATTGTCAGCGATATTACGAGAGCGTGGATTCGGACCAATGAATTTTTGCCGACGATTATTGATGAGCTAAATTTGGCAGGGGTGCCAGATGAGGATATTTTCATTATGATTGCGCAAGGAACGCATCGTGCGCATACACCGGCAGAAGATATTGCTGTTTGCAGTAAGGAAGTTGTGGACCGGATTAAAATTTATGCCCATACTGCTTTGAACCCAGAAGATAATATTTATTTGGGCACGACTAGCTATGGAACGCCTGCTTATGTGGATAAGCGTATAGTTGATGCCGATAAAGTGATTTTAACCGGCGGGATTACGGTACATTTGATGGCCGGGTTTGGTGGTGGACGAAAGAGTGTGATGCCAGGAGTTGCCGGCGACGAAACCATTCAAAAAAATCACGCCTTGGCACTGGCTGACGTTGTGGGTGAAGGTGCCAGCGAGTTGACGAGAAGTACCAAATTAATTGCCAACCGGTTGCATGAAGATATGTGTGAAGTTTGTAAAATGCTAAATCCCTGTTTTTTAGTTAATGCCATTATGAACACCGAGGGCGATTTTTACCGTTTGGTAGCAGGGGATTGGTATGAAGCTTGGCTAGCAGGAACCCAAGAGGTTATGGCAATTCAAGGCGTGGAGGTCAAGGCGCAAGCTGATGTGGTGATTGCAACGCCGGGAGGCTATCCTAAGGATATTAATATGTACCAGGGTTCTAAAACCTATGATACAGCGGAAATGGCAATGAAACCAGGTGGTATTATGATTGTGCTGTTAGAGTGCGAAGATGTGCAAGAACCACCGGCTTTTATGAAATCTTTCACGTATACGGATATTCTGGCGATGGAAAAAGCTGTACGTGCTGCGTTTACGATACCTTTCTTCATTGCTTTTAGAATTTTGCTACTAGCAACTACGAGCACTGTTTATTTGGTTACTAAACCTGAAAATTTTGCTATTGTTCGTAAAACCGGGCAAATACCGGTGGCGACAGTAGCCGAAGCCTGGGAATTGGCACAACAAGAGCTGGCTAAACGGGGTCAGAGGGACTACACGATTAATATTATGCCTCATGCGGCAAATACTGTTCCGATGATTAAATAAGCACAAAAAAAACTGAGCTATCTCAAAGGAGATAGCTCAGTTTTTAATTATTATAATCTGTTAGAGGAATTAAGAACGTCGCGCATTTTATGGGCAACCATTTCTTGAATGGCCTGACGTGCTGGTTTTAGATATTGACGAGGGTCAAAATCACCAGGATGTTCAGATAAGTATTTGCGAATGGAAGCAGTCATCGCTAAACGCAAGTCGGTATCAATGTTAATTTTGCAAACGCCGAACTTACCTGCACGCAGGAGCATAGCCTCGGGGCAACCTTGGGCACCGTTAATTTGACCACCAAACTCATTACAAGCGGCAACAAATTCTGGTAAAACCGTGGAAGCGCCATGCAAAACTAAAGGAAAGTTAGGTAAGAGGTTAGTGATTTTTTCTAAACGGGCAAAATCCAGTTCTGGGTTACCTTTAAATTTATAAGCACCATGACTAGTACCAATGGCAATCGCCAAAGAATCAACGCCGGTTCGTTCTACGAATTCTACGGCTTGATCAGGGTCAGTATAGGTGGCGTCAGCGGTGTTGACTTTGACGGCATCTTCCACACCGGCCAATTTGCCTAGCTCAGCTTCAACGACAACGCCTTTGTTATGAGCATAATCGACAACGCGCTTAGTTAATTCAATGTTTTCTTCAAAAGAATGTTTAGAACCATCAATCATAACGGAAGTAAAACCACCGTCGACACAGGATTTACAGATTTCAAAATCTTCGCCGTGATCGAGGTGTAAACAAATCGGCAACCCCGTATCTTCAACAGCAGCTTCAACTAATTTCATGAGATAAACGTGTTTAGCATATTTGCGAGCACCAGCAGAAACTTGTAGAATTAAAGGTGATTGCTCAATTTTGGCAGCATCAACAATGCCCTGGATAATTTCCATATTGTTGACATTAAAAGCACCTACAGCATAATTTCCGGCGTAAGCTTTTTTAAACATTTCAGTCGATGTAACTAATGGCATAAAATAACCTCCTAAAATATTATTCTTTCATTTATTATAGCACACTAATTAATAATAGTAGATACTATTTAACGATTTTGCCGGATGATGGCGAGTAAATCCTCCGGCAGGGGCGAGCTGAATTGTAGTAAGGCTTTGGTGCGGGGATGCAGGAACGAAAGACGCCAAGAATGCAGGGCGTGGCGGGCTTGAGGACCTGGCGTACCATAGAGGTTGTCGCCGTAGAGGGGTGAGCCTAGGGAGGCTGCGTGTACTCGAATTTGATGGGTGCGCCCAGTTAACAAACTAAATTGGACAAGAGCCAAGCTACCATACACGGCTAAAACATGATAAAGACTATGGGCTTCCTTGCCGTCAGGACTAATCATGCGTTCAATAATACTGCCGGGTTTTCTGGCAATTTTCCCGTTGATGGAGCCAGAGCTGGCAGGTGGTACGCCTTGCAAGATGGCCAAATATTCCTTGTGCAAGGTGTTTGGTGGCAATTGGTATTGCCACTGAGACTTTTTGACAAAAAGTACTAGCCCCGAAGTGTTGCGATCGAGCCGGGAAACAGGATGAATACCGGCTACAATTTGTTTTTGTAGGTAATAGCCGGCCAGATAGTTAGAGAGGGTGCCTACGGCGGTACTAGTCGTGGGATGTACTAAAATTCCGGCGGGCTTATTCAGCACGATGAGGTCAGCGTCTTCATAAACAATTTGCAGCTCATGTTTTTCGGGAATAATGGAAGAAACTGGTTCTGCCAAATTAAAACTGACGAGGTCACCAGGTTGTACTGGTCGGTTAATAGGTGCTGGTTCTTCGTTAATGAAGATTTGACCAGATTTTTTAATGCGTCGCCAATGGGTAGACGAAATACCCTGAGCCACTAAGAGCGTTTTAATACTACAAGTTTTGCCCGTACGGGGCAGTTGGTAACTTTCCATCTTAATGTTTAACTGTGGGAGTGTCCACAATTTCGATATTATCCAGGTGGTTAATGACTTGTCCCCGGATGAGATCCAGATATTGGCGATAGAGTAGTTTTTGCGTACTTAATTCTGTGGGTGTAAGCCCAACGGTTCTTTTTTTGTGGGCTAAGTTATTAATTTGAACAATTAGTTCTTTCATATCCATGTTGTCAGCCACCTTTCCGGTACTGTTAGAATTATAGCAAAAACGTGCTTATTGTTCAATTGCTGGTAGGAGGCAAGTCCTCATATTCTTGACTAAACTAGCGGCATATGGTATTCTTGAACAGTAATTTAATAGTCGGTTTGGTGCCCTAAGGGGCTTAAATGGGAAGTCGGTTAAATTCCGACGCGGTCCCGCCACTGTAGCGATGCGTATGCGTCTGAGCCAGATACTGCCAACCGTAGACCCAAAGTACCTGCGAGAGATGGGGAGGGCTGATTGGTGGCGCGGTGGCGTGCACTTTTCTTATAACTTCTTGCCTTCAGTTACTGTACTGAAGGCTTTTGCTATTGTTAAGGGTTAAAAGGAGTGAGCGAGTAATGAAAAAATATTTTGTGCTTATCTGTTGCGTCATATTGGGACTCGGACTGGTAAGTGGTTGTGGACCCCAAAAGCAACCAGGTGCCCAAGCAAGCGAACAAGCTTTTTTTACGATGACCGATGATAATAACCGGAAGGTGGTTTTAACTCGCAAACCGGAGCGGGTAGTGGTTTTATCCTCTTCACTTTTTGGTATGATTGACGCTGTGGGGGGCAAAGTGGTAGGTAGAGTAGGCTCTAAAAATGTGGATATTCCAGCTTCTATGCAGGACGCTCCTGAAGTGGGGACAGTCACTGCCATTAATATTGAAAAAATTATTTCCTTGCAACCGGATTGTGTGTTTGCACTTAAAGGGTTGCATGATAAGTTTATCCCTTTGCTGGAGGCTAATGGCGTACCTGTGATTATGCTGGGTTTCAAAACTTATAAAGATGTGCAAGATAAATTAGAATTGTTAGGACATATTTACGGCGTACCGGAACAGGGCAAGCAGATTGCTGCTGACCTAGATAAAAAGGTGGCTGCGGTGGCGGATAAACTACCTAAACAAGAGAAAACAATAGTTATTATGCACGCCAGCGCTAAAAATGTGACGGTGGAATTAGATAATAGTATTGCCGGTTGCGTAGCTAATCTTTTGCATTTTAAAAATGTTGCAATGGGGGGCATACCATTAAGTGGTTCCCCTGACAAAACGCCATATAGTTTGGAAGAACTGGTAACACGTAATCCGGAGGTGATTTTTATTACGTCCATGGGGGATATCGAAGACATTGAAAACAGGTTACGGGCTGATGTGCAAAATAGTCCGGCTTGGAATTCTTTGCAAGCTGTACAACAAGGTCGTATTTATTTTTTACCGGAAAAACTTTTCTTGCTTAATCCGGGGTTGGATTATCCGCTAGCGGTGCAATATATGGCTCAAACTGTTTATCCTGAGGTTTATGCTCATGAAAAATGAAAAGCTAGAAACGGCAGTAACAATTGAAAAGTTTGGGGTGTCTAGAAATGTTTGGCGTTTTGGCGTTTTAGCGGCTTTTGCGCTGCTAGCTGTTTGCGGACTGTTTTTTAGTTTGACTAAAGGGGCGCTAGAGATAGATTTGGCACAGATTTGCGCTATTTTGCAAAATCCCGGCGCTGATGCTCCCAGTCAAATCATTTGGAATATCAGAATGCCTCGAACGATTGTAGGAGCTTTGGTAGGGGTAAATCTAGCACTTGCCGGAGCTATTTTGCAAGCGATTATGCGTAACCCTTTAGCGGACCCACACATTATCGGTATTTCTTCCGGCGCAGGGTTGGCGGGGGTGACGGTGATGATTTTATTTCCAACCTTAGAATATTTAATTACGCCGGTAGCTTTTATAGGGGCCATGCTGGCGGCAGTGTGTATTTATATTTTAGCGTGGAAAAACGGAATTAAACCGGTGCGTGTTATTTTGGCCGGTGTGGCAGTTTCTGCCTTTTTAGGTTCCGGGATTTCGGCGTTGATGATTTTTTATAGTGACCGAGTGCACGGTGCTTTAATGTGGATGGTAGGTGGGCTAGCCGCCAGAAGCTGGCAGCACGTGAGTATTATCCTGCCCTATGCCCTAGCAGGGTTGTTACTGGCGTTAGTCGGGGCAGCTTATCTGAATATTTTACAATTGGGTGACGAAATGGCAAGAGGCCTGGGCGTGAATGTGGAACTGGTTAGAATTGCCATGACGGCTGTGGCGGCCCTTTTGGCTGCCAGTGCTGTTAGTGTGGTGGGACTTTTGGGGTTTGTCGGCTTGGTGGTACCGCACGCAGCGAGAATGATTATCGGCTCCGACTATCGATTCTTATTGCCGGCTTCGGCGTTGTTAGGTATTGGGGTTGTGACTCTTAGCGATACTTTTGCGCGGGTGATTTTCGCACCGATTGAGTTACCGGTAGGTATTATTATGGCATTTGTCGGTGCGCCGTTCTTCCTTTTCTTGCTGAGGAGGGAATTGTAATGGGCGTAATGCAAGCAGAAAATATTACGATTAAACTTTCCAACAAAATTATTTTAAAAGATTTAGACGTGACCCTGCCGCAGGGCAAAATAACGTCTATTATCGGGCCTAACGGTTGTGGTAAGAGTACGCTACTGAAAGCTTTGGCACGGATTGTACCTTGCACTAAGGGACGAGTTACCTATGGGGAGCAGGACATTAAGGTGTTTAGCCATAAAGAATTTGCTCGCCAACTGGCTATTTTGACGCAAGCACCACAGTCACCGGCAGATTTAACGGTGGAAGATTTAGTGGCTTTAGGGAGATTTCCTTATCGCAGTTGGTGGAGTAAGCAATCAAGCGAAGACGATGCTAATATTGAATGGGCCATGGTGCAAACGGGTGCTAAACCTATGTGCCGACGCTTACTGAGCACCTTATCCGGAGGTGAGCGCCAACGAGCTTGGATTGCGATGGCGCTAGCACAAAGGCCACAAGTTTTGCTCCTAGATGAGCCTACTACCTATTTGGATATTTCATACCAATTAGAAGTAATGCAGCTGGTGGCTAAACTTAATCAAGAATTGGGGCTGACGGTAGTGATGGTGTTACACGATATTAACCATGCCGTACAATATTCTGATAATATTGTGGTGATGAAAAAAGGTGAAATTGTGCAAGTGGGGGAACCGCAAAAAATCATTACGGCGGAACTCTTGCGGGAAGTCTTTCGGGTTAAAGTTGATACCTTTGTGACCAGTAGTGGCTTGCCAGCTTTATTGCCCATTGATTTGGTTTAAGTGCGACTCACAATTAAATAGATGAAAACTTGGTGCTCTGTGCTTAAAAAAGTTCGGTTAATGCCGACGCGGTCCCGCCGCTGTAAGAAGGAAGGAGCAAACCTGCAACTAACCAGCAAGCTAGCTGTTAGATAGGCAGGGGAGTGATGAATTCGAGTCAAAAGAACTGCCAAGTTTTTTCGCGAAAAACCCACGAGTGATGGGACGCGTTGACCGTGAAGGTATAGTTAAAAGATGCTTTCACAGTAGCAGTCTTCTTACGAGAGGACTGCTTTTTTCTTAGCAGGGCAGGAGGGTGACGGTAGCTACAATAAGGGTGTGAGGAGTAACTATCTGTTTAAGAAAGGCTACCCTCAAGTGGTAGGAGTAGGTCTCTGACTTACTAGTAGACTTTATTTCTTAAAATATGATAGGATTAATAAAAGAGTGAGCACAGGAGGAGTGAAGCAATTTGCATTCCATTGAACATCACTACAAACGGATTTTAGGTTATATCATTGGTTTATCTTTATTTTTTGGCCCAATGGCTTTATTCCAAAGGGGCCTTTTGTTCTTGCTAGGACAAACGTATGAACCAACTATTCACACGCTTTGCTTGCGCATTCCTATCGAACATATTTTGACCGGTCGTTTTTGGGCTATGGGGCTAGTGTCTGTTGTGGGGACGCTACTACTTTTGGTGGTTGCTTTTTTCTGCGGACCATTATTTTGTGGCAAATGTTGTCCGGCAGGAGCATTGCCAGAATATTTAGCGAAACTGGTACCGCGACGAGGGCAAATTGAGTGGGGACGGTACTTGCCTCTGACTGCACTACGCTATGGCTTTTTGCTCGGTTTTATGCTGTCGCCACTGGTTGGTTCGGTGCTGGCGTGTTCCTATTGCAATTTTTTTGTTCTCGACTTATTTATCAACTATGTATTTTGGGGTTATGCAGTAGCTTTTTCTAGTAGTTTATTGTTAACATTTATTTTGTGGTTTTTTGTTTTCGGTATTTTCACTAAGGGTGGCCGGGGGTTTTGCAATTTCTTTTGTCCTGTGGGAGCTTTGCAGAATTTTTGCCATTACCTTGGTGACCACTTCGGGCTAGCTAATAAGCTTATGATTGATGGCGACAAATGTGTGGGGTGCGGTAAATGCACAAAAGTGTGCCCCATGGAAGCGGTGAAAATTACTAACGGCCAGGCCGAGTGTTCAATTCATCACTGCATTCTTTGTTTTGAATGCGAAGAAATTTGTCCTACGCAGGCGATTAGCTATGGTAAAGAAAGCAAGGTGAAAACTCATGCTCCCAAAAGCTAAAGAGTGGTATTGGGGTTTAGGTGCTACGGGTGCTACCATTTTTACGAGTGCTTTTAGTACCGGCCCAGGCTGTAACGGCGTGTGCGGAGCTTGCGGTGGCACTTGTATCGGCGGTTTGTCGGCAGGTTTAGGTCTTGCTGGTCTTTATTGTTACCGCAAGTTTAAACGGCAGGAGAGTGTGCAAGCCGGTGGCGCTGATGAACAGTAAGCGCTGGCAAGTTATAATCAGCTTTCTACTGGCTCTGGTGGTGGCGGTGGGTGCCGGTTCTTACAGAAAAATTAACGAGGCAGAACGGGTGAACTTTCGGTTAAACGTTCCGCAGAGGCAGGAAGAAACGGTACAGGTGGATCTGGCGCAACAAGGACTATTAAAATATTATCTGCAAAGGCAGGTACTTTCTTTTTATGGACGTGGGACGATTGGTGAGGAGTATAATAACCTAGAAGCCAGCTTCACTGGTGCGGAAGGCTATTTATCGCAAAGCAGTAAAAAAGGGCAGTGGGAAGAAGTATTGCCGGGGCAAGCTTTACAGTTAAAACCTAATGGGAAAATGACGCTCAATATAGAAGTTGCTTTACCACGAGCGGCTACGAAGAGATACGCTGTGGGGCAAGTGCACTTGGTATTGTGTAGGCAAGGCAAAGTTGTAAGCAGTACCAATTTTGTTATTATTAATTCAAAATATGCTCAGGAAGCGGGGGCTATTTGATCAAGGCACGAAAGTAAACTTAAAGCAGACTTAGTTTAAGACTGGTGTTAGCTAGCCAAAGGTGGTGGTTTTTTGTTAAAACGCTTTTTTCCTTACTATAAACCTTATAAGAAAATAGTTGCGCTGACGATAGGTGGGTCTTTACTCAATGCGAGTTTAGAATTGATGTTTCCCTTGGTTTTACGCAATATTATGAATAATGTTTTACCGTCTGCCGATTTGAACCGCTTGTACCAGTCGGCGGCAATTCTCCTAGTTTTATATCTTCTGGGTTATGCCATTACCTATGCTGTCACTTATTATGGCCATTCCATGGGTGCCAAAATCGAAAACGATATGCGCCATGATATTTTTAAGCATATTGAAAGTCTGTCTTTTCGATATTTTGATAACAGCAAAACGGGGCAATTGCTTTCACGTATTGTGGGTGATATTTCGGAGATTGGTGAGCTGTCTTTTCGCGGACCGAACGATATTATTGTTTGTTCGGTGACGATGTTGGGGACCATGGGCATTCTTCTTTACATGAATTGGAAAATTGCCTTGGTTATTTGTTGTTTATTGGTGTATAAAGCTTTTGATACTTTGACTACTAACCGGCGCATGAAGGCGGCATTTCGTGATAATCGAGCAAAAATGGGCGATATTAGCGCTCAGGTTGAGGACAGTATTAGTGGTATCCGTCTAGTTAAAGCTTTTACCAATGAAAATTACGAGCTGCATAAATTCTCCGGTGCCAGTAGAGCTTTATTGACGACCAGAGTAGCTTCTTATAAGATTTTAGCTAAATTTAGTAGTAGTGTGAGCTTTTTCACTAATTTAATTCATGTAACGTTACTTATTGTAGGTGGGTGGATGATTGCCAATGGGCAACTCGCCATTAGTGATTTTTTTGCTTTTTTACTGTATGTGGGAATTTTCATGAAACCGGTTTTTCGTTTGACAGTTTTAACAGAAATGTATCAACGAGGTATGGCAGGCTTTCATCGTTTTTGCGAAATTATGGATGAAAAGCCTGACTTTGCAGATACCCCGGAAGCTCAGGCCTACGCCAAGTTTAAGGGCGAAATTGAGCTAAAGGAGGTTACTTTTAGCTACGAACAAAGTAGCAAGGTGATTACGAACGTTAATCTCCAGGTTCAAGCTGGAGAAATGATTGCCTTTGTAGGACCGACGGGTGCTGGTAAAACTACCATTTGCAATCTCATTCCCCGTTTTTATGAAATTCAAAGCGGCAGTATTACCATTGATGGGATTGATTTAAAACAAATTCAAATTGAATCCTTGCGACGCAATGTGGGGATTGTGCAACAAGATGTGTTTATTTTTTCCGACAGTGTGCGGGACAATATTGCCTATGGTAAGGTGGAGGCGTCCCAAGAAGAGATTGTCGCCGCCGCTAAAGCCGCCGAAGCTCATGAATTTATCATGAAGTTGCCCCAAGGGTATGCTACTAATATCGGCGAGCGGGGTGTCAAACTCTCCGGAGGACAGAAACAACGCATTGCTATTGCCCGTATTTTTCTTAAAAATCCGCCCATTCTCATTTTGGATGAGGCTACCTCGTCTTTGGATAATGAAACGGAACGCAAAATTCAAAGAGCGTTGATGAAGCTGGCAGAAAATAGGACGACTTTGACCATTGCTCATCGTTTAGCGACGATTAAACAAGCGGATCGCATCGTGGTCTTAACGGAAAAGGGGATTGTAGAAGTAGGACGTCAGGAAGAACTTTTGGCTAAACGGGGTGTTTATTATGCTTTGTATCAGGCGCAGTTTACCGAAGAGGAATAAAGCAGCTGCCAGTCTGCCAGCAGACTAAATTTACTGGCGGGCAAGTAGATTTTTCATATTAATTATGTTACAATTATTCAGTAACTCAAATAGATTAGGTGCCAATGCAGGCTCAATTGGTAAGTACGGTGTAAATCCGTCACGGTCCCGCCGCTGTAAGAATGTTTTGCATTTAAGTCAGCAATCAACCTAAAGCAAGATGCTGTAATCCACGAGTGATGGAGAGAGCGCTAAGAAGCAAGTTTTCGGTATGCTTGTTTTTGTTCGTTATTTCAGACCTCCGCGATTATTGCGGAGGTCTATTTTTATTATTAGGAGCTTTTACCATTTAGAAGAATATGGCAATATAAGAGGAGAGAAAATGGAAGAATATCAGATTACCCAAGGGAAAAAACTACGGTGTGGGTATACGACTGGCAGCTGTGCCACTGCGGCGGCTAAAGCTGCGACCACGATGCTCCTCGGTCAGGAACTTTTGGTGGGCGTGAAGATTGATACGCCTAAGGGTATTGTTTTACAGTTGGCACTAGAGGACATTGAACGTACGGCCACCAGTGTGTCTTGTGCTATTCGCAAGGATGCGGGAGATGACCCCGATGATACTCATGGCATTTTAATCTATGTGCGAGCCGAAAAAACTCTCAAGCCGGGGCTAGAGTTGGTGGGCGGCACGGGCGTAGGCACTGTGACCAAGCCAGGGCTGGCTTGTAGTGTGGGCGGACCTGCCATTAACCCAACCCCGCGCCGTATGATTACTGAAAATGTGATGGCTGTTTGTCGTCAATTTAATTATACGGGTGGCCTGAAGCTTACGCTTTCGATACCGGAGGGTGTCACCATTGCTAAGAAAACCTTTAATCCGCGCCTGGGTATTATCAACGGTCTGTCTATTTTGGGTACTAGCGGTATTGTAGAACCCATGAGTGAAAAAGCTTTGGTAGATACAATGTATGTGGAAATGAATGTGCAAAAAGAAAAGGGCAATAAACACCTGTTAGTCTTTTTTGGTAATTATGGAGAAGACTATACTAGGGAGGTACTGGGGTTAGATATTAGTGAGGCGATTACTTGCAGTAATTTTGTTGGAGAACTTTTGGATTATGCGGTTTACAGTGAGTTTGAGAGTATTCTTCTCATTGGACACTCAGGGAAACTGGTGAAGCTAGTCCAAGGGGTTATGAATACTCATTCTAAGTATGCCGATTGCCGCACCGAGTCTTTGGCGTTATATGCTTTACTTGCGGGTGCCAGTGTTTCCGTGGGACAGGAAATTTTGACGGCTCTCACTACGGATGAAGCCATCAAAATTCTCAAACAGGAGGAACTGCTGAGCGTAGTAATGGAGCGGCTAACAGAAAAAATTGATTTTTATATGCAACACAGGGTGCATAATAAAATAAAGACTGGGGCTTTAATGTTTTCTAATGTTCACGGAGTACTTGGTCAAACAGGACAAGTTGCAGAGTTATTAAAATTACACACAAAGGGGAATACAAAATGTTAGGAACTTTATACAGCGTGGGCATCGGCCCCGGAGATCCGGAATTAATGACGTTAAAGGCAGTGCGGTTACTACGGGAAGCCGATGTAGTGGCTATCCCCAAAGGCGATGGCGATGTTTTAACAGCTAAAAATATTGTCAGTCAAGTCGTGGACTTGACTGACAAAGCACAGTTGGAAATTTATATGCCCATGACTAAAGATATGATAGCCATGGATAAAGCGCACGATGAAGGCGCTGACGCTGTCATTGAGCTGTTAGAGCAAGGCAAAAATGTAGTTTTTATTACGCTGGGTGATCCTACTGTTTACGCTACTTGTATTTATGTCCATAAGCGTGTATTAGCAAGGGGTTATCAAGCAGTGTTAGTACCGGGAGTTCCTTCTTTTTGCGCAGTAGCGGCTAAATTAAATGTGGCTTTATGCGAACGGGCTGAACCCCTCATTATTTTGCCGGGAAGCTATCAAGCAGCCAGCAAGTTTTTAGATGGTCCGGGCAATAAAGTGCTAATGAAATCAGCCAGTGAAATCGGTCGAGTACGGGAAGAATTACGGGTGCGTGGTTTAACTGACCATGCGGCCATGGTGGAACGCTGTGGTTTACCGGGAGAAAAAATCTATACTGATTTGGAGCAAGTTGATGCGCAAAGCAGTTATTTTTCAATTATTTTAGTGAAAGAAAGGGAGTTTAATTCATGATTTATTTTATTGGAGCAGGACCGGGAGCAGTCGATTTAATTACCGTCAAAGGTAAAGAATTATTGGAACAAGCAGATTTGATTATTTATGCGGGGTCTTTAGTTAATCCGGGTTTGCTTAAATATGCCAAGGCTGATTGCGTGATTATGGATAGTGCCAAAATGACGTTGGAAGAAGTAATAGCGGCTATGGTGCCAGTGGCACAAGCCGGTCAACTGGTGGTTAGATTACATACCGGTGACCCGAGTATTTATGGTGCACATCGGGAACAAATCGACCTTTTGCGAGGTTATGGACTAGACTTTGAAATAGTGCCAGGCGTTAGTTCTTTTTGCGCGGCTGCGGCAGCCCTTAAGGCAGAATACACCTTGCCCAATGTGAGCCAATCCGTGATTATTACCAGAATGGAAGGACGGACGCCTGTTCCTGATAAACAAAAGATTGCTGATTATGCGAAACATAATGCAACGATGGTAATTTTCCTTAGTTCCGGGATGCTGGAAAAATTAGAAAAAGAACTGATTGCCGGTGGTTATACCGCAGAAACTCCTGCGGCTATTGTTTACAAAGCGTCTTGGCCTGACCAAAAAGTTTTCCGTTGCACGGTAGGACAGTTGGCGCAAACAGCAAAAGACAACGAAATTAAAAACTTGGCGCTCATTTGTGTGGGTGGATTTTTAGGCAACCAATATGACCGTTCCGAGCTTTACAATCCGACGTTTACCCATGGCTTCCGGGAAGCTTCTCAAGTGAAAGTGACCGAGTAATGAAAGCGGTAGTTTTTTCCTATACGCGGCGGGGTGCACGGCTTAGTTTAAGCGTGGGCACTGGTTTAGAGGAATTGGGCTACGAGGTGACACTGTATACCGGCGCCAAATTTGTAGGCGAAGCTAGCACTCTACAGCTTAGTGCTGGTTGTAAACAGGATACAAAGCAGGCTTTTGCCACGAGTAGTGTTATTATTTATATTGGGGCTTGTGGTATTGCGGTGCGAGCTATTGCTCCTCATATTATAAATAAAACGGTGGATCCGGCGGTGCTCAGCATCGATGAGGGGGGGCATTATGTCATTCCTCTTTTGGCGGGACATATTGGCGGTGCCAACGCCGTGGCCAGAAAGTTAGCCGAGGTGCTAGGGGCAGAACCGGTAGTAACGACGGCGACCGATATTAATGGCTTGTTTGCTGTTGATGAATGGGCGGCTAAAAACAAGATCCACCTTGATGATTTAACAGCGGCCAAGGCCTTTGCTGCGGCACTGGTAGATGGTAAACCAGTGGGCGTAGTTAGTGAGTATCCCATCAGTGGAACTCTGCCTCAAGGTCTGGTACTAGCTACTACTGGGGAGGTTGGTTTAGTGCTGGCCCCTCAAGCTAAGTTCAAGCCTTTTACTGTCACGCTTAACCTTATACCCGCAAGCTTTTATTTGGGCATCGGGTGCAGGCGTCATACTCCCCTTGCCGCTATTGAGGAGCTGGTTTTGCCACAGCTAGAGAGTTTAGGCCTAAGTATGCAGGCAGTGGCTGCTGTTTGTTCAGTCGATTTGAAACAAGATGAGGTAGGACTATTAGCTTTTGCGGCTAAATACCAAGTGCCGGCACATTTTTATACCGCAGCGGCGTTGGCAGCACAGCCGGGTGAGTTTGCTCATTCGGACTTAGTCCAGTCTGTAGTCGGGGTTGATAATGTTTGCGAGAGGGCAGCAGTCTTAGGTGCTCAAGGTAAACTATGTTTAAAGAAAACTAGCAAAAACGGAGTGACCTTGGCTATTGCCGAGCGTAAAACCGTGATTGACTTTCATAAATTATAAGGTGGTAAAAGAAATGGCGAAAAAAGTGTATGTAGTAGGTTTAGGTCCGGGCGGTGTAGAACAAATGACAACCAGAGCCAAGGAAACTTTGGCTAACTGTGACGTTATTGCCGGGTATCATGTATATATCGATTTGATTAAAGACGACTATAAGGATAAAGAGTTTTTGACTACTGGTATGCGGAAAGAGGTTGACCGTTGCCGTCTAGCTATTGACGAAGCACTACAAGGTAAAACGGTAGCGATGATTTCAAGTGGCGATGCCGGCGTTTACGGCATGGCAGGTATTATGTATCAGGTAGCAGCGGAGCATCCGGAGCTAGAAATTGAAGTCGTGCCTGGAATTACGGCGGCTTGTAGTGGTGCGGCTGTTTTGGGAGCACCTCTTATTGCCGATACTTGTCTGATTAGCTTAAGCGATTTATTGACACCCTGGGAAAAAATTGAAAAACGCTTGGCGTGTGCTGCCCAAGGTGATTTTTGTATCGCACTTTATAATCCTTCTAGCTTTAAACGTCATGATTATTTGCAAAAAGCTTGTGATATTATGCTACGCCATCAAAACCCTGAGGTACCGGCAGGTATTGTGCGCAACATTGGTCGTGCCGGCGAAGCCTATGAGCTAACGACACTGGCAGGACTGCGGGATAAAGAAGTGGATATGTTCTCTACTGTGATTATTGGTAATTCACAAACGGTTATTATTAATAATAAAATGGTTACGCCTAGAGGGTATAAATTAGCATGAAGAAAATACCGGTAATTTGGTTGATTGCCGGTACCAGTGAGGGACGGAGATTGATTAAGGATCTAGCCGGAGTACAGGTGAAAATCCTGGTTTCAGTGGCCACAACCTATGGTGCCGACCTGATAGAAGCACAAGCAAACGTGACTGTGCAAGCGGCACGTTTGGATTTAGCGGCTATGCAAGAGTTTTTGCGGACTAATAAACCAGATTGCGTGGTGGATGCCACGCATCCCTATGCCACGATTGTCACTAACACGGTGCGAGCAGCTTGCCAATCCTTGGGCTATGACTATTTACGCCTTTTGCGACCGGCAAGTTGCGTAACTGATTGTGTCGAGGTAGATTCTTACCAAGATGCGGTGGAGTTTTTGAGTCACACGAAGGGAAATATTTTTTTAACGACCGGGAGTAAAACTTTGGAGTTATTTACAGCGGTGCCTCAGTTTGCGGAGCGTACTACTTTGCGTGTTTTACCTATGGTGTCATCACTAGAAAAGGCACTGAGCCTAGGTTATCAAGCAGGAAAAATCATTTGTATGCAAGGACCTTTTTCCGAAGAGGTCAATGTGGCGTTGTTTAAAAGTGCTAAAACTAAGTTTGTGGTGACGAAGGATTCCGGTAATGCCGGTGGCTTTGAAGCAAAAAAAAGGGCAGCTCAAGCTAGCGGTGCACAATTAGTGGTTATTCGCAGATTGCCAGGAGAAAACGGAGCTGGCTATGAAGAAACTCTAGCGACCTTGCGTCAGCTTTGCAGCGCAAACTAAACCAGTGAAGGAGGAAAACTTCATGTTACAGGTAAATATTATCGGCATTGGACCCGGCAACCCTGATTTGTTAACGGCACAAGCCAAGGCGGCTATCGCCGCCAGTACGGTGCTCATTGGGGATCAGCGGATGTTAGCAGCGTTTGCTACAGACAGTAAAAAAAGCTATGAAACGATTAGCATTGTTAAAATTTTGACAATTATTGCTACTTTAGACCCAGTGCAGGACGTAGTAGGGATTTTAGTTTCCGGCGATGTGGGCTTTTTTAGTCTAACGAAAACTTTGGCGGAAAAATTAACTACTTGTCAAGTTAGAAGATATTGCGGTATCAGTTCCTTGGTTTATTTTGCACAAAGTATTGGTATGAGCTGGGAGGATGCTCGCATTATTAGTATGCACGGTCGTAATAATAATATCGTCGCTACAGTTTTTCAAAATGCGAAAGTATTTTCTTTGACCGGAGGCGACAATTCTGCCCAAGCTTTGTGTGCACAATTATGTGAGCATGGGTTGAGTGAGGTTTTGGTTTATGTAGGAGAGAAACTTTCCTACCCTGACGAAAAAATCACCTGTGGTACGGCGGAGGAACTGAGCAAGCTAACTTTTCCCTCCTTGGCCGTGATGATGATTCTCAATGCCAAGCCGGTGGCTTTGCACCAAGCGGTGCCTGGGCTGGCAGATGAAATGTTTATGCGTGCTACCGTTCCCATGACTAAGCAAGAGATTAGGGCGATTTCCCTTTCCAAATTGCAACCACGCTCTGGTGATACAATCTATGATATTGGTGCTGGAACCGGTTCTGTGTCCATTGAACTGGCCTTGCAAGCTACCGACGGACAAGTCTGGGCTTTTGAGCGTAACCCAGAGGCTGTGGCACTTTTAGGTAAAAATCAAACTAAATTTGGTGTGACTAATCTAACGATTGTAGCCGGAGAAGCGGCGGAAGCGATTAAAACAGCACCAACTCCGGATTGCGTCTTTATCGGCGGCAGTGGTGGTAATTTGCACGCCATGCTGAATACGATTTATGGGAAAAATCCTCAGGCACGGATTGTGATGAATGCAATTACCATTGAAACTATTGCTGAAATAGCTACTTATTATCAAGGACAGAGTGCCTACACTTTGGAAATAGTAAATGTCTTTACCGCTCGCTCCAAAAAGTTGGGTGCTTACAATATGATGATGGCGCAAAATCCGATTTATATTATGACGGCGACGAAAAAAGAGGAATGAAAAATGAAATGTGCAATTCCACGTTTGATGATTGCGGCTCCTACCAGTGGTAGTGGCAAGACAACAATTACCTGTGGCATTTTAAAAGCCTTGCTCAATCGCCGGTTGCAACCGGCGGCTTTTAAGTCAGGTCCGGACTATATTGACCCCATGTTCCATACAAAGGTTTTGGGTGCTCATTCTCGTAATTTGGATTTGTTTCTTCTGGGCGAAAGCACCGCTTGCTATCTTTTGGCGAAGAATGTAGTCGGACGTGACCTAGCAGTGCTTGAGGGTGCAATGGGGTTTTATGATGGACTGGGTCAGACTACCCAAGCTAGTGCCTATGCCTTAGCTAAGGCCACACAAACACCGGTTGTTTTGGTAGTTAACGGCAAGGGTGCGGCTCTTTCCATTGCTGCCACGATTAAAGGTTTCCAAGAGTTTCGCCCCGATAGTAATATCCGAGGTGTTATTCTCAATAATATGAATCCGATGAGCTATGCTTATTATAAAGATGCAGTGGAAGCAGAAACAGGCATTCCCCTAGTGGGCTATTTTCCGGAGCTAACCGACTGTGGTTTTGAAAGCCGGCATTTAGGGTTAATTACTGCCGGTGAAATTGCTGACTTGCAAACTATTATGGATAAATTGGCCGCACAGGCGGAAAAATCTCTTGATTTTGAGGGGTTACTGGCGATTGCACATAGTGCACCAGCTCTTACCTATCAGGAACCACAATTACAACCGTTGGCACAGGTTAAAATAGCAGTAGCACAGGATGCGGCTTTTTGTTTTTATTATCAAGATGCTTTAGACCTTTTGAGTGCCTTGGGTGCCACGCTATTACCTTTTAGCCCACTGACCGATACTCATTTACCGGTTTGCGATGGACTATTGTTGGGCGGTGGTTATCCCGAGCTTTATGCCAAGGAATTGGCAGCTAACAGTACGATGCTAAGTAGTATTCGCACGGCACTGGCGCAACACTTGCCCTGCCTGGCGGAGTGTGGTGGGTTTATGTATTTATTAGAACGCTATCAGGAAGGTACGGCTAGTTGGCCGTGGGTAGGAGCTTTAGCCGGTGCAGTCGAACTGACCAGTAAGCTCAAGCGTTTTGGCTACGTGACACTGGAGGCACAGCAGGATAATCTCCTAAGTAAAGCTGGTGGTAAAATAAATGCTCACGAATTTCATTACTCGGAAAGTACTGCTAACGGAAGCACTTTTCTTGCAGTAAAGGCTTCAGGTCGAGGACAATGGGAGTGCATTAATGCCACGGCTACTTTGTATGCCGGCTACCCTCACATACATTTATGGGGTAATCCTGAATTTGCGGCTAATTTTATTTTAGCTTGCCAAAAATATGCCCAACAAAAATAGCCTAATAGGTGTGTTAAGGGAGATGAAGTCATGTTGACCGTACTCGCTATCATTGTGGGCTTTGGACTGGATTTGCTGTTTGGGGATCCGTATTGGTTGCCACATCCAATCTGTTTGATTGGCAATCTGATTGCCGCCTTGGAAGCCAGAATTCGAAGCTGGTGCGGTGCTAGCCCCCAAGGACTACTATGGGGTGGACGCTTGCTCGTTGTGGCTGTAACGCTTCTTTCTTTCGGCGTACCGTACTTACTACTACAAGTAGTAACGGCTTTTAATGTGTGGGTTGCTTTTGCTTTGGAAAGCATTATGTTTTATCAGATTTTTGCTACTAAATGTCTGCAAGACGAGAGCTTAAAGGTTTATGATCAGCTAGTGCAGAAAAATTTAGTGCAGGCTAGAAAACAACTTTCGTGGATTGTAGGGCGTGATACCAAGGAGCTTAGCGCCGAGGAAGTAACTAAGGCTACGGTGGAAACTGTGGCTGAAAATACAGCAGATGGCATTATTGCCCCGATGCTATTTATGTTTATCGGCGGAGCACCGTTAGCTTTTTTGTACAAAGGTATTAACACTATGGATTCCATGGTGGGCTATAAAAATGAAAAATATTTGCATTTAGGACGTTGTGCGGCATTGCTTGACGACCTTGCAAACTATGTACCGGCTAGGCTAGCAGGTATTTTTATGATTGCGGCTGCATATTTTTTAAGCTATGATGCCAAAGCTGCTGCGCATATTTTCAAACGTGATCGTTATAATCATTTAAGCCCTAATTCTGCACAAACTGAATCGGTTTGTGCTGGAGCACTCCATATTCAATTAGGAGGCGGACATTATTATTTTGGCAAGTTTGTACCCAAAGCGACCATTGGCGATGATTTGCGCCCAGTGAAGCCAGAGGATATTAAAAGCACTAATAATTTAATGTATTTGACGGCCATTATTAGTTTAGCTGTCTTTACTTTAGTTAAATTATTTTTCGTGCGGTAAGCAAGGGGGATTAAAGGTGTATACATACGTTCATGGTGGAGATATTTATAGCGAAACCTCCTTGGGAGCAGCAACGCTAGTTGATTTTTCTGCGAATATTAATCCGCTGGGTATGCCCACGGCTGTCAAAAAAGCTTTGCGGCAAGCGGCTGGCCAGTGTGCAAGCTACCCTGACCCTTTTTGCCGGCGCCTAACAGCACGCCTAGCCACAGAGCATGGGGTGAACCCCGAACAAATTTTTCTAGATAACGGTGCCGCAGCTGTATTGTTTCGGTTGGTACTGGCTTTGAAGCCACGGCGAGCGTTACTTTTAGCACCTACTTTTGCCGATTATGAAAAAGCCTTGCGTACGGTGGATTGTCAGATGAGCTATTATCAATTAGCCGAGCAACGAGCTTATTGCGTAGAAGAAGATATTCTCGCACAGATCACACCGGAAGTAGATTTATTAGTTATTTGCAATCCGAATAATCCTACCGGTCAAGTAACAACGATGAAGTTACTGCGGGCCATTTTAGAAAAATGTCAACAAACAAAAACCTTGTTATTAGTAGATGAATGTTTTATGGACTTCGTGGAGGGGCGGGAACGGTTTTCGCTACTACCCTATTTAGCACGCTATGAAAATCTCATTATCTTGAAAGCTTTTACTAAAACCTATGCTATGGCCGGTGTGAGATTGGGCTATTGCTTAGCACATAAACCAGAAATTATCGAAGCTTGCCACCTGGCAGGTCAAGACTGGGGTGTTTCAACTTTGGCGCAGGCGGCAGGACTGAGCGCACTGGAACAAAAGGAGTATTTAGCCAGCTCCCAGGTTTATATCAAGGCAGAACGTGCCTATTTATTAGAGAGCTTAGCACGATTAAAAATTAAAACTTATGGTTCGTTGGCCAATTATATTTTTTTTACTTTACCGCAAGTCACCGCTTTGGCGACTAAACTTAAAACGGAAGGGTTCCTTATTCGTGAGTGTGCGAACTATCATAATTTGGATAACACCTATTATCGGATAGCAGTGCGTACTAAAACGCAAAATAAGCTTTTGATTAAAGCTTTGAGGAAAATACTACAGCATGAAATCACTATTGGTAATAATTGATGGTTTGGGTGACGAGCAAATTCCTGCTTTGGGCGGGAAAACTCCGTTTACCTATGCTCCGCATCATAATATAGATAAAATCGCGACCGAGGGAACCTGTGGCAGCATCAGTATTTGCGAAACTGATTTTGTACCGGAAAGTCTGGGCTGTATTTTGCGGCTTTTGGGAGTAGCACCCCAGGACTTCCCAACCAATAGAGCATATTTAGAACTATTGGCTCATCAGCGGGACATTTCTGAATACGAGATGGTGCTGAGGTGCAATTTGGTAACGGTGGATGCAAATGGGAAGTTAACTGCTTTTAACGCTCAAGGCTTAACGCCGGCTGCTATGGAAGCTGCGGCAACTTGTGCGAATAAGCTGCGGAAGGATATTGAGTTTTTGCACCTTTCAGCTTATCGTAATCTTTTAATTTTGGACAAAAATCCGGAATTATTGCGGGCAGGTCAAGTAGCGCCACCCCATGAAAGTATGGGGAGGCAGATTAATGAGCTCTTGGCGCCGATGTGCGCCAAATCTCTTCTACTCAACCAGTTCATCAAGGCTTCAACTAAGGCTCTTGATAAGTTTGCGCAGAACGGTCAAACTTATCAGTTTTATCCCTGGGGTGCTTCTGAACGCATAGAAATGCGCTCTTTTGAGGAGCGGCAACATTTGCGTGGAGGAGCGGTCTGTGCCGCAGAAATCGTGCAGGGGATTGCGCTGGCACTTAAGCTGGAACAGGCCACCTTAGCGCGAGCTACGGGGGAAGTTGATACGGACGTGGTGGAAAAGGCAGAGCAAGCATTTCGGCTTTTAGCTGTTAAGGACTTTGTTATGGTACATTTTAATGGTACGGACGAAGCGGCACATCGTAAAAATCCTTTAGAAAAAGCCGCCTTTATTAGTAGAATTGACCGAGAATTTTTTGGACAACTGTTGCCGCAACTGACAGAACCTACACGAATTGTCGTTTGCGGTGATCACGGTACCAGTTCTTTAACCGGTAAACATTTAGCCGGTAAGGTGCCAATAATTGCAGGAACTATGGGCACCACAACAGAACAAGCCCCGGAAATTACAAAATATCAAGAGGTATGGCAATACCTATTTGAGAGGAGCTAGACAGCATGGCAAAAGCAATCATGGTGCAAGGAACAATGTCTAATGCCGGTAAGAGTTTGGTAACGGCCGGCCTGTGTCGCGTATTTAATCAAGATGGCTATAAGGTAGCACCGTTTAAATCACAAAATATGGCCTTAAACTCCTTTATTACCAAGGAGGGGGCAGAAATGGGACGGGCACAGGTAGTACAGGCAGAAGCGGCTAATATTGAGCCCAGTGTGCTGATGAATCCGATTTTACTAAAGCCAACCAGTGACCAAGGTTCACAAGTCATTGTTAATGGTGAGGCTATTGGCACGATGACAGCTGCTGAATATTTTGCCTTTAAAACCCAGTTAATTCCTGATATTATGCAAGCTTATACTCAATTAGCGGCAGAAAATGACGTGATTGTGATAGAAGGTGCCGGTAGTCCGGCAGAAATCAATCTAAAAAGTCAAGATATCGTGAATATGGGTATGGCCAAAATGGCACAAGCACCAGTTTTATTAGTGGCAGATATCGATCGCGGTGGTGTTTTTGCAGCTATTTATGGCACGCTGATGTTGTTAGAAGCAGATGAACGGCAAATGGTGAAGGGCATTATTATCAATAAATTTCGTGGCGATATTAATATTTTGCGACCGGGTTTGGACATGATTGAAGCCAAAACAGGAGTACCGGTAGTGGGCGTTTTGCCGATGTTAAATATTGACATTGAAGATGAGGATAGTTTATCCGAACGTTTGAATACGGGGACAGAAACTAAAGCCATCGACATTGCAGTAGCACGGTTGCCACGGATGTCTAATTATACAGATTTTAATGTTTTTGAATTAATACCGGGTGTATCGGTGCGCTATGTGCAATCTGTGCGAGAATTACAAAACCCAGATCTGATTATTATTCCAGGGACAAAAAATACGATTGGCGATTTGAAATGGTTGCGGCAATGTGGCTTAGAAGCAGAAATTCTCAAAAAAGCTCATGGTGGAACAGCAATTTTTGGTGTGTGCGGCGGCTATCAAATCTTAGGCAAGAACCTGTCTGACCCCTATGGTGTGGAAGAAGGCGGGGATGTTGCTGGGATGGGGCTATTACCAACGGAAACTATTTTTGCGGAAAAGAAACGTACCATTCAAGTGGCTGGTAAATTTGGACAAGTGCAAGGAATTTTCGCTTGTCTGACGGGGCAACCTTTCTTTGGCTATGAAATTCATTCCGGTGTGACTAATTGTGCCGCTATTGACGCTTTAGCCGAGATGCAGCCTAGCCGGGAACAGGGGCCGACTACTTGTGAGGGAGCTCAGAGCGTTCAGGGTAAACTGAACGTTTACGGTACCTACGTGCACGGGGTTTTTGACGGGGACGGGATCGCTCAAAGTCTGGTGGAAGCATTACTGGCGAAAAAAGGTTTAAAAATGACAGATTTGGCTCCTATTAGCTTTGCTGAGTACAAGAAACAACAATATGATCTTTTGGCAGAGCAGGTACGCACTTACTTGGATATGGAAAAGATTAAGAGTATTTTGGAAGCCGGTGTTTAGATGGAACAAGGTTTAATCCATATTTATTGTGGCGATGGCAAAGGGAAAACTACGGCTTGTTTGGGCTTGGCTCTACGTTGCGCTGGGTGTGGCAATCAGGTACTGTTGGTGCAATTTCTTAAAAGTAGGCCGACGGGGGAGCTGGAGAGTTTGAAACTAATCCCCAGTATTACGGTTATGCGTGGTAAGCCGAACACCAAGTTTACTTTTCAAATGTCAGTAGCAGAAAAACAGCAAGTGCTGGTGGAACATGAACGGCTTTTTGATCAAGTCTTGAACAAATGTGCAACTGAAAAAATTGATTTGCTCATCTTGGATGAAATTATTGGTGCTTGTAATACTGGCGTTTTTCCGTTGAAACGCCTTGTCAGTTTTCTGCACAAAAAGCCTGAAACCATGGAGGTTGTACTTTCAGGGCGTAACCCGGCAGCCGAATTGGTGGCTTTAGCAGATTATGTTTCGGAAATTTCTAAGCTTAAACATCCGTTTGACCAAGGGATTGCAGCTAGAACAGGAATAGAAAGGTAGGTAATAATATGAAATTAGAAAACGTGTTACCGATGGATATTGAAAAACGCAGCATGGAAATTATTAGCGAAGAGCTTGGTGGAGTACACCTAGACCAGGATAAAGCGGCCATTATTAAGCGTGTCATTCATACTTCTGCTGATTTTGATTATGCTCGGACTTTATGTTTTTCCGAGGAGGTTGTGGCAAAGGCCTTAGCGGCCTTGCAGCAGGGTGCAACTATTATTACTGATACTAATATGGCTAGAGTCGGCATCAGTAAACCAGGTTTGGCTAAACTGGGCGGACAGGTTCTGTGCTATATGACGGACAGCGATGTGGCGGAGAGAGCTAAAGCGGCAGGTAGTACCCGAGCAGCGGCTTGTATGGAAAAAGCTTGTACCGTAACTGGACCGGTAATTATTGCTATTGGCAATGCGCCAACGGCACTGGTACGTTTGGACGAACTGATGCGAGAAGGGAAGATTAAACCGGCGTTGATTATCGGTGTGCCGGTAGGGTTTGTGAATGTGGTAGAAGCTAAAGAGATCATTATGCAAGCCGGTGCTCCTTACATCGTTGCTCGTGGACGTAAAGGTGGTAGTAACGTAGCAGCCGCTATTTGTAATGCACTTATTTATCAGCTAACCAGGTAAAAGTGCTCGCTCTAGCGGGGGAAAGATTAACTGGCAACTACTTGACACTGTTTGCACAGCGTTGTATAATAACACTCGTTAACGAAGCTATTCCTCGATAGCTCAATCGGTAGAGCACTCGACTGTTAATCGAGTTGTTGTAGGTTCGAGTCCTACTCGAGGAGCCAGAATTTATTAGCCGGACTGTGGTCCGGCTTTTTTTTATTGCCTTTTTGAAAAGCTGCTTAGGAACAAGAGCGAACTATGGGGGGACAAAACCTGTTAAGCAACTAAATACGTGGTAATATTTAGCTAAAAAGCAGGAGCACAGAGGTAGTGTGTCGAATTAAAAACTATTATATGTTTGCTTGAAAGGAAGAAAACAGACTAAAGGCTTGGGGTGAGGAAATGGAACTAATTCAAGTTAATCAAGAGAAATGTGTTAAATGTGGTCGTTGTGCGGAGGTCTGTCCTAGTTGCATTATTACAATGGGGGCAGCTGGACCTGAATGTTTGTGGGATCGAGGCTGTATGGCTTGTGGCCATTGTGTGGCTATTTGCCCGACGGCGGCTATGGAAAACATACGTTGCCCACTAGAGGAGCAAACACCTCTTGCACAACCGGTGTTAGATAAAACCGTAGCTTATAATTTTTTGCGGGCTCGTCGCTCGGTGCGGAATTTTAAGCCGGAACCGGTGGCAGAAGAGCAAGTGCGGGAGCTTTTAGATATTGCCCGCTATGCACCGACGGCCGGTAATTCTCAAGGTCTGTATTATATTGTGCTCTCTGATCGGGCTATCATTCGACAAGTGGCGGATTTAACAGCAACTTGGATGGAAGAAGAAATAGCGGCGAATAGTCCTCATAGTCGTTATTTTGGCAATGTGCTCAAAACTTATCGCCAACGAGGACAGGATATTATTGCCCGTAATGCACCACAACTTATTTTTGCTGTGGCTCGTAAACTTAATCAAACAGGTATCAGTAATTGTGAGCAGGCATGGGCCTATGCCGAACTTTTTGCACCGACAATAGGACTGGGGACAACCATTGCTGGCTTTATTCAGACTTGTGGTCAGGCAGGTTATGCTCCTTTATTAGAACTACTCAAGATTCCTAAAAAACAGCGGTTGGTAGGCGCCATGATGGTGGGCTATCCCAAGTATAGTTTTAAACGTTTAGTAGAGCGGCAACATCTCAAGGTAGAATTTAGATAAAGTGGGAATGGGAGGAGGCAGGGCTCTTGATTAAGCGATATAAAAAACTGATGGAACGCAATTTGCCGGCCTTTGTTTGTATGTGGTTGTTATTAGCGTGTAGCCCTGTCTTTGCCAGCTTACTTTTGGATTATATCGTGGTGAGTAAAACGGCACAGGATAATATGAACACCGTTATTCCTGCGGTGCTGGTGCTGGCTTTAATGTTACTGTTTGTACTAGCTACGTTCATTTGTATCTCCTTATGGGCCGCTTTTCATAGTACTCTGACTACTCAAAAACGAGTGTCAATTATAATTTTCGCTTATTTGATGATTTGGTTAGGATTTGGTAATTATTATTATTTTAGTTGTGACGTAGAAAATATTTTAGGGCTTTTGGGTCAAGGCAGTCTTGAAGAGCAAAAGTTAGTGCTGAAAGGCGTACAGGATTTTTGGCAAGCACAGCTACCAACAGGTGCTCATGCCGGAATTTTTATTCCTGTAAATAGAGTCGACGGGTATGTAGACTGTTTATATTTTAGCGGTATTAGTATTTTGACTATTGGCTACGGTGATATTGTGCCAGTTGCCAATATCACGAAACTCATGGTGATTTTAGAAGGCTTTTTGGGTCAACTGATTAATGTGGTGGCGATAGGCCTGTGGTTATCCAGCATTGATAATAAACCGTGAGAGGGCTTTAGCTTGCACGCAAGCAAAGAGCGAGGATAAAAAATAGCGAAGTAGAGGCGATCACAGTGCAACTTTCTTCAACGCATTTAGTTAGTTTAATTCTGGTGCTTTTGCTTTCGCTGGTACCGAGTCTGTATGCTGGCCGCAAAGTTAAATCCGAGGAGGATTTTAGTGTTGGTGGTCGTAGCGCGGGCACAGTTTTAGTGGCCGGTAGTATTATCGGTACGATTGTGGGTGGAGCGGCTACTGTAGGTACGGCGCAACTGGGATTTACACTGGGGTTGGCGGCATGGTGGTTTACGTTGGGGTCAGGGCTTGCCCTCCTCCTTATGGCAACTTTTTATGCCAGACCTTTGCGACAAAGTGGTCTTACGACTATTTCTGAATTTTTGGTGGTTAGTTATGGAAAAAAGGCAGGACCACTGGCTAGTTTAGCGGCAACAGCTGGTATTTTTTTTAGTATTGTTGCCAGCACCCTGACGGCGCTCAATTTAATTGCCGGCATCTTCCGCTTGTCTTTGCCATTGGCAGCCATTTTATTGGTAACCATTGTTTTAGGTTTTGTTTTTTTAGGTGGCATTAATGGTTCCGGCATGGCTGGCTTATTTAAAATTGGTTTAATTTTTGCCACGCTATTTGTTTCCGGAAGCGTGGCTTTTCAACATTTGGGTGGACTAAATGGTTTGACTCAAACTTTTCCGGCAGCACCGTGGTTTAGCTTGTTTGGTGGTGGTGTGCAGTATGCTTTAGTTAATTTGCTGTCCTTAGTTATTGGTATCATTTCTACGCAAACCTACATTCAAGCGCTTTTTTCAGCTAAAGATAGTAAAACAGCGGCTGTGGGGTGCGTGGTAGCAGCGCTCATCGTCATTCCGGTAGGGCTACCGTCAGTTATTATTGGTATGTTTATGCACGTTAACCACCCCGGTATTAGTAGCATAGAGGCTTTGCCCCTATATTTGACGCTCTATATGCCTGATTGGCTAGGGGGAGCGGCACTGGCGGCACTAGTCTTGTCGGCTATTGGCTCAATTGCGGGCTTGTCGTTGGGGTGCAGTACCATGCTAACTAGGGATATCTTTAAAGCGGTGCTAGGCTTTGAAAAGGGACAACAACTGCTGTGGATCAACAGAAGCCTGGTTCTTGTTATTACAGTGACAGCAACGATTTTTACGTTTTATCACCTGGATTCCTACGTTTTGGAGTGGAATTATTTATCCATGGCCTTAAGAGGAGCTGGGGTTTTTCTGCCGCTTACCTTTGCTATTGCTTTTAAAAATAGAATTGCGCCAGGAGCCGGGTTAGCCGCGATGCTAGCAGGAATTCTGGTGGCCTTAACCTGGAAGTTCTTGGTACCAGGGGCAGGGCAAGCTCTTTTTCCCAGTTTGGCTTTTAATCTGTTGTTTTTGATTCCAGGGGTGCTTTTTGCTGGCAAGGTGAAGCGGCATGAACTGTAAGTGGCTGGGGCTAGGACTTTTGTTGTGGAATGTGTTTACGGCTCTGCTACTGGGGCTGGACAAATGGCGAGCGGTCAAGCAACAGTACAGGGTGTCGGAAAGAACTTTATTTGCTGTCGCCTTAGGTTTGGGTGCACTGGGGGTATGGCTGGGAATGCGAGTTTTTCACCATAAGACGTGTAAACTTCAATTCCGTTACGGCATCCCTTGTTGTGTAGTCTGGAATTTGTGGCTACTTTATCAAGGCTATAATTATTTTGGCAAATGAAAATTTTTTGTGACAGGCAGGTAAAAGTTGACGCATAGAGAATATATCACTATGTAAGGTAAAGTTAACTTCTTAAGTTAGAGATTAGATTATGAGGAGGAATTATTATGGTTGGCGGGAAAACTATTATTAGTGAAGACGTTTTTGCTGATTTAGCAAAAACAGCAATGATGAAAGTTGAAAATGTAGTGGCGGCAACAGAAGTTGAAAATACAATTGTCGCTATAGCGAAAAAAGTAGCAGAAAGAGTAGCACCGCAGGTTAACGTGAAAAAAACTGATGCCGTTGTTGGCGATGGTGAGCATCAAGCCGCTGCTGTCGGTCATGTTTCTTTTGAAATCAAAGTAACTATTTTGTACGGAGCTAATATTCCAGAAACTACTATTAGATTGCGTGAAACCTTGGTTAACGAAGTGGAAACACTAACAGGCTTCCAAGTTGATAAAATCGATGTTATCGTAGAAAAACTAATTAAACCGGAAGCAGTACCTGCTTCTGTGGACTAAAACTCAAAAAGCGGTCAACCATGATTATGGTTGACCGCTTTTTTGTTTAGCTTGAATACATATGATAAAAGAAACCGAGGTTAGTTTAAATTGAGCTGACATCGGTTTCTTTTTTTATCTGTAATTTTTTCTGTTCAATTTCCACCATGTAATCATTGAAGGCATAACGAAACTGCATGGTAGCCCAGGCATGATATTTAGGGTCGTTGAGTGCTTCTTGTAAAATAGCAATAAAAGTATTATCTTGTGCGGCTGAAGTAGTAGGAAGTTGTGCTTTTGTAGACTTTTCAGTCCCAAGAAGCAACCAGTCTAAAGAAATATTATATTTTTTGGCAATTTCTGCAAAAAGTTCTATACTTCCTTTTTTACCGTTTTCACAGGATTTAATATAAGAAATAGAAACGCCAAGCGAAGCTGCAAACTCTTTTTGCGTCAAGGAGCTTCGCACTTGACGTAATCGTAAACCAATTTTATTGTAATCAAGAGCAGCTAAAACCTTGATGGACACGATCTCACCTCCTTCGTAAATGAATGTTAACTAAAAGCCCCAAAAGTAAACCAGTGGTTGACAAAAAGAAACCAGAAAGGTAAAATATAAAAACATAAGACACGATCATAAATAAGTATAAAAATTTCTTACAAAAACTATTAGCTTAAAATACTATAAGTGTGCATTTTGCGTAAATGAATAAACCCGTATGGTTTACAAATTCGACGAAATAGCTTTTTCACCTGCTATATTAGCAAAAATAGTCACTTAAAAAGTAAGAATTCTAGTTAACTGCCGCTAAAAGGAATTTTATTGACGCAAAGTGCACCTTTTGGTAGGCGTATAAATTGACGCTTTAGGAGCAGGTGGAAAAAGATAAATTAATTGTAGCTAATTTAATTTTTTCATAAAAGCTGTTTTTTTTAACTCTTTAATATAGAAGTTAAAAGCTTATGTTACTTTAGCTTCTTTTTGCTTTACTCTTAAAGCAAAAAGAAGGACACCTTGGCTAAATACCAATGAATAATAGGTATTTAAAATAAAAAAGAAAGAAGACGAGAAGATGAAAAATTGTAAGTTAGGGTCAATAATAGTATTAGGGTTAATTTTAGCGAGTTTGCCTTATCAACAAGTAAACGCAAACGGAATGACAGGTAAGACGATTACGAGTGATAATGAAGTCGTCACAGAGGCGATTAAGCTTGATAATGCAACTGCTAAAAGAGGAGAAGCTACTGTTGGAGTAAAAGTAATATCAAAAAGTGGGGTGCAACTGAAGGGTGAGTCAATTAAGGTAGCGGCTGTTGGGGGTGACCTTAAAGGCATAGATATTTTCAATAGTGGACTTAAGGTACTAGCAGGCACTGTCATTGAACTAACGGGCAGAGATGGAAATTTGACTGGTATTAATAATAAGGGTGGGGTAGGTCAGCAGGTTGTCGAGGTAGGGGAAAATGTTAAGCTTACTGTTACCAGTAAGGATGACAACGGAAACCAATCAATGTCTTCTGGTATCTATAATTATAATGGTGGTAAGCTGGAGATGGGTGCTAATGCAGAAATCAAGATGCAAAAGGAGAGCACTAAGCAATGTAACGAGGCTTCATCTTTTCTAGGTGTCAATAATGATCAGACCCGAGCAGGAGAAATAAAGTTAGGTGAAAATACCAGGGTGGAGACAACCGTACAATTTGACGGCGTTGGAGATAGGTTGCGAATCGGCGGTATCTCTAATAAATCTGGTACACTGACGATGGGGGATAAGGCCTGCGTTATCAGCAGTGCTAGCCTTGGCACCTTAGACACTAACGCTAACGTGCTTGTTTATGGCATTGCAAACACGAGTGACGGTGTGGCGAGTAGTATAACTCTTGAAGGGGGCTTTAATATTAATTGTGTTGTGCAAGACACAATTGTTGCCGGTGATCAATTAAAAGGTGTTAATGCTCTTGATAATTATGGTGCTCTGGCCACTATTAATGCGACAGCGGTAGGAAAAGAGAAGATTATTAACGGTAATATTGCGAATGCTGAAGGGGCTAAAACTAATCTGGTTCTTGATACGGCTACTTCGTATTTTCGCGGTCAGTCTATTGTAGAAGGCAATAACAGTGAATTTAACTTAACCTTAGCCAACGGAGCTACTTGGTTTACAGGAGAGCATAGCAAAGTAACGAATTTGACATTGAAGCAGGGGGGAATTATCAATCAGACGACAGCTGGTAGTGGCTATCAAACGCTTACTATAGATAATTTGAGTGGGGAGCAGGGTATTATTAAATTGGATACTGACCTTGCTCATCAGCAAGGGGATAAAGTAAACATTACCAATGCCACTAGCGGTACTCACTATATTACCGTAGTTGATAGTATCTTGGAAACTGGCAAGCCTGTACAGGGAGAGCTTCTTTTAGTAACAGACAAAAGCAAAAACCTGACTTTTGAAGGGCAAGATTTATTTAACGGTGGACTATGGGTGACTACGCCGGAGCTAATTGGTAAAGTCGAAAAAGACGAAAAAAATTGGTATCTCAGTAGTATTAGTAAAAAAGTTACCGGTAGCGTTACTAGTTTGCAAAATATTACTGATAGCGTCTATGGAGCATGGGTCAAGAATGATACTATGCGGCAACGCTTGGGCGAACTGCACCAGGGGGATACGGAGCAAGGCCTGTGGACGAGAATTTACGGTGGCAAGCTGGCAGGTAACGGTGCTGATAGCACCTATACCACTTATCAAATCGGTTACGACCTTAGCGACCACAAGACTAGTAAGGACTGGAAGCTTGGAGCGGCCTTTGAATACAGCAAGGGCTCTAGCGACTATCTGGCCGGCAGCGGCGATAACAGCGTAGGGGCAGTAACGCTCTACGGTACACGGCAAACAGGACAAGGCGAAAACATCGATCTTACTTTGAAACATGGTGAAATTAAGGGCGATATTAAAACCTATGGTTTTGGGCAAGACAGTGCCGACTACAAAACACGAGGCACCGCCTTCTCCGTGGAATACAATAAACGGATGAATAAGGCGAACGGCAGCTTTGTAGAACCCCAGGCGCAATTAACTGTAGGTAGCATTAATAGTCACGACTTTACTACCGCCGCTGGTACCAAGGTGGCAAACGATAGTATGAGTAGTGCAGTCGCACGGCTAGGCTTCTTGGTCGGCAAAGAAACTAAACAAGGGGACTATTATCTGAGGGCTTCGGTTCTGCACGAATTTGCCGGCAAAGGGCAAGTGCAGATGCGCTCGGCTAATAATGAGTTTTTCAGCCAAGACGTAGATTACAGCGATACTTGGTTTGAAGTAGGGCTAGGTACTAATGTACAGTTAAGCAAGGCCAATAATCTTTATTTTGATGTAGAACGTAGTTTTGGCGCCAAAATCAACAAGCAATGGCAACTCAATGCCGGTCTGCGGTGGCAATTCTAAATAGCGTAGAAAATTCCCCTGCGGTGTGACCTTTACAATGGGCAAGATGAAGAAATTGTTGTTTAGCAAATTGCACTGCCTTCAGAAAAAATAAGCATAAAATATTTTTATTTTGTACCGACCTCAAAAAGTTAGACTAAAAAGCTAACGACTTGAAGGTCGGTATTTTTATGTTTTTATGAACAAGGCTTGGCGTTAGTTTACTGCGGATAAAACAGCTATTTTGTGCCGCCGGGAGAACACGGTGATCGGTAACAAGCTTTGTTATTTTATGTTAAAATAAGAGCATAATATTATTTTGGCGAATGGATGGTTGCTATGGCTGATATATACTGTGTAAACCTTGGTGAAACGATGCGCGAGGTTTTTCTGGCAGAGGCAAAGAGGTATCCTTACGGTGAGGCGTTATTTGTGTTGCCGGGCAGAATGTTACTGCAAAAGGTGTGCGAACAAGGTGGGGTAAGAGCGGTGAATATTGATTTCTTGCCTAATGAGATTTTACGAGCAAATAGGCAGGAGCGCTTGCTGGCAATTTCAAGGCGAACCCAGTCTTTATTAATTCAGCTATTGTTAGAGCAAATGCTAGAACGAGGCGAACTGCGTTATTTTGCCCCCCTGGTGAAACAAGCGGAGTTTGTGGAGGCGGTGATGGGTTTAATCGGTGAACTGTCACGTAGCTGTGTACCACCAGAGGAATTGAGTGTGGCCTTTACGCATTGGAACAGAGAAGACAATTATGCGCAGAAGGATAAAGAACTATGCTTAGTTTATCAGCGCTACCAAGCTTTACTAACGGCTGCGGGCTGGTATGACAAGGATGGACTTTATCGTTTAGCCATTACAGAACTACAAAAAGCGACAGTGGTAGTACCGTGGAAAAAACTTTATTTTAGCGAGTTTTATCAGTTTGACCGTTTACAACAAGAGCTACTACAGGCTTTGGCACAGCATTGTGCGCTCGACCTGGGTATTGTTTATGAAGAAGGCCGTGGCAGATTGTCGGCGACGACCTTACCGGTGATAGATGCTTTGGTGGGTGCCGGTTTTCACAAAAATACCGTGCAAGTCCAAAGTAGCCGAGCGGCAGCGTTGACGCATTTTTGTCAGCATTGGCAACGTGATGAGGACAGGTTTTTACCGCCACAGACGGCTTTTCGACTCCTAGAAGCAGGTTCGGCTACAGGTGAAATGCGGGAGGTCATTAAACGGATTAAAGAGCAATTGCGCAGCGGAGTGACCGTGCAGGATATTTTAGTCGTAGTGCGGAGTATGAAGAACTATAATGGTATGAAAAATTTATTTGATGAATATGGAGTACCGACGGCCTTGCCAGCAGTGGCTGGCTTTGCGTCACAACCACTGGTAGAATACGTGCGGGTATTATTGCAAGCCTGCATCGATCAGTATAGTGCGGAAGCCTGTTTTACGGTGCTGGAGGCGACTTTTGCCAAATTGCTTTATTCTTTTGATGGTGAGAGTTTAAGTGTGCTTAAAACCCGGCAGTATTTTGCTAATGCGCTGGCTTTACGACAATATCTTGAGCAGTCAGCTCTAGCTAGTGAGCAAAAAAATGAACTAAACCAAATTTTTGTGTGGCTAGAGGCTATGCCCCAGTACGCTACTTGTGCACAGTATTGCCAAACTTTACGCACTTTGGTGGAAACTTGGCAACTGGGGGTAATTTTGGGTAGGGAGTACCAACAGGAACATTTGGATTTCTTACAACTGAAAAACATTTTGGCTACCGAAAAAACTTTTTATGAGGTGTTAGTAGAGCTGGAAATGGCTTATGAGGAAAGTGGTCTAGGTAAGAAAAATTTATCGCTGGCGGACTTTGTTACTTTGTGGCAACAATTAACTAGAGAAAAGCAAATTACCTTAATTGCGGGTAATAATCGAGGCATTCAAGTGGTGGAAGCAGCTACGACGCAAGGGCTTTGTTTTAAACATATCTATTTATTGGGCTTACGCGAGGGCGAATTCCCGGCCTTGAAACAGGAAAACTGGCTTTATACTGATCAAGAACGTAAGCTGCTCACAGACTACGGTGTGGAGTTACGTAATACCATAGTGTTTAGTAGCGAAGATGAATATTTCTTTGCTAGCGCAGTGGCAATGGCGACAGAAACAGTGACGTTGAGCTATTATGTGGATGATACGGCAGGGCGTTCTGGTTATATAGAAACCTTGCTAGAAAGTTTTACGGAATTGGTACCGGTAAAAGCCAGTGAGCCCCAGGAGGCGTCTGATTGCTGGTCGGAACAGCAACTTTTGCAATATTTATGTACTAAGACTAGTTGGGGTGAAGCTGAGCGTCAGTGGCTCTTAGCGAGATTAGGTGGCGATTACGAAGCACGGCGTGTTTTGGATACAGTGAGATGGCAAAGCGACTCGCCTTATCAGGGCTATTTAACGCAGCCAGTGGCGCTAACAACCGGAAAACGCCTAGGGCAATGTTTTAGTGCCTCGGAACTGGAAGTCTATGCGGCTTGTCCTTTTAGATTTTTAGTGGGGAGGGTCTGGCAACTGGCACCTTGGCAGGAAAAAGATGGCAATATAGAGCCATCGGTGCAAGGTAATTTGTACCATGAAGTGTTGGCCAGTTTTTTGGGTAAACATTTACAAGAAAATATTAGTAAGCTTGCTAGCGATGCTTTAGGCACGGAGCTACAAAATATTTATAAACACACCTATGGGCTTTATCAAGAACAGGGCAAAATTGCGACTTCTGACTTTACTGCCTTAGAAAAAAGACAGGATGAAAAAAAATTAAAACGCTGGTTAGCTAGCGAACAAAAATACCAAGCTCAATTAGACAGCAAGCTGTTACCCCATTATGTTGAGTGGAGCTTTGGCTTGGATAAATCAGAGGCTCCGGCCTTGCAGAGGGAAATAGGTGGAGAAACCATTTGTTTTAGGGGACGCATTGATCGGATTGATGAGGATAGTTCGGGGCTGGTCATTACCGACTATAAACTAAGTAAAATTCCGGCAGTCAAAGAGCTGGAGTTGGGTCTGGATTTACAATTGCCACTGTATTTATTAGCTGCGGAGGAACTATTGCACAAGGAACAGCAATTTCTTAGTGGTGGTTACTATTCCTTGAGTGCGGCTAAAAGGCAGGGGGGGTATTGGCTGGAAGAAGCTAAAATTTTGCCTTGGGTAACACGGGTGTCAAGTAAGCCTTGGCCGGTATTTAAGGAAGAAATAGAAACCAGCCTTGTTAAATATGTTAGTGGTATGAAAAGCGGGTATTATGCTTTAGCACCGGTTAAGGGGTGTCCTGCTTATTGTCCTGGTAAAGATATTTGTCGTTACACAGTAGGGAAAACAGAGCTGGAAAGTGGTGAAGTAGATGTCTGAATTTACCAGTAGCCAAAAATTGGCGATTGAAACGCTTGATGCTAACGTCTCTGTTTCTGCTGGCGCAGGTTCCGGTAAAACGAGGGTACTGGTGGAACGTTTTGTGCGAATTATTGCGGAACGTAAGGCTCGGCCGGAAGAAATTTTGGCTATTACCTTCACCCGCAAAGCGGCAAAAGAAATGCGAGAGCGGGTGCGTAAAACTTTAGCTCAGTTGGCAGTAGTTGCACAGGGAGCTGAACAACGGCAATTTTGGCAAGAGCAAGTCAAACTGCTGGAAAAAGCGCAAATTAGTACGATTGATAGTTTTTGTAGTCGAATTTTGCGGGAAAATCCGGTAGAGGCGGAGATAGAACCAAACTTTGTGACCGCAGAAGAATTTGAAATAGAAGAATTTTATCAAGCGGAGAGTTTACGCTATCTGCAAAAAAAAGTAAAAAATAAGGATGCAGCCTGCCTGGGTTTGCTCGAAGAATATGGGCGGTCGCGGCTACAGACTTTGCTGTTAACTTTGCTACCACAACTAGGGGAATTAGGAGCAGTAGCGAATTGGCAAGCTCCCTACCACGAGGTCTTGGGGGAGGAACTGAGTATAGCGCGGTGGCAACTACTGGAACTGGTCCGCGAGTTAGTGGATTTGCGCGAAAAAATAAAAGGTAAACATCGCGAGGATCTAGAACAACTTTTTAATCATCTCGAAGTAGTAGAAAACGCTATTTTGCAGGGGAAAACGGCTATAGAGCTAGAACCATTACAATGGATTATGACACTGGGTGCTAGCAATAAACTGGATAAAGAAATGGTACAGGAAGCGAAACTTTTGGCACTGCGGCTAGGTGATACGCCCAAAGATTGGCGAGCCTTGGAACTGCTACCGTTTTGGCAACAGTTCTTAACAGGCTTTGAGGCGTATTGTAGCGAACGCAAATTAGCGGCGGGGCTATTAAGTTTTGCCGATATTGCCAGTCGTTCTTTACACCTCTTAGGGGAGCAAGCGTCTGTATTAGAAAAAGTGCGGTCACGTTTTAAATATGTGATGGTCGATGAATTTCAAGACACCAACGAAGAGCAACGACAGTTGGTTTATTTAATAGCGGGTGGGCAGCAGGATCAACTTTTGGGACAACGTCTTTTTGTCGTTGGCGATGCAAAACAATCTATTTATCGTTTTCGTGGTGCTGATGTTGGCGTTTTTGCTCAGGTACGCAAAGATATCGCTCAAGGTGGTGGTAAAAATATCGAACTTGCGGATAATTTCCGTTCTACGGAGAAAATCTTAAATTGCTGCAATCTGGTGTTCCAAGATTTATTAGGAGAAAACCTGCAAGACGATGTTTTTTTTCAAAAATTGTCTGCTCACCGACAGGGACGGCAGTTACCCGTGCTTACTACTCTGACAGTAGATAAAAAAGAGCAAAAAACTGGCAAACACGCGGAAGCCTTAGTTGTGGTGGAACAGATTAAAACTTTATTAAAAGAAGATCCGCAACTATCCTATGGTAGTATAGCAATTTTATTGGCGACGATTAATAATGCCACTGCTTTTGTGCAACATTTGCGAGAAGCCGGTATACCCTACCATTTAGTTGATGGCAAAGGGTTTTATGAGCGTCAAGAAATTGTGGACGTGGTTAACCTTTTGGAATTTTTGCATAATAGCCAACAGAGTTTATCATTGGCGGGAATTTTACGTTCTCCCTACTTTGGTTTTAGCGACGACACCTTGACGCTCCTGTTTTTGGCTCGGGGTGAGCAGTCGTTATGGGCTTATTTGGTGCACAAGGAATATCCTCAGCTGACGGAGATTGTTAGTGATAGGTTGCGGGTAGCGGTAGATAAGCTGGACCGTTTACGGCGCGTGGCGACAGCGCTGGATTTGCCAGAGCTTTTAAAAGCTATTTATGAGGAATTGCAGTTAGCACCGCTTTTAAAGGGGCAAGAGTTTGGTCAGGATAAATTAGCCAATGTAGAGCAATTAAGAGCGAGTGCCGGAGATTTTGCCATGAACCAAGGAGGAACGTTGGCAACCTATCTAGAGCGCTTACGTAAGTTACGTGCAATGCAGGTTAGAGCCACAACGACTACTGTCAGCGAGGGCAATGAGGTCAAACTAATGACGATACACAAAGCCAAGGGGCTGGAGTTTCCGGTGGTGTTTTTACCTAATTTAAATACACGGGTGCAAGGCGACAGTAAAGAAATTAATTTCTTCCCGACTATTGGTCTGGGAATTAAAGTTGACGACTCCGAGCAAGGTTTAGTGGAAACAACAGTTTTCAAGAAAATTAAAGCGGTACAAAAGGAACTGGAAGCGGCAGAACGGAAAAGACAACTTTACGTAGCGATGACAAGGGCAGAAGATTATCTGTTTATGTCAGGAGTCGAGGTGCAGGATACTAAAACCAGTAGCGATAGTGCGGAAACCTGGTTTAAGTCATTACAGCGAGTTCTTGGTATGCAGCCAAGTGCTGTAACGCTGAATTTAGTGTCTGCCGCTACGGTGACAGCGACCGGCAAAGAAGAGCTTAAGCAACCAGAACCGGAACCTATAGCTCAGAGTGTATACGAACAAATTAAACCATTGAGTGCTTGTCAAGGATGCAATCGAAACTTTTTTTCGGCCTCGGCCTTGCAAGAATATAAACTCTGTCCTCGTAGTTTTTATTATCAATATGTGGATAAAATTCCGGGTAGGGAAGAGTTGGGCTTGGCTCGTGATACGATTACAGGGACGGTTTTATTGCCAGCATATTTGCTCGGACTGGCGGTACATAGCGCATTGGAATACGGTCAACGAATGACGGACGCAGCCGCGCTTAAGTTGGCTCTCGAGCGGCAAATCCCGCCGCATTTACAAAGCTCGGCGCTTAAAATAGTGGAGCCGCTGTTGAAAAGCTACAAAACAAGTACTTTATATAAGGAGCTAGCAGCGTTGCCACAAGAAGCCGAGGTCGATTTCACTTTGCCGCTATTTACCTTGGACGGGGAACAAATCTGGTTTACCGGTAGCATTGATTGTTTACTTCACTACGCAGATGGAACTTTGGGCATCGTCGATTATAAAACCGGCACACCACCGTCACTAGGTGAAGAACACAGGGGCTATCTGCAACAATTGGCTATCTATGCGTTGGCTGCGGAAAAGCTCTTTAAGCAAAAGGTGAGCTGCGCAGAGCTACATTTTTTGCAAAATAGTACGAAGCAGTCCTTAAAGCTGGACAAAGAAACTTTGCTAGAAGAAGTGCAAGCCACCTGTCAGGAAATTAGAAGCAAAAAAGAAGAGCAGGACTTTGCAGTCCTGCCCCAACATTGCTCATTTTGTAGTTTTAATTATTTTTGTCGTCGCCGTTAAAGGTTAGCTTAGCTCAATGGTGGTGCCAGGAGCGACGATAGTTACGGTGGCGTTACCCTGGGCTTCCACCGCTTGTTTGAATTGGTTGGGATCTTGGGCAATAACCGGCCAAGTATTGTAGTGGATTGGAATGACGTGTTTTACCCCCAGCAACTCGACCGCTTTAACGGCATCAGAGGGTCCCATGGTGTAATTATCCCCGATGGGTAAGAGGGCATAATCAATTGTTTCCAATTCACCTAGAAGTTTCATGTCACCAAACAGACTGGTATCACCGGCAAAATAAACGGTGGTACCATAAAAATCAACGATAAAACCGCAGGCATGGCCGCCGGCGATACCAGAACCATGAAAGGCTGGGGTCAGACGGACTTTGCCGAAAGGAAATTGATAAGTACCTCCCACATGCATAGCATGAGCGGTAAGCCCCTGACTAGTTACTAAATCTGCAATTTCAGCAGTAGTGATAACTGTGGCCTGGTTGTTTTTAGCGATTTCCATAGTACTGCCAAGATGGTCTCCGTGGGCATGAGAAACGAGGACGTAGGATACTTTGATATCCTGGGGTGTAAGACCGGCAGGATTGCCCTCCAAAAAAGGATCAAAAATAATGCGTTCAGTGTCATTTTCCAGCATAAAACAAGAATGATGGATATAGGTAAGCTTAATCATCACGACCAACTCCTTTTCAATATCTAAGTTTATTTTAAGATAAGTAATGGGGAAATGTGTGTCAAAGTTATGAACTAATTTGCACGCACGAAGAGTTTTTGGCTGCCGAGCCTTTACAAGTAGAAGTGAAATAGGGTAAAATTTTTATAGTTTGCTGAGTCGAAAGGCTAGTAGGGGATGCGGGGGAAAATAAAATGAATTTGTATTTGTTAACAATCCTAGGCTATGCGTTGCTACTAATTGCTATTGGTTGGTTTATTGGTAGGCATGTTCAGGGTGCTTCAGACTTTTTTGTGGGTAATCGTAGTTTTGGTTGGCCACTGATTTTTACGACGTTAATTGCGGCTAATATTGGAGCGGGGTCTACCGTAGGGGTGACGGGCTTAGCCTTTCGTCATGGGGTGTCAAGTTGGTGGTGGATTGGTTGCTCGGCCATTGGTTCCTTACTGTTGGCATACCTAGTGGGACCTAGAGTTTGGGAGCTGGCCAAGAAATACAATCTTTACACGATGGGAGATTATCTAGATTTACGTTATTCCCGGGCATTTCGGGGTATTATTTCTTCGATGATGGCAGTGGGGACACTGGCTTTGTTTTCCGGGCAACTGATTGGTATTGCGTGGATTTTAAATGTGGTGGCGGGGATTGAAAAAACACTGGGCACGATTATCGGCGCGGTGGTGGTGACGATTTATTTTACTGCCGGAGGACTGTTATCGGCAGCCATTGTTAATATTGTAGAACTAGCAGTTATTTTTCTTGGCTTTTGTTTGGCGGCTCCCTATGCTTTAGCCCATGTTGGCGGTTGGGAGGGAATGCAGGCTTTGGTAGTAGCCAATATGGCTGACCCGGTAAGAAGCACAGCTTATTTTGCTTGGGACGGGGTAGGCTTAACTACGATTATTGGTTATTTTTTAATGTTAGTACCGGCTTTTTGTATTTCACCGGGATTAATCGGTAAGGTTTATAGCGGGCAAAATAAACGTGCTGTTCGGATTGGGACAATGCTTAATGCGGTGGTGCAGTTTGGATTCGCTTTCCTACCACTTATTATTGGTATGTGTGCCTATGCGGCTTTTCCACAACTGGAAAACCCAGAGTTGGCACTACCTATGGCAATGAAGGAGTTAATGCCCTTTAGCATTGCGGCCTTCGCCCTGGCGGCTATTTTTGCGGCAGAAGTTAGTACTGCTGATACGGTCTTATTTATGCTAGCAACCTCGATTTCTAAAGATTTGTATAAAACGTTCTTTAATCCCGAGGTTTCAGAACCGGATTTATTGCGTTTTAGCCGCCGTGCTACTGTGGTTTGTGGTGTGGTCGGCGTAATTGTAGCTTTGTTTATGTCTAATATTATTACGGCGCTACAAATTTTTTATTCTTTGATGACAGTATCTTTGGGCGCCCCCTTTTTATTTGGCTTATTTTGCGATAAGGCGTCAACGCAAGGTGCTTTTATTTCCGCTAGTGCCGGGGTGGTGGCAACCTTGCTGTTACAGTTTGGCAATAGCGGTAAAGGCTTATGGATTTTAAATGCTTCATCTACCGGTATTTTAGTAGCGGTGCTGGTTATGTTTGGCAGTTTGTATTTTTGTCCCAATCAAAAAAAAGTGGAGCATTGACTGCTTCAGCTAGGAGAGCTCTATGTTAAAAAAACAACAACAAACCTGGTTAGCCATAGCAGCAATGAGCTTTTTGTTTCCTGCACAAGTGTGGGCATCTCCTTCGCCATTAGATTTGACGACGGCGGGAACTAAAGTCAGTAGTGAGCAAATAGGGAAAAGTCACCAAGACCAACCGCAGGTAAGTGCCGGAGAAAACCTAGCAGAAAAGGTCAACACGGTCAATAAAAAAACGGCGAATACCAAGGCACAGCCGAATGTTAAAAAAGTCAAACCGCCAGTTAAGAAAATCGTGCGTATCTTGCCACCAGACTATCAAAATATTACGATTGAGGGAGAGGCAATAGCGACTAGGAAACAGGCTGTTAACTATATCAAGCAAAGTAACCCCAAGGCGAAACTAACCTGTTCGGTCGAAAAAATAGTTGATTATTATTACGAAGAAAGCACCAAAGAAGGTTTACGTGCAGATTTAGTGCTGAGTCAGGCCTTACTGGAAACAGGGTTTTTCACTTTTAACGGAACAGTCAAGCCGGAACAAAATAATTTTTGCGGGTTAGGGACAACGAGTGCCATAGTCAAAGGGGCAAGCTTCAAAACTCCGCAACTAGGTGTGAGAGCTCATGTTCAGCATTTACTGGCTTATACGGCAGAGCGTTTGCCCAAAAGTAAAATTGTGGACCCCCGTTATGATTTAGTACATCGTATGCGCAAAAACGCAGGATTTTATACTAAATGGTACGATTTAAACGGAAAATGGGCTATGAGCCCGGAATACAGTGAAAAGATTTTTGACGTTAGAAGTAAAATGCTAGGGTTAACCAGTGCGACTGTGGGAACAGCTATAGTGGATCAAACCACGGCGGCAACTGCACCACAGCCCTTTAGCGAACGGATTAAAAAAACAATGGACGAGCTTAAAAAAAGTACACGACCTTAATTTCAGTCGTGTACTTTTGCTTTAACTATGATAAAATTAGACAACGAGGTGAAGCAAGATGCATATAGTATTAGTAGAACCTGAAATTCCGGGCAACACTGGCAATATTGCCAGGCTTTGTGCCGCTACAGGTTGTCATTTACATTTAGTACGACCATTGGGTTTTTCAGTTGAAGATAAATATCTGAAACGTGCTGGTCTAGATTATTGGAATTTAGTGGATATCAATTATTATGACTCCGTGTATGAAGTTTTTAGTAAATACCAGGCAAATCCTAAATTTTTGCTGACTACGAAAGCACACAAAAGTTATAGTGATGTTCACTATGACCAGGAGGCTTTACTGGTTTTTGGCAAAGAAACAGCAGGTTTGCCGGAAAAACTGCGCAGGGAATACCAAGATAGTTGTGTACGGATACCTATGATTAGTGCTGCCCGCTCGCTCAATCTTTCTAATTCTGTGGCTATTGTGGCCTATGAAGCTTTACGCCAACAAGATAATTTTGCAGGGCTATCATTATATTCGGAGGAATACAAGGAATGATTTTAATTAAAGAATTTGAGTTTGATGCGGCACATTATCTGCCGCATTATCATGGCAAATGTGAAAACTTGCATGGACATACTTATAAACTAGTGGTAAAACTTGACGGTACTCCCGATGCAGAGGGTATGATTATCGATTTTATTAAGCTTAAGCAGCTGGTACAAGAGGTGGTACTGACTAAATTAGACCACGCTTGCATTAACGACCTCTTACCGCAACCTTCAGCAGAATACATAGCAATGTGGGTGTGGGGGCAATTGCACCCTTTACTACAAGGGGAACATTACGCTTTGTATGAAGTGGAAATTTGGGAAACTAAAACTAGTGGCATTGTGTATAGGGGGTAGTTTGATGTTAAAGGATGTGCAGGGCGAAAGTGATGTACGACAAGTGCCCTTAAAGCACGTAGGTATTAAAAACTTACGTTGGCCGATTAGTATTAGGGATAAAACCAAAGGCGAACAACAAACAGTGGCAACGATTAGTATGGCTGTAGATTTACCCCATGATTTGCGGGGGACACATATGAGTAGATTTGTGGAATGCTTACAAACGCTGGGGGCAGTGTCGCCACTAGCACTGGAGGCAATCCTAGATACACTTAAAAGCAGGTTGCAAGCGGAAAAGGCAATGCTGGAAATGGAGTTTACATATTTCATTTCGAAAGAAGCACCGGTGACGAAACAAAAAGCACCGCTGGATTTGACTTGTCGTTATCGTGCCGAAAAAGGTGAAAAGTTTGAATTATATGTGTGTGCAGAAATTCCCATTCACACTTTATGTCCTTGTTCGAGGGAAATCAGCAGTTATGGAGCCCATAATCAAAGGGCATTGGCGATTATTGAGATGAAGTCTACGGAAATGGTGTGGTTAGAAGAATTAGCGCTCATGGCAGAGGCCGGGGCAAGTGCACCAATTTATGCTCTTTTGAAACGACCTGATGAAAAATTCGTAACCGAGCAAGCCTATGAAAACCCTCGTTTTGTTGAAGATGCCGTCCGTGAAATAGCGTTACAACTGGAACAAGACCAAAGAATTAATTGGTACCAAGTAACAGTGGAAAGTATGGAAAGTATTCATAATCATAATGCGTTTGCCTGTGTAGAAAAAGGCTGGGGGGACGAAAAACAATGATTTTACCAATCAGTCCTTGTAATATACGCACTGAACTCGAAAATATCGGTGTGCATACGGTGGGTATTGCGCTGTTGTTGAACAAAACAGAGATTTTACCACTGAAGGTTTTACAAGTGCGTACACCGGCTGCCAATATTATTAAGCAGGAAATGTTAGGCTGCGGTGGCGATTGTGCTGTGCACGCCGAGGTGATTACTTGTCAACAGCAATATTGTGATATCTTACTGCTAGGTACACGAAAACATTACGCCTATTTGTTGAAAAAACTAGCCATGAACCCTTACTTCGGGTTAGCTAAGTTATGTACGGAATTAGAAGCGGTGCTTTCACCACCTTTGCTTTATACACAGTTAGCCGATGGTAGAAAACTTACCTATCAGCAAATGGTGGTGATGGGTATTTTGAATATTACTCCGGACTCTTTTTATGCTGGGTCCAGGGTGTCCCAGGTAAGCACAGTGCTGGAGCTGGCGGGCAGGATGCTAGACGAAGGTGCTACCGTGTTAGACGTTGGCGGCGAATCCAGCAGACCTGGGGCAGACAGTGTTTCTCCTACCGAGGAAATTGCCCGTGTGGTGCCGATGTTAACGGCTTTGCGCAAGGAATACCCACAGAGTATTTTATCTATTGATACCTATCATGCCGCTACGGCGCAAGCCGCAGCGGAAGCGGGGGTTGATATCATTAATGACATTAGTGCTGGTGAGGCAGACACAGCTATGCTGGACGTGGTAGTGAAATATAAGCTACCCATTATCTTGATGCATATGCGTGGTACACCTAAAAATATGCAGCAAAATGTCATTTATCACAATGTGGTGGAAGAAGTCACCACATATTTGAACGCACGAGCGACTTGTTTATTGAACAAAGGCTTGGGCAAGGATAAGGTAATCTTGGATCCCGGCATTGGTTTTGCCAAAACGGTAAAACATAATTTAAAGCTCATGCAAGGCTTAAACGAACTGACGGGACTTGGTTATCCAATCTTATTGGCCGCTTCGCGTAAGTCTACGATTGGACAGGTACTGGGTGCGTTGTCGACAGAGGAAAGACTAGAAGGCACACTGGCTACCAGTTGTCAGGCAGTTTACGCCGGTGCACAAATGGTGCGCGTGCATGATGTCCAAGCTAACGTCAGAGCCATTCGTATGTTGGAGGCCATTTTAAAATGTCAATAGCATATATCGCTTTGGGCAGTAATCTCGGGTTAAGAGAAAAAAACATAGCAGAAGCAATAGCACGGATGCAGGCATATGGCTTAGAAATTTTAGCAATGGCGACTTGTTTAGAAACCGCACCTTATGGGGTAGTGGATCAACCAAACTTTTTAAATAGTGCGGTTAAAATAGCAACAGTTTTGCCTGCTGAACAATTGCTTGCAACTCTCTTGGGGATAGAACAGGAAATGGGACGGGTGCGTAAACGGCACTGGGGAGAAAGAAATATCGATCTAGATCTTTTGTTATATGACCAAATGGTTATCAACACGGAGAAGCTTGTCCTACCACATCCTGAGCTACAAAACAGAAGCTTTGTTTTAGAACCATTGGCAGAAATTGCGGGCGCTGTTATTCATCCGGTTTTTCAAATTACAATTAGTGAACTGCTACACAATTTAATTAACGGAGATGATGGTTAATGAACTGCTACGCTAATCTGAACAATCTATTAATTTACCGTAATTTACTGGAGGACCCGCTAATTTTGGCTCTCAAAAAGCCCAAAGAGGTTTTTGAACCGGAATTGCACGGAGAACTTATTTTACGTGCTGAAGAATACGGTTTAATGGGGATTATTCCAGTAGAATATATTATGCACGCCATCAGTCATCAAGAAAATATTTTTTGCGCTATGGCTGAAAAAAATAATGGTAAAATCGGCGATGGTCTGGCTAAAGCAGTAGCACAGGACATCAGTATTTTAAGACTATTTTTGTCAGATGTTTTTACCCGTTTTAAAAATCACCCGTTATTTGGTAATTACGTGCCTTCCAAAATAAAACCTTTAGCCGGACGGAAAGTGTTGGAAACGGTGTTTTTTAATTTTGGCGAGGATGAAAATGGGGAACGGGCAACTAAAGAGTTGTGTGCTTATTACGCTAAATTTGGCTATGGGTTAATGGCCGATTTTGTTACTTTTCATTGGGATGGCAAGCATGGTTGCCTAGCAGGTACGCAAAATCACTCCGAGATTACTTTTAGTAAAATCTATGGCTATGAGCGACAAAAACAAGAACTTATTTGCAACACCGAGGCTTTTATCCAAGGTAAGCCTGCCAACAATGTTCTTTTGTTCGGCGACCGCGGGACAGGTAAGTCGTCCTCAATTAAAGCACTAGGCAATCATTTTTATGCTGAGGGCCTGAGATTAGTTCAGGTTAGCCGAGAAGATTTTCAGCAATTACCGCAGGTGTTGCAAGCTTTGAGCAGATGGGGCAAAAAATTTATCATTGTTTTGGATGATTTATCCTTTGAAGAGTTTGAGGTGGAATACAAAACACTGAAATCTATTTTGGACGGAGGCTTAGAGGTAAAACCAAGTAATGTTTTATTTTGTGCCACGTCTAATCGCAGAAATATTGTACAAGAAGTATGGCAGGAGCAAAAGCTCAAGGAAGTGCACTGTAGTGATAGCATGAATGAAAAAATTTCTTTGGCAGACCGTTTCGGCATCAAGCTGTTTTATGATTCTATGGATCAAAAAGCTTATTTTACCATGTTAGAAAAAATAGCGTTAGAGGAAGAGCTAGTGCTACCGGTTGAAGAGTTACATGCGGAAGCCGTTAAATGGGAGATGAGCCATACAGGCCGTAACGGACGGATGGCCAGACAACTATTGGATTATTTGCAGGGCAAGCAATAAAGCTTGGGAGAGCCACCAAGAGGCGGCGAAATTTTAATGAAATGATGGGAGTTAGAAAGGCATGTTAGACCAGCATAAAATCATTCAGAGATTTAAAAATTATGTAGAAATAGCTACAACTTCGGCAATGGGACAAACTTGTTTCCCCAGCACAGCGGGACAAAAAGAACTAGGGCGTTTTTTAGTCCAAGAACTAAAAACTTTGGGGTTAGAGCAAGTAGAGCTGGACGAACATGGGTATGTCGTGGCGACTTTGCCTGCTACGACAAAGGAAGAACTACCGGTGATAGGACTGCTTGCACATTTAGATACGGCTACTGAATGTAGTGGTGACCAGGTCAAGCTGTGCACGCATCATAATTATGATGGCAAAAATTTAATATTGAATAAGGAAAAAAACATCGTCTTGTCCCCAACCATGTTTCCCGAGCTTTTAGCTTATGTGGGGCAAGACTTGCTTACGGCTGACGGCACTACGCTTTTAGGTGCTGACGATAAAGCAGGAATTTGCATTATTGTGTCGGTATGCGAATTATTATTAGCACAGCCGGAGCTGAAGCATGGTTTGGTCAAAATTATTTTTACGCCGGACGAAGAAATTGGCAGAGGAACGCAGTTTTTCCCACGAGAAAAATTTGCTGTCGATTTTGCGTATACGATTGATGGGGGAGCACTGGGCGAAATTAATTATGAAACCTTTAATGCTTGTAATGTAGCTGTCAAGTTTACCGGACGTGCGGTACACCCTGGTACAGCTAAGGGAAAAATGCTCAATGCCATTACATTAGCTAAGGAGTGGCAAAATGCTTTGCCGGCACAGGAGTGTCCAGAGTGTACGGAGGGTTATGAGGGGTTTTATCATGTAACCAAAATCCATGGCGGTACAGAACAAGTGCTGCTAGAGATGCTGTTACGAGACCATGATGCGGCTATTTTAGCTCGCCGCAAAGCAGTAGTACTGAATTTGGCAGCAGACATGAACGCACGTTATGGCACAGGAACGGTAGAATGCGTTTTAACGGATGTTTATGAGAACATGAAGCAATATGTGCTGCCGGATTATGGTATCGTGGAGAGAGCTGTTAACGCGATGCTAGAGTGTGGGGTGGAACCGTGTATTGTACCTATTCGTGGTGGCACTGATGGTGCGCGACTTTCGGCTGAAGGGCTGCCCTGCCCCAATCTTTTTACCGGTGGGCATAATTTTCATGGTCGCTTTGAATATTTACCGGTGACGTCTTTAATAAAAGCAACGGAGGTTGTTATTAAATTACTTCAAGTCAAATAGTAAAAGGCGTGAACTTTTAAGTTCACGCCTTTTACTATTTTTTATATTGGGTTAGTGGTTAATTAAGGATTAAACGATAATAGGTTTTTTTACCTTTACGCAGGAGGACACTATGGTCACCATCAAGGACAGCACTGGTGAAAAGAGCGTCTACGTCTGTTACTTTATTGTCGCCTAAGGAAAGGCCACCTTGTTGTATTAGGCGACGACCTTCACTTTTACTGGCAAAAATTTCTTTAGCGGTTAAAATATCAATAAGCTTATTTTCTAAGTCAGCAGGGGTAAGGTGTACGGTGGGGACGTCTTGTAAGTCCGCACCGCCACCGAAGAGGGCTTCTGTAGCAACTTTCGCTTTATCTGCTTCTGCTTGACCGTGTACCAGCTTGGTTACTTCATAGGCCAAAACAATTTTAGCTTCGTTAATGGCGGCATCTTGGAGTGCTCCTAAACGGCGAACTTCCTCCATTGGCAAAAAAGTGAGTAAGGCTAGGCAATTTTCCACGTCGGCATCATTAACGTTGCGCCAATATTGATAGAAGTCATAGGGGGAAGTTTTTTCAGGGTCAAGCCAAAGTGCACCACCGACAGTTTTGCCCATTTTGACGCCTTCGCTAGTGGTGAGTAATTTGCAAGTCATACAATAGGCCGGTTTTTGCTCTTTACGGCGGATAAGGTCAACGCCGGCTAGCATATTAGACCATTGGTCATCGCCACCTAATTCCAAAACGCAATTATATTTGCGGTGCAAGGTTAAAAAGTCGTAGGCTTGCATAATCATATAGTTAAATTCAAAGAAAGACAGCCCACTTTCCAAACGTTTTTTAAAGCATTCTGCCGTTAACATTCTGTTAACGGAGAAATGCACACCTACATCTCTGAGCATTTCAATATAGTTCAAGCTGAGAAGCCAGTCTGCATTGTTCACCATCAGTGCCTTGCCGGCGGAGAAATCAATGAAGCGGGACATTTGTTGCTTGAAACATTCGATATTATGATTGATAAAATCTGTAGTGAGCATTTTGCGCATATCGTCTTTGCCGCTGGGGTCGCCAATCATTCCGGTTCCGCCGCCTAAAAGACAAATTGGACGATGACCGGCCCGCTGCATATGAGCCATTAACATGAGGGCAATAAAATGTCCCACATGTAGGCTATCGGCAGTAGGATCAAACCCGATATAAAAAGTTACTTGTTCTTTTTCCAATAATTCTCTGATTTCGTCTTCGTGGGAAAGTTGTTTAATAAAGCCACGGTCTTGCAAGATATCAAAAACTGACATTGAAAGCCCTCCTCAAATTATAATGCTGTTACAGTTGGTAAAAAACCTAGTGGACATAAAAAAAGTCCCTTTCCGTGTAAACGGAAAGGGACGAGATAACCCGCGGTACCACCCTGGTTGTTTCTTTTTTGGAAGAAACCTCTTTAGAGCTGTTAACGGTGCTTGCCGGTAAGGCCTACTACTGGTTCGGCCTACTGCTCACAAGTGTATTCCGTAGCGAGGATCCGACAGGTTGCACCAAATCCTGCCTCTCTAAAGGTATCAAACGCTCGTACTTTTCTTGCTCATTGCATTTTTCTATGTGACTGTATACGAATATAACAATTTTGACTGTGAATGTCAAGCCCTATCATCAAGAAAGTTGGGAAGTACAGTGGGGGCAACGAGTGGCCTCATCATCAATTTCACTCTTACAGAAAGGACAGTGGCGCTTAGGAACTTCCGGTGCCGGTTTTTCCAGTTTATTAATCTGTCTAATAACACAGAAAACGGCGAAAGCGATAATAAGAAAGTCGATGACGGAGTTGAGAAAAAGCCCATAGGCAATAACGGGTAATTTAAGTTTTTCTGCTTCGGCTATGGTTGCGACTGGGGTACTGGAAAGATTAATGAATAAGTTTTTAAAGTCGATGCCACCAATAATAATACCCAGTGGCGGCATAATGATGTTGGTTACCAGTGAGGAAGTGATTTTGCCAAAGGCACCGCCGATAATAACGCCAACGGCTAAGTCAATCACGTTACCGCGCATGGCAAATTTTTTGAAGTCATTCAAAAAAGACATTGCAACCCCTCCTATAAATTAGCTAATCTTATAACAATTCTCTTTAAATGATATTATTCCTGCAAACTTGACTATAAAACAGGGTTATTTTATAATAGAGAAAGCAAAGTAAGGCAGGAGGAAAGAGCATGAGAGAAGATTTAGTTGTACCGGGTGAAAATGAAGAAAAATTTATTGCTGCCCATGATACGAGAGTGGTCACGATTCCCTTTACACCATTGGAAGAAAGAATGGCTAAAGAAAAACCTTATTTGATGGAGGGGCTAGGCAAATTAAGGGCAACGTTAGGTGACGAAAAGTTCAAAAGATATATTAGCACTGTGCATAATATTAACAAAAGTGATACTACTGTTATGTTGATTGCTAATAGTGAATTGCATCGTACTAACATTGAACGCGAATGTTTGCTGGCTATAATGCAAGCTTTTTCGGTGGAATATGTGCGAGTAGTGGCACAAGGATAAGTTCTAAGCTAGAATTTGGACAATTATTAAAAGCTACCAAGAAGGCGTTCGTCGTAAGTGACGAACGCCTTCTTGGTGAAAGTGCTGAGCTTACGCTAGGGAGAGGACAAAGCACGAGAAAGTGCAATAACGACTTCCTACAGCAAGAAAAAGTATTGACAAAGATAAGATGCCATAGTAAAATATCAAATTATGAAAGGGTTAGCAAACGCTAACCCTTTGCTTTAACGGTTAAGTTAGCAACCGCTAACTTAAGAAAGGGAGGATTAATGATGCCTTTAACGATGGCGGGTGTGGGTGAAAAGCATAGTATTCGCAAAGTTACCGGTCAAGATCAGGTTAGGCAACATCTGGCTGAGCTAGGTTTTGTGGCTGGAACTGAAGTAACTGTTATTTCTAAAATTGGTGGTAATTTAATCTTGGCTGTGAAAGCCAGCCGCATTGGTTTGGATCAAACTTTGGCTAACAGAATAATGATCTAATAATAAGGGGAGGTTAGGTATGAAAACGTTAAAAGAGCTTAAAGTGGGAGAAACAGCAGAAATTATAAAGCTACATGGCGAGGGTGCGGTAAAACGACGCATTATGGAGATGGGCTTGACTAAAGGTACTAGTGTGTACGTGCGCAAGGTTGCACCTTTGGGCGATCCCCTGGAAATTACTGTACGAAATTATGAGTTGGCATTACGCAAGGCTGATGCAGCAATGATAGAGGTAGTCTAAGGTTTAACAGCGGGTAACTGCTTATTTTTTTAAATACGAGTTAGCAAAAGCTAACCAGCAAAGAAAGGAGCAAGTAAATGGAAATTAAAATAGCCTTGGCAGGTAATCCTAATAGCGGAAAAACCACGATGTTTAACGACTTAACAGGTAGTGCCCAGTATGTAGGCAATTGGCCCGGAGTGACAGTGGAGAAAAAAGAGGGAAAGCTGCAGGGTTTTCCTCAGGTGATTATTCAAGATTTACCAGGTATTTATTCGCTGTCACCTTACACTTTGGAAGAAATTGTGACGCGCCGGTATCTGGTGCAAGAAAAGCCGGCAGCATTGATTAATATTGTTGATGGGACTAATATTGAGCGTAATTTATATCTAACGACACAATTATTGGAACTAGGTATTCCTTTAGTTTTAGCTGTTAATATGATGGACGTGGTAAGAAAAAATGGAGATGAGATTGACTGTGCTAAATTAGGCTTAGCTTTGGGGTGCACAGTGGTGGCAACTTCGGCTCTGCGGGGAGAGGGGTCGCAAGAAGTGGCGGAGGCTGCTATTGCGGCGGTAGAAAGTTCAGCACCGGTGATGCGTCCCCACATTTTTAGTGGAACGGTGGAGCGAACTTTAGCCTACTTAGAAGCAGCACTGCAAGGGAAAGTTGCTACTGGTCAAGCACGCTGGTACGCACTTAAACTCTTTGAACGGGACGAAAAAGTATTAGCGGAATTAGCTCTGGAGTCACAGCTTTGGGAACGCCTGGTAAAACGTATCGCAGTTTGCGAAGCTGAACTAGACGACGATGCAGAAAGTATTATTACTAGTGAACGCTACCATTACATCAGTCAAGTTGTTGACACTTGTGTTAAAAAAATTCAGCGAGCCGGTGGCACGACCTCTGATCGCATTGATCGCGTGGTCACGAATAGATTGTGGGCTTTACCAATCTTTGCGGCGGTAATGTTTATGGTTTATTACCTTGCGGTAACGACCGTGGGGACGCTCCTTACTGACTGGACGAATGACACCTTGTTTGGCGCCTGGATTTTGCCAACAGTGCAGGGCGGGCTTGCAGAGGCGACCGTAGCGCCGTGGCTGATTGGTCTTGTGGTGGAGGGGATCATTGGCGGCGTGGGGGCGGTATTGGGGTTTGTGCCCCAGATGTTAATCTTATTTCTGCTTTTATCGCTACTAGAGGATTGTGGCTACATGGCTAGGGTCGCTTTTATTATGGACAGAATTTTTCGGAAATTCGGGCTCTCGGGCAAGAGTTTTATCCCCATGCTGATTGGTTCCGGTTGTTCAGTGCCGGGCATTATGGCTAGTCGCACCATTGAACAGGAACGAGATCGCAAGCTGACTATTATGACGACTTCTTTTATTCCTTGTGGTGCGAAAATGCCCATCATTGCCTTAATTGCGGGAGCTTTGTTTGACGGGGCGTGGTGGCTAGCACCGATTGCTTACTTTGTAGGGGTAGCGGCAGTGATTATTTCTGGTATTATCTTGAAAAAAACCAGAGTTTTTGCTGGTAAGCCGGCACCGTTTGTGATGGAATTACCGGCTTATCACCTGCCCACAACTGGCAATATTTTGCGTAGTACTTGGGAACGGGGCAGGAGTTTTATCCAACGGGCTGGTACGGTTATTTTATTATCTTCAGTAGTATTGTGGTTTCTACAGGCTTTTGGTAGCGTTGAGGGTACTTTGCAAATGGTGGAAGATAATAACCACAGCTTACTGGCTACTCTTGGTCAGAGTATTGCTCCTTTGTTTGCACCTCTGGGCTTTGGGACGTGGCAAGCAACAGTGGGAATTATTACGGGCTTAATTGCCAAAGAAAATGTAGTGGGAACGCTGGGGGTGCTTTATGGTTATGCGTCCGTAGCAGAAGATGGCGCGGAATATTGGACCTTATTGGCACAGGATTTTACTAAGTTGTCCGCCTTTAGCTTTCTTTTGTTTAATTTACTTTGTGCGCCTTGTTTTGCTGCCATAGGAGCTATTAAACGGGAAATAAACAGTGCTAAATGGACATGGTTTGCTCTTGGTTATTTGTGTATTTTTGCTTACACCATGGCACTGATTGTTTATCAATTGGGGTTGCTGTTTATGGGTGGCGGATTTACCGGTTTAACGGCTACGGCCTTTTTGCTTCTAGCTGGGTTAAGTTATCTTTTATTACGCCCTGAGCAAACGGAGGTGAACGTAGTTAAAAAGCAGAAAGGCGTGGTGGTTGTTGATGGTTAACTTTGTGCTCAGTAATTTTGCCACCATTGTTGTCGCTACGCTAGTGATGGCATTAGTGATAGGAGTAAGCGTTAAAATGTATCGGGACTACAAGCAGGGCAAAAATGCCTGTGGGTGTAACTGTGCGAATTGTCCCAGCAGTGGTTATTGCCATAAATAATAAATAAAAGGGTGCAGACGAAAAAATCCGTCTGTGCCCTTTTATTTATAGTAGTTAAGTGTTGAGCCGAAAAGAAAAGACAGTCACCTAATGCCGTGGAAAGCATAGGGACTGTCTAAACCAGAGGTTGCCCTCTGCGTAGCAGTATAACACAGGAGGGAACGGCTGGCAATGCTAAATAGTAACAAAAGGCTTAAAAAATAAAAATAGAGTCGGCAAGCACTCTGCTTGGCGCTATTGCCAGTTTTAAAAGGCAATGAAGCTAAAGAAACAGGAAGGCGTTTAAAAAGGATTTAGAATATAGACTTAATAATCTTGGTAAAAATGAACGTCAATTATATGGTGATGAGGCAGTAAGTTATATTGGAAATTCAGCTAGAAATAATTATGAGGTGGAAAGCGAGATAGAACAGGGAAAACCTTTGGGTGATGACGATAACGCTATGAATCCAGCCATACAAGCAGTGGCTGGTATTGGCATGGCGGCGGAATTTTTAGCTAACCAGCTTCATAACCCGCTTAGTGCGACAAAAAATATCTGGGAAAACATGAAGCAAACAGATGCATTAAAAATATATTTACAAAATAAACCAGAAAAGCTGGCTGAAATTAAAAATATTAGTGTCAAAACCGGACTGCCGGAGGCGGCTATTACTGATGATAATATAGATGATGCTAGGAGGGTTTATAATGAACGAGTGAAACTAGAGGCTTTAACTCCTTTAGGGGAAAAGGAGTTTGACCTTAATAAATTATATGAAAGTTTTCCTGCTTTGAAAGGGTTAGATAATTCTAATGATATAGCTATTGCATTGCATAATATAGAAAATGTTAAAGAAACTCACAGCATTTTTGAAGCTGGTAATGTGGGTCTTGAGAGAGGCATTTTAAGTAGGGAGATTAGTAATATTGGCAAAAAATATATATATGGCGGTAAGAGTGAGATTAGCGAAGAAGATTTAATCAAAGTTCAAGAACTGGAAAATAAATTATTTGAAATGAAAAGAATACCAGGACTTTTTGAAGATCCTCTGGAGTCAATTGTAGGTTCGACTTTGGAACAAAGCTATCGCTATGGTCCAGGACTCTTAAAAGGGATGGCAATGGGGGGAGCTACTGCTACTGCAGGAGCTTTGGCAGGCGGTGCGCTGACTGGTACTACTGGAGCGGTGGAAGGAGCTAAATTTGGATGGCAGTGGGGCCTTAAACTTGGTCTTGGCAGTGATATGTTTAATGAGATAGCAGGCAGTAAATTTCTAGAATATTCTCGTTTGCGAAATAAAGAGGGAGAAGCTTTGTTGTCATTTAATGATGCGGTTGCCTACGCTACGATGGCAGCTAGCGTTGAAACTGGTATTGAATTTTGGAATTATGATTCTATTATGAATGTACTAGCTGGTAGTGAGCATAAGCAGGCGATAAAGAATATTATTGCTTCTAGTGTCGGAAAAGAAGAGGTTTTAGGGGGCATTAAAAGATACCTTACCAATGCTTTGAGTGGCAGTATCGAAGTGGCCAAAGGCGAAATAGCCGAGGAAATGTTTCAAGATGTGAATGAAAAGGTATGGATGAATAGTATATTGTCAGCTAATCCTAATAATAGTTATAAAAAATATGATGTTGCCGATATGTTAAAAGGAGCAACAGAGGCTGGTATGGAAGCTCTACCTTCTGTTATTGGTATGGGTGCTATGGCTGGCGGTGGCAGCACGATTAGTGGCATAAGGGCTGTGGCTAGAATGAGTAAGGTACGTGAGGAGTATAGTTTAGGGCAATTAAGAAATTTGTTTGGGACTAATATGCTGTCTCAGTTACGGAAAAATATGGAAGTTAATGAATTATACAAAAAATCTCCTGAGGTATATGAGGCTGTAGTTACGGAGGAGATGAAGAGTACTCCTTATAAAACTGTGTATGTTGATACGGAGCTGGCACAGCAAAATGAGGAAACAAAAGAGGTTTACAAACAATTAGCACAAGCCTCCGGATATAATGAGGAGGAAGTAGCAGCGGCTATTGATAATAAAGTTCCGTTGGCAGTACCTAGCCAAATTTACAATAAAATTGTTGTAAAGTCTGGCATAGATACTACTGATGAACTAATTTCTTTTAGTGCTACGGATGATTGCTTAAAAAGAAAGAATGAGGCGGCTAAGATATTAGATGCTGAGCTTAGTGCAATTGTGACGAAAAATGCGGAGCAGCAAGCTAAGCTTTTAGAGAGTTTCATTAATGAGAACTTTCCCAAAGAGGATGAAGCAAGGGCAATTGCAACGGAAATTATTTTGCAGAACCCTAATGCTCCTAGTAAAGGCTGGGCAGATATGCGTAAGGAGGTGCAGCATATAATTGATGCTAAACTTAGTGATGTATATGCGTTGATGGCCAAAGATGCACCGGCACAAAAGGTTATTGAGGTTGGTGGAGATAATAAAGGGGTTAATGTAAGTGAACAGGCTAATTGGTATAACAATTGGCACAAGGCTAATGGCAGAGTACCGTCTAAAGAGGATATGGAAGAAATAGCTTATGATATATTCACTGGATTGGGGGATAAGTATGGGTATGCTGACTCCATGCCTAAAACGGTTGAAGAGCAGGAAGCTGTTAAGATGATGAAAGCTGAAATGGATGCTGATTTGGCAAAACGTGCTAGGCTAGATGAAATTAAGCCGCAAATGGAAAAAATGACAGAAACTGAAATAACTAGGGTTCAGAATTTATCGCCGTCCGGGTATGTAGTATATAGTAATCTTATTGATATGTTTGCTGGTGCTACGAATAAAAAGGTAGTTAGACAACAACGTGAAGGTGCAATTATGATGGCTTATGTTGCTGATAATTATGCTAGAATTCGTTCAGAGGCTACAGGAGAGAGTTATACTGCTCAAGATTATTTAAAGGATAAGTTTGGATTAGATGTAAATGGGGAAAAGGTAACTCGTGATGGATATAATCAACCTATTACTGAAATGGATTTAGATTTAGATGAAAAAATACCGGTTTTAGATCTAGATACTATGCCTAATATTTTACGGGGAAAAACTCCTAAGGAAATAGTGGAGTATATAAAAAAAATCAGCAGTGGAACAGAAAATTCTATTCCAACTGCTGATTTTAAAGCTATTGTGGGATTACCACAGGATAGTGATAAGTATGGTCAGGTGCATATTGTAAGGGCAAACTCTAATAAGGATATGTCCAGCAGAAATGCTAAGGATCTATTGATAGGGAACTTTAGAGAGGTTATAAGTCTCGCTAGGTTAGTGGAAGTATCTCCAAATAAAAAAAATGCCGAAATAAAAGGTTTAAAGGGAAGTCGTAAACAAGCTCAAAAAAGAAAAAACTCTGTAAAGAATTTTTACAGAATGTTTGTGCCTATTAAGTTAAATAATGACCTATATACGATTATAATTACAGCGGAGGCTTTTAACGAACGGATAGAACTAAAACCTCAGAATGTAAGCTTCTACGAAGTAAAGGCAATAAAAAATAGAAGTGCAGTCGCTTTCACGGCGAATGAACGCCTAGCAACCAACACTTCATCTATTAGTATACGAGATGCGTTAGCGGATGTCAAGGATGGCGATGGCATTTCCTACATTAATGCTGATGGAAGTGGAAACTTTAAACTTTATAATCAG
>JAVXCQ010000012.1:0-62872 GCA_036659415.1 Acidaminococcaceae bacterium
ACGTGGTGGGTCTGCGGGAACATATCAACCGGTTGTGCGAGCTTGACGTTATAGCCGTGTTTACTAAGGTAAGCGGCGTCCCTCGCAAGAGAAGCCGGATTACAGGAAACATATACTATGCGTTTGGGTTTGACTTGTACTAAAGATGCTAGTACGCGTTCTTCACAACCTGCTCGTGGTGGATCTAGCAAAACTACGTCCGGAGAAACTCCGCGTTCTACTAATTCCGGCATTTTTTGTGCAGCATCACCGAGCACGAAGTGCGCATTAGCGCAGTGATTATCTTGTGCATTTTTGCGTGCGTCTTCAATGGCAGCAGGGATAATCTCAATTCCATAGACTTGTCTTGCTTGTTTAGCTAAAAACAGAGTAATCGTCCCGGTACCACAGTAAATGTCGACAACTGTTTCTTTACCAGTCAGAGCGGCAAATTCCATGGCTTTATTATAGAGTTTTTCTGCTTGTTCACTGTTAACTTGGAAAAAAGATTGAGATGAAATATTGAATTTCAATGTTCCTACTTTATCTCTAATGGTTTCTTTACCAGCAATTAGACGTGTTTTTAAGCCTAAGATAACATTGGTGTGTCTTTTATTAACATTCTGGACAATGCTTTTTACTCCAGGAATAGCGGCTTTTAGCATTTTTGCCAGTTCTTTAATATGGGGAACATCCGTTGTCGCCGTTACTAGCACTACCATCACTTCACCTGTATGTACGCCCACCCTACCCATCACATGGCGTACAATGCCGCGCTGAGTATCTTCGTTATAGGCTTGAATTTTGTACTGAGCCATCCACTGACGAACTACGGTAATAATTTCATTATTTTTTTCTTTTTGGATATAGCAATTATCCACATCGATAACACGATGTGTCGCTTCAGCAAAGCAACCTATTTCCAGTTTGCCTTTCAGCTGAGAAACCGGAAATTGCATTTTATTTCTATAATAAAGAGGATTATCCGCACCAATTGTAGGCAAGACTACGGTATCCTTCAAATGTCCCAAGCGCACCAAGGCATCTCGTACCTGCTGTTCTTTTTCTTTAAGTTGACCTGCATAGCTTAGGTGTTGTAACTGGCAACCCCCGCACTCGGCATAGATAGGGCAAATCGGCTCTACCCGCTCCGTGGATGCTTTAACAATCTCCGTCACCTTACCTAAGGCATAGGTTTTTTTAACTTCCGTTAGTTGCACTTTGACCGTTTCACCGGTGAGCGCTCCTTTGACAAAAATGGCAAAGCCGTTGAGCTTGCCCACACCTTCGCCGCTACTGCCTAGTCCGGTTACTTGTACTTCTACTATTTGTTTTGGTGCTAATGTATTAGTTGTCATGATAAACCCCTTATGTTGTGGAGCAAGGCTCGCGCCTGCTCTGATTTGTTCATTATATTATATCCTACCGTCACTGACAAAGAAAGTAAAACCCATTGCAAAAGAATACTTTGCAATGGGTTTTACTTGAAAGTGTTATTATTTTTTACCCAATTTGGCTGATTGATCAGTGTAACTGGTATGAAGTAAGTCTTCTGCTAATTCAGTTAACGGTGCTCCATAAAATTCTTGATAGACAGTTTTAATTTCTGGATTTTCATGACTAAATCTTACGGACAACGCTTCATCTTCGGCATAAAGGCTAGCGATGCGTGCTTCGCGAATTTCATCCGGCAATGGAATCTCCGTTTTAGGTTGTCCACCGCCACCGATGCAGCCGCCACGACAAGTCATCACTTCTACGAAATCCACTTCTAGTGAACCGTCTTTAATTGCTTCGATGACTTTGCGTACTTGCTTCAAACCGTGTATAACAGCTACTCTAACTGCAATGCCATTAATATCTACAGTAGCTTTTTTAACACCGTCCATGCCGCGTACTGGTTCTAAATGTAACCACTCTTGCGGTGGATTTTCTTTAGTTACTAGATTATAAGCAGTACGTGCTGCTGCTTCCATCACGCCTCCGGTATTACCAAAAATCACGCCAGCGCCACTACCGCGCCCCAGTAATTTATCATAATCGCCATCAGCCAAGGTTTCAAAATCAATACCTGCGTCTTTAATCCATTTAGCCAATTCTCGAATAGTTAGAACATAGTCCACATCGCGAATTTCTGGTTTACCATAATATTTACCGGCATCATTCATTTCCGGGCGGGTAATTTCAAACTTTTTAGCGGTACAAGGAGTTACTGCTACCACAACCATTTTTTCTGGATCTAGCCCAGCTTTTTTGGCAAAATAGGTTTTAATTGTAGGACCTTGCATCAAAGTCGGACTCTTCGCACTAGAAAGATGGGGCAGCATTTCTGGATAATACATTTCACAGAAGCTTACCCAAGCAGGGCAGCAGCTAGTGAATTGTGGTAAGGGTTTATTTTTTGTGGTAATGCGTGTTACTAATTCTGACGCTTCTTCCATAATAGTTAGGTCAGCACCAAAAGTTGTATCAAAAACATAGTTGGCACCCAGCTTACGAATAGAGGCAGCTAATTTACCTTCTACATTAGTTCCGGGTTCCAGGTCAAAGGCTTCGCCTAAAGAAACACGTACGCCCGGTGACGTCATAAACAAAACAGTTTTGTCACCGTCGGCAATAATTTTTTTAACTTTTTGCCAATCTTCAACTTCACGTAATGCGTCCGCCGGACAAACATTAACACATTGACCACAGTTAACGCAAATACCAATGTCGTTGGTTTCTTCTAATTTATAAGAACCAAAAATACCAATATCAAATTTGCACACACTTTTACAAGAACCGCATTGAATACATTTTTCCTCTACACGCATAATTGCTACGTTATCAGGCTCAATGGGGACTCTAACTTTAGGAAATAAATGTTTAGACATTTTTCTTCGCCTCTTTTCGTTATAAAAAAATAGACGAAGCTATTGCACCTCGTCTATTTTATTTATTTTTCCTTCAGAACGAAAACTTAGAAGTTTTCAACTTTAATTTGGAAGTAAGCTTTTGAATGGTTACAAACTGGGCAAACTTCAGGTGCTTCATTACCAATAACTACATGTCCGCAGTTATTGCAGACCCAAACTTGTTGTTCTTCACGTTCAAAAACAATATTTTCTTCAACATTAGTCAATAATTTGCGATATCTTGCTTCGTGGCCTTTTTCGATTTTAGCAACGCCTTCAAATAAGAATGCTAATTTAGGGAAGCCTTCTGCTTTAGCAGTTTTTGCAAATTCTGCATACATTTCGGTCCATTCGTATTTTTCGCCGTCTGCTGCATCTTTAAGGTTAGTAATCGTATTAGGAACACTGTCTTCATGTAAAGCTTTGAACCAAAGTTTAGCATGTTCTTTTTCATTGCCTGCTGTTTCAAGGAAGATATCAGCTATTTGGTTGTAGCCTTCTTTTTTAGCTTGACCAGCATAATAGGTGTATTTATTTCTTGCCATGGACTCCCCTGCAAATGCTGTTTCAAGATTTTTTTCTGTTTGTGTACCTTTTACGTTTTCCATTGATTAATCTCCTCCAATAATAATTTTATTTGCCCTACCAAAACGGTAGTTGCCAACTTAGTGTGTTTCCTGCTCTGCCATTTTTTGGCATTCCTTGCACAGGCCATTAAAAACAATATCGTGGCTTTCCATTAAGTAGCCACTGGCTTTGGCAATCTTAGCATCCAAATCCTTGAGATACTCCATATTAACATCAGAAAATAAACCACATCTCGTACATTTGATATGGTAGTGCTTGGTAAGAATATAATCGAAACGATCGGCAGCATTAGGAATACAAACTTTATTTAGGAGTCCACTCTCAACCAAACCGTTTAAATTTCTATAAACAGTTCCTTTGCTGATATCCGGATACTCAACAGTAATCCTATCATAAACTTCTTCAGCTGTTGGGTGATCCGCTAAAGTTCTAACAGCAGCAATAACAAGCTGCCTTTGAATAGTGTTCCTTTTAGCCATAATCATCACTCCATCGAATAATAATTCTTAATTAGTAGTATAAACCTTTTTGTTCTTTTGTCAAGATTATTTCCACTTTTTTTGTTTGCTTATCGACTGCTGTAAGCGGTCTTTGAGTGATAAGAAAAACTCCTACTAATAAATATTACAAACTTCTTTTGACAAGAATACCATTTCTAGCGTAAAATGTTAGCAGAAGCTAATTGCGGCTTTTTTCTTTACACTTTAAGTTAGCTTAGGCAAACCGAAAGGATACTATATTATGACACTAGACCGATTGCCGATTGGCGGTAGTGCTATTATTCTCGCAGTAGGTGGCTTTGGTCCCCTGCGACGACGCTTACTCGACATGGGGCTGACCCCTAAAACCAAAATCATGATTCGCAAAAAGGCTCCTTTAGGCGATCCGATCCAGCTTTTTCTCCGGGGCTATGAACTGACCATTCGCCTAGAAGATGCCAATAAGATTGATGTCACCGAGGTGCAGGCATGAAAACTACCTTCGCACTCATTGGTAATCAAAATTGTGGCAAAAGCACCTTATTTAATCAGCTTACCGGCAGTAACCAACACGTAGGTAATTTTCCCGGCGTAACCGTCAAGAAAAAGGAAGGTCAGATTAAAAATCGCAAAGATGTTACTCTCATTGACCTCCCCGGTATTTATTCACTCTCGCCATATACTTCGGAAGAAATCGTAACTCGCGACCTGCTCCTACGAGGAAAGCCTGACGCTATAATCAATGTGGTTGACGCCACTAGTATTGAACGGAGCTTATATCTCACCCTCCAAGTCATTGAACTAAACCTACCGACTATTATCGCACTCAACATGATGGACGAGCTTATTAGTAGTGGCAATTCTATTGACATCAAGCAGCTTGAAGAAACCTTGGGTGTTCCCGTCGTTCCAATTTCAGCCAGTAACAATGAAGGTGTCGATGAGCTCTTGGCTCGTGCACTTAAACTTGCCGAAACCCGAGCTCTCCCCAAACGGCTAGACTTTTGTAGTGGTGAAGTACATCGAGCTATCCACTCCATTGCCCATTTAATTGAACCCCGTGTGCGGCACATGGGGTTACCCTTGCGCTTTTCTGCTACCAAATTAATTGAAGGCGACGACCCCATGGCCGCCGAACTGCAATTAACTGCCAATGAAATTGATATTATAGGTCATGTGACTGACGATATGGAAAAAGCTTTGGGCACGGACCGTGAAGCGGCAATGGCGGATATGCGCTACTGTTATATTGAAACACTCTGTGCTGCTACTGTGCATAAACAAGGAGAAACCAAAGCACATTTACGCTCGATCGTTATTGATAAATATCTTACTCACCAACATCTTTCTATTCCTATCTTTCTGCTCACCATGGCAACGGTTTTTTGGCTAACTTTTGATGTTATCGGTGCTGCCTTAAGTGATTGGTTAGAAATCATCATTACCAGTATTACTGCCGCTGCTGATGTGGCCTTAACCTCGGCTGGGGTCAGTGCCCCTATTCATTCTTTACTTATTGATGGTATTTTCGCTGGTGTGGGAAGCGTACTTTCTTTCCTTCCTATTATCGTAACTCTGTTTTTCTTTCTCTCCATGCTAGAAGATACCGGCTATATGGCGCGCATTGCTTTTGTCATGGATAAGCTTCTTCGCAAAATCGGCCTTTCCGGCTCATCTTTTGTGCCCATGCTCATTGGTTTTGGTTGTTCAGTTCCGGCTATTATGGCCACTAGAACTTTAGCGAGCGAACGCGATCGCAAAATGACAATTATTTTAACCCCCTTTATGTCCTGTAGTGCTAAACTACCGATTTACGGTCTTTTCATCGCCGCTTTTTTTCAGGAAAACCAAGCTTTGGTAATGCTGTGTCTTTATCTTTTGGGCATTCTTTTGGCAGTTATTTCCGGTATCTTACTGAAAACCTTCGTTTATCACGGTAATCCAGTACCGTTTGTTATGGAGCTACCGGCTTACCGCATCCCAACAATTAAGAATATAGCACTTCATATTTGGCAAAAAGCCAAAGATTTTCTCTATAAGGCTTTCACCATTATTTTCGTTGCCAGTATCGTCATCTGGCTCTTACAAAACTTTGATATTAGATTTAATATGGTAACCAACGCAGAAGGAAGTATGTTGGCTGGTATTGGCACTTTCATTGCTCCGTTATTTGCCCCCCTAGGTTTTGGCGATTGGCGTGCCGCTACTGCCCTCGTAACTGGCTTAACAGCAAAAGAAGTCGTCATAAGTACGCTAGCCGTGCTTACCGGTTCCAGTGCTGATGGTGTGACCACGTTAGCTAGTTTGGGCGACATTTTCACACCTCTCTCTGCAGCTTCTTTTCTCGTCTTTACCCTCCTATACATCCCCTGTATTGCAGCCATTGCCGCTATGTACCGGGAAATGGGTTCTTTATGGCAAGTAATTTTGATCATGATTTATCAAGTAAGTATCGCTTGGCTAGCTGCTTTTACAGTTTATCGACTAGGTTTGTTGCTTGGCTTTAGTTAGAAATAAGTCTTTGTAAGAAACTGTACATATATTCCATTTGCAAATTATCTGACAATTCGTTATACTAAATGTAGGGAAAAATATAAAAGGACTGATTCCAATGCAAAACATAGAGCTTGATGAACTAGCACATTCCTTGACTAAAGGCATAAATAATTATGGCGGTGCGCTTTTGACAACCGCAAATGACGATAAAGTCAATTCTATGACCATCGGTTGGGCAATGAGCGGAATGATATTTGGTAAGAATGTTTTGATGTTAATGGTTCGTCATTCCCGTTATACTTATGAGCTATTAGCCAAAAATACAGAGGTCACTTTAACAATACCACTTGATGACGCCCTTAAACCAGCGCTCGGTCTTTGTGGCAGCAAAAGTGGTCGCTGCTTTGACAAATTAGAAGCAGCCGGTTTAAAAACACAATCTGGACAAGTAGTTTCTACTCCAATTATAAAAGCCAATGCAGTTTATGTAGAAGGCAAGGTAATCCTGCAACAGGATGTAGAGTTAGAAACACTAGCACCGGATTTAAAAGCAAAATGGTACGCCAATGGCGATTGCCATCGACTTTACTTTTTAGAAATTTTAACTTGTTATAAATAGTATAGCGATTTTTCCCACAAATTATAAACCCGTTACCAATCCAATAGTTGGTAACGGGTTTTTTGTCGCAATTTTTTATTTTTCTGTCTGATTGGTTTTTAAAATCAAACGTATTGGTAGATTGGACGAACCCGGTGGCGAAAAAACAAAGTTGCCATCACTGGTTGGTTGCAAAACTTCTAGTACCAACATTTCTTTACCGGTTTTACCAAAAGAAACTTGTTGCGGTGGAATTAGTTCCAGCTCGGCACTCTCTCCTAAACCTGTAAGCCCTGCACCAGCATAAATACCGCCCCAAGGATTAAACCCTAACACTACTCCCTCTTTTTTGCTCTTGAAACGATAAGCCACTTCATAAACGACGCCATAATTACCATAGTTCGTTGTGGACTTCCCCGTAGTAGCATCAATGCCGGTAAGAAATTTATCCACTTTATCATCGGCTAAAAGCACTGCTAAATCTTTCTTCCCCGTTTTATAAACAGATTTGACCTTGATCCGTCGATTAGCCTTTAAAAAAGTTCCTCGCAAAACCTTGCCACTATCAGGTGGTAAAATTGCTAATTGTTCGCTAGCCGCAAACACATTGTTTCCCAGTTCCGTCATGAGCACCGTCACCGCTACCGGTTCACTAAAATGCAAGTCTAACATCCCTGTAACCAGCTCCCCTGGACGAAAATTAACCCCACTTTTATGCGTTAACAGTTCTATTTCTCCGTTCAGCGGAAGTGTCAAAGTTTCCGGCAGTTGAGGCGTGAAATATTGTACTTGAACTTCTTTACCGGCGTATAACCAATCTTTGCTTGGCTTGGAAACACCGTATTGCCCCCTCGTCATTTGCATGGGACGAAATCCTTTATTATGCACAATAATTGCTAGTTTTTTGACAGTTTGCGTAGCATTCACATGGTGGAAAAATATTCTTACGTCACCTTCCACAACGTCCTGGTACATAATTCCCTGGCTAGTAACCATTTCTGGGCTATCGGAGAATAACAGTTTAGGTCCGAAATCCATACTTTCAAACTTTGCCTCTTTATAATTACCGGTCTGTTTCTGCCATGTAGAAACCTCCATTTCTTGAGCGGCTTCAGCTACCGGTACTACTATTAAAAGCAAGCATAAAACACTGAGTATTAATTTTTTCAAATTCATGTGCTCCTTTTCGTGTCACCCTCAAAAACAAAAAGTGCCTTGTGGCACTTTTGAGGTATTATTGTTGCGAGTTTTGATAATCAGCTAAAAATTTAGCTAGCCCGATTTCTGTCAAAGGATGTTCAAGCATTTTTTTCAAGACCTCAGTGGGAATAGTCGCAATCTGTACGCCGGCTAACATCATTTGCTTAACCTGCTCCTGATTGCGTAAACTGGCAGCAATAATTTCTGTCGTAAAGTGATAATTGCGGAAAACTTTAACCATATCTGCCACCAAAGCCACACCATCTTCGCCCTGATCTAACAAGCGTCCTACAAAGGGACTAACATAATTGGCCCCGGCATTAGCTGCCAGCACCGCTTGAGCTAAACTAAAAACTAGCGTTACATTGGTTTTGATACCTTCGGCAGACAATATTTTAACAGCTTTCAAACCTTCTACGATACAGGGTATTTTAACAACGATGTTACTAGCAAGACCGGCAAGCACTCTGGCCTCTGCTACCATCTCGTCACAATTAGTGCTAATCACTTCGGCACTGATAGGTCCGGAAATAATATGTGCGATTTCTTGAATAACGAGTTTTTGCGTTTTGCCAGTTTGAGCAATCAACGTAGGATTAGTAGTAACTCCGTAGACGATGCCCCACGCCGCTATTGCTTTAATCTCGGCAACATTTGCCGTATCCATGAAAATTTTCATAATTACTGCGTTCCTCTTTTCTCCACGTTAGTAACCTGTCTTAAATATGTGTGTCAAGAACTTCAATGGTTTGCCCCATAACTTGAGTAATAAAAGTTAGTGGAACAAAGGTCTTATTGTTAACCAAAAGCGGCGTTGCCGCCAACATAATGCGCATTTTACCCTTGCCGTAATTAATGTCATTAATGCTAAGCATAAAGCTTTGTATTCCCTTATGTAATTCTACTGCTTGTGCTTCTTGATCCCAAATTACCTGGTACCCCAAAGCTTCTCCCAAGGATCTTAGTGGCACATATGTCACCCCAGCACTTACAAATACTTCCTTAGTATCAGCTAGCTGATATTCCTTGCCCTGGTAGGCTAAGACTCCTGCTTGCAAATGCAGTTTCATAGCCGGCAACTGACGATTGAGAACTATGGCTCTAGAAGCGTTGGCTTCTTTGGGGCTAGTCATCGCAGCCGGTGTATACCAAACAGCAACTTCGTCACCCACTCTAATTTCCGCCCAATACGGGTTAGCGTTCACGCCCACCTTGATGGTTAAGTCTTCTGCAAATAATTGTACTTGTTCTGGCTGTCTTAGTATTTTGGACACTCTCACATATTCTACCAACTCTGCCTCGCCGTTAGTGATAATGGCCACTGCCCTACTTTGCGGCGGAATACTTCTCGTCATGGCTTTACTATAAAAGGTTGTTACCCGCTCGCCAACTTGAAGTGCTGTAAGGGGTACGCTTTGACCCTTATTTCCCTTTAACAAATGGGTTCCAGGTGCAACAATCAATCTAATTTTTTGAACCTCTCCTGTTCCTTGAACCAAAATACTTTGCTCTGCTATTTCTAAAATAACGCCACGAGTACTTAATAAATTATCCGTTTCAACATTTTTTACCTCAGCCTGGGCTAAAGCACTACCAAAAAGACAGCAACAGAATACCAATAACATTAATAACTTTTTCATCAGTAGCACTTCCCTTTTTCTATATTTTCACAAAGTTTCCCTTTTCAAGCTTGAATGCTTATGTTACATTATAACTAAGAAAATTTCTAATGGCAAATTATCGCCATGAAAGGAGCTTATTGATGAAAAAATCTTTTTTAACTTTACTGGTTCTTGGTCTTTTTTCCATCGCAAGTATCAATGGTTGTGCGGCACAACCGGCCAACTTTGGTAATTTCACCACCCAAACTATTGAGGGTAAGCAGATTTCGCAAGAGGTTTTTGCACAAGCAGATTTAACTATGATTAATATTTGGGCAACCTTCTGTGGTCCGTGTTTGCAGGAAATGCCAGAATTAGGAGAAATTGCTGCTGCCTACAGTGGCAAAGGCGTGCAACTGCTTGGTATTATTGCCGATGCCGATAACCAAAACGGTGATATTGACCTTGAACAAGTTGACTTAGCGAAAGAAATCATTAGTAAAACCCAAGCTAATTATGTACATCTCTTACCTTCCCCTGAACTTAATGCCATTAAATTAAGCAAAGTAAATGCTGTCCCGGAAACTATTTTTGTTGATAAAACCGGCAAAATTCTAGGAAAACCCTATGTCGGTTCTAGAAGCAAAGACGCTTGGCTTAAAATCATTGAAGAATTACGCAAGGGCCTCTAATTATGCCACTCAATAAAATTAGAACACTCCTAGTTTTAACTGGGCTAGCCTTTGTTGCACTGGGGCTCTACCGTCGAGAACATCTCATCGTCCTCCGCAAGGCTGTTAATATTTGTTTAGAATGTATTGGGTTGGGGTGAGAATAAAATGCTAGAAAAAAGAACGGTAGTACAAGCCTTAACCACTTTTTTGAGTAATAGCTACCTACAAGGCTTTACTCAGGGTAAAATTTTCACCGGTCCCAGTAAGCAGCTCTGTCTGCCGGGGCTTAATTGTTATTCCTGCCCTGGTGCTCTAGGAGCCTGCCCATTGGGTTCTTTGCAAGCAGTCTTAGGTCAGCGCAATTTCAGTTTTTCTTTTTATCTCGTAGGCTTTTTTCTTCTGGTGGGTTCGCTTTGCGGACGTTTTATTTGTGGTTGGCTCTGTCCTTTTGGCTGGGTACAGGACTTACTCCATAAAATTCCCTTTGCACCTAAACTGCGCCAGCTTCCTGGTGAACGCTACTGGCGTCTGTTACGCTATCTTCTCTTGCTTGTTTTTGTGCTTCTTTTACCGTTACTGGTCGTAGATATTATCGGACAAGGTTCTCCCTGGTTTTGCACCTATATTTGCCCGGCTGGCACTTTAATGGCGGGAATACCTCTCGTTGTCGCCAACGAAGGCATTCGCTCTGCCGTAGGCTGGCTTTTTGTTTGGAAGAGTTTTATCCTCGTGGGTATACTAGTGCTTGCGGTCATTATTTACCGGCCTTTCTGCCGCTATCTCTGCCCCTTGGGTGCTATTTACGGTTGGTTTAATCCCCTTGCGATTTACCGCTACCGAATTGATCCTGCTAAATGCACGCACTGCGGAGCCTGCCAAGTAGCCTGCCCACTGGCAATCGCCACTTACCGCTCACCCAATAGTAGCGACTGCGTTCGTTGTGGCAAATGTAAGGCCGCCTGCCCCACCCAAGCCATCTCCTAAAATTGCCCACAAGAAAAGTACCCACCGAGTGTTAACTAACTACTAACACTCAGTGGGTACTTTTCTTGTGGACGTGACTAACGCAGTAACTACTATTGTTTTATTTTTTACCGGTCAAAAACAGTGACAAAAACGGCACGTACTGCCCCAGCTTTTTTAGAATTAGCGCTACTCCTAAGGAGCAAAGAACAATGGCTAGATAATAAACTAAGATTGGCACCGTATTAAAGGCAATGCCTGCATTACCGAATTGGGTATATAGGTTATCCATAATAAAAGGGTGAATTAAATAAATAAGATAGGAATTAGCTGAAAATAAACCGAGGAGCTTAACCAGTGGTGAAGCTTTTTCTAGCCGCAAAAGCGTTGCACAAAAAAAGCCTAAACAGGCAATAGTATACACAAAGCCTTCAGGACTCAATTGTTGCAAATTGTTAGTAACGTTTTCCAAGGTTTTCTGTTCCCAATAAAATAATTGATAAAACCTACCAATCATGATCCCAGCTGCCACCACAAAAAATGCCGTAACCCAACGATACTGTTTTTGCAAAAACTCTGTCACCCACTGGTGATGCAAAGCAAATAAACCGCCCAACATGAACACGAAAAGATAGTGCAAAGGTAAATAGTTGAGCCGATAGTTGCAGAAATTAAGTAATATGTCGCTATTGGCAATCCACGCCGGATAACTCCAAAAACGCATGGATTTATAGTTAATAAACAGTTGAAGCAAAAACAATAAACTCAAACTAAGCGGCAAGGAGATTTTGTGTAGCCACTGCATGAGCTTTCTCCACAGCGGAAAACTAATATAAAACCACAACAAAATCACCAGAAAATAAATGTGATAACACGCCGTACCAAAAAACAACGTAAAAGCAAAATCCCCTACAGTCATTTCACTAGGGTAAATACTGTTATACCACAAAAGATAAAGACACGACCATACTACATAGGGTAAGCCAATACTGCGTAATCTTTTGGCCAAATAATGCCCATAGTGAAGTTGGTTATCTTGGGGATACGTTAGAAACAAGCCATAACCTGAAATGAAGAAGAATGCAGGCACACTGTACCTGGATAGTACTTCAAACAGCAAATAGAGTTCGATGCTAGCCGTTGCTGATTCCATCACAAAGGAGCCGGCATGAATAGCAATAACGCCCAGCATACAAATGCCGCGCAAATTATCAATAATACTATTGCGCTTACTCAAAATCTCTTCACTCCGGTTTACATAAAATTTTGTGAATACGGGTAGCAAAAATTCTTTGTGCATAATTAGGCGTAACCACAATGGCTGTATCAACACCACTACCCGTACCGCCTAACGCCACTACCCTTTCTCCAAAGGGTATTACGCCGGCATCTAATGCCATCACAGCACACTCTACACCCACTTTGGTACCTGCACCAAACATACGCAAGGTTTGCGCCATAATTTCTACCGGATACATACCTTTATAAACAGTGCTAATCCCACGCTCAGCACCGGACAAAACGTGCGCTGCCGTCACAAAGCGCACCCCACGTGCTTCATATTCTTGCCGTAAGGCTTCTGGGAACTCGCACTCTCCCGGAACTTTATAGCCATAGGCATGGGTAACACAAATAATATGCCCTGAAAACTTTTTACACAAAACTTCTAGTGCCGCCCCCGTAATGGATGCAATAATTATATAATTAAGCTTGTTTTCCTTAACATATTCCACAGCACAATCGATTACTTGTTGGTTCATAGTTATTCCTCCTAGTTTTTACATTACAAAAGTTTAAATTTAAGGTATAATTAACGTTGTGCTTTAATTATACCTTAAAGTAAATAAATGCAAAAGCAACTTATAATAAAAGCAGTAAAGAAATTGGGGGAAGCTAACAAATGAAAGAAAATTTAGTGTTAATTAACGGTGAAATCACCGAACTACGAGAAAATACTGTGGCACTCTGCAATCGTGGTCACCTTTTTGGTGATGGTGTTTTTGAAATGGTTGCTGTCTATAATGGCCGTTGTTTCGCCCTTTTGCCACATATGGCTAATTTGTTTGACTCAGCTATCGGCATCAAAATTCCCGGTATTTATACCGTAGAAGAATTAGTGGAATTTCACGAAGCCCTTATTATGGCTACCGGCTTAGAAAACGGTTTGATTTACACTCAAATAACCAGGGGTGAGGCCCCCTATGGTTTAGAATTTCCAGAGATGATGGTTCCTCAACTCACAATGTTTGCTCTAGAAGAAGACAGAAATGAGCTCCGCAATAAACAATTAACCGGAGTCAACCTAATTACTGAACCGGATCTTAGATGGCAACATTGCGATATTAATACGATTAATCGCTTACCAGAAGTGCTGGCCAAACAAAAAGCTCGCGTTGCCAAAGCCTTTGATACTCTTTTCATTCGCGAAAACGGTAAAATCACCGAAACTACAGAAAGTAATTTCATGCTAGTCAAGGACGATATTATTTGGACGCATCCAGCCAACAGCTTAATTCATCACGGCATTGTGCGCCGCTTAATCAAGGAAAGATTAGCACCAGATCTAGATATGCAGGTCATTGAAAAAGCTTTTGATTTGGACTTTGCTTTAACGGCAGAAGAAATCTTTCTGGCCGGCACGCAAGCAGAAATTATGCCGGTCAACAAAATTGACCGCAAGTTTGTTGCGGACAAAAAGGTTGGTGCAATCACACGCAAATTGCAAACTGCCTTACACGAATTCATAGCCAAAGAATGCCCCGTCAAATGAGCCAACATAAAATCATCCGCGAACCTAAAATCGATAATAAGATGAAAATGCGTGGTGCCTTATTATTATCCGTTGCCCTTATTTTGCAAGAATTACGTTTGGTTCTGCCGCTCCCCACTTTGGCTTCTGTTTTTATTATTGGCACCTTGCTTAATGCAGCTTTAGTTGTTGCTACTCGTTTTTCCGGACTTTTTGCCGCTTTAGCAATCGCTACCGCCTTGCCGATTGTCGCCTATCTTCAAGGTCATCTTCTCTTACCCCTCCTCATCCCCATTGTGGCTTTAGGCAATTGTCTTTTTGTTATTATTTGTGATAAATTTTGGGGTAAGGGCATTTTTATTATCGCACCTCTTTTGAAAACTTTTGTGCTTTATAGTGCTTCCCTCTTCTTGTTAAGCCAGTTTGGCATTCCTACGACCATGGCTAACGTTATTTTGTTTGGTATGGGCTGGCCTCAACTGGTTACCGGCATTGTAGGTATCCTTTTGGCCGTTAAATTAGAAAAAAGATTGCACACAGTAAAAATATAAAAAATTAGATTAATTCACTTGACAACAACATTATCTGATGGTATCATAACTATTGTTCACTGATGAGCCTAGTGCTTACCGGAGAACCTCTAAAATGCCGAAGTGGCGGAATTGGCAGACGCACTTGACTCAAAATCAAGCGTCCTTCAAGACGTGCCGGTTCGAGTCCGGCCTTCGGCACCACAATAAAATCAGAACCAAGCTCTTGGTTCTCTATATTAAAACAGCTAGTTTCTGGCAGCCTTACATACGGCTATGTAGGGCTGTTTCTTTTTATATCGCCTTAGGCAAGTATCCCCTAAAAGACAGAGCTCCCGCACCTTACTTGGTGCAGGAGCTCTGTCTTTTAGTTAATCATTTAGTAAAAAACGATACCGTTCATCAATCAGATTAGGTTGAAAAATTTGAATCATGTGTGGCATTTTATTTTTGCTTTTTTGGGGTTGCAATTGCGCCCAATATTGAGCCGTTAACTGGAGTAACCGCTGCGCTCTCACTTTAACGTGTTGCGGAGCCTTGGTGGCTTGCCAGAGCTCAAACCACCGACTAAAAACAGTAGCCTCTGGTTGGTCTAAGGCAAGCCTGGAAATATGCACCACTACGTCACGCAAAATGCGTAAAATGCTTTGTGCTACTTCTAAACTGTCGTCCTTTTTATTTTTGTATTGTTTGACCGACAAATCTAAAAGAACTAAAAGTGCTATTTGCCAAACATAGTAGGCCTTAAAAGCTTTCTCAAAACCGTCCCAGGCGGCATACATTTGCATACTGCCGGCCATTTGCCTAATACCTTGGAGGGTAGCTTTTCGGTCACGGCTTTTAGCCAAAAAGCTAAATAAAGATAACATCATATGGTTGGCGATTGCATACCAATTGCGTCTGGTTATTTGTCCAATCATTAATATCCACTCATAAACGATCTTTTTGCGATCAACACTGTTTAACACTTTGCGTCGCACTAGCCATTGCACGAACCTATCCACCACTACTAACCCCTGCTCCCATTTGCGATCAGCTGCGGCAAATAAAATAGTAAGCAAAAACTCACTTAATAAATTAGATGCTGGTGTTGTGACCTTGCCCTCAAAACTTTTCAGCGTCTGTTGCAAAATCGTGCAATAAGTTGACTCTGACTTAATACGAGCCGTCATGGTCATAATATCCGTTAGCATCTGCAAAATTGTATTATTCAATTCCTCTTCTGCAGGCTCTACCACCCGATTAAGAATTAAGATGATTTTGGCACAATTTTCCGCCGCTTCCAGAAAAGACGCTTTAAGCGCTAAGCAAGCAATGATACCTAAATCTCGCACACCATCTAATCTAACTTCATGATGAGAAAGCAAAATTGGTTGGTAAATTAAAATTGCATCAGCCAAAAGTAACTGTTGCTCGCTACGCAAGGCCACCATAGCAATCGATTTCAGCCTCACCATAAAGTCAGCACTCCACGCTCCATGTTCCACCATAATTTTAAAACGGCGTACTGCCATATTCAAAAGTGGCTCAGAACGTAAATTCATGCCATCAAAAATCGCTTCCAGCAATTCGCCGGCAATAGTATTTTTTTCCGCTAAGGTCATAGTACTCACATGTTGGGCTTTGCGTTCCAATTCATTAATTGCGGCATAGAGGGCTGCAATTTGTGGACTATTAATTTGCTTTTGTGTCTCTACCACCGGCTATCCCCCACTTTATTTTATATTGAGCTTGCCTTTATAGACAATGCCACAAGCCGTATCCACCGTTACTTCGGTACCATCGGTTAGTTTAGTCAACGCACCTGTCGCTCCCACAATAACCGGAATACCATAATTAATGCCGACAATCGCCGCCGTAGAAGTAAACCCGCCTTCTTCGGCAATAATGGCACTCGCTTTAGCAGCATAGCGCGCGTTTTCATTTTCCAAACCACAAACCACCAATACATCTCCAGCTTCAAACTTATCACTAAAATCGCTCAGAGTAATGGCTCTACACACTTTACCCACTACAGGTTTTTTACCAACGCCGGTACCTTCTACTAATTTTGTTCCCACTTTTATCACCTTAATTAAATTTGTACTTCCCGTTTTTCCTACCGGGACGCCAGCTGTAACAACAGCGAGATTACCTTCACAGATAAATTTATTTTCTCTAGCACAGGCCACCGACATTTCAATCACTTCATCGGTGTTTTCGGAAGCTGGTCCTAACAGAGGATAGACGCCCCAATACAGTTGCATTCTGCGTACCTTGTCCATGCGTGGCGACACTGCTACTACCTTAGCTTGTGGACGATATTTGGCAATCATACGGGCAGTGTAACCCGACTCCGTAATGGTAATAATCGAATTAGCATCTAATTCTTGTGCTATTTGTACCGTGGCATGACTAATCGCATCAGTCGCATTGACTTGTGCGCCAATACCTTTTTCCCGAAAAATTTTCACATAGTCCAAAGCTTCTTCTGTGCGCATGGCTATTTTCGCCATCGTTTGCACCGCTTCTAACGGATATTGCCCAGAAGCTGTTTCCCCGCTCAGCATAATTACATCCGTACCATCAAAAATAGAATTAGCAATATCACTGGCCTCGGCCCTTGTGGCCCGATAGCTAGTAATCATACTCTCAAGCATTTGGGTAGCCGTAATCACTGGTTTGCCCGCTTTATTGCATTGCTTAATAATTTCTTTTTGCACCAAGGGCACGACTTCCGCCGGTAATTCAACACCTAAGTCACCCCGTGCCACCATCACGCCATCGGCAACATTAATAATTTCATTAATATTGCGCACGCCTGCTTCATTTTCTATTTTGGCAATAATGCCTAACTCCGAACCTAAATCTTCTAATACCTTGCGAATAGCTAGGACATCTGCTGCCTTTTGTACAAAAGAAGCCGCGATATAGTCCATATCTTGCGCTACTGCAAATTTAATATCTTCTTCATCTGCTGCCGAAAGAAATGGCAACTTCAGCTCCAAACCGGGAATCGCCACCCGTTTACGGGAACTAAGATTACCCCCATGCACCACCTTGGTATAAATTTTCGTGCCAGCGATTTTAATTACTTCCAAAGATAATAACCCGTCAGCCAGTAATATAGCATTACCAATCTGTACTTCGACCGGCAAACCTGCATAGTTGACATGAGCGATAGCTTGCGTACCAATAACATCCTCCGTAGTTAAACAAAATTCATCTCCCGGTGCCAAATGAACTTCATCTTGTGCAAAATTCCCCAATCTCATTTCCGGTCCCTTGGTGTCAGCAATCAGTGCCAGCGGTTTTTTAATTTTAGCCGCTGCTAAGCGTACCATAGCAATACGCTGAGCATGATTGGCATGATTACCATGGGAAAAATTGAAGCGAGCTATATCCATCCCTGCTGCTAACATTTGTTCTAGAAGCTCTACATTATCGGTACTGGGTCCAACGGTACAAATTATTTTTGTTTTTTTCATCACTCATTCTCCTAGCATTACTGTTGGTTACAGAACAACATAAGCAAATTGAAGTCCAGACAAAGCACTACGCTCTATCTGAACCTCAATTAATTATCCTTGGAACCTATTTTCGCACAAAATCTCATAGGCTTCTTCAGCCTCTGAAAGTGGCACACTAATCTCAAAGGAACTACCATGCCCCTTATGTTTAGGATTAACATTATTTATTTGAATTAAAAACCCATTAGCACCCAAGAGTTCCTGAATTTTTTGTGCAGCTTCTTGGCTCGGTGCAATATAAACAACTTTCCACATATGTTTCCTCCGTCACCTGAGGACTCCTCTGGCTTCAACCTTAGGACTCTTTAAGTGTCTGCACTTTAGCAATAAGCTTAGGTAGAATAACATTAACGTCACCGACAATGCCGTAATGTGCTACTTTGAAGATCGGAGCATTAGCGTCTTTGTTGATAGCAATAATAATATCAGAGCTACCCATACCTGCCAAATGCTGAATAGAACCGGAAATACCACAAGCAAAATATACTTTAGGCGTTACTGTTTTACCAGATTGTCCTACTTGCTGTGGATGTCCAATCCAGCCTTCGTCTACTACTGCACGGGACCCGCCAACAGCGCCACCCAAAAGGCTAGCCAGCGTTTCTAGGCAACGGAAATTATCCGCTGAACCCATACCACGACCACCGGAGCAAATAATCTCTGCCTCATCTAAGGACACGCCACTAACATTAGCCACTTTGTCCTTACTAATTAATTCTGTCCGCGAAACAATGGTTCGTGGAAGAGTATATTTAATAACTTCGCCGCTACGGCCAGCTTCTGCTACTTGAACCTTAAACACTTTTGGTCTTACCGTACCCATTTGTGGTCTGTTCACATCGCAGAGAATAGTTGCCAGAATGTTGCCGCCAAAAGCTGGACGAGTCCATTCCACAATTTTTTCATTATTAATATCAAGTGCTGTACAATCGGCACACAGACCGGTATTTAGACGAGCTGCAATCCGTGGTGCCAGATCGCGACCATCGGCAGTAGCTCCTACAAACACTGCATTAGGTTTGTACGCTTTACTTAATTCACAAAAAGCATGCGCAAAAAGTTCTGTATTGTAGTCAGCATATTCCTCGCCTTCCACCAGATATACTACATCAGCACCTTGAGCAAAAAGCTTAGCCGGTAAATCTCCTGCCGCTGCACAAAATAAAACTGCACAACAACGTTCGCCGCTTTTAGTCGCTAAAGCTTGTGCTTCTGCTAGTAATTCATAAGCTACCGGACAAGGCTCACCATCTTCTAGCTCCACATAAACCCAAATATCTTTATATTCATCAAGATTAACGGTAGCTGTTTTAAGCACCTCGGCGCGCGTAATCGCTTCTACTGGGCATTCGCCCACACAAGCGCCACAACTAATACATTTATCTTGGTCAATACTAGCTTTACCCTCTAACATCGTCAGTGCGCCCACTGGGCAGACACCGATGCAGGACTCACAACCAATACATTTATCTCTATCTAAAGCAATTGCCATTTTCTCCACCTCAACGCATAATTATTTTTGCTGCAAGCAACTTGTCTACCAAAAGGTCAACCGCTTTTTGTGGATCTTCCTCGGTAATGATTTCATTTTTGATTTCAGGCATAGTCGGAGTGAAGATTTTCAAAACTTTAGTTGGAGAACCGGCCAAACCGATAATTTTTTCATCTAGGTTCAAATCCGCCGCACTCCAAACTGGAATTACTGCTTTTCTGGCCTTCATTTTACCTTTAATGCTAGCAAAACGCGGTTCTTTTTCAGAACGAGTTACTGTAACCAGCGCCGGCATTTGTACGGCAATTGTTTGACTGGTATTTTCATTATCCCTGTCTACTAATAATTTGCCATTACTTTCTACGATTTTCAAAGCCCCTGTTACTTGTGGTAAATCAAGATGCTCCGCCATTTCTGGTCCCACTTGAGCGGTATCGCCATCAATAGCTTGCTTTCCGCACAACACCAAGTCATACGCACCAACTTTTGTTACAGCTGCCGCCATGGCATGACTGGTAGCCAGCGTATCTGAGCCAGCTAATGCTCTATCACTAATAAGAGCCGCTTCATCAGCACCCATAGCCAGTGCTTCTTTTAAAATCTCGTCCGCTTGTGGCGGTCCCATGGTAATAACGGTAACCTTGGCTCCGTTAGTATCCTTCAGGATTAAAGCCGCTTCTAAGGCTTGTTTATCAAAAGGATTCATAATACTTGGTATTCCTGAACGAACCAAAGTATTCGTTACCGGATCAATCTTAACCTCGGCAGTATCCGGTACTTGCTTCACACACACAACAATATTCATAAGAGCCTCCTCGAAATAACCTTTTTAGCACAATTTATACGCATTCATTTTATCATTTGCACCAGTGAAACGCAAGTTTTTAGCGGCTTAAATGTGGACGGCATTTGGTCCCAATAGTTTTCTCAGTTCTTCCAATAATTTAGGATTATCTGCGTCCACCCAAAAAGAACTTTCCGTCTTAATAATTTTTTTAGACCCTAGTAAGTGCAAATATACAGTACTTTTACCTTTGTAGGTAATAAAAATTCGCCGTAGTTCCTGTTGAGTTGCAGCATTTTCCAATTCTTTGGCAATCATGATTTTAACGTCCTTCGCCGGTTCCGCAAGAGCTTTAATCTGCATCGCCATTAACCGTGGTTCTTCTTCCTCCAATTGAATGCGCCCTTCTACCGTAACCATGCTTTCCAGATGCAAAAAACGATTGCTTTCGGTATAGACTTTTGGAAAAGCTACTATTTCCACTTTGCCCCCGAAATCCTCCAAGGTGAAAACTGCCATAGTGGAACCGGTTTTAGTTACTCTGATTTTATTGGCAGAGATAATGCCCCCCACCGTTACGTACTGCCCATCACGATAACTGCCCAGATTTCTGATTTCCGTCAGTGTTTTAAGCGTTGACCGATATTTATCCAGCGGATGCCCAGTCACATAAAAGCCAATAATGTCTTTTTCTAGTAGTAACAGCTCATCTTTTTTTATTTCAGCAATATCCGGTAAAACCAGCTCATTAAGTTCTTTGAATTCTTCCTCGCCAAACAGTCCAATTTGTCCGGAAGAAAGATCCTTTTGCTGACTGGCAGCGATTTCCAAAGCTCTGTCCATTACCGCTAAGAGTTGAGAACGCTTAGCACCAAAGCTATCCATCGCCCCACATTTAATCAAGTTTTCTACCACTCGTTTATTAGTCGCTCTGGTATCAACCCGCTGGCAAAAATCAATTAATGATTTAAAAGGACCTTTGTCCTGCCTAGCATCTAAGACACTTTTAATGGCCGCTTCGCCTACATTTTTAATGCCGGCTAAACCAAATCTGATCACTTGCCCATCCACAGAAAATCCAGAGCCGCTAATATTAATATCCGGAGGTAACACCTGAATACCCATTTCACGGCAAACATTAATATACCAACTTACTTTGTCCCCGGCACTGATAAAGCTGTTCAAGGTCGCAGCCATTAGTTCTACCGGATAATGTGCTTTTAAATAAGCAGTTTGATAGGCTACTAACGCATAAGCGGCTGAATGGGATTTATTGAAACCATAGCCAGCGAAATGTTGCAAAAGGGCAAAGATTTCTTCCGCTAATTGTGGTGCAAGCTCATGGTATTTACCAGCTCCCTGCACAAACTTCTCTTTCATACTGTCCAATTCTTTAGCTTTTTTCTTCCCCATCGCTCGCCGCAAAATATCAGCTTCACCCAAAGAGAACCCTGCTAAAACGGAGGTAATCTGCATTACCTGCTCTTGATAAAGAATAACACCAAAAGTAGGTTTTAAAACTGGTTCTAGTAACGGATGTAGCAATTTTGCCGTCTTGGTTCCGTGACGTCCGGCAATAAAGTCTTCTACCATGCCGGTACCCAAAGGTCCTGGGCGATATAGTGCCACCAAGGGAATTAAATCTTCAAAACTTTCCGGAGCTAAATCTCGCATCAACTGAGTCATACCTGCTGATTCCATTTGGAAAATGCCCGCTGTTTCACCTCGGCAAAGCATTGCACAGGTTTTAGCATCGGCTAAATCAATACGCTCTAAGTTAATTTTAACCCCCTTATTCACCTCAATCATGTGCAAGGCATCGTCAATAACAGTTAAAGTTCTTAAGCCTAATAGATCCATTTTAAGAAGGCCTAAACCCTCGGCCTTATCTTTATCATACTGTGTACAAACATAATTATGCTCATCGTCCGCTGTTCTTTGTAATGGTACGTAGTCGGTCAAGTCGCCTGGGGTAATAACTACACCAGCAGCGTGCGTAGAGGTATGTCTGGGCGAGCCTTCGACTTTTTGTGCAAAATCCAGCATTTGTGCTACTTGTTCATCACTATCATACAAGTTCTTTAAATCTTTGGTTTTAAGTGCTTTTGCTAGGGTGATGCCTAATTCATTGGGTATTAATTTATTTACTTGATTAACGGTGGTTAGTGGTATTTCTAGTGCACGTCCCACATCCTTTACTGCCGCTTTAGCCGCCAAAGTTCCAAACGTAATAATCTGTGCCACGTGCCCAGCGCCGTATTTACTAGTAAGGTACTCCACGACTTTTTCCCGTTTAATATAGCAAATATCCACGTCAATATCCGGCATACTTACACGTTCCGGATTAAGAAAACGTTCAAACAATAAATCATATTTTAGCGGGTCAATATTCGTAATGCCTAACAAATAAGCCACAATACTCCCGGCAGCAGAACCACGTCCTGGCCCTACTGGAATATCATTTTCACGACAATGTTTAATAAAATCCCACACAATTAAAAAATACCCGGGATAGCCCATTTTGGCAATAACACCCAGTTCATAATCCAGCCGTTGCTGCTCTGCCCCAGTTAGCTCTGGATAGCGCTGCGGCATGCCCTCCACGCACAGCTGACGCAAATACTCCATTTCCGTTAACCCAGCCGGCAGTGGAAATTCCGGTAGTAATAAATGTCCAAATTCCAGTTCCACATTACAACGCTCAGCAATTTTATTGGTATTTGCCAAGGCTTCTGCACAATCCGGAAAACGTTCCTGCATTTCTTTACTACTTTTTAAATAGAAATTATCGTTGGGAAACTTCATCCGTTTTTCATCGGTAAAACGGGCATTGGTTTGAATACATAACAAAATATCTTGAGCTGCTGCATCACTTCTACGCACGTAATGAAGATCATTTGTTGCGACTAACCCTACCTTATATTTCGCCGCCAAGCGTTTTAATTCTCGATTAGCAATATTTTCTTCCGGAATATCATGATTTTGAATTTCCAAGAAAAAATTATCGCGGCCGAAAATGGCCAAATATTCTTGTAAACTAGCTTCTGCCGATTCTAATTCCCCACGGATAATATGTGCTGGGATCTCCCCTGCAATACACGCACTTAAGCAAATAAGCCCCTTGCTATACCGCTGTAAAACTTCCTTGTCAATGCGTGGCTTATAGTAAAACCCTTCCAAATGGCCAATCGAAACCACTTTCATCAGATTTTGGTACCCTTCATTGTTTTCCGCCAATAAAATCAGGTGGTACTGATTTTCGCGTTCCGCATTGGATTTATCATGGCGTGAACCGGAGGTAATATAAACTTCACAGCCAATAATTGGCTTAATTCCCTGTTTTTTGGCTTCTTGATAAAACTCAATCGCTCCATACATGACTCCATGGTCCGTAATAGCAATGGACGACATTCCTAGCTCTTTGGTATAGCTAATTAAGTCTTCTATTTTAGAAGCACCGTCCAACAAGCTATACTGCGTATGGACATGCAAATGCGTAAAATTTTCGTTCATCATATGGCCAATCTCCTTTGTATTAACGGATATCTTTCATTATAACATAAGAAAATCCCAACTGCTTTTGCAGTTGGGATTAAATGTTTAGCCTTTTACAGCCAAGATTTATTTTTTTTAACTTCTTCTTTATCAATTGTAGCATTAGCAGGTGCATAAATCATAATATCACTTGTGATTTTTTCTACCTGTGCGCCAATAATATAGCTGACACCATTAAGATAATCAAAAATACGCGTTCTCATCTCTTTATCTAGCTCTTCATAAGATACCATCACAGTATCTCCAGCCATCAAAGAGTCAGCATAATTTTTGACATCACTAAATTGCTTTGGTACCCGCACCAAAATGTTCAAATGCTTAGCTTCTACAAGATAAGGGCCTACAGCGGCTTCCTCTTCTTCAGACTCCCAAAAAAAACTTTTGGCATTCTTCATCAACATTTCTAACGCCTCCACAAGCTATTTCTGAATATTACTATATTATCTTCGACAGAAAAATACAAACTCCTGCTAAAGATATTTTATTTATTTCTGCTGCGTTGACGACCACGCTCTACTCGATCAAGAATTGTTTTACGCATCCGGATACTAGTAGGAGTAACTTCTACCAGCTCATCCTCATTAATGTGTTCCAAGGCTTGCTCCAAAGAAAAAGTTTTGGCCGGAATTAAACGTACAGAGTCATCAGAACCACTGGCACGCATATTACTAACGTGTTTCTTTTTACATGGGTTAACGTCCATGTCATCTTCACGGGTGTTTTCGCCAATGATTTGTCCTTCATAGACCTTTTGCACAGGAACAACGAACATGACACCACGCTCTTGGGCGTTACCGATACCATAAGCTGTCGTTTCGCCCGCTTCAAAAGCACAGAGGGAGCCACGGGTTCTGCCCGGAATATCGCCTTTATAAGGTGCAAAACCTGCAAAAACATGGTTCATGACACCATTACCTTTAGTATCAGTCAAAAATTGGTTACGGAAACCAATTAAACCACGGGCAGGAATATTGAACTCCATCCGTAAATACCCGGCCATTTCCGTCATATTAGTTAGCTCTGCTTTGCGCAGACCCAAGCCTTCCATTACCGCACCCATGAAATCTTGTGGTACGTCAATCGTTAAAGCTTCCATCGGTTCTAACAGTTGCCCATTTTCATCTCTATGCATAATTACTTTCGGTTTACCTACTTGTAATTCAAAACCTTCACGACGCATTGTTTCAATCAAGACGGATAAATGTAATTCACCACGACCGGAAACTTTGAAAGAATCTGGTGTTTCGGTTTCTTCTAGTTTCATGGACACATTCGTTTGCATTTCTTTAAACAAACGGTCACGCAAATGACGACTAGTAACAAAAGTACCTTCGCGACCAGCAAAAGGACTGTTGTTGATGGAGAAAGTCATGGACAGTGTTGGCTCGTCGATAGCAATACCGATTAAGCGTTCAGGCTGTTCAAGATCGGCAATAGTTTCACCGATTTTAGCATCAGCAAGACCAATCAAAGCCACAATATCACCGGCTCCGGCTTCTGGTGCTTCAATTCTTTTCAAACCTTGGTAACCATAAAGACGGCCAATTTTAGCTTTGCGCACACCTTCAGCATTCATGATGCTAATGTTTTCACCATTATGAATGGTACCACGCACAATACGACCTACAACAATGCGGCCTACATAATCATCATAATCCAGTGTATTAACCAGCATCTGTAGTGGTGCATCTACATCCACATTAGGAGCCGGAATTGTTTCCAAAATAACTTTGAACAAGGGTTCTAAGCTATCGCTCACTTCGTCCATAGATAATTTGGCAATACCGTTACGAGCAGAGGCTAAAACAACCGGAAATTCCAATTGTGTATCATCGGCTTCTAGTTCAATAAATAAGTCTAAAACTTCATCAATAACTTCTTGGACGCGCTGATCCGGACGGTCAATTTTATTGATAACAACAATTGGTTTCAAATGTTGTTCCAATGCTTTGCGCAAAACATATTTCGTCTGTGGCATTGGTCCTTCATACGCATCTACCAAAAGTAAAACGCCATCAACCATCGTCAATACGCGTTCAACTTCACCGCCAAAGTCCGCATGTCCAGGTGTATCCAATATATTTATTTTCGTTCCATTATGCATAACAGCTGTATTTTTTGCTAAAATCGTAATACCGCGCTCACGCTCTTGGTCATTAGAATCCATTACTCTTTCAGCAACGTTTTCATTAGCACGAAAAATACCGCTCTGTTTTAACATGGCATCAACCAATGTCGTTTTACCATGGTCAACGTGGGCAATAATCGCAATATTGCGTAAATCATTTCTAATCATAAATTTATTCTTCCTCTCTTTTCAAACAAAGAAAAGGATGCTTGTCAATAAGCATCCTTTCTCATGACCTAATAATTATATGCTTTTTATCCTATCGTGTCAATAAAGCTACTGCTTAGGCACAAATTATTCTGCGCAAATCGTGGTAGCCCGCAATAAAGACGTTTATGCTTAGATAGCTTTCATCACGTCATCAATATATTTTTTAATTTTTTCTAATTTTTTACGCAAGTCTTTAATCTTGCTACCATCTCTGGTCGCTATTTGTTCTACCTTGTTGCGATATAGTAAATAGTCACGTTCTAGTGAACGCAGATAGCTACGCAACTCTTCCACTTCTGGAATATTCGAAACAATAGCCGAGGTTTCCATTTTCCAGTTAGTTCCCTCAATAATAACGCTATCGCCATATTGTGGAATAGCTGTGGCCGTTCCCAAATTTCTTTGCAAGGTTTCCGCAAAAACAGAAGCAGCATCATATTCCCCATGTACGACAAAAAAGGCTTGAGGCCGATGTTCCATTTTTTCAAACCATTCCATCATTTGGTCTTTATCGGCGTGAGCTGAAAATCCTTGCATATTGACTATTTTTGCCGCTACGGCTATATCTTCGCCCATAATCTTGACCCGTTTAGCACCATCAATTAAACGGCGTCCCATACTGCCTTCAGCCTGAAAACCGGCAAAAACAATGGTACTATCCTTGCGCCACAAATTATGTTTGAGATGATGCAAAATACGCCCTGCATCCGCCATACCACTGGCAGAAATAATAATCATAGGGCTGTCCATGGTATTAATCATTCTCGATTCTTCTGGGGACTGTGTATAACGTACATTCGACATACGAATTAAGTTGCCACCCTGTTGTTTGTAAATACTTTGTGCTTCCTCATCATATTCACCAGGGTTAAGCAGCATCACCTGAGTAGCCTTCACCGCCATCGGACTATCAATGATGACAGGAATTTTGGGTAGTTTATTTTCATTCATTAATTTTTGTAAATAATAGAGCATAACTTGGGTACGACCCACGGCAAATGCAGGAATAACAACATTGCCGCCCCGTTCTACCGTTTCCTTGACAATATCACACAGCTCTGTTTCTCTGTCATATTCCGGGTGCGTCCTATCACCATAGGTTGATTCCGTAATAATGAAATCAGCACCGGACGTTTGATGGGGGTCTTGCAAAATAGGTTGATCCGGTTGCCCCACATCACCTGTAAAAAGTAACTTCGTGCATTTGCCATTTTCTTCAACAAAAACATCAATGATGGCCGAACCTAAAATATGACCGGCCACCTCATAGCGGGCAGTAATCCCTGGAAAAATCTCTATATCTGCTTTAAAAGGATGTGTGGTGAAATGTTGCAAAGCCAAATAAGCATCATCAACCGTATACATAGGTTCTACGAAACTTTTACCGGCACGCAAGCCTTTCCGGTTAGCAAATTCTGCTTCTGACTCCTGAATATGAGCACTATCTGGTAATAAAATCTCGCATAATTCTTCTGTTACCTTAGTACAATGGACACGCCCAGTAAAGCCATATTTAACTAGCTTAGGAATTAAACCGCTATGGTCGATATGAGCATGGGTTAAAAGTACAGCATCAATACTGGCAGGGTTAAAAGCAAACTCCCGCTCATTAAAGGATTTTACCAATTTTGAACCCTGAAACATCCCGCAATCAATAAGAATTTTTTTGCCGTTAGCTTCCAATAAATGACAGGAACCTGTCACCATTCTGGTAGCGCCTAAAAAAGTAATCTTCATTGACTAATCCCTCCAATATTCAAATTGTAGCTTCTTACTACCCCCATAGTCGTCTCTGGTCAGACCTTAAACCTGACAACTAGCTTCCCAGCTTTAAATCACTTTGGTGATTAATTGTTTTAATACCCTTTTAAAACATTCATCTTGCTCACTGGTTCTTTTGGCAGGCCCCCTAAGGCGACCGCCGGCATTACGAATTTTTTTAGCCGTATGCCGTGCTAATAAAAGTGCATCAATATTGTGCTCATTATATTCCATGCCATTTTGGCTCAAAACGAGCGCTCTTCTTGCCAAGCACATCGCCGCCAAACCATAGTCCTGCGTAATCACAAGATCACCGGGTTGCAAAAGATTAACTAGTGCAAAATCCACGCTATCTGCACCCTTGGCGAAGACTAGGGTTTGTGCACCAGGCTTGGCAAAAACATGACAAGTATCACAAAGCAACAAACACTCTAAGCCAAAACTTTGTGCAATAGCTATCGTTGCGTCCACCACGGGACAACCGTCACCATCTATTAATATTCTCATGAAGACCTCTTTTGCCTAGCTAATAATTTCTTGTACTCTACCTATTGTGCCATCTACTAATCTAACCTTAATTCCCCGCGGGTGCTTTGCAGAATTGGTTAAAATATCTTTGACAATACCTTCTGTTAATTGACCTGTTCGTTGATGTTCTTTCTTTACCACTTTTACTTTTGTTCCCGGTGGCACTGCACTTCTAATCGTTCCCTGCATAGCATTTCCTTTCTTCTACGTAATCTAATATTATCTCCTACTATATAACTTCGTCATTAATAATAAATTTCCTGCGTCTTTAGCTAGCTAATACTATCCGTAAAAGGTTCCAACGGCAAAAGGGAGCAGCGCGCTTAAGCGAACTACTCCCACCTTACTGTTTTTATTGATATTACGTTCCTGCCTTATTACTCTCCAAACACTCTTACTTCCGGTTCTAACCAGACACCGGACGCCGCCAATACTTTATTTTGGACCTCGCTGATTAATTGCAACACATCCGCCGCCGTTGCATCACCTACATTAACTACAAACCCGGCGTGTTTAGTTGACACTTGTGCACCACCGACTTGGTAGCCTTTAAGGCCAGTTGTTTCAATCAAAGTACCAGCATAATTTCCTACTGGTCGTTTAAACATACTACCGGCATTAGGTAAATCTAACGGTTGCTTGGTTATTCTGCGTTTAGTGAAATCAGCCATTTTAGCACTAATAATGTCACTCTCACCCTGAGTCAATTGTAGCGTGATTTCCGTTACAATATATCCGCTAGTTTGTAGCGAGCTTGTGCGATAGCCAAAAGCCAGTTCAGCCGGTGTTAGCACTGCCACGCTGCCATCCGGTTTAAGCACAGTAACCTCACTAACAATCTGTTGCATAGTCCCATCATAGGCGCCAGCATTCATGAAGACGGCTCCACCGATGCTACCCGGAATACCCACAGCAAATTCCATACCAGTTAAGGAATACTTGGCGGCTTGAGCCGCCACCGTAGCCAAAGACAAACCAGCACCAGCTTGAAGCTTAGTGCCTATGCACGTAATTGTTTTAAGGGCATTGCCCAATTTGACTACTACGCCCCGAATACCTTGATCCTTCACCAACACATTGGAACCATTACCCAAAATGATTAAAGGTAACGCTCGCCTATGTGCTTCTGCCACAATTAAAGCTAAAGTGCTTGCGTCCTGTGGTATTACCAAAAGATCCGCTGGTCCACCGATACGAAAAGAAGTATGCAGCTTCATCGACTCCGCTTCACGCACCTCACCCACTTTGTGCTCCCGTAGCCAAGCGGAAAAATTTACAAGCACCATCTTATTCGCCAACAGCTTCTTTGACTACATCGCCAATGGTTTTAGAAATATCATTCAATAACATCTGAAAACGCATTTCTGCTTGAATATATTCCACAGCGGTTTTATTCAGGCTCAAAACTTCATACAGCTTTTGTACCTTTTCAATTTTAGTTTTATCCGGTTCTTGCCCTGTTAGTTGAGCCATTTCTAATTCGCGTCTTTGTGCATTAAAATCTTTAACCAATTCTTCTGCTGACTTATCCGCCGCCAAGGTGGTTTTTACTTCCGCCATTCTTTTGAATTCTTGGCTTTCGCGCATAGCTTTGGCCAAATCATTAGCTACATCATATACATTCATATTCTTCACCTCTAAATTATTTTTGTTGGCGTCTGGGCATTTGCTCCGACAGCAAACATTTTACCATATTTACGCTATTTTAGAAAGTCCGCTTAAGATAACTCTGCCAACGGTTTATTTAGCAATTGATATTTGTTAGCACTATCATAATCAAAATGCCACCATTCCATTTCGCTAATAGTAAACCCTTCACTCAGCATTTGTTGTTGCAAAAAATCTCGTTGCCAGCGTTGCAAAGAGGTGCCGCCGTTGAAGCTACTATATTGACGTGGTGAAGGCTCATCAAACCCGCTAATCATGGCCAGTTGCTTACCTGTAGCTAATTCGTACAGCCCCACATCAATGGACATTCCCGTATTATGACTATAGCCTTCTTCCGGCTTCGGCAACATATATTTGTTTTTGGCCGGTAAAGCCTCATAGGCTAAAGCGGAAATCTGCCAAGGGCGATAAGCCTCCCACACAACCAAACCATAGCCGTAAGACGCCAGTTTTTTCTGTACCTTCTGTAAAGCCGTTGCCGCTGTCTTATCCAAATAAACTTTCTTTTCCACGTACAAGGGTGCGCCAAACAAATTGTTGGCACCAGCATAACGCAAATCATATTTTAAATTGCTCACTATTGTCGCCAAATTAACCAGCTCAGCCCGATGAGTGGCAGTTTGCACCGGAAATGCTACTTTAGCCGCAGCCCCTCGTATTTGCTCCCAAGTTTGCTCCAATTTTAACCTGTTGGGTTCGCCCTTTTCTTCACCAAAGAACTTGCGGGTATACCGATTTCCCCCCACATTACAACTAATACCGTATCCGTCTTTGTCCCGCTCAAACTTTACTGTGCTTTCGGCATTGGTCATAGGGCCTGTTTCTCTTAGCCGATAGACATCATAACGCTCTTTAACAAGAGGGAAAGCATTGCTCTTAGTATACGCTTGATCTTCCGGTAAATAACGATACAGTATTTCCAGATGCCCAGCTTGCTCTCGCACTAACAGTTGTTCCCCATTACCTGCGTACAAGCCCAATAAATATTGTTCATCCACCTGGGTTGCTTGTGGTTTCAGTCCACTGGCTGCACAAGGCAAAATACCAACAACGCAGAAACAAAGTAGAATTAAGCATAAACATTTTTTCATGATTAAAATTTCCTCCGGTAGTCGATAGGGAAACTGCCACCCCAAACTATATCCCTGTAAGCATCCGCAAGAATATCACCCTCGGTATTAAACAGCAACAAAACAGAATCTTTGTTTAAACCTAGATCGGTTTTAAGATTATGAAATTTTTCTAATAGACCTAGCACGCCGCCGCCAATAGCGCCGGCCGGTCCAGCCACCAGCTTCGGGTCGCCAGTCAAAGGGTTGCCCCACAAACGCATCCCCAGTGCCGCCACTTCCTCTTTGCAGCTAAAACAAAAACTACTGTAGTTTTTAAGAATGGTCCAGGCTAAAGGATTGCATTCACCACAAGCCAAGCCTGACATAATCGTCGCTAAGTCCCCAGTCACATTGCAAGGCGTGCCACTAATAAAAGACCGGTAAAAACAATTAGCCGTAGCTGGTTCAAGAATTGTGAATAAAGCCTTTTGTCCACCACTGGTAGCAAAAGCCGCTTGCACGGCAGCTGCCATTGATCCTACCCCTGCCTGCACAAAAACGTGAGTGGGAACTGCCGGCAAAGCGTCCAAAGCTTCTGCTGCCATGGTTGTATACCCCTGCATAATCCATAGCGGCACATCGGCGTAACCTGGTAGAGCAGTGTCTTGAATTAAAACCCACTTATTAGCTACCGCATCGCGAGCCAACAATTTAACCGTTTCATCATAATTAACATTTGTAATTTTAACTGTCGCCCCTTCACGTTTAATAGCAGCCACTCGTTCGGGAGCTGACCCTTGCGGCATATACACTACTGCTGCAAAACCCAGTAATCTGCTCATCCAGGCCAAACCCCTGCCATGATTACCGGTGCTAGCCGTGGCAAAAGTTAATTGCCCCAGTTCTGACTTAACTTCCTCCGAAGCTAAGAAATCAAAGCCGGCACGCTCAATAGGCAGACCCATTTTTTGCGCCAAATAACACCCCATGGCATAGGAAGCACCCAAAGCCTTAAAACTTTGCAAACCAAAGCGAGCCGCCTCATCCTTTACATAAATATTTTTAACACCTAACCAAGTAGCTAAACCTGGCAATTCCACTAATGGTGTTGGGTGATAATACCCCCACATACTTTTATGAAAAGCTCTGACCTTTTTAATATTTTCTTGAGTAAACGGCTTTAAACACTCACCCTCTGCTCTAGCCGGTGTATTTTTTGCTAATTCCAATGTTAATGCTGCCACTTTGCTCACCCTTTCTTCATATTTTGAAAGTGATTAATCACCACTATTAACACCACGATCACCATACCAATATCAGCCATTCTATTGCCGCCAATATTTTCTTCCCGTAATAATCCGAAATACATAGCAACTAGGACCATAATAGCCAAACTTTTGTGACCCATTAGTGTTCCCCCTTTTAATTATGCAAAAAACCCGACTATTAGCCGGGTCTAAAACTACTTGGCAAATAATTCCGGACGTATATCTGCTAGCGCATTAATTCTTTTGCGTACATGGATAATAGTCGCTAAATCTATAGCACCGGTGATAATACCGGCATCCCCACTACCTTCTGTCACAATACTACCATCAGGTGCTACAATCATCGAATGCCCATAGAAAGATTCACCTTTGAAAGTCCCGACGCAATTAACCGCACAAATATAAATGCCATTTTCCATCGCTCTGGCTTGCAAAAGTAGCCGCCAGACATCGCCACGCATTTCCGGCCACTCTGCCGGCACAAAAATAACCTGCGCTCCTTTCAAGGCCAATCTTCTAAACAATTCCGGAAACCGCAGATCATAACAAATAGCCGTAGCACAGCTCGCCTCACCTAATTGATAGGTTTCATAGCTCGCCCCGGCCGCAAAAAAATTCTCCTCGTGAAATAAACCAAAAAGGTGCATTTTGCTGTACAAGGAAACAATCGCACCCTCACGATTCACCGCAATCGCCGTATTATAAATTTTCCCCTCTAACCGTAGTGGCACAGAACCAGCAATCACGGCACACTTATGTTGCTGAGCCAAGGCTTGTACCCGTTGTACAACTGGCCCCGTCAGCTCCTCTGCTTCCATTTCTAACCGGCTCAGGGAATATCCTGTCGTCCAAATCTCCGGCATCAAAACAATATCGTTACCTACCACCGCTTGCTGTAATAGCTCAAGTCCATTTTCTACGTTAGCAGTCTTATTTTTTTCTTGTATGTTCATTTGTACCAAGGCTATTTTCATCAAAGCTTACCTCCGGCATAATTCCTTTTTTTAGCATTACGTTAATTAACAAGGCTTCTACTCGCCGCGTTAAACGCGTTGCCACAAATTCTTTGCGTGATAAAGACTCCACCCATAATACTTTAAACCCCATTTTATTAGCACCCAAGACATCAGTCATAATTTGATCCCCAATGACTAGCACCTGCTGCCGATTTTGCTGAGCTAAATATTTTAGTGCTCTTTTAAAACCAAACCCAAAAGGCTTAATGGCCCAACCAACACAAGGAACTTCAAGGCTTTTACTAATAATTTGCAGACGCTGTCCCCCATTATTAGAAACCAAAATTATTTTAAACCCTGCCGTTTTCACCTGCTGTAGCCACCCAATATTAGCGGCAACAGGCAGGTCGGCATCCCATGGTAATAAAGTGTTATCCACATCTAAGATGATAGTTGTTATTCCTTGTTGTCGAAGCCATTCTACTGGTATTTGATCAATTTGCGCACACCGGTAGTCTGGACAAAATAAATTAATCACATTTATACCTCTATAACTGCTTATTGGCAAAAGTTATTTCAAATCTAGTGCCAGCACCTAGTGTACTATGAACCACGACTTCAGCAGCATGCATTCTAATAATTTCCTTGGCTATAGCCAGACCTAATCCTGTACCAGGAATATTACGGCAATGGGACTTATCCACTTTGTAAAAACGTTCCCAAATATACGGAATATCTTCCTCCGGAATACCTGGACCGTGATCTTCAACTGCGAGTACAACCTCTTGTTTTTCATTTTTATATACTTCCAAGAGAATAATACCGTCAGTTGGTGAATATTTAATGGCATTATCGCCAAGTATCATCACTAACTGTACTAGGCGATCACCATTACCAAAGACAATGGCTGTTTCATCCGCCCGAATATTCAGCTTAATATTACGTTGAGCTGCACTTACCATGAGCATTTCTGAAACATTGCGCACAATATGCGTAAGCGGTATTTCTTCCGGTTCTGCTTTTTCACTGATTTGCAAACGACTGACATCTAAAAGCTCTTTGATTAAGCGTTCCAAGCGTACCGTTTCTTCGTTAATCAAATTACGATAGCGTTCTATCATACTAGGATCAGTAACAGTACCATCACAAATAGCTTCATTGTAGCCTCTGATAATAGTAATGGGCGTCCGTAATTCATGGGAAACATTCGCTACAAAATCACGACGCAATTTTTCCATTTTTTTAGTTTTTTCCACAAAAACTTCTAAATCCGAGCTTAAAGAATTGAGGGAATTACCTAACTCTGCTATTTCATCTTCCCCTACTACTGCAATTTTGCGACTATAGTCACCATCTGCAATCGCAGAAGCACTATCTTTCATGAAAATAAGGGGCTGTACAATCGTTTTGGAGAGCCGACGTACCAAAAACAAACTTAAAATCAACGCCACCACACCGACCATGGCCGTATAAATGTAAATATCTTTTAAAAATTTATCCAAACCACTAATAGGCGCCGCCAATAACATCGCCCCGTGAGCTTTACTAACCTCTTCTCCTAAGGGAACCCCTACCAGCAGTACCTGCTCTTTGTAATAAGGATGAAAAATGCGCGAATTAACAGGACGTCCTTCGTAGACATCCTGTAAGACCGACCGCACCTTTTTGGAAATTTGGCCGGATTGTTTAATTTCTTTACCCAAGGTTGCTATTTCCAGTCGTTCATTAGCTTCTTCGTTGGCAAAGTCACCAAAATCTTCTTTTCTTCTATTGGCAAACTCGTCCTCTGTTTCAGGCCCTGCCTGCGAAGCGGCCACCAGCTCATACTTGTCGTCGAAAAGCCAAATGCGCGCCCCAATGAGCCGATCCACTGAAGCTAAATAGCGATTAACAGTAATTAAATTGGCATCACGGCGAATAAAATAATCGGCAATAACCGCAACTTCACTACCTTTAAGATAGAGCTCTTTTTCCTTTTCCTTGAAAAAATAATCTGTAATCAAATAGGACATACCGATGGTAACACCCACAATAATTACCGCAATCAAAGCCATAAACCCATACATTAGCCTTGTGCTTAAGGACTTATTCACTTTCTCACCTCAAACTTATAACCTACTCCCCAAACCGTCGTAATATCCCATTTAGAATCTTTGGGAATATCCAGTTTATGCCGTACACGTTTAATATGAGTATCTACTGTTCGCGTATCACCATAGTAGGTATAGCCCCAAATCGTTTCCAACAATTGATTTCTGGAAAAAACCAACCCCGGATGAGAGGCCAAACACCACAGCAATTCCATTTCTTTAGCGGTAAAGGTAACCTGTTTCTCAAAGGCAATCACCTTGTATTCGCTCAAGTCGATCAAAAGGTCAGGATAAGTCAAGCGCTCTGTATTACGTGGCGTTACTTGCCCACTACGACGCAAAACCGCCTTAACCCTAGCTACTACCTCTCGCGTGTTGAAAGGCTTCGTAATGTAGTCATCGGCACCAATCTCTAAACCTAAAATACGATCGTCATCTTCATCCTTAGCCGTTAGCATAATAATTGGAATATCAGATATTTTGCGTACCTGCCTACACACTTCCAGCCCATCTAACACCGGCATCATAATATCCAAAATCACAATGTCCGGTTTAACTGCCTGTACTTTAATAATAGCTTCAGCACCATCAGCAGCTTCTTCTACTACAAAACCCTCTTTTTCAAAATATATCCGCAATATTTCCCTAATCTGGGCTTCATCATCTGCAATCAGCACTATTTGTTGTTTGTCCATCATGAGCACCACCATTCATTTGATATTTATATTATACAATATCATTTATGAAATTACTGCTTAGTCACAAACAATTTACAAAGTTAACAGGTGCGCTTGCGGTACTTTACGGCTCTATATAAAAGTTGGTTGGCTGAAAAATGTTAGAAAGAAAGTTCAAAAGGAATAAACACCTTTACAGAGGGCATTCACCACAAAAGCAAAGTGATCAGGAGCATAAGTTTTGGTGTTAGAAACTTTAATCGATTCAGAAATAGGATTTTATATCTTTGTGCATAAAAATGCTCTCGTTCAGAATATGAACGAGAGCACTAAAAAGGTAACGTTAAGTGCTTGCCTCAACCTTTGACAAAGAGCCGTTAATTGCAAAACATATGAATTTATCTATTTTAGAAGTAGACACTTTATCGAAAGATAGCTTCATCCGATACGGCGGCTTAAGAAAATTTTCGGAAAACGAGCAGAGGAAACACTTATTTATGCGGTTCGTAAGGCTTTTGATTCAGACCAGCGGTAAAGGCCTCTTTCCAAACTTTGAGAACATCAAAAATTGATACAAGGATTAACGCAACCAAAGGGATTCCATATCGAATAAAAGCATACAACATACCAATGACGGCACCAATACCGAAAAACAAAAAGAACACACCCATAGAAAGCCCTCCTCTCTCTTATGCTCATTATATTACAACGAAAGGTTCTTAGCTATATGGATCAAGTAATGAGATTAGCTATTATGTATAGTGTAAAGGTAATGTTAAGCGCTTGCCTCAACCTTTGACAAAGAACCAAAAAAGGCAGATAGGATGTGCTCCTATCTGCCAAAATCAATTATCTAACACGTGTTGCGCCCAAATAACGTTGTCCCCAATAACTATCAAACATACCGCTAACAGTAACACCTGTACTGCTCCCAGCATGAATAAATTCTCCATCGCCAATATAAATCCCACAATGAGATGCTCCTGCTTCGTAAGTTTCAAAAAACACCAAATCACCAGGTTGCAAATTTTTGTAAGCAACTCGTTCACCGGTATAATATTGTTCATCAGCCATACGTGGCAAATGAATGCCAGCCTCAGCAAATACACGTTGTGTAAAGCCGGAACAATCGAAACCCCAGCCAGAAGTTCCACCAAAAACATAGGGAACGCCGATATACTGAAAAGCACTATTAATAATAGTACGAATCGTTGAGCTACTACCTGCACGAGAAGGTGGCATCTCTCTGTGCAACAATGCTGCAAAAGTTGCCTGTCCCACAATACCATCAGCCTCTAACCCTAGATTAACTTGATATTGTTTGACCGCCTGCGCAGTTTCCAAACCATAAACACCATCAGCAATAGACACACCATAGCCAAGTTCAATCAAACGCGCTTGCAATTCTACGACCTCCGGACCTTCATCACCAGCTCGAAAAGATGCAAACACATTTGTCGTCGGTAATACGAAAAAACTAAATGCAAAAACTAAAATAAGACACCACAAACTTTTCCTCACTTTATAATGCACTTCCTCTCGCTTGCCTGCGAAGTTAGCTGACGGGTTTGGACTGAGGATAGCCCTATTCTAAAAGAAATTCACCCCAAATAAAAACGGTTCCTCCGCTCCCTTAAAGGGATTAAGCAAAATATATTTTTCTTGCAGATTACCTTCTGCTATTATAGCATATCTTTTATTTTCCTGCAGTGTTTTTTTTCAAGTGTCTTCCAACTAGATACAATGGTCTTTGTTTTACTTCCTCAAAGATTCGTCCGATATACTCTCCGACAATACCAATACCAACTAATTGTATACCACCTAAGAATAGAACGCTGGCCGTAATAGTAGCCCAACCAGGCACCGCGTCCACAGTGAAATATTTGATATAGAGAACATGCCCTAACACAAAAATGCTACCCAAGCCGAAAATAAGGCCAATGTAAAAAGCCCAACGCAAAGGAACATTAGAAAAAGCTGTAATCCCATCCAAGGCAAAATGTAGCATCTTATGCAAATTATATTTGGAGGTTCCAGCAAATCTAGGCGGTGCTACAAATTCCACCGTTGTTAAATTAAAACCCATATTATTAATCATACCGCGAATAAAACGTGCTCGCTCACGATAAAGCTTAAAAGCATCCACTGCCGTCCGTGCCATCAGTCTAAAATCAGAACCGCCCGGGGTAATATGTACCTTGGACATTTTATTGATTAGCCAATAATAAACAGTAGACGTAATGTTTTTAAAACAAGACGCATCTTCAGTGCTTTTGCGCACCGTTTGCACAATTTCAAAACCATTTTCCCATAGTTTTAAAAGCTCCGGCACCAGTTCCGGTGGATGTTGTAAATCACCATCCATAGTAATAACTGCATCACCGGTGGCATAATCCAAACCACAGGTAAGTGCCAATTGATGTCCAAAATTCCGCGATAATAAATACGCTTGTACTCTATCATCTTGTTGCGCAAGCTCGGACAATAAAAGTGGTGTGCGATCTTTAGAGCCATCATCAACAAAAGTAAGATCATAAGTATAAGGTAATGGTTCCATTATCAGCGTCATTCTTCTATAAAATTCATGAATGTTATCCTGTTCATTAAAAACAGGAACAACAAAAGAAATATGTTTCGCCATTTGCGTTTGCCTCACAGTTATTCTTGATATTATCTATAGTACTCTATTTTTTTCAACAAATAAAGTGGTCTCTCATAAAAATAGCACCTCTCGCTGAAACTTTGATGAAATCAGCAAGAGATGCTCGGAGTTATTTTAGTGCTTTTAAGTTTTTTACTAATTCCGCTTTCGGTTGAACACCGACCAAGCGTTTAACTTCTTTACCGTCTTTAAAATAAATAATGGTTGGAATACTCATCACACCATATTCTGCAGCAAGGTCATTGGCTTCATCAACGTTTACTTTAGCCACCACAGCTTCTTGTTCTTCTTGGGCAATTTCTTCAATCACTGGTCCTAGCATGGTGCAAGGCCCACACCAGGGAGCCCAGAAATCAACTAAGGCCGGTTGTGCACAGGTTAAAATTTCTTTAGTAAAGGTTGCTTTATTTTCTACATGTAGTAGTTTCATTATTATTCCTCCCTTTATCCCCACCCTAGGGGGTGGTATGCTTATATTATAGGTCAACACTTGCAACTTGTCAAGAACTGTCATCCCTTTTAATTAGAAAAAGACGATTAACTATAAAAGTTAATCGTCTTTTAGCTACAAAATAATATGAGTGTTCACTAAGCCGAGTTCTGTTCCGCAAATGCGGCGATAATCATTTATCTACACTTGCAGTTACCTGCAAGCTCTAGCGACACAACCCGGAAGGTTCAGCGGGCCGCTTCATCCCTTCCCTATTTGGTCTTGCTCCGAATGGGGTTTACCTAGCCAACCGATTACTCGGTTGCTGGTGCGCTCTTACCGCACCGTTCCACCCTTACCGGCCATAGCCGGCGGTACACATTTCTGTGGCACTTTCCTTGAGGTCACCCTCACCGGACGTTATCCGGCATTCTGCCCTGTGGAGCCCGGACTTTCCTCGTGTGTCTTGAAGACACCCGCGATTATCTTTCGCACTCATACTTTATATGAAAAGCCGCACATAATGCGACTCTACATAACAATACACATATTTTAAAAGTAGTTTTTAAAGCTTATTTAATTTCTAAAGAACAATGATGTTGCTTCGTGTGCTTCACAGTATAACATAAAATGTTTCCTCGTGTCTATGCGATTTTTTTATTTGGTGTAATCCTACCTCTAATAATAAAAATACCCCTTTCTCTCTTTAGATACAATAGTCGCTCCTCTGTGCAGTTATAGCAGGCACCGCCTAGCCGCCCTACATTAGCTTTGTTGGCAATGCGTTATTTCCCCAGGTGTAATACGCTCAGATATTAATTAGTCCCTTATCAGCACAATCTAGGTAAAACGTTTTAACACCTTCGCTTCTTGTAGCAATGAGCTTGCTTACAAGTTTAGAGCTACGCACCTTTTAATAAATTCTTTCGTTGGCCACTTTCTCCCTTTTGGTCTACAAAAAGACACACTAGATATTTTTCTAATGTGTCTTCGTGCTACTATGAAGTGGCTTAAGAAATAACCAGCAAAAGACAATCGCTGGCGGCTTGAAGCCGACCGTGATTGTCTTTTGCACTCATACTTTTCGTAATTTAACCTACTTAGGATTAGCCGCTATGCTTCTAGTAAAAGAAACCTTTGCAACATTTTATTGTATTCCCACGCTTCTTTGCCCTCTTTTTTATCGAACTGATTCATAATCGCATCAATTTCATCAGCATAATGCACAATAAAACTTTCTTTGGTAGCGCAAGCAATGGGTGAACCTTTTTCTTGCTCCCCATGATGTGAAAGAATGATATGCAATAAATGTTGCAGCTTTTTGTCCTCTAGCTCCGGTACCGCCTTGGCCTGTTCTTTTAGCAACATCGCAGAAATAGAGATGTGACCCAGCAACCGTCCTTCTGTTGTATAGGGAAAGCCCATTTCTGGTGATATTTCATGTAATTTACCTAGATCGTGGAGTAATGCCCCCACCAAAACCAAATTGCGATCAACTTTGCCAATTTTATTTGCCAAAGCTAGGGCGATTTCAGCTACAGCTACCGAATGGTGCAACAGTCCACCAACATAGGCATGATGTAAACGCATACCGGCAGGATTGATCAAAAATTGTTGGTAGACTTCACCACTTAAAACTATAGACAATAATTTCTTCAAACCAGCGTCCGTTACACTACTCATCAAAGTTTGCAGTTTGGCTTCATACTCAACTAGATCCACGTTACCCGTTGGCATGAGTTTAGTTATATCATCCTCCGCCTTTATTTCTTCCAGTTTTTGCACAATCAATTGTAGTGACATATCCGAGGCGAACTTATTAATGTCCACGATGCCGCCGGCCACGATTGCCTTTGGTGCCTCAAACGCCCGTAATTTGTCTACAATGCCTGCTTCAAAGCAGATAAAGGGAATGCACCCACTGTTATCTTCTATCAGTCCACGTGCGAAAACTCCGCCGTTAGAGGAGTTGCCAATTTTTTGCACGCGTAATAAAACTGGTTGCTGAATTTTGTTACCGGCTTTAAAGTCTTTTATCATATTATCGCTCTTTTCTTTTACTCTAATAACTAGCTATTTAAATTTATTTAGGATACTGTTTGCAAAATGTGTGGTTCTGTAGCTACGGCTACCGTAAAAGTTCTTGCCTCTGTTTGCGCCCAAGCGGTAAGTTTCCTTGCTAGCGCTTGCATTGCCGGTAGCTCCGTACACTGATGTCCAGCATCAATAAGGTTTAGTCCCAAGGCCACTGCTTCCTGTGCAACGTGATACTTAACATCTCCTGTTACTAAGGTATCAGCACCTGCTGCTAAAGCTGCTTGAACTAGATCGCCACCGCTACCACCACAAACAGCGACTTTCGCTACCGGTTTATGGGCATCAGCATAATTAACATAATCAGCAGCCAGCACCCTTTTAACATACTGGGCAAAACTTAATACGTCCGTAGCTTCAGCTAATAAACCCACGCGTCCTAAGCCCTGCTCGGTCATTTTATTGGCTATGGCAATTATTTCATAAGCCGGTACTTCATAAGGATGCGCCGTTACCAAAGCCTTAATTACCGGCTCTACTAATTCCGCCGCTACCAAGACTTCTATTTTATTTTCCACCGTTTTTTCTAAAACATTGAGTGTCCCCACAAACGGCGTACTGCCCTCCAGTGGTCGGAATTGTCCTATGCCCTTAGTCTGATAAGCACATTCGCTGTACCCACCCCAATTCCCAGCCCCAGCTCTTGTCATAGCCGCTAGCACGCTCCTAGTTTCTGCTTCCGGTACAAAAGTTGCTATTTTATAATATTGCTGTTGCTTCTTCGTTTGCAAAATTACTGCTGTTTTAAGACCAAGAAGTTTGACCAAGACATCATTAACACCACCGCTGGCAATATCCCAATTGGTATGAGCTGAATAAACAGCAATGTTATTTCTAATTAATTGGTAAGCTAAAGCTTTTTGACTCGTATCAGCGGCCAAGGTTTGTAAAGGTTTAAAAAATACAGGATGATGCGTGATAATTAAATCTGCGTGCTGGGTACAAGCTTGTTCTACCACAGCGGCGCTTAAATCTAGTGCCAGCAATACCTTCTGTACTGGTGCGTCAATTTCTCCAACCATTAGACCCACATTATCCCAAGTTTCCGCCAAGGTTTGGGGTGCAATTTGTTCCATTTTGGCTATTATTTCAGCAACAGTCGTAGTCACGAGCAATGGCCTCCAATTCCTGTTTACGCAAAGCAAACTCCTGATATTTTGCGCTCTCTCGCGCAGCTTCGCTATGAAGCATAGAATTTAACAGCTTATTATAGTGTCGTATTAATTTTTGTATATGTTTTCCTAACAGATGATGTTTGTTTGCTAATAATAAAGGTCCTACCTCCGCCACCGTTGCCTCTAATGGTGCTTGTTCTCCCAATTCCAAGACGATAATTACATAAAGTTTGCTTGCTTCCTCCACTAAGGTTTCATCAACTATTTTCCATCCCTGGTTGATACACCAGGCACGCAAAGGCGCTGCTCCGTTCATAGGTTGTAACACTAACCTAGTAGCCGATTTTGCCACTGGTAATGACTCTGCCAGAATTTTAATCATGGTGACGCCACCCATGCCGGCAATAACTATCACATCCACTTCATTAGGCACAACAATAGTCAACCCGCTGCCTTGTCGTACTTTAATCAGGTTTTGCAGGCCATAGGTATCAACCGTTGCTTGGGCAGCTTCGCACGGACCACTAACAATATCACTGGCAATAGCGAACGTGATAAGCCCCTGCTTCGCCAGCAAAGCTGGTACATACGCATGATCCGTCCCCACATCAACAATGCTCTTCCCCACCGGCACAAATTGTGCTATCGTCTCTAATCTGGCACCAACCTTCATCTATGCATCCCACCTTATTTTTCAGTGTTTTTCTATCTGCCGCTTCTGGCTAAACCGTATACCCCTTAGTACAAAGTAGAAACCAACAAGCCTTTTTAAGTATTATACCAAAAAACAAATCTAAAGTCGTGTCTAAGACCGGAACAATTTCTCATTCACTTAATGGTAATCTTGGTCTCAGCAACATAAAAAAGACGTGAACCGTAGTTCACGTCTTGGGTTTTACATGGTGGGCCCACCTGGGATCGAACCAGGGACCAACCGGTTATGAGCCGGTGGCTCTACCGCTGAGCTATAGGCCCATTAAGCGTGTCACGGGTAAGCCCGTTACAGCCAACTAAGACATTTTATAATAAAACAATTGCAATGTCAAGCAGGCCGACTATTCCAAAAAGTCTTTCAATCTCTTGCTACGGCTAGGATGTCTGAGTTTACGAAGAGCCTTGGCTTCAATTTGGCGAATACGCTCTCTAGTCACTCCAAAATGCTGTCCAACTTCTTCCAAGGTACGCGAACGACCATCTTCTAGCCCAAATCGCAATTCCAAAACCTTTTTTTCACGCAAGGTTAAAGTTTCCAAAACCTCATCTAATTGTTCCCGTAGCAAAGTAAAGGAAGCAGCGTCAGCCGGTGCCGGTGCATCGTGATCTTCTATAAAGTCACCAAGATGCGAGTCTTCTTCTTCACCTATAGGTGTTTCCAAAGAAACAGGTTCTTGCGCAATCTTCATAATCTCGCGCACGCGATCGACTGTCGTATCCATCTCTTTAGCAATTTCTTCGGGTAAAGGTTCTCTCCCCAATTCTTGCAATAATTGTCGGGAAACTCTAATCAGTTTATTAATCGTTTCTACCATATGTACAGGTATTCTAATGGTTCTGGCTTGGTCAGCGATAGCTCGCGTAATCGCCTGCCTAATCCACCAAGTAGCATAGGTACTAAACTTAAAGCCTTTATTGTAGTCAAACTTTTCTACGGCTTTAATTAAGCCCAAATTACCTTCTTGAATTAAATCCAAAAACAGCATACCACGACCAACATAACGTTTAGCAATACTAACAACCAAACGCAAATTAGCTTCTGACAAACATCTTTTGGCTTCCTCGCCCTGTTCCACTATACACTTTAAGGTTTTTTCAAAATATTGCCCTACACTATCTAGCTCCAAAAATACGTTAGCATCCTTAACTTCCGTAATGCGCTTTTTGACAGCTTCCAACAACTCTTTGATTTCCAAAAGATGATTGGCTTCAATATCCGAAGTTTGTTTTTTGCTAATAAATTTTTTCTTGGAGGTAGCGACTTTAATCCCGTTATCAACTACCAACCTTTGAATTCTATTCATTTCATCTTTGGTACATTCTTTGGACCACTCGTGATAGGAAAGATACGTAATCTCTCTACCAGCTACGTGCTCTGCTAAAAGTTTGGCATAAATTTTACTGACTTCCCGCTCTTCATACCAACTTGCCTCAATGTCTAGCAATTCCTTGGCTCTAGTTAGCATACTGGTTAATGCTGTCTCGTCGGGAGAAATCAAGAGCTGGTGTTCAATGATATTGTCACTTAAGATTTTTTGAGCTTGATTGCCCTTGTCCATTCGTTTGGCCAACTTAATTTCATCTTCGCCAATCAAAAGCGGAACACGACCAATTTCCTTCAAATACATTCTTACCGGGTCATCAATGCTAATGCCTTCTGGTACTGTCATGTTTGCCAATTCGTTCTCATCAATAGCATCATGTTCTGTTTCTACTATTGCCGGAATAGGCAAAGTGTCATCGACCACTTCAATACCTTTACGAGCTATCATCTCATACATATCTTCCATGTCTTCAGCACTCATTTCTTCGGCTGATTGCATAGAATCCATAATTTCCCGATAGGTGAGAACGCCGCCATGGCTCTTACCCTTATGCAAAAGTTCTTCTATCTGATCTGCTGAAATCTTCTCACTTGCCATTGCGTTCCCTCCTTTCTTTGATGTTTAAACCAACGTTAACTTTAAAATAATTTATTAAGCTCATTTTTTATTCGCTGGCTTTCTGCTAATTCCTGCAAAAAGCGATCGTCTCCTTCGCGCTCATATTTATCGGCTAACATCCGATGTTTTTCAAAATCACGTTCTAGCCAAGCTCTCCGTAGCTGTTTTAGACAATCACTAATCATAAGTTTAGCCATTTCCACAGTTAAATCTTGATTTAAAATCAAAGCCAATTCAGCACTGGCCGCTTCTGACAAGGAAGCAAACAAATCCGCCTCCAAATGCTGATCGGCTAATGCTACCAATTCCCTTACTTTAAGAAAAATCTCATTTCGCAAGGTATTATTAAAACCCACTGCAAAAATTTCTGCCATTGCTTCCTGAGCAGCTTCACGATTTTTAATAATGGCAAACAATAAATGTCGCTCAGCTTGATCTGCTGCCGATAAACGCCGTGTATTATTTTCTCGGTTCACTATCACCGAGCCCTGTGCCAGTCTACTAGTACGGCTCACCTTGCGGTATTCACTTAAAATAAGCCCCTCGTCAATAGTCAATCTTTGTGCCAAATTGCGAATACGTTGTGCAATCTCAATATCGTTTTTGCATTCTAACAGGAATGGTAGTATATTCGACACGGTTTTTACTTTTCCTGCTAAATCATTAATGTTATTTTCCTTTAACGTCTGCTCTATCTGGAAATCTATGCCCGCTATGGCCTCTTTAACCAGCTGTAAATATGCCACTTTACCATGTTTACGGACAAAGTCATCAGGGTCTTTGCCATCAGGAATAATCACCACTCTACTAGTCAAACCTTCTTTTTGTGCTATGGCAATAGACCGTAGCGCAGCATTAATTCCTGCGGTGTCACTATCAAAAGAAAAAACAACTTCCGCTGCTAAGCGAGCAATAAGATGTGCGTGTTGTACTGAAAAAGCGGTGCCCATCGACGCCACCGCCCAGTTTATCCCTGCGGCATGCAAACTAATAGCATCCATATGCCCTTCCACTACGATTACCTGTTTATGTTCTTTAATGGCTTTCAGAGCGGCATCTAATCCAAATAAAATAGAACGTTTGGTAAACCACTCCGTTTCACTAGTATTCACATACTTAGCTTCTTTGGCCTCAGAATCCAAAACTCGACCCGTAAAACCAACTACCCTACCGCGTGCATCCTTAATGGGGATCATTACTCTACCGCGAAAACGATCATAGAGTCTACCGCTATCCCCCTTGCCGACTAAACCGGCTTGCACCATCAATTCTTCGCTCACGCCTTTAGTACTAAGTGCACTATGCAGTGTATGGTAGCCAGGTGGTGCTAAACCTAAAGAAAAAGTTTCAATTGTGGCTGAGGAAATACCTCTAGCGCTTAAATACTTTAGCGCTGCTTTGCCATATTCGGTGTTCAACAAACAAGATTGAAAAAATTTAACACCTAAAGCATTAGTATCAAAAATTTGTTTTGCCGCTTTTTCGCGTTCTAGCTCTTGCTGATTTTTTTGTTTTTCAGGGATTGGAATACCCAGTTTATTCGCTAAAGCTTTGGTCGCTTCGGGAAAACTACAGTTTTCAATCTTCATAATAAAGTTAAAAACATCGCCGCCGGCATTACAACCAAAACAATGAAAAAGTCCCTTATCCTGCGTCACAGAAAAAGAAGCGGTTTTTTCACTATGAAACGGACAACAGCCCCAATAACGACTGCCTTTCTTTTTCAGAGCAACGTATTCCGAAACTATTTTAACTATATCTGCCTGTGCTCTAACTTGTTCTTTAAATTCCTCATAGATTTCATTCATAACAACACCCATTCAATCAATTCCCGAAACCTTACTGATTTACTATATTCAATATAAATACATTATTTCCTCTTTTTATGCCAAAAGAATTTTAACCGAACCTCTTTTTCCCTCAAATAAGGGGAACAAAATAACGTTGAAACATCTGCACAGCACTGGCATCAGTGAGTCCGGCAATATAATCAGTAACTGCCAGCAGTAATCCGAACTTTTCCTTTTGCTCCCACACCTCTGAGGGTAATAATTCCGGCTTTTGCAAACACAACTCCATCAAACTTTGTACAACGTGTTCCGCTTTGGCATGTTCTTTTGCCATTTGTGCTGAGCAATAAATATAATCAAACATAAAAGCTCTAAATTCTTCAACGGCTTCTTCATAGTAAGGATCTAGAATAATTGCCGGTTTTCCATAGGATTGTTCAATAATGTTATTAACCAGAACATCCAAAATTTGGCTAGGGTCGCTCCCCAGACGCATCGTCACCAGCCCCGGTAAATCCTTGGTTCCCACTAATCCAACTTTTCTCCCATCGTCAAAATCATGACAAAGGTAAGCAATCCGGTCGCACCGACGAACAATTAGACCCTCCAAAGTTGTTGGCAATTGTTTACCGGTATGACATAAAATGGCATCACGTACTTCAGCCGTTAAATTAAGTCCCCGCCCATTACGTCCATACAGTTCAACCACGCGCAAGCTTTGTTCATTGTGTTTGAAATGACCTGTAAAGGCATTCATAGCATGCTCACCAGCATGACCAAAGGGCGTATGACCGATATCATGACCCAAAGCCGCCGCTTCCGTCAAATTTTCATTAAGCTCTAAAGCTCCCGCAATCGTCCGAGCAATTTGTGAAACTTCCATACTATGAGTCAATCTCGTCCTATAGTGATCACCGGGGCATAAATATACTTGAGTTTTATGTTTTAATTTGCGAAAAGCAGTACTGTGGATAATTCTATCCCGATCACGTTGGAAAGCCGTTCTAATATTACAAGGCGTTTCTGCTGTTGTTCTTTGTGCATTAACACTTTTCGCTGCCCAGGGCGCTAATAGCCTTTGTTCTTTTGCTTCTGTGATTGTTCTGATTAACATTTTTTACCTCACAAATGGTATTTAATTGCTAAATTTGCTATAATTAATATTCTAAGAGGTGATAGAATGAAGAAAATTATTTTAGTTTTGTTAATGCTCCTATTGGTTCCTACCTTCTGTTGTGCCTCTGCTCCCGAAATCAAATTTGATAAGCAGCGTTTTGACCCTCTTTCCGGCACTTATTATTTAACCGGTAACGTTTCCGTCAAAGTGGGTAGCCGTTTGATTACCGCAGACCAGGCTCAAGTGGATCTTTATGCTCTAGAAGTACACGCACAAGGCGATATTCATCTTACACAAGATGACATTGAATTTTATGGAGACGCCGTCGACGTTTACGGTTCCAAAAATACGGCAGAAATAACAGGCCATATTAATTTCATCCATGGAGAAACCCGCATTACCGCCGACAAGGGCAGTTTTAACTGGGATACCAAAAACGCAGTTTTTAACGGCAACGTTAAAATCTACGATAAAACAGATATCATAAAAAAAGCGGAACATAAGACTTACAATATCCGCGATGCTATTTTTCTAGATTAGAAATAACCCTCGCTAAAGCGAGGGTTATTTTTTTATGGACGATCTGCATTTTTACGTGCATATTCCAAAATCATACCGGCGGTTTCCTCAATCGCACGATTAGACACATTAATAATTGTACAATGCAATCTACGCATAATCCCTTTGGCATATTCCAGTTCCTCACCAATACGCTTAACATCAGCATAACTGGCATTGTCGGACAGACCCATAGTTTTCAAGCGTTCTGTACGAATTTCATTTAATTTGAAAGGGTCAATCAATAAGCCCACGATTTTATGTGGTGGTACTTTGAACAATTCTTCCGGTGGTAAAATTTCCGGCACTAACGGTACATTGGCAACCTTAAGTTGTTTATGTGCCAAATACATACTTAAAGGGGTTTTAGAAGTTCTGGAAATACCGACAATAACTACGTCCGCTTTAAGCAAGCCCCACGGATTTTTACCGTCGTCATATTTTACTGCAAATTCGACAGCTTCCACACGTTTAAAATACTCATGATCTAGGGCATGAATAAGCCCCGGTTGATTTTTCGGTAATAATCCTGACGTTTTTTGAATAGACTTAAGTACAGGTCCGATAATGTCCACAACTTCCACATCGTACTCCATCGCAGTACTGGCAATGGTTTCTCGCAGTTCCGGCGAAACTATCGTATAACAAATAACAGCATTATTGGCTTTTGCCTCCTCGACGATTTGTTGTACTTGTTCAGAATTTTTGACATAAGGAACCCTAATAATATCAAATTTTTCTTGTACAAACTGACTAATAGTAGCCTTGGCTACAGACTCCGCTGTTTCACCAATAGAATCAGAAACAGCATAAATAATAGGTAAACTAGCTATGATGATTTCCCCCTTTGCCCTCTGCTAAATCAACCAACAATCTGGTAAAACTGGTTTTGGTTATCCTGCCCACTACTTCAAAGCTACGTTTTTCTTCACTAATGCACTTCACAACAGGCAAACAGTCAATTTCATTATCAATTAACCTTCTTGCCGCTGCCGCAATAGAGTCTTCCGCACGCACAACAATTAATTTGGAAAGTGGTGTCATGACCATAATAATAGGAACCGTCCTTAAGTCGGCTCCATTGTTGATAGCCGATTTAAGTAAATCTTTTCTGGAAACGACACCTTGCAATAAGCCCTCATCGCCAATAATAAAAACCGTGCCGACATCTTCTAAAAACATCGTTACCACTGCATCATAGGCACTTTTATCGCTACTAATAGCCACCGGTACTGATTGAATATCTCGCACCAAAATACCCGAGATTTCTTCCATTAGCATACCCAGCGTATTCTTACCCGTAAAGTAATAACCCACTTTGGGTCGTGCGTCTAATATGCCACTCATCACAAGGATGGCTAGGTCCGAACGCAACGCCGCCCTAGTTACATTTAACCGCTCAGCTATATGTTCCCCCGTAATAGGACCGTCTACCCGAACAATCTCAGCAATTCTTTTTTGTCTATCGCTTAGAGAAATATGACTCACACCCTTCTAAAATTCAAAATAGCATATACTATAGATACCTTATATAATACGCTATTAATGTCAAAACTCCTTTTTTTCTCAAAAATAAGTTGCTAATAGCGCCCCTAAAAACAAGAAAAGAGAATTCAACCTGCATGCAGGTTGAATTCTCTTAATTTTATGGCACTATGGCGCCACTAATTTAGTAGCTACCTCTAAAAAGTGCTTACCAGGTTAAATCTGTATCTTCTGCTTTGCCACGGCCGGTTAAGGCATCAAGCATAATGCGTTGTTCCACTTGAGCAACCATTTTTTTCGTGAATTTAACAGTATCTGGGTTAACAGACATACTGTCAATGCCGCTCTTAACCAAGAACTCAGCAAATTCGGGATAAACACTAGGAGCCTGTCCACAAATAGAAACCGTCTTCCCTTCGCTGTGAGCAACTTCAATCAAATGTTTAACAGAACGACGAACAGCTAGATTACGTTCATCGAAAATATGAGAAACGGTATCATTATCGCGGTCACAACCCAAAGTCAACATTGTTAAGTCATTAGAACCAATGGAATAACCATCAACGAATTTATTGAATTGATCTGCAAGAATGATATTAGCAGGAATTTCAGCCATCAACCAAACTTTGAAATCTTTACCCCGTTGTAAACCTTCTTGTGCCATCAAATTAATGACTTTTTCGCATTCTTCAACTGTACGGCAGAAAGGAATCATGACGTGCAAATTCTTAAGACCGTATTCTTCCCGAACTTTGCGTACAGCAGCAATTTCTAACTTGAAAGCTTCAATATATTTAGGGTCATAATAGCGGGAAGCACCACGCCAGCCTAGAAGCGCACTTGGTTCATAAGGTTCGAACTCGTCGCCGCCTTTAAGATCGCGATATTCGCTGGACTTGAAATCGCTAAAACGTAAAGTTACCGGTCTTGGTGCCATTGCTTGGCAAACTTGACGGAACCCTTCAGCTAATTGGTCAACAACTTTTTCCGGATGGCCGGTTTTAATCAAATACAAAGGATGTTCATGAATATAGGTTGTCCAAATAAATTCTTCACGCATCAGACCAATACCATCACACGGAAGCGGAGCATATTTTTCAGCCAATTCAGGGTCACCCAAGTTCATATAGATCTTGGTTCCTGTCACAGGGAAAGTTTCAGCTGCCATCACCATACCAGCTGCTTCTGGTTTTTTAGCAGTTTCGATAATACCTTCATAAACAATACCATTAGTAGCATCTACTGTAATATCCATGCCGTCAAGAATAGTAGTAGTAGCAGATTCGCCACGACTTTTAGTCCCAACGATACAAGGAATTCCCAATTCACGGCTAACGATAGAAGCATGACAAGTCATACCGCCGCTATCAGTTACGATTGCTTTGGCTCTTTTCATAGCAGGAACCCAGTCCGGAGCAGTCATCTCCGTAACAAGAATTTCGCCATCTTTAAAATCATCAATGCGTGAAGGATCCAAAATTACATGAGCACGACCTGCGATTTGTCCTGGGCTTGCCGGTAACCCTTTAACGATAACTTTACGGTCAGTAGTAATAGACAGTCTTTCAGCTTTTGGAGCACCATTTTTATTGCGACGGGACCACACAGTTTCCGGACGAGCTTGCAAAATCCAAACTTTATCGGTTCTTTCATCAATACCCCACTCAATATCCATATAACAACCATAATGTTTTTCAATTTGTTTAGCATATGTAGCCAATTCAATAATGTGGTTATCAGAAATGGTTTGTTTTTTGCTGTCTGCCTCTGGAACTTTGACTTCTTCACAGTCGCCGCCTTTTTTACGCACCAGCATAATATCTTGTTCATTAACATTGCGTTCAACAATAGTTAAGTCAGCTTTAGCTACAGAATAGCTATCAGGTGTTACCGTGCCTTGAACAACATATTCGCCCAAACCATAAGCACCTTCAATTAAAATATTGTCATCATTACCCGTGGCAACATTCACCGTAAACATTACGCCAGCTGCTTTGGAAAAAACCATCATTTGAATAACAGCAGAAAGTGCTACTTCAATATGGTCAAAACCTTGTTTTTCACGATAGTACACAGCACGATCGGTAAAGCAAGAAGCATAACATTCTTTAACTTTAGCGATAATAGTATCAGCACCTTGGACATTCAAATAGGTATCCTGTTGACCTGCAAAAGAAGCATCAGGCAAATCTTCTGCGGTAGCACTGGAACGAACCGCTACAAAAGGTAGCTCTTCTCCTACTTTTTTAGCTAGTTCCGCATAAGCGGTAGCAATAGCTGCTTGCAAATCTTGTGGCATTTCCTCTGCCATAATCGTTTCGCGTAAACGCGTACAAACACTACGCAATAAAGCACCATTTTCAACGTCAGTTAATTCTGACAGCAAGGTACGCATTTTATCGCCCAATCCGGTTTTTTCAATAAAATATCTATACGCATGAGCCGTAGTAGCAAAACCATATGGTACCGGCACATCTGTTTTGGAGGTCATTTCTCCCAAAGATGCAGATTTACCACCAACGATTTGTACGTCAGTCTTTTCCAATTGCTCAAACCAAAGTAAAAATTCTTCCTCTTTTTTCATGTTAGCACTCCTCTTTGTTATATACTTTACGAAACTTACATTCCAATATAGTGTATACTATATCATATTTATGTTTCATGTTCAAGAAAGATTTTAATATTTTTTGTCTTTTTCTTTACATAACGATGAGACTTAAATCTCCAACCATTTGTGCTAATTCTTTAACTTGCTCCAACAAAGCCAATCTGTTATTTTTAACATTTTCGTCCTTATCCATTACCATTACTGCATCAAAAAAATTGTTTACCGGTACTGCTACTTCGTTAACCAGTTGAAGCACAGTAACATAGTCATACGTAATCATAGCCGGAATAGCTTCTTTGTGCAGGCGCATCACTACGTCATGCAGAGCTTTTTCCGCTGGATCCACAAATAAAATGGGAGAAATTGCGGTTTCCATTGTAGTTTTTTTACAAAGATTATCTACACGCGTGAAAGCTTGAACACTACTTACTGCTTCCGGCGTTACCACATAATCAGCCAAAGCTTGTGCCCGTGCAAACAAATCTACCACGTCATCATTGGCTTTTTCTGCTAAAACGGCATCTACCACATCAAAGCGAATCCCTTGATCTAGCATCATGTTTTTAATCCTTTGTCGGAAAAATTCATTAAGCTGAGGCAGGATTTCCCCCGTCTTGGCCGCTGAAATATTCAATAAATACAGTGCTGCGCCTAAGGTTTTAAGTAAAGAAATATGATACTTAGCATCTAGAAGAATATTAATAACACCTATAGCTTGACGACGTAAAGCATAAGGGTCTTGAGAACCGGTAGGAATAAGTCCACGGCTAAAAGTAGCTGCGATATTATCTAATTTATCTGCAATACTGACGCAACGTCCCTGGGTACTACTCGGCAAAACATCTCCGGCAAAACGCGGCAAGTAATGTTCGAAAATGCCTTGTGCCACTTCCGGTTTTTCGCCATCACGCAAAGCATATTCTCGTCCCATCACGCCTTGTAATTCTGTAAATTCGCAAACCATACCCGTAACTAGGTCTGTTTTGGCTAAAAGCGCTGTACGTTTAAGAATTTCATCGTCAAATTTAATGCCGATGCTGTTTCTAAGCACTACAGCTAAACTACTCAAGCGCTGACTTTTTTCATAAACGTTGCCCAGTCCATCTTGAAAAACTACGGTTTTGAGTTTTTCTAAGCGATTTTCCAAGGTTTGCTTACAATCTTCATTGAAGAAAAATTCTGCATCGCTGAGTCTAGCACGCAAAACACGTTCGTTACCATGCGCCACTACGGCCAAAGCATGAGGGCCACCATTACGCACAGTGATAAATTTGGCTAATAGTTGACCGGTAGGTGAAAAAACCGGGAAATAACGTTGATGCTCACGCATAGGTGTAATCACGGCTTCTTTGGGTAAAGAAAGAAACTTTTCATCAAAATGACCACAAAGAGCAGTCGGGTATTCTACCAAATAGGTAACTTCTTCCAAAAGTTCTTCATCAATTTCTGCCAAACCACCCTCACTTTGAGCTAAGGTAGATACTTGCTCACGAATTAGCGTGCGACGTTCATCAGGGTTAACTAGAACAAAATGCTCCCGCAAGATTTTTTCGTAATCCGCAGCGCAAGGAATAACCAACTCCCCCTGACTAAGGAAACGATGTCCCAGGGTTTTGTTGCCCGCTTTAACACCCGTTATTTCTACTGGAATGATTTGGTCGCCCAATAAAGCCACCAACCAACGAATAGGACGCACAAAACGGAAGTCATAGTCCGCCCAACGCATGGTTTTGGGGAAAGTTAAAGTTTGCAAAAGATCTAGTAATAAGTCCGGCAATAATTCCATTACCTTCTGTCCTGCCAAATGCTTGACCGCAAAAACATAGTCGCCCCGCACTTCGATTGCTTCGAGGTCAACACCCTGTCCCCGTGCAAACCCTTGCAAAGCTTTAGAAGGAGTGCCATCTGCCCCATAAGCTATTTTAACCGCCGGCCCTTTGCTTTCAACCATAGTATCAGCTTGCATTAGTGCTACGCCTTCAGCAATAAACGTCATGCGGCGCGGTGTGCCACAAACAGTGACCGCCGTAAAAGGTATCCTTGCCTCCGTTAATTTATTTTCAGCTAAGGTTTGTAATTGTTTGAGAATCTCAGGCATAAATTTAGCCGGTATTTCTTCTGTCCCGATTTCAAATAATAATTTTTCCATGGCCTATTTCTCCCCTTTCAACAATGGGAAGCCCAAGTTTTCCCTTTGTTCTACGTATGCTGCGGCACAAAGACGTGCCATAGCACGTACCCTACCGATAAAGGCTGTTCTTTCGCTAACGCTAATCGCACCGCGAGAATCAAGTAAATTAAAGGTATGGGAACATTTTAAAACATAATCATAGGCCGGACGAATATTACCAGTAGCAATCACGCGTTTGGCCTCAGCTTCGTATTTGTTAAATAAGTCAAAAAGTAGTTCCGTATCTGCGATTTGGAAATTATAGTAGGATTGTTCCACTTCATTAGTATGAAAAACATCACCGTACGTAATATCTTTAACCCATTGAATATCATAAACGTTTTCTACACCTTGAATATACATCGCCAACCGCTCTAGTCCATAAGTAATCTCAACTGTAACTGGCTTAACATCAATACTACCAACTTGTTGGAAATAAGTGAACTGCGTAATTTCCATACCATCAAGCCAAACTTCCCAGCCCAAACCCCAAGCACCCAAAGTCGGTGACTCCCAGTTATCTTCTACAAAGCGAATATCATGTTCTTCTTGATGAATACCTAGTTGAGCTAAACTTTCTAGGTATAGTTCTTGAATATTATCGGGAGATGGTTTGACGATAACTTGAAACTGATGATGCTGGAACAACCGATTAGGGTTATCACCATAGCGACCATCAGCAGGACGGCGGGACGGTTCTACATAGGCAACACGCCAAGGCTCCGGTCCCAATACCCGCAAAAACGTAGAAGGGTTCATGGTACCCGCCCCTTTTTCTACATCGTAAGGTTGCGCCATGATACAGTTTTGGTTAGCCCAAAATTTTTGTAACGTTAAAATAATTGTTTGAAAATCCATTTTCTTCCTCCTTAAATTAAAAAACTTCCGTCCCTGTAATTATTGTGATACGAAAGTATCTCATAATTACAGGGACGGAAGTATGTACTCCCGCGGGTCCACCCTGCTTGACTGCACGCAGTCCGCTTAAGCAGCTATTGTTTTACAGCTCCTGGGCGCCTTCGCTTTTCTCATGTCGGCTTGCACTTTCCCGACTCGCTATTTAGAAAAACTACTCTTCCCACTCATTGCTTTACCTGCATTCCAATATATCAAATCAGTTTCTGGTTGTCAAGAGCGTTAAATTCCCATCTGTACTAGAAAATTCAAACTTTTGAGCGGTTTATCCGTTTGATAAACTATAAACTTGTAGATAATTTGCTCTAATTGCATCAATTCTGTCCCCCGCACGGTAAATTTCTCCGGTTGGGTGAAATCCAAAAGCATAAGCTTCTGCATGAGTTCTTGGGTTCCCACCGCAAAAGGTATTTCGACACCAGTCGAGCAAGCATCACAAACCAGTCCGCCCTGGACGGTGCTAAAAAATGCATCCTGTAACTGTCTTTTGTGACACCCTGTGCATTCATCAAGAATAGGAGCAAAACCGCAAAGCGCCAGTACTTTGCAAATTGCGCTCAACGTTACCAAACGCTTATTGTGTTTGCCTAAAAGCTCCATGGTTTGCAATAAAAGTAAATAGATTTCTTCCTGCGCTTCATGTTCTTCTGTCAGCGTTTCTACCACCTCGGCAATAACAGCTCCGTAGGCCAATGTTTCTAAATCAAGGGTTTGTGGCATCACAAGGATTTCACATTGCCGCATCGTATCTAGACGCTTACCACTCGTTAGCTGCACCGATAACTGAGCAAAAGGTTGTAAGAGCCTACCACCATTATGGCGAGCGTAGCGAGCACCATAGGCCACGAAAGCTACTTTCCCATGGTCACGAGAAAAACAGACTACGTATTTATCCGCAGTCTGCCAATCTTTCACTTTTAAAATAAATATTTCATCTTGATAGGTTTCATTCGTCATGCTTTTCTGCGCTTTCACTAACGCTTCCTAGTGGTGTTACTCTAACCCTCACTACTCTAAAGCCCGTACTACTTAAAACCTCAAATTGATAACCCTCAGCGATAACCTTATCACCTACAGCAGGTTGCCTACCTAGTAAGCCAAATACAAAGCCGCCAATGGTATCTTCTTCCGGTTCATCAAATTCAATATTTAATATTTCTGCCACGTCGTCTAAAATTACAAGCCCATCAAATTCATAAGAACCATCGGGCATTCGTTCTATTTCCAAACCGTCAGTATCATGCTCATCTTGAATATCACCGACAATTTCTTCCAGCAAATCTTCCATCGTGACTAGACCAGCCGTACCACCATATTCGTCAGCAACGACAGCCATTTGGATATGCCGTTTTTGCATCGTTTGTAGGACTTTAGCAATGGACATTCCTTCCGGCACCACTACTATTTCCCGCATAATTTGGCGCAAATCAAAGTTTTCTGCCTTATCTTGCATATTCATCAAATCGCGAATATGGAGCATACCTACCACATGATCTCGATCTTCTATACAAAGTGGATAACGCGTGTGACCGGTTTCTTTAATCATTTTCATATTTTCTGCTAAAGAGTCGTCCGTGAACAGACACACCATATCTTGTCTTGGCACCATGACCTCTCTGGCCACACGATCCGCAAAATCAAAAACATTATCAATCAGTCTGCTTTCCATATGGTCGAGGACGCCACCACGTTCACTGGCACTAACAATCATCCTCAGCTCGTCTTCAGAATGAGTAATGTCTTCATCCGGAACAGGATTAATACCCATTAATTGTAGTACAGCCCGCGAAATGCGATTGTAAAAAACAACCAAAGGATAGGTGAAAATATAAAAAATGTACAGCGGCCAAGATACTGCTAAAGCAACTTGTTCTATTTTGCCCAAAGCAATTGTCCTCGGCACCAATTCGCCAAAAACAACGTGCACAAAAACAAGGATCAGAAAAGCTAAAACAACAGCAAGCAGATGTGTAGACCAAGGGTCCATTTGTCCCCAGCCTAAGCCATGTCTCAAAAGTTCTACCAAAAATGGTCCGCCTAGCCAACCAAGGGCTAAGGAAGCCACCGTAATCCCCATTTGTGCCGCACTAAGATAAGTGTCCAAAGCTAGCGCCATTTTGAGCACTAGCCTTGCCCGCCCATTGCCTTGTTGGATTAATTCCTCCAACCTGCTTTTTCTAACTCGTACCAAAGAATATTCCGCCATAACAAAAAAACCATTTAATAACGCTATGATAAAAAACAGCGCTATTTTAGTTGCGTTAGATAACGCAGGATCACCGTCGATAAGACATCCACTCCTCTTAATATTTTAATATGATCCACACTGAACCCTACTTTGAGAAAATAATAGCATTTTTTTGCTTGCTGGTCAATTACCAATTTTTACTTTATATCATTATACCCAAATTGCTTTAAAAGACGATCTTTATTACGCCAATCAGCTTTAACTTTTACCCATAAATCAAGGAAAACCTTATTGCCTAATAACCCCTCAATATCTTCCCGTGCCGCCTGTCCTATTTGTTTCAGCAAAGCTCCTTTAGCACCGATAACAATGCCCTTTTGAGATTCACGTTCCACATAAATTGTCGCCCGAATGTACAAATTATCATTATCACGCGTTTTCATCTCTTCTATTTCTATAGCTATGGAATGCGGTACTTCATCCCGCGTTAAATGCAAAACTTTTTCCCTAATCATTTCTGCCGCAATAACTCGCTCGGGTTGATCAGTAATCATATCATCGGGAAAATACTGTGGCCCTTCAGGTAAATATTTAGTAAGCTCTCCCACCAAGGCCGTAAATTCTTTATCTTCCCGTGCCGACAATGGTACAACAGCCGCAAAAGCAAAAGCTTTGGTGTAAGAGTCAATAATAGGGAAGAGTTCTTCCTTATTCGACAGTTTATCGGTTTTATTCACAACCAAAATAACCGGAGTTTTCACCTTTTTGAGCTGCTCAATGATAAATTCGTCACCGCCGCCTTTTTTTTCGTTAACGTCAACTACAAATAAGATAACATCAACTTCATGTAAGGTGCTGACTGCCGTACGCACCATGTATTCGCCCAGCTTATGCTGTGGCTTATGAATGCCTGGTGTGTCCAAAAACATAATTTGGGCGTTATCGGTATTTAAAATACACATAATTCTGTTGCGCGTAGTTTGCGGTCTATCTGACATAATGGCAATCTTTTCGCCGATTAAACTATTGGTAAGTGTTGATTTGCCAACATTAGGTCGGCCTACCACTGCGGCAAAGCCGGCATAATGTTTTACTTGTTCTTCTATGATACTCGCTCCTTTTTTAGGCTTTGGTCGCCAGACTATCCGGTCCAAAGCTATACGGTAATAATTCTTCTACAGTCATTACTTGACTGGCGCCGGCACAATTGGCCAGCCACACTGTTTTGATAGCAAATTCACACATTACTTGACGGCAAGCTCCACAAGGTGCCACCGGTTCTTGGGTATCAGCCACCACACATAAATTTGCAGGGTGTTTCCCCGCTGCTACCGCCGCGAAAATCGCATTACGCTCAGCACAACAAGTAAGCCCATAGGACGCATTTTCCACATTACAACCACAGTAAATACTCCCCTCCACTGTTCGCACAGCGGCGCCAACTTGAAACTTGGAATAGGGTGCATAGGCATTTTTTCTTGCTGCCAAGGCCGCCGCATACAATTCTTGATCCATGCTTTACTCCTCCTTAACTGCGGGAGAGGAATTCCTCTGACAGCTTAATCTCACGTAACGCCTCTTCTTCTTTAGCACGCATGACTACTTTATCCTCCTCCTGCATATGGTCATAACCCAATAGATGCAATAAACCATGTACAGCTAAATACACAATCTCCCTGTTAAGCCCATGGCCAAACTCTTCTGCCTGACGCTTAGCCGTTTCCGCAGAAATAATAATATCCCCCAATAAATGTTCTTCGATTTCACCCACAAGCGCCGGCTCCTGTCCGTCATCTTCGTCAAGCGCAAAAGATAGTACATCTGTAGCCCGATCCACCTGGCGGTATTCAAGATTGAGATGATGAATTTCTTCGTCACTCACAAGAGTAATATCTACTTCCGTAGTAGCCCTGAGAGCATGCAATTTAGCTACTGCATTAAGACCTGCGGTCAAAAGTTGCTCTAAGTCCTCACTAATTGGGATTTGCTCTTGGTCGTTTTCTAACAGAATAACCATTAATGTGCCCCCACTTCCACAACTTTTTTCTGTTTGGCACTTTCGTACTGTTCATAAGCTTTGACTACCGCTGCCACAATTTCATGCCGCACCACGTCTTCGCCGCTAAATTGCGTAATCCCAATCCCGGGAATTTTATCCAAAATAGTAGCCGCTTGCTCCAATCCCGAATTTCTACCCTGCGGTAAATCAATTTGCGTAACATCGCCCGTTACCACCATTTGTGACCCAAAACCTAACCGCGTTAGAGCCATCTTCATTTGCTCTTGAGTAGTATTTTGAGCCTCATCTAAAATAATAAACGCATCATTAAGCGTTCTGCCCCGCATATAGGCCAAAGGTGCAACCTCAATGATGCCCTTAGTCAGATATTTTTGCAACGTTTCCATACCCAGCATCTCATTAAGCGCATCATACAACGGACGCAAGTACGGATCAACCTTTTCCTGTAGATCGCCTGGCAAAAAGCCCAGCTTTTCTCCGGCTTCAACTGCCGGTCGCGTCAGGATAATGCGTTCCACCGCTTTATTTTTAAGTGCTTTTACAGCCATCGCCACCGCCAAATAGGTTTTTCCCGTACCCGCAGGCCCTATACTAATTGTCACAACGTTTTTGCGAATAGTCTCCAAATAGTTCCATTGTCCCAACGTCTTCGCCTTAACTTGCCGGCCTTTGCTAGTCATCAGCACAGTTTCTGCAAACATCCGATGCAAGCTAGCTTGACGACCTTCAGCGATCATGCGCATGCTATAGCGAACGTCATGGGTAGTAATCGGTAGTCCCTGTCGATACAAAAATAAGAGTTCGTTAAAAACCTGCGTAGCCAAGGTCACGACTTCTTCAGCACCAGTAATCATAAGCGTATTTCCCCGTGCCACAATGATACAGGTCAGTCCCGCTTGCATAATACGTAAAAGCTCATCATTTTTACCTAAGATACCCACCAATTCTTGTTGGTCCTGTACTTCAATCCTATATTCCATTTCCGCAGGTGCTAAATACACCCCACCATTTTCAATCAAGCCCTCAGTTACCCCTCTCTGATTGTTAGTTTAGTAATTACTACCGGTGTCACCGGTTTATCATGGCTATCAGTTTTGGTTTTTCCAATAGCCTTTACCACGTCCAGCCCTTTAACTACCTTGCCAAAAACCGCATGTTTACCGTCTAGCCAAGGTGTTGGACGCAAAGTAATGAAAAACTGACTGCCGCCTGTGTTCGCCCCCGCATTAGCCATAGAAAGAATACCCTCTGCATCATGTTTAAGTTGTGGTGAAAACTCATCTTGAATTTTATACCCCGGCCCACCAGTCCCGGTGCCAGAAGGATCGCCGCCTTGAATCATAAAATCATCTATAACCCGATGAAAAATGATGCCATCGTAAAAACCTTTCTTCGCTAGCGTAATAAAATTTTCGCAAGTAAGTGGCGCTGTTTTCGTAGCTAACTCCACCTCAAAAGTGCCTAACGTCGTTTCAAACACAGCCGTAGCTGCCGGCAAAAGCTTTGCCGGTTTTGGTTCATTGGCCTGAGTGCTCCCACAAGCCGTCATCAAAAAGCTCAAACAAGTAACTGCCAGTATTGTCAATAATTTTTTCACATTGAATTCCCCCAAAAAATAATTTTATCTTGCTACGCAGTTAACCTGACGCCTTATTTTCTAGCTACAACGTATTCCAGCCACGCCACTACTTCTTCAGAAGCCCTGTTGCCATGAGCACTAAAGCTATGGTCAGCCCGCGGAATAACAACCAGTTTTTTAGGTAACCCTGCCCAACTAAACGCTAGTTGTGCCTGTTCTAAAACCACTGTTTCATCCTTTTCTCCATGAATAATAAGGAGTGGACGTTTTTGCCACTGCTGCAAAATTGCCGGCAGATTATATCTGTCCAAATCACGCAGAAAACTTGCTGTCAGCGTCATTTCTCCCCGTTCATCATTAAGATATAAATCAATACCCTGCTCAAGCTGCTGATAAGCTACTTCTCCCAAAGCTTTGCGAAAAGTACCTCGCAAGTCATGTGGCGTCGCCCATAGTGCTAAAGCATTAATCATCGGATCACGCTCTGCCGCTACTAAAGCAGCACTTCCACCCAAGCTTCTACCTAGCAAAATTATTCTACTTCCAGCAAATCTCGCTTTAACATAGCAAATAACCGCTTCTAACTCCGCAATCTGCTTCGTTAAAAGCTGACTACCATTAAAATCAAAGCGCAGGACATGCACAATTTCACCGGCAATTTTAGCTAAATATGCCGCTCTGCCGCCGCCCTCTTTGGAACCACGAAAACCATGTGCCACGATTAAGACCGGTCTAGCCGCCTCTTGATTAGTACAAGGCGTCAAAACTGCCACGATATTTCCTAAAGGTCCGGCAATATCGACTAATTCATCTTTTTTTAGCTCAATCACGTACTGTCAACTTCTCTCTTTAACTGTTGCTATCAGTTTCTCTTTTATATTATAGCAGAAATTCGGTCAATACAAAAACATTACTCAGGCGCTTACCCTAACTAACTTGACAACACCCCTCACCATTCGTTATAATAGGTCAAGTAATGGGGTTATAGCTCAGTTGGTTAGAGTGCTTCGTTGACATCGAAGAGGTCACAGATTCGAGTTCTGTTAACCCCACCA
>JAVXCQ010000013.1:0-62396 GCA_036659415.1 Acidaminococcaceae bacterium
TTATGTAAAATAGCTAGAGAAAATAAGCGCGAATACCGTACGAACGTTTGGTATTCGCGCTTATTTTCTCTATTTCTAAGAATATTTTATTTGATAGTTAAATTGGTAATGTTTTGACCTAGCTGTTTAAATTTGTTATGAGCTAGTTTTTCATCGCTTTGCAGGTAAAGGTTAGCACCAAATAGTGTTTTATTAGTGAAGGCTTTTCCGATTATTTTCAAAGGTAAGGTTTTATCTAAAATAAATCGGCCATCTCCACTTAAGTAAGCGTTCTTTTTAGCATCCACATTAGTGCTCAAATGCAGATAGTCTACTTTTAGTTGCTCAGGGTAAGCATTTGCTACTTGATTTTTTAATAAGGCGAGCATTAATTGTAATTCTAAAGCGTTAGCATTAGCTAATTGATAGAATTGTGCACGTTCGTTTATTTTTTGCAGATCCATTTTCTCTTTGTAGGTAAAAGCTAGATTAGCTTCACCCAAGGCTTGGAGTAATTGCTTACCATCTTCTTTGGTGATATTTTCTGCAGAGTTTTTACCTAGCTCTGCACTAATTTGTGCTAAGGTAGCAATGTTTGCCAGTGGCATGGAAAAAGTAGCTGTAGCGTCTTTTTCTTGATTGACTAGTTGCACATAGAACCAATCTTTCGGCAATGTCATGCTATAACCACTGAGTTGATCTGTGTAGACCGTGTTATTTTTCGTCTTGGTTGGTTTTGTTAATTTTAAGCTTTGCAAGAAATCCTGATATTCTTCAGTTAGTTCTGCATTACTGCTAGTCGTTTGGATCATACCAACAGCATATAACAAGTCGTTTTGGGATACTAAATAAATATCGATGGTTGTTGGTAACAGGATATTTTTTTCAGTGTTTGTACTCTCCCCTTTTTTCTGGCTTAGAAGGTGAAGTGCCGGTTGTTTATTAAGGGTTGTGGCCTCATAGGTACAGTTGTAGGCACTGACTGCTGCCGGCATTTGACTTGTTAAGGCAGGAAGTGTAGCGGACAAGTGTGACCATTGTTCAGGATCAAGCACCAAAGGACCGGCAGTTTTTTTCTGCAAAGTTAGTAAGGCTTTATAGTTTTTATTGAATTCAGTGGTTGTTAATTTATTGCCAGCCAGGGTTTGCAATAAATCCTCATCAATGGCTAGAGCAAAATAATTATTGTGCTTTTGTTCGGTATTAATAGTGGCAAAAAAACGATCCCCTTGTACGTAAAATTCGCTGTCAGCAGCTGTTACTTGGTAGCCGGCAGCTTTACTTGCGTATTTAAAAGCTGCTTCTGTAGTGTCAGGTAGTGCTAAAAGTTGTGCACAACACAAACCTATGAGAATTTTTTTTATCAACATTGAATATCATCTCGAATTTCTTATAGCTTATTAGTTTTAAAGGAATTAATGGCAGTAGTAAAATTTTTTAGTTGCACAGGGTAATTAACGCTATCGTTTGTGGTGAATTTTATTTGGTAGCCTTTAGACTTGGTAAATAAATAGCAATCAATAACTTTGCAGGTCGTGGCATCTTTTTTGATGGTTTTCTCAATCAAAACACCATTTAAACCGCTGATTATTACCGGTTTATGCTTAGTAATAGTAGTATTTTCTGCAAATTTACTCATTCGTTCTACGAATTTAGTTTCTTCTTTGTTTAATTCTTGATTTTTAGCTCGGGAAAAAGTAGCGTAATCTGTGGTTGCAAAAGTTCTAATGATGCCGTTTGTATTGGTCTTATCATTTAGTGGTACAGAAAAGCAGATATTATCAGCATTTAAGGTTTGTGTGTGCCAAGCCAAAGGCAAGTCAATCGTATAGCCGCAATAGTTATTAATTAGGGTGTTGTTTTTAACTTCTTTGGGTGCAGAAACTTTTAGGTTGCTACTGAGGGTTTGGAGAAGTTGTTCTGCTCCAGCCGCATCTTTGAGATTGCAATTAATACGGAGTGTTAGTAATTTACCGGTTGCACTAAAAATATTTTCTGCAAGGACAAAATCACGATTGGTAATCAGTTTGTTGTTATTTTGGAGAGTTAAACGATAGCTCCCCTCGTCATCAACCGTATTCAATTGACTTTTAGTTACTTTGTAGCCGGGATAATCTTGAGTAGTAAGCAATAATTGTTCTAGGGTTAAAAGTTCTTCTCCTGAAAGCTTACTGGGATTATCTGCTTTTAAGCTCGCAGGTAAATTTAAAACATCTAAGGAAACCAAAAAATTTTTATGGTAAAAACGCAACTCAGTTGGGGTTGAAAAAACATTAATGCGTTCGGTCGGTAAAGTTAATTCATAGCCGCCTGCCGGTGATTTATAAGTGGCAGGCGCGGCAAAAACATTAGTTGTTAGCAAGAGCATACTTAAAAAGGTAAAAAGCATATAGTGGATAATTTTCACCATTACTGAACTCCTTTATTACTTAGCAATTAGCTAGATTATTTGGTGACGATTTCTATCATGGCATCGGAAGCTAGTCCACAGGCATTAGCTTCATCGGTATCCAGGTGACATTCATCAGCATGAGTTGCGCCAGCTCTAACAAGGACGTTGTGGAGAGTCAGACTGCGTTCGCCAGGAGTAACAATATCAACGATGTCCCCATCGTGTAGGGCATATTTATTGGCTGTTTCCGGATTGAGATGAATGTGTCGAGCAGCTACAATAATGCCTTGTTTGAGGATAACCTCTCCTTTGGGGCCTACTATTGTCGCCCCGGCAGAGTTTTCAATATCACCGGAATTACGAATTGGTGGTGTTAGTCCTAGACTACGAGCGTCAGTTAAGGACAGTTCTACCTGTGTATAGCTGCGCAAAGGGCCAATGACGCGCAAGGTCATTTTGCTTTTGGCAGTAATTAAGGTTATTTGTTCGTCTGCGGCAAATTGTCCAGGTTGACCAATAGGTTTTTTAGTATGTAGTTCGGAGTTAACACCAAATAAGGTGTCCATATCTTGACGAGTAAGATGCAAGTGTCGAGCAGAAACACCTAGAATTAAAGGAAATTTCATGATTATAGCCTCCCAATAAATTTATTGCTGTAAATAGGCATCAATAGCGGCAGCAGCCTTTTTACCGGCTCCCATAGCTGAAATAACGGTAGCAGCACCGGTCACAATATCACCACCGGCAAAGACACCTGGGATTGACGTTTGTTCGTTAGCATCAATGGTAATATTACCACGTTTGTTAGTGACAAGCTCTGGTGTCGTGGCTTTGAGTAAAGGATTAGCGCCCTGACCGATGGACATGACGACCATATCAACATCTAACACGTATTCAGAACCATTTATTTCTACCGGTGAACGGCGACCGCTGGCATCAGGTTCACCGAGTTGCATTTTAATGCATTCCATACCGGTGACCCACCCTTTGTCGTTGCCTAAGATTTTTGTTGGGTTATTAAGTAGCCTTAATTCAATACCTTCTTCTACGGCATGAGTAATTTCTTCATGTCGTGCCGGCATTTCTTCTTGGCTACGACGATATACAATATAGACATTTTCTGCCCCCAGGCGTTTAGCTGTTCTAGCTGCGTCCATGGCCACATTACCGGCTCCTACTACGGCGACGTTTTTGCCAACGTAAACAGGGGTGGCAACTTGTGGGAATTGATAAGCACGCATGAGATTGACCCGAGTTAAAAATTCATTGGCAGAATAAACGCCATTTAAGTTTTCACCATCAATTTGCATAAAGTGTGGTAAACCTGCTCCGGAACCAATATAAATAGCCGCAAAGCCTTCTTCGTGCATGAGGTCATTAATGGTAAAGGTTCGACCGATAATGACGTTTGGGCAGATTTTTACTCCTAAGGCTTGTAGCTGGGCAATTTCATGTTTAACAATGGCTTTAGGAAGTCTAAATTCCGGTATTCCATACATTAAGACGCCACCTGGAGCATGGAGGGCTTCAAAGACTGTAACATCATAACCGAGTTTGGCTAAGTCGCCGGCAGCACTTAATCCTGAAGGACCGCTACCGATGACAGCTACTTTTTTGTTCTTGGCAGTAGTGGTGGTTCCAGCCACGGTATCTAAACCTTGTTCTCTGGCATAGTCAGCTACAAAGCGTTCCAAACGGCCAATAGCTACAGCTTCTCCCTTGATTGCCAAAATACAATTTTTTTCGCATTGACTTTCCTGAGGACAAACACGACCACAGATTGCGGGGAGACTATTTTTCTTTTTTAGTACCTTAATGGCAGCGGCAAAATCATTATTGGCAACTTCTTGAATGAAATCAGGAATGTCAACATTGACAGGACAGCCTTGCACGCAACGGGGTGATTTGCAATGTAAACAACGAGTGGCTTCATCCAAAGCCATAGCCATAGTATAGCCGGTAGTTACTTCTTTAAAATTTTTATTACGTTCATTAGCCGGTTGTTCCGGCATAGCATTTCTTAATCCTCCACGCATTTGCAGTGACCTCCACAACCATATTCTAAAGATTCTTGAGTTTTGTATAGCTGTTGACGTTGCATCAGATTGGCAAAATCTACCAAATGAGCGTTAAACTCAGGGCCGTCTACACAAGCAAATTTGTTTTCAGTGCCGATTTTAACGCGACAACCACCACACATGCCAGTACCGTCTACCATAATGGTGTTAAGACTGACAGTGGTTAAAACCTGATAAGGTCTAGTGGTTTCAGCAACATTTTTCATCATAATGACGGGACCAATCGCTAAAACCAGGTCTAGTTGTTTTTCCTCTTTTAACATGGCTTTCAAAGGGTCGGTAACAAAGCCAGCAATGCCACTACTGCCGTCATCGGTTGTGATAATTACTTCATCACTGACTTGCTGCATACGTTCTTGCCAGATAACCAGGTCTTTGTTACGAGCACCAATAATGGAGATAACTTTATTACCAAGTTCTTTATAAGCTCTAGCAATAGGATAAACAGGCGCCACCCCAATACCACCACCGATACAAACGACGGTGCCAAAGTTACCAAGATGTGAAGGTGTCCCCAGGGGACCGGCTACATCAAGTACTTCATCACCAATTTCGAAGTCAGTGCAAAGATGTTTGGTTGTATTGCCAACGGCCTGCACGACCAAAGTAATAGTACCTTGTTCGCGGTTAAAATCACCGATAGTAAGTGGAATTCTTTCGCTATTTTCATCAGTACGGAGCATAATAAATTGTCCTGGTTGACATTTGTGCGCAATTAACGGTGCGGCTAAAAGCAGTTCATATACTTGTGGAGCTAGTAGTATTTTGTCTAATATTTTTGCCAATATTTTCACCTCAAATTTTATTTTGTTAAACGCAGAGCTCTGGTATTAGCTTCGGCATAGACCTTAGCTTCATCAATGGTGAGGAGTTGTTTCTTTTCCATGAGTAATTTACCATTAACAATGACGGTATCTACATCATTAGCATTAGCGGCATAGGCTAATAAAGAAGCGCGGTCATGGCGTGGATACCAATAAGGTTGCTTCATATCGTAGAGCACGATATCGGCTTTGTAACCTACCTTGATTTCGCCAACTTCTTGGAAACCTAGGGCTAAAGCTCCTTGACGGCTTCCCATAGCTAAAGCCTGTGCGGCAGGAATAAGTGCCGGGTCACCGCTATTATTTTTGTGTAGCATGGCGGTCAGGCGCACTTCTTCTAACATATCTAGATTATTGTTGCTCGACGCACCATCAGTGCCCAAACCAACAATTATATTCTGTGCTAACATGGACGGGACGGGTGCAATGCCGCTGGCTAGTTTAAGATTGCTTTGAGGATTATGGGCGACACGAACATTTTTCTTGGCCATAATTGCAATATCCGCAGCTGTGACGTGTACGCAATGAGCAGCTAGCGTTCCCAACTCAAACATCCCCAAACTATCCATGAGGGCAATTGGTGTTTTGCCGGTGTCACGAAGGCAATCACTGACTTCTCCTGCTGTTTCACTTAGATGCATATGAATTTCAGAGCCAAGCTTACCAGCTTCGTTAATTACTTGTTGTAAATAGGCTACGGGGCAAGTATAAGGCGCATGCGGGCCGAACATGACGCGGATGCGCTCGTCGGCAGCACCATGCCATGTTTTGTACAAATTAATGTTGTCATTCAGCTTTTCCGCTGCATCAGGAGCGACGCCAATCATACCGCGACTTAAGGAAGCTCTAATGCCGGTTTCGGCAACGGCTTCGGCCACACGATCCATTTCGAAATACATATCGGCAAAAGTAGTTGTACCGGATTTAAGCATTTCAGTGATGGCTAGCATGGTACCCCAGTAAATATCTTCACGATTTAGCTTTGCTTCAGCCGGCCAAATTTTATTTTGAAGCCAATCCATTAGGACCATATCATCAGCATAACTACGTAATAAGGTCATGGCAGCGTGAGTATGGGTATTAACCAGCCCTGGAGCAGCTAAATGGTTGGCACCATCGATGACTTTGTCGGCAACAAAATTTGCCGGTACTTCCACACCAATAAAGGTGATTTTGCTGTCGGCAATGGCGATATTAAAGAGTGTCCCCTCTTCTTGATTTAAAATTTCGACATTTTTTATTAATAAGGTGCACATTTTCTGCGACTCCCCCTTTCTCAGGTTAAAATTTACGAAGCTTTTTATTTTATGTAAGTTGAGCTGTTATTCGTCGCCAGCCTGTCTTTTACTGTAGTGCTCCTTGTAAAAAGTGCGCATTTGTTTGACATCTTCTGTGGCTAAAGCAATGCCACCACCCATAGAGGCTGTAATACAATAAATTTGGGCTGCTTTTTCTACTATTTCCGCTACAATTAAGGCTTCGGCGAGTGATTTGCCACAACAGACAGCGCCGTGATTCGCGAGTAAAACTGCGTTAGAGTCACCCATTGCGAGTACTGCATTAGTTGCTAAGGTTTTGGTGCCGGCCATAGCATATTTAGAGACATTAAGACTGCCACCGGTGACTTGTGCCATATCTTCAATTAAGGCAGGTATGGGGCGCTGCATGGCAGCACAGGCACTAGCATAGACGCTATGAGTATGAATAATGGCTTTAAAGCAAGGATGAGCTTTGTAGATTGCTAAATGTAGAGGTAGCTCCGAAGACGGCATTAAATTACCAGCCATTTTAGTACCACTACTATTGACAATCGCTACGTCATCCGCTGTCATGGTATCATAGGCACGTCCGGACGGTGTAATGGCATAACAGTCTTTTTCAATTTTCATACTGATATTGCCCCACGAGCCTGCCACTAAATGTTTGGCAATTAATTTAACTCCAGTAGCAATGATCAGTTTGCGGGCATCAGTGATTTGAATATCCAGCATGGTGCTGCATCTCCTTTATTCTTGATTTAAATAAAGCGCTTGTTCTTGGCTTAAAACATCAATACTGCTACCAATAGCTTCGAGTTTTAAGCTGGCAATTTCATGATCAAGTGCTTCTGGTAACACGTAAAGTTTATTGGCAAGTTGGCCTTTGTTTTCTAAAAGGTATTTCATAGCTAAAAATTGCATCGCAAAAGAAAGATCCATAATTTCAATTGGATGACCATCGCCGCAAGCAAGGTTAACCAAGCGGCCTTCACCTAAGAGATTGATTTTGCGGCCGTCTACTAGCGTAAAACAACGAATGTTTTTTCGTACTTCATAGGAAGGTTGTACTGTTAAGGCAGCGAGTTCGTTAATATTAATTTCTACATCAAAGTGTCCGGCATTAGCTAGCACAGCACCGTTTTTCATAACCTTGAAATGCTCTTTGGTAATAACGTCTTTGCAACCAGTAACGGTGACAAAAATATCACCTAATTTAGCAGCTTCATACATGGGTAGAACGCGAAAACCGTCAAAAACAGCTTCAATGGCCTTGATGGGGTTAACTTCAGTGACGATAACATTAGCGCCTAAGCCTTTAGCACGCATGGAAACACCTTTACCACACCAGCCATAACCAGCTACTACTACTGTTTTACCGGCAATGGAAAGATTCGTTGTCCTCATAATGCCATCCCAGCTAGATTGGCCTGTTCCATAGCGATTATCAAATAAATATTTGCAATAGGAGTCGTTAACCGCAATCATAGGAAACGCTAGTTTACCGCTATTGGCTAGTGCTTTTAGGCGATGAACACCTGTTGTAGTTTCTTCCGAACCGCCTAAAAGATTGGCAATTAATTCGCGGCGCTCGCCGTGCAACATATTGACCAAGTCGCCACCATCATCAATGATAAGTTCCGGTTGGCAATCCAATGCTTTGGACAGATAGGTGTCATATTCTGCGGGGGTGCAATCATGAGTAGCAAAAACCTTAATGCCGTCACTAACCAAGGCCGCAGCGATTTCATCCTGTGTAGATAAGGGATTACTGCCTGTTACTACAACATTGGCACCGGCATTAGCCAGTACTTTGGCTAAATAAGCCGTCTTAGCTTCTAAATGAATGGTGACCACCATGTTAATGCCGGTAAAAGGTTTAGTTTTGCCATATTTTTTGTTGAGTAAGTTTAAGAGGGGCATATATTCTTGGACCCACGCTATTTTCTGTTTACCTAATGGTGCTAAATTGATGTCTTTAATCATGCTTGTTGTCATTAATATTTTCCTCCTCAAGTAATCGTTGTTGTAGTTTTAAGATATTTTCTTGGTAAGGAGCGGTAAAGATACCGTATTCCGTAATAATGCCTGTAATTAGCTCATTGGGCGTTACATCAAAGGCAGGATTGTAGGCCAGCACCTCCGGCGGAGCCGTAATTGCCCCACAAGCGTGGCGTACCTCATGCTGGCTACGTTCTTCTATGGGAATCTGCGCACCGTCTGTTAGAGCAAAATCGAAAGTCGTAGATGGTGCGGCAATATAAAAAGGAATGCGATGTGCTTTGGCTAGTAAAGCAACACCGTAAGTCCCTATTTTATTGGCAGTATCACCATTAGCGGCAATGCGGTCAGCACCAACGACTACTACATTGACACCTTTGGTTTTCATCGTCCAGGCGGCCATATTATCAGTAATCAGTGTAGTGGGAATGTTATCTTGTAAAAGTTCCCAGACGGTAAGGCGTGAACCTTGTAGTAGCGGTCTGGTTTCATCGGCATAAACCATTTTTAGTTTATGGTTAGCGTAAGTTTGCCTAATGACGCCTAAAGCTGTCCCCCACCCGCAAGTGGCTAAAGCACCAGCATTGCAGTGCGTGAGAACAATGGCGCTTTCTGGCATGACACTTGCGCCATAGGTACCGATTTTTTTATTGGTTAACAGGTCTTGGTCATAAATAGCAATAGCTAGCTTTTCTAAGTCTAAATAAATAGCTGGTAAGGTTTGTACAGATTTTAAGGCTAGCGCTCGTGCGTATAATTTATTGATGGCCCAGGCTAAATTGATAGCAGTGGGTCTGGTAGCAATTAATTCGTCTTTGATGGTGACTAGTGCCGACCAGAAAGTTTGAGATTTCTTGTTGGCGACAAGGAGCTGTTTAAAGCCTAGCAAAAAACCAAAAGCTGCGGCAGCACCAATAGCAGGTGCCCCTCGTACTTCTAATTTTTTAATGGCCTCACCTACCCGGTGATAATCATGACAAATAATTTGCTCAATGGTTATAGGTAGTTTCGTTTGATCTAATAAAAGCAAAGCATCGCCTTGCCAATCCATCGTTTTAATCATATTGGCAACACCTTTACTTAGAGTTTAAAACCGCCAAATTCTTTTAAAGCAGTGGCACAGCTACAAGTAGTGTTTTCATTAGTATTATTCTGAATAAACAGATTGATGAGGAGCTCCATTTTCTTGATACTTTCGGTCATAGCAGCTACTACTTCCACATGGGAAAGTGGTGTTGGTGAAATGCCAGCACCCATATTTGTGACAATGGAAACGTTGGTATAACACATTTCGGCTTCACGAGCTAAGATGGATTCAGGCATATTGGTCATACCTACAACATCACCACCTAGCAGATGAAACATTTTAATTTCTGCGGCGCTCTCAAAGCGAGGACCCTCGGTGGTCACATAAGTGCCGGTTTGATGAAAAGGTATATCGGTTGTTTGCAAACAGTTGATAACTTTTTCCCGCAAACGAGGACAATAAGGCTTGGTAAAATCTACATGGACGACCCCGCGTTCTGGCGTATCATAAAAAGTGCTAATACGGCTTTTGGTAAAGTCTAAAACCTGATCGCAGACAACAAAATGGCCGGCTTGCATGGCAGGGTTCAAAGAGCCAACAGCAGTTGTGGCGAAGATTTCTTCCACACCGATGCTTTTGAGCGCCCAAATATTAGCTCTGTAATTAACTTTGTGCGGGGCTGTTTTGTGCCCTAGGCCATGGCGGGTAATAAAACAAACCTGATTATTAGCGATTTCCCCCACAGAACAACTGGTATCACCATAGGGAGTTGTGATTATTTGAGTAGTAAAAGCTTTTAGTGTTTCCGGATTATAAATGCCGGTACCGCCGATAATTGCTATTTTTCTCATAGTTAGGACTCCTTGTGATTTTATTTTTTTAAGATATTTAAGACTTCTGGCATTTGGTGAATGACATAATCAGGATTTCCCTGTTGTAACATTGTTGGCCAATCAAAACAAGTCCATTTGACAGCGACAGTTGTACAACCAGCTTGCTTGCCACTTTGCAGGTCAAAAGGGCTGTCTCCAACGCAAAGACACTCTGTAGGGTCTAACCCTAGCAATTGGGCACCGCGCTGCATAGGTTCAGGATGCGGTTTATGTTGTTTACATTCGTCACAACCAATAATGGCTGTAAAGTATTTTTCTAAATTGAAGCAATGCAGACCGCGTTGCGCTAGAGGTGTTTTTTTGGAAGTTACTACAGCAAGCTTAATGCCGTTGGCACATAATTGTTGTAGGGTTACTTCGATTTGTGGAAAGGGTTTAATTAGTAAGTCGTGATGTTCCAAATTAAATTTTCGATAATAAGTAATGAGCTCGTCTACGCGCTTAGCATCAAATTGAGCTAAGCACTCACGTAAAGGTAAGCCAAAATAACGAATAATTTCTTCGCGGGTAGCTTCTTTGTGCAAAACATTTTGCAAGGTTTCTTCAAAAGTTTTGATAATTAGGTCTGTAGTGTTGACCAAAGTGCCGTCTAAGTCGAAAAGTATTCCTTTAAGAAGCAAGGTTTGACCTCCTTTTAATTAGCCAAATATATACCTTAATGTTAACATAAAAACGTGACAAATTAAAGGATTTACGGGGTTTGACTGCTAATTAAAAGTACAAAAGCTGTTCCAAAACTGGCAGTTACAGCCAGTTTGAAACAGCTTAGTATGCAATTTACCGTTTGACGAGTCCTATTTATTATCTTTAGTAAAGATGACTTGCTTAGGCCCCATTTCTGTAGTTTCAGGAATCAGCACATCCTGAAAGCTAATGCCACGGGTATGGGCAGTGTGACTCCATTCGTGATCATGGCGATGGATAAAACCAAGGACCGTGATGGGAATCCAACTATAAATAAAAAGTGGATAAAAAATCAAATAGTACCAAGATTTAAAAGACGCATGAATCTTGGCTAAAACAATCATCGGGAAAATGTATTGCCCAATACCAATGACCGTCCATACTTCCCACGGTAAAATGGCATAAAGCACATTGGTATAAAACGGGTAAATAGAATAAATATAGCTGGAAATAACAAAGAAAGTTGATAGGATGAGAAAATACGGTTGGAATAAGTGAATAATACCGTCTAGCATGACAATATTATGTTGCTTAATACCTTCTTTAAATAATTTTCCCATATAACGACTGGCCACATCAAAATGACCTTGTGCCCAACGTTTTCTTTGTCGCCAGGATTGTTCAAAAGTTAAGGGCTTTTCGTCATAGACAATGGCGTCATGTGCCCAAGTGGTAGGAATACCTTCCAATAGAGCTTTCATCGTAAATTCCATATCTTCGGTGAGGCAGGTTGCCCCCCAGCCATGTTTACGCAAAATATCCATGGAGATACACATACCAGTACCACCTAAAACACTAGAAAGACCAATGTTATATTTGGCTAGATGCCAAACATGATTTACCACCCAAAAGGAGATGGAAAAAACGCCGGAAACCCAAGTATCATTAGGATTTTTGGAGTCTAAATAGCCTTGAATTAAACGTTCGCCCTGGCAAAGACGACTATTCATTTCTTGAAGGAAATTAAGATGCACAAGATTATCTGCATCAAAAATAACGACGGCATCGTATTGACGTTCCATACTAAATAGTTTATTGAACATCCATTCCATGGCAAAACCTTTGCCTTTTTCTGTATCATTAAAACGCTGGTAGACGATAGCTCCGCCCTTAGTAGCAATGGCTGCCGTCTGGTCTTGACAGTTATCAGCAACTACGAAAATATCATATAAATTATCCGGATAGTTCAAAAGATGGAGGTTTTCTACCAATTGACCAATGACCTGCTCTTCATTGTGGGCTGCGACAATGACGGCAAAGGTTTTTTCCGGTGTTAAAATCTTAGTTTCATGTTTTCTGCCAAAAATCCCAAAAAAAGAAATAGTAAAATAATAAATCGTAAAAAATACTATTAAAAGTTGTAAGGGAATCATAATGAGATCAAAATAACTACTCATAATTAGGAACTCCTTCGCTATTTAACCGGTTAGAAGTAAATAGATTATTTGTTAAAAACTTTAGTGTAAATGAAGTTGATAATACCTGCTAAGGTATAGGTAAACATACAAACAAAGGGCCAACCACTGGGACGCAGATACAGTAAACCCGCTCCGATGACCAAAGCTACAACTACCGGCAAGATATACATGGGATTGCCTTTGCCTTTAAAGTCAGGAAATTTCACTTCACTATACATAATATAGGCTACGATGGCAGTAGCAATAGCTACTGTTACTGCAGAAAACCTATAACCGGAAAGAACGTAGGTTGCAATGACACAACCACCTGCTGGGATTGGCATACCCATAAAATAACCTTTAACAACATCGGTGCTAACATTAAAACGTGCTAAACGCATAGCACCACAAATAGTAAAAAAAGCAGCAACTAGCTTGCCTGTTAGGGCTAAATCAATGAGCCCATATTGGTAAATCAAAATCGCCGGTGCGACACCAAAAGAACCTAAATCACAAAGGGAATCTAATTCTTTGCCAAACTCGCCACTAACGCCAAGCATTCTAGCTGCACGTCCATCCAGGGAATCGGCAAGAACGGCTAAGATGATTAAAACAGCGGCTGTATTAAAATTTTTTTCGAAAGTTGCAAAAATAGATAAAATTCCAAAGGCCAAACTTATAGCACTAATGCTGTTTGGTACCATTCGTCTATAATTCATTAGCTTTTAGCCTCCCGATTACAGTAACTCCACCGGTTACGTTATCACCTTTTTTAACCAGTACTTCTGTAGATTTAGGCATCACTAATTCTGTACTAGAACCAAATTTAATCATACCGTAGCATTGTCCTTGCAACAGTTCGTGACCAAGAGTAACCCAAGAAACAATGCGTCTAGCTAGTAATCCTGCTACTTGAATCACCAAAATTCTATTTTTGGCATTTTCTAGACCAATGGCATGACGTTCATTTTTAAAAGAAGCTGATTGCTTGTAAGCAGGAACAAATCCTCCACAAGTATATCTTTGATATTTTATTTCTCCTTGCATCGGACTACGATTGACGTGAACATTAAAAACCGATAAAAAAATTGTGACTTTCACTGCCTCTTCATTCAAATACTCATCGTCAAATAATTCTTCAATGGCCATTACTCTCCCATCGGCCGGTGAATATAATAAACTTTCATCCGGAGGCGTCGGACGCTCTGGATTTCTAAAAAAATATGCAAAAAAGCAGGTTAAGATACCTGGAATTACGGCAATAATTGGACCTAAAGTGTACCAGACGATCAGTGTAATGAGAAAAAATATGCCAATAATTATATAACCATCTTTGACTATAACAAATTTACCCACGCATTAACCTTCCTTTCTTCAAACTTTATTCTCTATTTGATACCACTAGTAATTATAATCTATGCGTATACCTTTGTCTAATGATTTTTGTAACTTTTGTAACTGAGAACTTGGAAGACAAATTTGGGTAGAGCCATCATTCTGACGAAGCGGCTTGGTTGTTTATATAAGCGAAAAAGCCATTCCAAGGAAGCTTCTTGCATCCATTTAGGGGCACGTTCCATTTTGCCTGCCAAAACGTCAAAGCTACCACCAATCCCCATATTAATTAAAGTTTGGAGTTTTTCACTATGAGCAATATACCATTTTTCTTGTTTAGGAGCACCCAAGGCTAAAAATAATATTTGTGCACCGCTTTGATTAATTTCGTCCACAATAGCGGCATCCTCTACATTAGTAAAGTAGCCATCGCGACAACCAACAATGCTGGCACCAGGATAATTTATGGCACATTTTGCTTTAGCTACTTCGGCAATACCAGGAGCTCCACCCAAAAAGTATACTTTGTAGTGGTGTTGTGAGGACAGCTGCATTAATTCTAAGAATAAGTCAAAGCCAGCAACTCGTTCCGGCACGGTATAACCCAGTTTTTTACCTGCCCAGACGGTACCAGCTCCATCAGGTAAAACCAAATCTGCTGTTTGTAAAATTTCTTTGTACTGGGCATCAGTTTGACACATCATAATAATTTCGGCATTGGCTGTAACGACGAAGGTAGATGCTGCTGCTTCTAAACGTCGCTTCAAATAAGCAATAACCTCGTGCATTGTATAAGGGTGCACAGGTATATCTAAAATAATGATCGGATCAATTGGCTTCATGCTCATTTTAACACCTTTCATAAAGATTATATACCGACAAACATAGATTTATGTTTGTCGGTATTAATTATTTCAAATAACTATTAATCAAGTTAATATTACGATCGATGCATTTGTATTTGTAGACCGGGCGACCAACGCAACCACGATTAAGTTCCAAAATGAGAACGTTTAGTGATTTAAGAAACTCAAGATATTTGCGAATTGATACGCGAGAGATCCCAACGGAGGCAGAGATTTCCTCGGTGGTAAACATATCATCAAGTTTAATTATTTCTTGCCATACAGTGTGGAGGGTATTTTTATCCAAACCTTTGGGGATAGTGAGATTACCATCATTGTTTTGTCTGATGATAGTTTTATCCAATTCAGACTGTTCTAAAATATCTTGCTCCCCTACTAATTCATAGCGATTTTTGTAGTTATTGAGAGCTACACTAAAACGGTCGAATTCAAAAGGTTTAATAATATAATCAAAGGCACCTAGGCGTAAGGCTGTTTTAATTTTATCTTTGTCGTTAGCCGCCGAAACAATAATGACGTCTGTATCATAGTTTAATTCTCTGATTTTGCTAAGTAACTGCAAGCCGTCAATACCGGGCATAAAAATATCAAGAATTATTAAATCGTAATTTTTATTTTTTAGTGTCGTTAAAGCATCGTCACTGTTACGTACGGCATCAACCAACTGAAAGCCATTTAACTGGTTGAGATAATGTTCATGTAATTTGCTAACCATAGGGTCATCTTCAACAACAAGTACTTTGATCATCAATAGTTACCATCCTTTTTAGTGGAATTTTAATTGTAAAAGTTGCACCATTATTTTCACTGGATTCAACTTCAATTGTGCCGTTGATACTAGCGAGATTATTTTTGATTAGATATAAACCAAAGCCATGAGTTTCTCCCTTTGTAGAGAATTTTTTGATGAAAATACTTTCCAGAGCAGTTTTTTTGATGCCGGGTCCGGTATCTTCCACCGTAATGATGAGTTCATCTTCAAAGGTTAAAACAGCAAGGTTGACAAGGCGCTCGCCTTTCCAATCAGTTAAAGCATCAAACGCATTTTCTAATAGGTTGCCGATGTAAAGAATTATGTCATGAATGGTCACGTTGTTGACCTGATCAAGCTTTAATTCACTTTCCTCGCTAAGGCTTAGCTCAATGTTTAGTTCCCGCGCTCGGCTGATTTTTCCGAGCATAAAACCGGTTAAGGCTGGGTCATTGAGCCGACTGGCAATAAACGAGGTTTCTTCATGTCTGGTATTGGCTAATTGTCTCAGATATTTTTTCAAATCATCATAGGCTTGCATTTCCAATAAACCAGTAATGACGTGCATCTTATTCATGAATTCATGTGTTTGTGCCCTCAAGGCATCAGCATAATTACGGACACCTGTTAGTTGCTTAGCTAGTTCTTCTACAGCAGTTTTCTCTCTAAAGGTAATAATAACACCTGTGATGAGATTTGATGCAAAAACAGGAATAATATTATAGATAATACTAAAACCATTAATATTGCTTGTTAAATCCAAAAGAGGATTTTTGCTCATTAATACTTTGTTGATATTATCATAATTAATTAACAAATCGATGTTTTTACCAATTAAATTTTGGGCGTTTTTGATGCCGGCCATACTGAGTAATCGCAGTCCTTCGGTGTTAATTAGGTAAATTTTGGCGGCAGCATCTACAGCAATAACACCATCTTTTACCGTATTCAGTAACGTCACTCTTTCTTGGAGTAAGGCGGCAATTTCTGGTGGTTCCAAATCAAACAGGGTTGTTTTGATTTTTTTCGCTAAATAAACAGCCCCAATCGTCCCCACACTGAGGCCAATCAATCCTGCCAGCAAAATTAACAACATGATTTCGTTAATAAGGGAATCAGATAAATTGGAAGGATATGCTACGGCAACATAACCAATTAGCTCATCTTTGTGGTTAGTAATAGCACTGGCAGCACCGGTACTGTAGGTAAAAGGCGCCATATCTAAAATGCCGGAGTAATCTATACTTTCAAAGGCAATCTGTTGTGCTTGTTGCTCGAAGTTTTTAATCCCAGCAGGATTATAAGCCATGAGCAGTACTCGATTGCGGTCAAAAATAGCGATACTGGAATTAGTGGCACTACTTACAGAGGCGACGACAGCATTGAGAGCGGTATAATCCTTATTGATAAGTAATGTTTTTGTTTCTTTGGATAAAGCCATAACCGAAGTTACTCGTAAGGCATTGATATCCAAGCGTTCATCAACCATATTGGGAATTTTTCTGCTGATTAAGGTGCTGGTAGCAAATAAAGAAACAAAAATAGCAAAAATAATTAAAAGAACAATAGTTTGCGAAAGCGTAAAGTCTTTCAATTTGTGTTCTTTAACATATTTGAGATAGTTCATACGATATCACACTCTCCCCCTTCTCACCTTATAGTACACTGTGGAAGGAAATATGACAAGAAAAGGCTGTTGCCAGTAGTCTTTAAATAGTTTGGGCTTCTGAAGGAACGGTTAAAAATCTAATGCCAGGGTTGCGTTCTAACATCCAGTTAAGACTCCATTCGTTATTAACTAAAATAACAGGACGGTCTTCTTTATCAAAAACGAGCATACCATTATCCAACCCTTTGAGATTGTCCAGGTTAACCTGCTTATCAGCATAAATCCAACGTGCTAAAGAATGTGGTAATTGATTCATTAGGAGCTGAGCCCCATATTCGTTTAACAAGCGATATTCTAAAACTTCTAGTTGTAAAACCCCTACTACGCCGATGATATAACTTTCCATGCCGACACCGTGTTGGACAAAGACCTGGATTGCTCCTTCTTGGGCCAATTGGGTAATACCTTTAACAAACTGTTTGCGTTTCATGGAGTCTTTAGGTTGTACGCGAGCAAAAATTTCCGGTGGGAAAACAGGAAAATCTTCAAATTGAATTTTCAATTGAGGATCAGTAATAGTGTCCCCAATACTAAAAATACCTGGATCAAAAACGCCAATAATATCACCGGGATAGGCTTTTTCTACAATGGTTCGTTCTTGTGCCAAAAATTGTTGTGGCTGCGTTAATTTAATCATTTTCTTTGCTTGTAAGTGATAGACGGACATACCTTTGTCAAACACGCCGGAGCAAATACGCATAAAAGAAATACGATCGCGATGTGCAGGATTCATATTAGCTTGAATTTTGAAAATAAAAGCTGAGAAAGCTTCGTTACTGGGATTTAGTTGATCTCCATTTTGCAAAAGACGTGGTTGCGGCATCGGAGAAAGTTCAAGAAATTTTTCCAGGAACCCGCGTACACCAAAGTTGGTCATAGCACTACCGAAAAACATGGGTGTTAATTGACCATTATTGACTTTAGCCATATCAAATTCATCACCGGCTAGATTAAGTAGCTCGATGTCATTGCAAAGATTTTCGTATAATTCAGGTCCTAAAGTAGCAATAATAGCAGGATCTTCTAAGTCACCGGTAGTGGATTTTAAAATTTTAGAACCGTGACTATTATCATTTTCAAATAATTCGATTTGTTTTTTGACGCGATCATATACACCGACATATTGCCCGTCAATACCGATTGGCCAGTTGAGTGGATAGGCTCTGATGCCTAGAACTTGTTCCAATTCATCCATTAAGTCAAAGGGACTGCGGCCATAACGGTCCAACTTATTCACAAAGGTAAAAATTGGTAGTTGGCGACGATGACAAACCCAGAACAATTTTTTGGTTTGTGGTTCCACACCTTTGGCAGCATCAATCAACATAACGGCACTGTCAGCGGCCATTAAAGTTCTATACGTATCTTCACTAAAGTCTTGGTGACCAGGAGTATCCAAGATATTTACGCGATAATCATTATAATCAAATTGCAGGACACTGGAGGTAACAGAAATACCCCGCTGTTTTTCTATTTCCATCCAATCAGAAACAGCATGTTTATTGCTTTTTCTAGCTTTGACGGAACCAGCTAAATGGATGGCTCCACCATAAAGGAGTAGTTTTTCAGTTAAAGTGGTTTTACCGGCATCAGGATGAGAAATAATCGCAAAAGTACGACGTTTTTCAATCTTTTTCAAAAAATCTGACATTGGGTAGTTCTTCCCTTCTTATTCAACGTTTTGAGCTTGATAGGACTTCCAAGCGATTATAATCTGTTCGGTAATATAGGTTGGAATGGGAGTGGCAGTTTCCAGCTGACCTTGCATATTGAATCTAAACGCAACGTTTTGGTAGCTTTCACCGCCGTAAGTTGTACAGTTAAAGGTTGTACGCATAAATTCGTCATTGAACGTACAGTCTTTTAAGGTATTGGCTTTGCGTTTGAGATCCCAAACCTCAAACAAGGTAAAAAGTTTGTGTTGGGCGGCTTCAGGGATTTCTTCGCTAGTTACTACAATACCATCAAGTGCAGTACAATCCAAATGTTCATAGCTGGTTCCGTCAACTAAAGTAATTGTAACATATGTAGAGTAATCTTCTTCGGTAAAGGTAGCTGTTGCTATTTGCCATTTTGCTTGCCATTTTTTAATACACTTGGGACAAATAAAATGTGCATCTCTTAGATTAGTGCTAATAAAATTATCACGATAAAATAATTCGTTCGTGGGAATGAAGGCTTGCTGACATTCGCAACAAATGAGCTTTAGTGAACGTATCAAGAGTAGATCCCCCCCTTTTTTATTATTACTCAGACATAAAAGAAGCCTTTACGGATAACCGCAAAGGCTGTGTTGTTGATTGGTCGGAGCGGCGGGAATTGAACCCACGACCTCTACCACCCCAAGGTAGCGCTCTACCAAGCTGAGCCACGCCCCGAATAACAGATATTATTGTAGTATATTTTAGTGCAACTGTCAAGATTAAACGATAATTGCTCCTTCAGTATCTAAATCTAAAATATGATAGGCGGCAGTTACGCCGTGATTTTTAAGTGCTGTAACCATGCTAGCACCAATAGCAGCATGATCACTGGTAAGTGGTGCATAAGCCATGAGCGTAGAACCAGCACCGCTAATAATGGCATTATAAGCGCCCTGTTTTTGAGCGGCACTGAAAGCAGCCGTTAAGCCAGGGATTAAAGTCGCTCGATACGGTTGATGTAATTTATCTTCGAGCGCTACGGGTAAATGCGTGTAATCGCCAGTGAGTAAGGAAGCAATCAGTAAAGCAGACCTGCCTGTATTAAAGACGGCATCACTATGAGTTACCGTTTTGGGCAGTACTTTGCGGGCAATGCTTGTTGCTAAAGGCATATTTGGTACTACGGCAATAAATTTTAGTGGTTGTGTGGGTAAAAAGCGTAAAGTGTGTGCTTTTTCTGCTTGAAGATAACTAATAGTGATACCACCTAAAATTGCCGGCGCTACGTTATCAGGATGACCTTCGATTTCCGTTGCTAAGCCTACTAAATCTTCGGGGCTCAATTGTTCCCCAGTGAGCTTGTTAGCGGCGATTAATCCGGCAACTATAGCAGTAGAACTACTCCCTAAACCGCGTGCTAGCGGAATATTATTTTGCATTGTTACTTTCAGACCAATATGCGTTGCTGTCATTTTATTCCAGACTTTAAGAAAAGCAGCAAAAGCCAGATTATGGCTAGAAGCTTGCAGTGCTCCGGCACCTTCGCCTTGGACCTCTAGGGTGAACCCTTTGCTGATTATTTCGTAGGTAAAGTAGTTATACAAATTGCAAGCTAAACCTAGAGAATCGAAGCCAGGTCCACAATTAGCTGAAGTTGCGGGAACACGTACAGTTATTTTTTGTGACATTGTGACTAAACCGCCTTATTACAAAGTATTGTCTTCAACGCGAATAACGCTACAAACTTTTTCTACTACCGGCAAAGCTTTTAATGTTTGCAAAGCCATTTGCAAATTAAACTCGGAAACATCATAAGTAATAACAACTAGTTCAGAAAAACCATTAACCTTGGCTTTTTGAACCACTGTTTTTAAGCTGACGTTTTGTGCACCAAAAGCAGCGGCAATGCCGGCCAAGACACCAGGTTTATCCTGTGCATGCAGTCTTACATAGCAAGGAGAAGTAATGTTTTCTAACGAACAAAGATGTTTTTCTTCAAAACAAGTACAGTTAATGCGACCAGTTGCATTATGCCTGATATTGCGCGCCACATCAATAATATCACCGCACACAGCACTAGCTGTAGGCAACCCGCCTGCTCCACGTCCTAGAAACATAGCGTCCCCCAGAGCGTCACCGGTGACAAAGATGGCATTGTAAACATCATTAACAGTGGCTAAAGGGTGGGTATTCGGTAGCATTGTCGGATGGACTCGGACGCTAATACCATTATGTTCGTCCGATTTAGCAATAGCGAGCAACTTGACAACATAGCCTAATTCTTTGGCATAATCAATATCACGTAAAGTAATATCGGCAATGCCTTCGACAAAAACATCATCTAAGCTAATCCTTGTATTAAAAGCAATAGAGGCTAAAATAGTTATTTTGCGAGCAGCATCCAGTCCACCAATATCGGCGGTTGGATCAGATTCAGCATAACCTTTTTCTTGGGCTTCCTTTAAAACTTCAGCAAAATCTAAATGTTCTGCGGACATTTTAGTGAGCATGTAATTCGTGGTACCATTGACAATTCCCATAATTGACTTGATTTTATTAGCTGCTAAACAGGATTTTAGCGGGCGAATAATAGGGATACCTCCACCAACGCCAGCTTCAAACATAAAATCTACCTGTTGCGCTTCTGCTAAGGCAAATAATTCTTTGCCGTATTTTGCTAGGACATCTTTATTGGCGGTAACAACATTTTTTTTGTTTTGTAGTGCCGTTGCCATGAATTCTTTGGCCGGATGTTCCCTCCCAATTAATTCCACGACGATATCAATTGTAGGATCATTAATAATATCGTCAATATTCGTGGTTACAAGATATTTGTCGCCAAATTCTTGTTCTACCTTAGGGTTACGACCCAATATTTTAGTTATTTTAACCGGTAGACCAACTTTTTTGGCTATATCTTGGGCATTTTTTTCCAAAACAGCAATGACGCCACGGCCCACAGTGCCGGCACCTAAAAGGCCAACGTTAATTGTTTCTTTCATGAATGAGCGTCCTCCTTCTAGTAAAAGTGTTGCACAAACTTATACTTGTCCTAAAACCTCTAGGCGTTTTACACCATCGATCATTCGCAATTTATCAAGTAAAGCTTCTAAATCTATGGTTAATTCTTTAGTTTCGATAGAAATAGTGGTATTGGCAACACCTTGGAGCGGAATGCCTTGGTTAATGGTCATGATGCTACCAGAATCTCCTGCTACAGTATTTAAAACACGGGATAGAACCCCTGGTTTATGCTCCAGCAAAAGAGATAAGGTAATTATTTTTTCTTTGCTTGCTTCATAAAAAGGGAAAACATAATCTTTATACTTATAGTAGGCGCTACGACTAAGCCCCATTTTTTCCACAGCTTCGTTGATGGTTTTAATTTCACCACGTTTTAAAATTTCTTTAACTTTAATAGTTTTTTTGATGGCTTCCGGTAAAATTTCCTCGCGGACGAGGAAAAAGGTTGATTTTTCTGACATCATTTATCCTCCTCATAAAAATATATATTCTCTCCATAAAAGAATATGCTCTATGCACGATAGACATTATAACATTTATGGGCAAAAAATGCCAGATAGTTTTTAATTATCTAGCATTTTGTTTAGGCTGTTTGCTTATTTCAAAAGTTCTTGCTTGCCACTACGATTCATTAGTTCTTTTAAAGCTGTTTGTACATTTTTCCCCGCAAACAATATTTGAGCAAGACTTTCAGTAATAGGCATTTCTACTCGGTGAGTTTGCTGTAAAGCATAGGCGGCTTTAGTGGCATTAATGCCTTCAATGACCATGTGGGTGCTGGTAGCAATGGTGGTTAAGGTTTCTCCTCGAGCAAGGGCTTCCCCTGCTCGGCGATTACGACTATGGGAGCTGGTACAGGTAGCAATCAAGTCCCCTACTCCAGCCAAGCCGCTAAAGGTTTCGCGCCTAGCACCTAAGGCAACGCCTAATCTAGTGATTTCGGCTAAACCTCTGGTGATTAAGGCAGCTTGGCTATTATCGCCAAAACCCAAACCAAACATAATCCCGCTGGTAAGTGCAATAATATTCTTTAAGCTACCGGCAACTTCTACTCCAATAAGGTCATCTGTAATATAAGGTCTAAAGTAAGCATTGAGAAAAAGTTGTTGTAACTTTTCTGCCAGCTTAAGGTCCGCACAGGCAATGACTGTAGCTGAAGGTTGTCGTAAAGCAATTTCTTCAGCGTGATTTGGCCCTGACAAAACAGCAAGAGTGGCAGCAGGTAAGGTGCTGTGAATGATTTCACTCATGCGCTGACCGGTGTCTAAAGCAAAGCCTTTCGTACAGGAAATAATAGTTTTATTAGCACAAGAATTGTTTGCGCTGATTTGCTGACAAATAGTTTGCATACCGTGAGAAGGTACGACTAGCACTAAAATTGACGCTACTTGGACAGCAGCGTTTAAATCAGCTGTTATTTGAATACTCGGTGCTAGTTTTATTGCCGGCAAATAATCACTATTATAACGCGTGCTTTTGATTGTTTGCGCACGCGTTGGTTTACGAACCCAGAGGGTAACCTCATGACCATTATCATCAAGGATTTGTGCTAAGGTCGTGCCCCAACTGCCGGCACCGATGATTGCAATTTTTTTATTCATGGTTAGCTCTACTTTTCTTCTTTTTTTAGGGAATTGATATTCCCCTGTTTGATTTTACTTTCTGTTCCTGCCAGTAGGCGCTTCATATTTTCATAATGTCTAACAATGACAAAAACACACGCTGCCAAGGCAAATAAAACCAGTTCTAAAGGATAGCCGCGCCAATAAGCACAGATAGGAGTAATAAAAGCGCCTGTAACAGAAGCTAGCGACACATACTTAGTAACAAAGACGATGACAATCCAAACAGAAAAAGTAAAAATACAAACGTCCGGCATAAATAAAAGAATTAAACCTAAACCAGTGGCAACTCCTCGTCCGCCTTTGAAGCCCAAAAACAAGGAATAATTGTGTCCCAAGAGCGCACCGATAGCAGCTACAAGTTCCAGATGTAAATTACTGGCCAGACAATAGCGAACCAGTAATACGGCAATAATGCCTTTGCTGACATCGGCAACTAAAACAAAAGAGGCCATTCTTGCACCTACCGTACGAAAAACATTGGTGGTACCAATGTTTTTGCTACCGTATTCGCGAATATCAATGCCACAGATCATTTTCACTAAAACTAAGCCACTAGGTACAGATCCGAGCACATAACCTATCATAAAAGCTATAAGTAGTGTCATGGGCTAACCTCTATTCTTCTTCGTTTTTGCCACGAATAATCATATGTATGGGAGTACCTTCAAACCCAAAAGCTTCTCTAAATTTGTTTTCTAGATAACGTTGGTAAGAGAAATGCATGATTTCCGGATCGTTAACGAAAATAACAAATGTCGGTGGCTTAATCTTAACTTGGGTAACATAGAGGATTTTCAGGCGTTTGCCTTTATCGGATGGCGGTGGATTAATGGCTAAAGCATCGTTAACAACTTGATTGAGGACACTTGTTGCAATGCGCATAGCATTTTGTTCTGCTACAAAATGAATTACCTCAGGTAAGCGATGAATTCGTTGTTGTGTCAAAGCAGAGACAAACATTACCGGTGCATACTGCATAAAAATTAATTCTTGGCGTAACATTTCAGTAAAACGCAAAGTTGCGGTATTGTCTTTTTCGTACAAGTCCCATTTGTTAACTACTAAAATGATGCCTTTACCAGCTTCATGGGCATAGCCAGCAATTTTTTTATCTTGTTCGGTGATACCTTCGATAGCATTAATAATAATTAAAACCACATCAGAACGATCAACGGCACGTAAAGAACGGATAATACTGTATTTTTCAATTGGTTCATCAATGCGAGCTTTTCTGCGCATACCGGCAGTATCGATGAATAAGAAATTAAGACCATCTTTTACAACAGGAGTATCAATGGCATCCCTTGTTGTACCAGCAATATCACTAACAATGGAACGCACTTCCCCGACCAAAGTATTGAAAATCGAAGATTTACCTACGTTTGGGCGACCAATTAAAGCAACCTTAATTTGGTCATCAGCATCATCGTCGCCTAGTAGATCAGCATCTGGGAATTTTTCTACAATAGCATCCAATAAATCACCGAGATTTAAATGATTGGCAGCAGAAATAGGAATGGGCTCGCCAATGCCCAAACTGTAAAATTCATAAATTTCCGCTTCTTGTTTAGGTGAATCCGCTTTATTAATGGTGAGAATAACTGGCTTTTTAGAACTACGGAGCAGTTTAGCAACTTCCGCATCTTCTTGTGTGATGCCTGTGCGAGCATCGCAAACGAAAACGATTACATCTGCTTCCATAATGGCAATTTGAGCCTGTTCTCTAATGGAAACGGCAATTTCATCTGTGCTCATTAGTTCGATACCACCGGTATCAACCATCATAAATTCATTATCTAGCCATTCGGCATTAGCATAAATACGATCTCTAGTTACGCCAGGGGTATCTTCTACAATAGAAATGCGACTATTTGCAAATATATTGAATAATGTGGACTTGCCGACATTAGGTCTTCCAACAATAGCAACTATTGGTTTACTCATTACTTTCCCTCACTCTCAATGATCTATTCCGTTGCGAGAAGTTACACCCGCAAAAAAATAGTGTTTGACTTCTTGCATATCAGTAACTAAATCCGCTATTGCCAGTAATTCTTTCGGCGCTGAGCGGCCTGTGATAATAACTTCAGTTTTCCCCCGTGGTAACTTTAAAAACTCGATAACTTCTGTTGTTGACAAGAGCCCATAGGCTAAGGCAATATTTAATTCATCTAAAATTACGATGTCATATTGCTCTGATAAAATGCTAGTTTGGGCTAATTCCCACCCTGCTTTTAACATTTGAACATCAATAGGATCCGGATTTTGAAAATTTACAAAACTATTACGTCCTACCTGTTTTAACGTAAAATTAGGTATAAATAGGGCGGCCGCGAATTCGCCATAACCAGGATCATCCTTCATGTATTGTAGCATTAAGGTTTTAGCGCCATAGCCACTAGCGCGCAACACTACACCGAGGGCAGCTGTCGTTTTACCCTTGCCGGTGCCGGTATAAACTTGTAAAAGTCCGTAACCTTTCATCTATACACCCCATTATTTGCTTAGTAGCATTTTAAGTTCACTGGCAGTAGCGGCAGTTTCTACTATACCGTTAAATTTAGCTTTAAACGTTGTAAAATCCATTCCGTCCAAAAATAAATTATCATTATTTAAAACTTTTTTCGGTATAATCAGTCGGGTATATTCAGGTTGCCGTTGCTGAACAGTTTTGAGGATATCCTTCCCAGTTAAAAGTCCAGTCACATTGATAGTTTGTCCAAAAAAATCATTAGTGACGGGAATTAATTGGTGTTTGGTTTGAAGCGCAGCATTATATTGCTCAAGGAGTGGGGCTAAAATTTTAAAAGCGGAGATGCCAACAGGAATTAAGGCATTTTTCACAGTTTTTGTTGCCCTGTTTTTAATTTTGGTTATTTCCCACTCGTTTGTGAAATTGCGGCTTAGTCCAATACCATTTTCAATTTGTGGAAAACCATCGTAGTTCTCCGTTGCAGGGAAAGCTTGGTCGGCAAGAACATAAAATTCGTCGCCAAGATAAATAAAGGATTTTCCGTAACGTTGACGACACAGTTGTTGCCAGCTTGTGACCTCTGTAATAATAGACTTAGCTTCTGTGGCAGTGAAAAGTCGCAGACTAGGTAAATGTTCCCTGTGTTTAGTGAGCCCCACTGGAACTACAGCCATGCTGGCCACTAAGGGAAACAATTGGACTAAATCGTTAAAGGTGTGTTTTAAAACTTCACCGTCATTATAGCCAGGGCACAAGACAATCTGGGTGTGCACAGCAATGCCGGCGGTAGTAAGACGTTTAATATTTTTGAGAATGTCTCCGGCAAATTTGTTCTGCATCATTTGGCATCTAACGGACGGATTGGTGGTGTGTACAGAAATATACAAAGGAGACATATGTGTCTTAATAATACGGTCATAGTCGGCATCATTCATATTGGTCATGGTAATAAAATTGCCATAAAGGAAGGATAGTCTATAATCATCATCACGGACATAGAGGCTACTTCTCATTTGCGGAATCATTTGATCGACAAAACAAAATACACATTTGTTATGGCAACAAGAAACCTGATCAAAGACTGCTGATTCAAATTCTAAGCCTAAATCTTCGTCTGGCATTTTTTCTATTAAGACGTGTCTGGTAACAGCGTCAAGACCCTCAATCAACAAATCAAGTTTTTCTTCCGCAAGCAGATAACTTAGTTCGATAATATCCTGTAAGTCAGAACCGTTTACAGCACAAAGCTTTTCACCAGGTGTGATGCCAGTAGCAGCAGCGACACTATTACGATGAACAGCAGCAATAAGACCTTTCATTTCCGGCTCCTTCCTGATTTTAAAAAATGTATCTATTAGCGCTCTAATTATAACACAAAGTAACTTGAAAACACAAAGAAAGAGGAGCGGTATTAGCCTTACTCCTCTTTCTTCTATACAGTTTATTTAACGAGATTTACTTAATTGTGGCAAATTGTAACCACGACAGTATAATTGTTCAAAAAGAACCTGTTCAAACAAGAGGGGAACTTTTTGTAAATTTTTAATTTCTTTTACACCTAAGAGTAACATTAGTGTTTTAATTTCTGTTTGTAACTGTTTAATTTCCGTAATAGTTCCATCCACACCAAGTTGTAAAATATTACGTAAAATATTGCCGGACATCCCTACTGCATCGGCACCTAATGCTAGAGCTTTAACAATATCTACTGCCGTTCTAATGCCACCAGTAGCAATGATGCCCACTGTAGCAGGTGCTACAGTTTTAGCTTCGATAATGGTTAAGGCTGTGGGTATCCCCCAACCAACCAGTAACTCTGATGTAGGAATTGGTTTACGAGCAGCTTCGATAGCGGGAAAATTAGTACCACCGGCACCGCCTACGTCCAAAATTTGCACTCCACAGGAAATTAGTTGCGTCGCTTGTTCACTGGCTATACCACAACCTGTTTCCTTAACAATTACAGGTACAGTCAAATGCGAGCAAATTTGCTCGATATTTTTAAGGTAGCCTGTAAAATCTTTATCTCCTTCTGTCATAACTAATTCTTGCGCAGCATTAAGATGAATTTGCAGAGCTTGAGCTTCCAGCATTTCGACTGCAAACTGGGCCTCTGCGACGCTCATTTGTGCGCTCACATTGGCAAAAACAACGCCTTGGGGATTAGTTTTGCGGACAATTTGGTAGCTTTCCTGTATTTGTTTTTGGCGGACAGCACCTGCTTGAGAGCCTACGGCCATGGCACAACCGGTTGCTTGTGCCACTTCCGCTAACATTTTATTAACGGTAGTCACTTGGTTAGTGCCACCGGTAATAGCGTTAATAATTAAAGGTCCTTTTAAAGAAAGCGTCGCTAGTTTAGTTGCAACTGTCAGGAGGGAGGTGTTAGCTTCAGGTAAACAGTTATGTAGGAAGCGAATATCTTCGAATCCTGTGGTTTGTGGACCATCTGCGAGTTTTAAAGTGTAGTTAATATGTTCTAATTTTCTTGTTTCGCGAGTCATAAACTCCCCCACAAATTAGGCTTCGGTGTTAATTGAAGACAATTTTTCTGCAATGTCCGTTGATAGTTGTGGCGCCTCATTGAGGAAAGCACTATATTCTGCTTCTGCTTCTTCGTTGACAGCTTTAGTAATGCTTAAGCCGATTTTTTTATGAGTTTTATCAATTTTGATAATTTTCACTTTGACTTCTTGACCTAGTTTTAACACATCTTCCGGTTTAGCAATATGTTCTTCAGCTATTTCGGAAATATGCACAAGACCTTCTACGCCATCAACCAATTTGACAATAGCACCAAAAGCTAAAAATCTTTCGACGGTACCACAAGTAAGCTGACCTTCCTTAAAAGCAACGGTTTTTACGAGCCAAGGATCTTCAGTAAGAGCTTTGATACTCAGAGATACACGTTTCGCTTCTTCGTCGATTTTGAGAATAACGACTTCTACGCTCTCGCCTTCTTTGCAAATGTCAGCTGGTTTTTGATTGCGTTGCCAGGAAAGCTCAGAAGAATGTACTAACCCTTGTAAGCCAGTAGCTATTTCTACGAAAATGCCGAACTCAGCAATTTTTTTCACAGTACCGGTTATTTTATCACCAACATGAATAGTAGTAAAAGCCGCTTGTTGTGCTTCTAGACGTGCTTGTTTGGTGGCTTCCATTTTAGCCGCACGCTCTTCATAATAAGCTTTATCCGTAGCTTCTTTGGCAGTTCTCAACAAGTTTCTGCGGGAAAGAACTAAACGTTTTTTATCAGGATTAAATTCGATTACTTCTGCATCCATGGTTTTACCTACATAAATGCTAATATCTTCAATACGGCGCAATTCCAAGTGCGAAGCTGGAATAAAGGCAACTACACCTTCAGCGAGGACAGTAAGTCCGCCTTTAACCGCTTTAAGGCCTTTAACGGTAAGAATTTTCTTTTCTTCAGCCACGGCGCCAATTTTTTCCCACGCTAAATCTGCTTCTGCTTTTAATCTAGATAATGCGACAAAGCCATCTTTGTTTTCATTGGCGATGACTTTCGCTGTGATTATTTTATTTTCTGCAATTTCTGCTTCGATACTTTCTTTAGTAGCGTCAATACCCCACTCTGCAAAAGTAATCAAACCTTCTTGGGGATAGCCAAAGTTAACGATAGCCCCTTCTTTAGTGATGTGAATAACTTCACCCTTAACTGACATACCACCGTGAATGCTAGTTAAGACTTCCTCTTGTTCTAATAAGCTTTCCATTGTTTCCATTGTTTCCATATTTTCCATTGTATGTATTGCCTCCTCAATTAACCAGTCAGGAGTTGATGCTCCCGCTGTAATTCCTATTGTTTTACAATTTTTGAGCATTTCTTGCTTAATTTCAGCAGCAGTTTCCAAGTGATAAGTCCTTGGCAGTTTACTATGCACTAATTCATATAAATGCTTGGTGTTAGCACTGTTCTTACCACCTAGAACAATTACCACGTCCACTGTTGAAGCTAGCTGCAGAGCCGCTTTTTGGCGTTCTGAGGTAGCATTACAAATAGTACGTTCAACTTTATAAATTCCGGGGCGTGCGTTTTGTAATGCTAGCAAAATTTCTTCAAATTTAGATAACTCAAAAGTTGTTTGGATAATAACACCATACTTATCAGTGTACGGCAAATTATTAATTTCGGCAAGTGTTTCGATGACACAGGCCTTATTTCCTGCCCAAGCTTGAATGCTAGTAACTTCAGGGTGAGCTTTTTCTCCAACGATAATTGGTAAATAGCCTTCTTCTGCTAGTGCTGCGGCACGTTTTTGTGCATTAAGAACATTGGGGCAAGTGGCATCCACCAGTTTTAAATTGCGGGCTTGGATTGCTTTATAAACTTCTGGACCAACGCCGTGAGAACGCAAAATAATAGTAGTACCTGTAGAAAAGTCATCTAACTTATCTAGGCAACCAATGCCTTGTTCAGCTAACGCAGCAATCATTTGTGGATTATGAATCAAAGGGCCAAAGGTGGCCACCGCTTCACTGGTGAGCTTGGTTGTTTGCGCCAATGCTACTGCACGTTTTACACCATAGCAAAAACCACAAGTTGTGGCGATTTTAATTTCCATCTTGTTCCCTCAAGTCCAGAAGCTCTTGAATTTCGCCCATCATTTGCACAGAAAGGCGATGCAAAAGTTCTTTGTTAATTGGTTCATCGCTGGGAAAATAAATAGGTTTGCCAAAGGTAATTGTTACTTTTGGCCACCAGTTTTTTTGCCTTTTTAGGTCACTGCCTTTGATGGCGGTTGGGACAATAACAGCGCGGGCTTTACCTGCCATCATTAAAGCTCCCGGCTCAGCTTTAGCGAGTTTACCATCTTTACTACGGGTTCCTTCAGGAAAAATAGCTAAAACTTTCGCGTTTTGCAAAAGTTCAATAGCGTGCTTGATTGCCGTTCGGTCAGCAGTTCCCCGACTAACCGGAAAGGCACCTAGGGCTTTGTAAATATCGCCTAAAATAAAAATAAACAATTCTTTTTTGGCCATGAAATACACTTGTCTAGTGGCAGCAACGCCAATAAGTGGTGGATCCAGCAAGCTAAGATGGTTACTGGCCACGACGACAGGTCCTGTACGAGGAATATTTTCACAACCGTAAATTTCTAATCTGAGTGTTATTTTAAAAATCAGATATAAAATAAAACGAATGCTTTTGTAAAACATATCATTTCCTCCGATATAAATCCAAAATAGTGGCAACTACCTGTGCAATATCTAGTTTGGAGGAATCTAAATAAACAGCGTCTGCGGCACAACATAACGGAGAAATTTCTCTTTCACTGTCAAGTTTATCACGTGCGGCAATTTCTTGTTTTAAATTTTCAAAATCTAAGGTTTGCCCTTTGGCAATTAATTCTTCGTAACGCCTGTGGGCACGTTCTTCAACGCTAGCTGTCAAGAAAATCTTTAAATCTGCTTGAGGGAAAACAACGGTTCCAATATCACGACCGTCCATTACTACTCCGCCCGTTCTACCCATTTTGCGTTGCAGGTCTACCAGTGCTTCGCGGGCAACACCATTGGCGGCAATAAGTGAAACGTTAGTAGTGACAGCATGGGAACGAATTTCTTCGGTTACTTCCTGACCGTCAAGAAAAACACGATTATTACCGTGTTCTGGAAGAAAGCTTAGCTCTAGCCTTTGGGCCAACTTTCCTACTAATGTGGCATCGTAACACTGTCCGGTTTGTAAAAATTTTAAAGTTAGAGCCCTGTACATAGCACCTGTATCAATATAGACATAGCCTAATTTTTCAGCTACTAGTTTGGCAATCGTGCTTTTTCCAGCTCCAGCAGGGCCATCAATTGCAATTACCAAGCGTTTGTTGTCCACAAACAATCACCTCTACTCGCTTTATTGTTGTGCGGCAGCACTCCCGGCTGCATAACCGCTGGAAAAAGCTGCTTGCAGATTATAGCCACCAGTATAGCCATCAATATCAATAACTTCTCCGGCAAAAAATAAGCCCTTAATCAATTTGGATTCAAAAGTTTTCGGATTGATTTCTTTGACGCAAACGCCCCCGGCAGTTACAATAGCTTCTGCTAAAGGACGTGTCCCCGTAATAGGCAGGGATAAATGCTTGAGCGTAAAGACTAAGCGCTGGCGTTCTTCTTTGGATACTTGATTAACGGCTTTATTAGGATTAAGAAAAGCAGCATCAAGAATAACGTCAATGAGTCTACTAGGTAATAAGTCTTTGATTCCATTTACCAACTGTTTGCGGATATAAAGAGTAAAATCTCTTTGGACACGAGCGGTAAGCTTTTCTTCATCCAGTGCCGGTTTTAAATCAATGAGTAAATCAACAGGGCCTTTATTTTCTGCTAGTGCTTGGGCCACGACTTTGCTTAAAGATAAGATAATCGGTCCGGAAACACCAAAATGAGTGAAAAGCATTTCGCCAAATTCCTTGGCGAGTAGCCTATCGCCTGCATAAATAGAAGCTTGTACATTACGCAAAGACAACCCTTGTAATTGAGCAATATAAGGAGAATCGCTGGTTAGTGGTACCAGTGATGGTTTTAACGGCATAATCGTATGACCATATTTTGCTATCAAGCGATAACCATTGCCATCAGACCCGGTACCAGGGTAGGAAGCGCCACCTGTTGTTATAATAACGGCGTCGGCGGTATAGTTTTGACCGTTAATGGTAGTAACACCTTGGATCACGTGCTCAACGATAATTAATTTGGTAACATAGGTATCGGTAATAAGTTTACCACCGTAAGCATGGAAAATACTAACTAATTTGTCAACCACGTCTTTTGCCAGGTCAGAAGCCGGGAAGACCCTCCCCCCTCTTTCCACTTTGGTGGGGAGGCCATGCTCTTCTAAAAGTTTTACCATATCTTCATTAGTGAATTGGCGTAAGGCACTATTTAAAAACTTGCCGTTACCGGGAAAATTATTAAAAAATTCTGTCAAATCACAGTTATTTGTTAAGTTGCAGCGACCTTTACCGGTAATGAGTAATTTGCGTCCGGGCGTATACATTTTTTCTAAAATGGTTACCTCTGCTCCCCGTTCGGCAGCGGCGATACCTGCTAATAAACCTGCGGCACCAGCACCAACAATTAAAACTTTACTCATGAGCGTTGGCCAACTTTAATAAGGCTTTTAATTCATCTTCATATAAGGGGCGACATTCGCCACGTCTTAAACCATTAAGCGTTAAATTGCCTAGCTTATAACGCTTAAGCTGGCGCACAGGAAAACCGATAAAATCACACATTCTTCTAATTTGACGATTACGTCCTTCGTGAATGCTGATATTAAAGACTGTCAAATTGCGTTCGTGATCATACTCAACCAAGTCCACGGTGGCCGGAGCAGTTAAGCCATCTTCTAATTTGACACCCATACGCAAGAGATCCAGCTTTTCATCGGAAACTAAGCCAGGAACAATAACATTATAGGATTTATTTACTTCGTGTTTAGGGTGGGTTAGTTTCTGTGTTAAGGCTCCGTCATTGGTTAATAACAGTAAGCCTTCTGTGTTGTAGTCTAAGCGACCAACAGGAAACACACGTTCTGGTAAATCCTCAATTAATGAAGCCACCGTGCAACGTCCTTCCGGGTCAACCATCGTTGTTACCACACCTCTTGGTTTATAGAGTAAGTAATACACTTTCTTTTCTTGTTTGATACCCTTACCATCTACTGTGATAAAAGCTTTTTCATCTACTTTGGTGCCTAATGCCGTCACCAGCTTATTATTAACTTTGACGCGACCTGCTAAAATGATTTTTTCGGCTTCTCTTCTTGAAGCAATACCAGCTGCTGCTAAAACTTTTTGTAAACGTTCTTCCATTGTTTTCTACCTCAAATTCTTTATATCTTTTAATATTTTACCATAGACAAGCTGGCTTCGCACATATTTTCAACAAAAAAACCGGAACGAGTACGATCCGGTCGTGAGGACACTAACATTCAGTATTGTTAGTGTCAGTTTTTAGATTGTCCGCATTAAATAACTGTTCAGCGGACAGTTGCGGTAAATCTTGGAGGGAATTAAGCCCAAAGGTGACTAAAAAAGTGTCGCTAGTGGCATAGAGAATAGGACGCCCTAAGGTGTTTTTACGTCCGGCTTCTTCAATGAGGCCGCAATCTAAGAGCGTATTTACAACACCATCGACTTGCACACCGCGAATAGCTTCCATTTCAGAACGTGTAACCGGTTGTTTAAAAGCTACAATGGCTAAAGTTTCCAAAGCAGCATTAGTTAATTTAAGTTCTTGTTTGGCGACTAATTGACGAACCGTAGCCTCCATTTCCGGCTTCGTGGTTAGCTGATAGCCACCTGCTACACAGCGAATACATAGCCCCCGCTCTGCTTGGGCATAGTTTTCCGCCAAAAGATCAAGTAAGTGTTGCACAGTTTCCAATTCTATTTGTAAAATAGCAGCAATTTTTTCGCTGCTCAAAGGTTCACCAGCAGCAAATAAAAGTGCTTCTACATTACTTTGCAGATAATCATAAAACATTCTGTTCGTCCTCCCGCAAGAAGATATAGATTGGTGAAAAAGGTTCAGACTGCGTAATTGTAACTCTACCTCGACGCATTAATTCCAAAACAGCGAGAAAAGTTGCTACTTTTTCACTGCGACTACTGACTAGCTTCATTGCTTGCGTAAATTCTAAAGCGTGACTATTAGCTTGTAAGAGTTGGATAATATCTTGCATTTTATCTTGCACATGAAATTCTTGCCGTTCAATTAAAGCTGTTTCCGGTTCACGTAAGCTAACCAAGGTCACCAAAGTGTCTAGGAGCGTGGTAATGTCCAGGGCTTGCAATTTGCGTTTTAAATCCGGAAACTGCATTGGCGGTCGCGTATGATAGAGCGAAGCTTGTTGCCTACAGTCTAAGAGTAGCTGCGCTTGTAATTTGATTTTACGATAAGCAATCAGCATTTCCACTAACATTTGCCGTGGATCAGCCTCAGCTTCGCCTTCTTCTAAAGGCGGTTTGGGTAAGAGCATACGAGACTTAATTTGTAATAAAGTAGCTGCCATTAGTAAAAATTCACTGGCGACTTCCATATCGTACTCCGCCATGTTGCGCAAAATATCCACATATTGCCCTGTAATAGCTACAATCGGGATATCATAAATATCAATTTTATCTTTTTCAATTAGGTGGATTAAAAGATCTAGTGGACCTTCAAAATCTTGCACCTTGATATTATAGTTGGGCATAGCTTCTCCCGCTGTTTAAAGCACATTCATCGCTTTGCGAATTTCTTCCATATTGGCTGCAGCCACCAGTCTGGCTCGTTCATTACCATGTTCTAGCACTTCTTTCACATAGCCTGGTTTAGCTTTGAGACTTTCACGGCGAATATGAATATCGGCCAGCAAGGCATTCATGCGTTCCGCTAGGCAATTTTTACATTGAACGCAACCAATTTCACCGGCACGGCATTGACAAGCAATGCTTTCAGCATTTTCCGAATTAAATATTTTTTGAAAAGTGTAAACAACGCAAACCTCGGGGTTACCAAGATCTGTTTTTTTGATGCGTTGTGGGTCAGTAATCATGAGGCGGATCCGTTCCTTTACTTCTGCCGGTGCGGCACCAAAGGGAATGGTATTGCCATAGGATTTGCTCATTTTACGCCCATCAATGCCGGGCAAAACTTTGGACTGAGAATAAACCGCTTGCGGCTCCGGGAAGATTTCTTGTTTATACAGATAGTTGAAACGTCTCACCAATTCGCGTGTAAGTTCCAAATGTGCAGCTTGATCTTCCCCTACCGGTACAGCATTTGCTTTATAGAGCATAATATCCGCAGCCATTAAGACCGGATAGCCAAGAAAACCGTAGGTGTTAATGTCTTTACCCTGGGCACCTAGTTGTTGTAATTTATCTTTGTAGGTTGGCACACGTTCTAACCAAGATAAAGGTGTCGACATACCCAGTAAAAGATATAATTCCGCGTGTTCTTTTACGTGGGATTGTAAGAAAATAACATTTTTTTCTGGGTCTAAACCAGCACTTAACCAGTCAATCGCCATTTCCATGACATTTTCTTGCAATTTGGAGGTATCTTCAAAGGAAGAAGTTAATGCGTGTAAGTCTACAATCGAAAAAAAACATTCATATTCATGTTGTAATTTGACCCAATTTTCTAAAGCACCCATATAGTTGCCCAAGTGAAAACGACCTGATGGTTGCATTCCACTAAAAATTCTACCTTTTGTCATTAAGTTCGTCTCCTTTTAACTAGTCAATTTATTAAAAAATCAGTGATAGTAGTAATGAGGTTCCCCTCAAAAACATGGAAGATAAAGGTCCAATAATCATACTAACGATACCTGTTAATAGAAGTCCCATGAGTATGTACATACCATAAGGTTCTATTTTTTGATATTCATAAGCTTGTCGTCCAGGTAACCAAGCCATGAGAATTTTGGAACCGTCCAGTGGCGGTACCGGAATTAGGTTGAAAAAAGCAAACCAAACATTATAAAGTTGCGTCCACGCTAAAAAAGTATAGACGCCGGTAGTTAAAATGCCCAATTTATTCATGACGGCAATGATGAAAGAAGCTAAAAAACAAAGAAAAAGATTAGCTCCGGGACCGGCAAAAGAAACCTTCATCATACCTTGCCTGCCATTACGGAAGTAACTGGGATTAATACCCACAGGTTTTGCCCACCCAAAGCCGACAAAGACAAGCATTAGCGTCCCTAGGGGATCTAAATGTGCCAAAGGGTTAAGGGTTAGACGTCCTAGCATACGTGGTGTAGGATCTCCCATGGAGTCGGCAACTTGTGCATGGGCATATTCATGCACGGTCAGAGCTATCAAAAGAGCCGGAATTCTATATATTATTTCACTATCAAAACCAAGCATGAGTTAACCTCCATAAAATTAATGTACTCGTTTATTATACAAGATTTTAACTAAAAAGCCAAAGGAAACAATCCTGTAACAAAAAGCACCTGCTAACAGCAAGTGCTTAAGAAGGTTATTTTAGTTACAAGTTACCAGCTTATTTAAGATTAGCTGGTGTTCTGCGTTCTTATTGCCCGCTAAAATTAGGTGTACGTTTTGCTTTAAACGCGGCAATACCTTCAGCGCAATCGGCAGTGGCTAGACACAAAGGTTGCGCAAGGGTTTCGGTGGTCAAGACTTCATCCAAGGTTAAAGCGGTATTATTGAGCGTGGATTTAATGATACTAAGAGCTAGCGGTGCACTGGTGGCCAATCTTTGTGCCATTGCTTCCGTAGTTTTGCTCAAGGTGTTTTCCGGACAAACATGATTAATCATACCAAGCTTTTCAGCTGTAGCGGCATCAATTAAATCTGCCGTGAACATTAATTCTTTAGCTTTATGAACACCGATGACCTTGGGTAACAGATACATACCACCACAATCCGGGACTAAACCAACTTTTGCAAAACTTTGCGCAAAACGAGCAGTGTTAACAGCATAAATTAAATCACAAGCTAACATTAGATTAGCACCAGCTCCTGCAGCCACACCATTGACCATGGCAATAACTGGTTTGGGTAAAAGCATTATTTTTTTTGTTAGTTGCCCTACTTTTTCAATAAAGGTTCTTTTGTCACTGACGGTAGTTAATGTGGTTAGATACGGTAAATCGCCGCCGGCGCAAAAAGCTTTCCCTTGACCAGTAAGAATGATGACTTTAACTTCTGCAGTGGTTTCTGCTTGTAACAAGGCAGTGTGCAAGCCGTCTACCAAGGTATCATTCATGGAGTTAAGACTTTGTGGTCGATTTAACGTAATCCAAGCCACCTGATTTTTTACTTCAAACAGCACAGCGTTTTCCATACTAATAACATCCCCCAATTTCATCAGATAGTTTCAAGTTAGTAGTAATATTCGTCATTACTAGCATGATTTCCTCTATAATCCCACTTAATAAGGACAGCCTAAATAGTGAATATTGCCAGTTATTTTCTTTTATTTAATTCATCTAAAAGATGACTATTGAGAATTTTAATAAAAGTTCCTTTCATACCCAAAGACCTGGTCTGGATTAAGCCGGCACTTTCAAATTTACGCAAAGCATTAACGATGACCGAACGAGTAATCCCTGCTTTGTCTGCTATTTTGCTGGCTACCAATAAGCCTTCTAAGCCCTGTAGTGCTCCGATAATATGTTCTATTGCTTCCAATTCGGAATAAGAAAGCGTTGAAAAAGCAATTTGCACCATGGCTTTTTGTCTGGCTGTTTCTTCACTTAAAATAGCACGTTCATGCAAAATTTCTACGCCGATAACAGTGGCGGCATGCTCAGATAAAATTAAATCAGCATCGATAAATTCTTGTTTGAATTTAGCTAAAATGAGAGTTCCTAGTCGTTCACCATTACCAAAAATCGGTACGACGGTAGTAAATTTGTCAGCAAAAACACAAGTGGTTTCTTTTTTGAAAGCACAAGTATGATTAATCATCGCAATATTAGAAAAGGTTGCATTCATTTTTAATAACCATTCCACGTAATGAGCAGGGAAAATCGTTTTTTTCAGAACTTGTTCACGCATAATATCGCATTCAAAGTCATCTTGTAAGGCTAGTCCCATAATATCGCCAGGGCTGGCAACAATATAGATATTGGCACCAATAACATCCCTTAATAATTTAGCGACATCATCATAACAAATCTTTTCCGCTTTTTGTAGTAATTTATTAATTTTACGAGTTTTTTCTAATAGTGCTAACATGATATCTCCTTTGTGGTAAAAAGCCTTGGCTTTAAGCATGGGGGTGATGGTCGTGATACACTTTGGCAATCCGCTCCGTTGTCACATGAGTATAAATTTGAGTGGTTGAAAGATTGGCGTGTCCCAAAAGTTCCTGTACAGCTCGTAAATCCGCACCATGTTCTAATAAATGAGTAGCAAACGTATGCCGGATTACATGGGGACTAATGTGTTTATGTAGTGCCAATGTTTGAATGTATTTATCCAAAATTCTGCGGACGCTGCGATCGGTTAAAGGTGTACCCAATCGATTGATAAAAACTAAACCATGTTCAGGCACCTTATATTTACGCATCAAAGGCAAACGTGCTTTGTGTAAATATTTATCCATGGCTTGTACAGCAGTGCGTCCAATCGGAACAATACGCTCCTTATTTCCCTTGCCTTGCAAGAGAACATACTGATTACCTAGATCTATATTGACTAAAGTAAGCCCGACTAATTCAGAAACACGGCAGCCTGTAGCATACAGTAGTTCCAGCAAACTTTGATCACGTAACCCCAATTCGTCAGCAGGTGGTAAATTTAATAACTCATTCATTTCAAATTCTTCCAAAAAAACCGGTAAGCGTTTTTCCAGTTTAGGTGTTTTAACCTTAAGAAAAGGATTTACTTCTACAATATTCTCGCGAAGTAAATAACGATAAAAGGAACGCAAGGAAGAAATTCGTCTGGCGATGGTTCGGCGAGCATATTTATCTTCATTCATTTGAGCTAAATAAGCCCTAATGTCCAAAATAATTACGTCTGGCCAGGTAAAACTAGTGACCTTACGTGCCTGTAAAAAGCCGATAAAAAGCAAAATATCCGCTTGATAACTTTTTAGAGTTAGGGGGGAAACATTTTTTTCCACTTCCAAATATTTTAGAAAGGCTGTTACGTATTGGTCCAACCTATCCGCCTCCTCAAAACGACTAGCGACAGCATAAGGTTCCAGCGACTTCTAGCCAGCTAGCGGTACTTGCTATTTACAGAGTGGTTTTTGCTAACATTGTAGTTAAAGCTTCTAGTGCTCTAGCAGCAATTAAAGCGTTTTTTTCTTTTTTCTTGCGAATTCTAAGCGTTAAAGGTGGTAAAATACCAAAATTAACGTTCATGGGTTGAAAATTTTTCACTTCGGCCGTACTAATATAGCGGGCAAGTGCTCCATGTGCTGTTTCTGGTGGAAAGTCCAGAGGTTGTTTATTTAAGGCAGCCTGAGCGATATTTAGTCCAGCCATTAATCCAGAAGCAGCCGATTCCACATAACCCTCCACACCTGTTAATTGCCCAGCAAAATAAAAGCGTGGATTCGCTTGTAGACAAAAATGTCCATCTAACAAATGAGGTGAATTAATATAGGAGTTCTTATGCATGACGCCATAACGTACAAATTCTGCATTTTCCAAACCCGGAATTAAACCAAAAACACGCTTTTGTTCAGGCCATTTAAGGTGGGTTTGAAAGCCTACGATATTATAGAGCGTAGCCGCTGCATTATCTTGACGTAATTGTACTACGGCATAGGCTTCTTTGCCTGTACGCGGGTCAACTAGCCCTACGGGTTTTAATGGACCAAAGCGAATAGTATCTTCTCCTCGTCCGGCCATTTCCTCAATGGGCATACAAGCTTCAAAAAAGACTTCTTTTTCGAAAGACTTAATTTCAGCGGTTTGCGCTTGACAAAGTTCTGTCCAAAAATGTAGATATTCTTCTTTGGTAAAAGGACAATTAAGGTAGTCTGCATCACCCTTATCATAGCGTGAAGCACGATAAACTTTATCATAGTTCAAAGAATCGGCCGTTAAGATTGGAGCAGCGGCATCAAAAAAATAGAAATAATCTTCCTGCACCAATTGTTGAATACTTTGCGACAGCGCGTCAGAAGTTAAAGGGCCGCTAGCGACCAAAACATAACCTTTGAGCGCTTTTAAGTCAGTAACTTCTTCCGTAATGACGGTAACGAGCGGATGATTTTTAATTGTTTGGGTAATCTCTGCGGCAAAAGCTTCACGGTCAACGGCAAGAGCTCCACCGGCTGGTACACGGCAATGATCCGCCGCTGCTATAATGAGCGAGTTAAGTTTTCGCATTTCTTCTTTTAATAAACCTACGGCATTTTCTATATTGTCAGCACGTAAGGAATTACTGCAAACCAGTTCCGCAAAATCATTGGTTTTATGAGCTGCGCTGCTTTTAAGCGGTCTCATTTCATGGAGAAGAACAGGAATGCCGCAACGAACAATTTGCCAGGCCGCTTCACAGCCGGCAAGACCGGCGCCAATAATGTGAATGGGAGTTAGATCATTATTTGTCATTTGTTTTTTTTAGCTCCTTTAATTCACAAGTATCATTAGTACAATAAGTTTTTTTATTACCATTCCGTTCCGCTTTTTCTAATTGCAAACTGCCGCATTTAGGACAAGGCTCTGTGGATGGTTTATCCCAGGTAGTAAAATCGCAGGCAGGATATTGTTCGCAACCATAGAAAATACGTCCACGTTTAGTTTTTCTTTCAATGATTTCCCCACCGCATTTAGGACACTTTGACCCAGTTTTCTTTAGAATTGGTTTCGTATTGCGACAATCAGGAAAGCCTGGACAAGCTAGAAAAGAACCAAAACGACCGTGTTTTACAACGAGCAGCCTTCCGCATTTATCACAAGGAATATCGGTTACTTCAACAGGGATTTCCACAATGGGTATTTCTTTATCGGCAATGGCTAAAGATGCGGCAAAAGGTCCGTAGAAGGTGGCAAGCACCTTATTTTTATCTTCTGTATGCTCTGCAATTTCATCTAAATTAGATTCTAAGCCTGCGGAAAAAGGAATATCAATAAAATCTTTGAAATAATGAGTTAGTAAATCAATCGTTACTAATCCCAGTTCAGTTGGTACTAGTTTTTTAGCTTCTTTGGTAATATATTGTCGATCTAAAATAGTTTGAATTGTAGGAGAATACGTACTTGGTCGTCCGATGCCCTTCTCTTCTAATTCTTTAACTAACGTTGCTTCTGTAAAAGCTGCCGGTGCTTCCGTAAAATGTTGTTGCGCTTCTAGTAGTTTAACTACTTCTAACTCAGTACCAACGGTTAAACATGGCACTTCTTTATCTTTGGTTTCACTGAGTTCTTTTTTGTCACTGAGCTTGAGAAAGCCTTCAAATTTTAAAATGGAACCACTGGCACGCAATTGATAGTTACCGGCTTTAATCAGCAAGGTCGTAACATCAAAAACTGCTGGTGTCATTTGACTAGCGACAATTCGTTTCCAAATTAAATCATAAAGTCGTAATTGATCTTTGGATAAAAAGCCAGAAATGCTTCCTGGGGTTCTGAGCACACTGGAAGGTCTAATCGCTTCATGAGCATCTTGGGCGTTTTTTTTGCTACTGTAAACATTGGTTTTAGCTGGAGTAAATGCTGCCCCAAACTCCGTAGTAATGTAATCCTTGATTTCCGTTTGTGCAGTTTCTGCAATGCGCACAGAATCAGTTCTCATATAGGTAATTAGACCAACGGAACCTTCTTTGCCAATATTAATACCTTCATAGAGTTGCTGGGCTACCATCATGGTTTTTTTAGTTGTAAAGTTTAGTTTTTTTACAGCTTCTTGTTGCAAACTACTAGTGGTAAAAGGGGCAAAAGGATTGCGCTTACGTTCTTTTACGCCGGCTTCCTCTACTAGGTAATGAGCGGTTTCTAGCTCTTTAGTGACTTTCGCGGCTTCTTCTTTGTTATTAATAATTAACTTGGCACCATCATATTTCACCACATCAGCAGTAAATTTGGCGTTCTTTTTATTTTCACGTAGTTCTACTGCCTGTGTCCAATATTCAACAGGAATGAACTGGTCAATCTCTCTTTGCCTATCACAAATGATTTTGACAGCTACCGATTGTACTCTGCCAGCACTAAGCCCTTTACGAACTTTGCGCCATAATAAGGGGCTTAATTGATAGCCCACAATGCGGTCTAAAATACGTCTGGTTTGCTGGGCATCAACCATATCCACATCAATACTTTTAGGGCTTTTTAATGCTTCTTTTACTGCACCGGCAGTAATTTCATGAAATTCAATGCGGCATTTATCGCTGGGATCAACACCAAGAATATGTGCTAAATGCCAAGCAATAGCCTCACCTTCTCGGTCAGGGTCAGTTGCGAGATAAACTTTATCCGCCTTTTTCGCCAGAGCCTTGAGCTCTTTGATTAAATCGCCTTTACCACGAATATTGATATATTTAGGTAGAAAGCCAGCTTCAATGTCTACCCCAAATTGACTTTTTGGTAAATCACGTAAATGCCCCATTGATGCTCGAACAGTATAGTTGCGGCCTAAAATCTTTTCGATGGTTTTTGATTTAGTAGGTGACTCAACTATTACCAAATATTTAGCCATTAAATATCCCCCTTATAGACGTATATAACGTTGCCCCGGTTCTTCACTAATAATCCCCTCAATTTGCAGATTAATAATAATACTGCTGACAATAGCTAAAGATAAAGCTGTTTTCAGCACAATTTCCTCTAAAGTAATACCAACCTGAAAAGGTAGCTCAGCTAAGATTGCTTGGCTTTGCGTGGCTTCTGTCGGCGACATTTGTGCAAATAAATCCATGTTTTCTATTTTTTCTTTTACCTGCACCGCAGGATAAAGAAGAAAATCTTCTAAAATATCTTCTGGTCTGTCTACGAGCTTGGCGCCGTCCTTAATGAGAGAATGTGGGCCAATACTGGTGGTTGCAAAAATATTACCAGGTACACAATAAACATCATGGCCTTCCTCCAGGGCAAATTTTGCAGTAATCATGGCACCACTTTTTTTAGCTGCTTCCACCACCATAATGCCCTGCGTCAGGCCATTGATAATGCGGTTGCGGGCGGGAAAGTTTTGGGCCAGAGGCCGGGTGCCGGGGGGGAATTCTGAAACTAGTGCCCCCTTAGTAGAAATAGCAGCAAATAATTTTTGATTGACGGCTGGATATGTTAGGTCAAGACCGCAACCCATTACAGCTACAGTTGGTTTACAAGCAGTTAATGCTCCTTTATGAGCGGCGGTATCAATGCCCAGTGCTCCCCCGCTGACCACTATTAAACCTGCTAAAGCTAAGTCTTGAGCGAAGGTTTCTGCTACTTTTAAGCCATAGGCCGAAGCTTTTCTAGAGCCGACAATGCCTATAGTTTTATTTTCAAGCGGCAAATTACCTTTGATATATAAAATGGTTGGTGGATTTTGAATTTGTTTTAAACGCTCTGGGTAGTTATCGTCTTCGATACTCAGTAAACTAACCTGTTCTTGCAAGCAAAAGGCCTTAATTTTTAACGGTAACTCCGTTTCGCGGTGCTGAATAAATTTATGACAGGCATTAGGCGAGGCGATTTGCGTTCTTATTAAATCGTTTTCTGTTGCTCCAAAAGCTTGTTCGGCACTACCAAAATATTGCACAAAGCTTAATGCTTTGCTTGCGCCAAGCCCCAGTGTACCACATAAGGCGGCTAAATAATATTTTTCCATGACAATCTCCCTGCTCTTGGTCAGCTGGTTTAGGAAGAGAACGCTTGTCGGCCAAGCAAATTTTTCAATTTTTACATCTCAAACATTATAAAGCTCAAAATTTCATTGGTCAAGACGTTTGCTGGCAGCAACGGCGCTCAAGAGTTTTTGGACAATCATGGTTGCAGCCTGTGGTTTTCCCAAAGTTTGCATTTTCATGGATTGTGCTTGGAGCTCGTCTGGATACATATTAATAGTCTTAGCCACATCAAGTGGAGTTTGCGCAATGTATGCTGCACCAGCTTGCTTTAAATACTGGGCATTAGCTGCTTCTTGACCGGGTAAAGGTTTATAGATAATATATTTTAAGGTCGTTGACAAAGTTTCGGCGGCCGTTAAACCGCCAGCTTTACTTACAAGAAAATCCGCACCATGCATTAATTCTGGGATATCGTCGGTAAAACCGTAAATTTCAATTTGAAGTTGTAAAGCGGCCAATTGCGCAGCCAACTGTTTATTTCTACCAGTTATCGCTACAAAATGCAATTTTTTATGAGAATGTTGAGTAACACCTTGAATGATTTCGACCATGGGCAGAAGACCATCACCGCCCCCCATGAGTAAACAGACGAGGTCGGTAGTAGCCCATTTATATTTTTCACGTAAGGTATTACGCTGAAAATTATCTTTAAAGGCTTGCCGAATGGGAATACCATAGGCACAAACTTCTTGTTGCGGTAGGCACGAAAGTTGAACTTTGAGATTATCAGCCGCGACAAAATAATAGTTTGTGCCTGCACAAAGCCACCATTTATGAATAGTAAAATCAGTTATAATGGAAGCCAGCAAAATTTTCTTGCCTGTTTTTTGTTTGTAACAAGAAATAATTCCTGCTGGGGTAGCATGCGTGGCAATCACCACATCCGGTTGAACTTTGGCAAGATAATCGGTTGCTAAATAGGCTAAAAAAGTATTAATGCCATTGCGTAACCATAAAGAGCCTCCTGTGCCATTACCCCATTTGTAAGCAAGTTCATAGACACCGGGGATATGTTTAAGCACTAACATATAAGCCTTTAAAATCGTTTTACCAATAAAATGCGGGAAGAAATCAAAAGCACTGCCTTGTATAATTTGGCAATGCGGAAACAGCTTAAATTCTTCTTCTAAAGCTTGTGCAGCTAAAGCATGACCGGAACCAATTGGTGCTGACAAAATTAGTATTTTATATTTTGCACTAGGCATGCGTTAAACCTTCTTTGTTATGAATAATCAAAAAAAATAAATTTCGTGTTCTTAGACTTGCAGAATACAACGGTAATATTGTATCATAAATGTTAATCATTACAATATTTACTTCACAGAATATACGCATTTAGAAAATAAGGAGGCTCTTATGAAAAAACGTTTACCTATTTCCAGTTTTAACATACCTGTTGAAAAGATCAAAGCCGGCTACTATAGCGACGCTTATTTTTTACGCACAGCTGAAATCCTTAATAGCGACAACTACCATCCGCGTATTGTCATGCAAATATTTCAACGTGAACACGTTGTTTTATGCGGAATTGACGAAGTAATTGCCCTCATTAAAACCTGTGCCCATAATCCGGAAAACATTGTTATTCACGCTTTGCACGATGGTGATGAAGTGGCTCCATGGGAAACCGTTATGACTATTGAAGGCGATTTAGCAGATTTTACACACTTGGAGACCATTTATTTAGGCATTTTAGCTCGCCAAAGCCGCATTGCTACCAATGTTCGGCGCGTTGTTGAAGCTGCCAATGGTAAAGCAGTCCTCTTTTTCCCTGCTAGGTATGATTCTTACTTAACACAAGAACAGGATGGTTATGCCGCTAAAATTGGTGGGATCAAGGGCTTTTCTACGGACGCTAATGCGTTAGCATCTCACGGTAAAGGATTGGGTACTATCCCCCATGCTTTGATTGCTACTTATCAAGGTGATACCGTAGCTGCTACTGATGCTTTTGATCGCTACGTTGATACTGCCATCAGTCGGATTGCACTAGTTGACTTTGATAATGATTGCGTTAATACGTCACTTGCTGTAGCCCGAAAGCTAGGCAAAAAATTGCAAGGCGTACGTCTTGATACGTCTGGCAATATGGTTGATAAAAGTATAGAGCCACTAATGGGGATGTTCCGTCCTACCGGCGTTTGTAAAGAATTAGTCACCGCCGTGCGTCAGGCTCTCGATGCTAATGGTTTTGATTATGTTAAAATAATTGTTTCCGGCGGGTTCGATGCAAAACGTATTGCTGCGTTCGAAGAAGCCCAGGTACCGGTTGATACTTATGCTGTAGGCAGTAGCTTGTTTGATGGTAACATTAATTTCACAGCAGATGTTGTGCTGGTAGATGGCAACCCTTGTGCTAAAGCGGGACGAACCTATCTTCCCAATGCCAAAATGGAATTAGTTTAATAAATGCACAAAAGCGCTATCATAATGATAGCGCTTTTGTTAGCTCTTAAGCTTTTTTGAAAATACCTAACGGTTGACCCAACGGCCAAAATTGTCGACCAAAAAAGTTGTTCAAAAAAATCGCACTAGCTCCATAGAGGGAAAGCAGTGCTACTACCACTTCGGCATAAGCTGCCAGGGAATGTGCCCAGTGACCACCTAGTCCCAAAGTATCTAAGGTTAAACCCAAAAGTAAAAGGTCGATAAATACCATGTCTAAAAATAAAAACAAATTAGCTTCGGAGGCAGCAATAGTACCAACACAAGCAAACAAGAAATAGCCTAGGAAAGCGAATCCCAAGGCTTTCGGATCAACACCGGCAACTAAACCAGCACCCAAACAGCCGGCTTTAATCATCCAGCTTAAAGCTACTCCTGACCAAAAAAAACCAAAGGCAGCAAAAATAGTGGCTCCAAAAATGTTTTTGTGGCAAAAATCGAAATAAGCTGCTAAAAGCTGAGCAAAAGAACCACAGACGAGCGCCCAGGGGATTACCCAGGATACACCATCGACTAGACCAAGCTTTTGAGCAGAAGCCACCATCGTCACAATCGCTAAGCCAAACAAACCTAGTGGTGTTGGATCAGCAACTGCAATTTGAACTTGTTGCGTAGAATTGTTAGTACTCATTAATACGCCTCCTTTAAATTGGGCTAAAAAAATATAAGTAAAAAGCTTATATTTAAATATTAAATGTAAACATAGTAATAAGTCAATCAAATCTTAAAGTTTTTACGCTTTTCAGTAAAATTAACGTTACCAAAAGTTTATTTATTTCGAAAGGATGTGTTGATATGAGTCTTAATACAACCCCAGCTTCCGAACGACTTCACATTGGGATTTTTGGCAAAAGAAACGCTGGTAAATCCAGTGTCATTAATGCTCTTACTAACCAAAATATCGCTATTGTTTCCCCTATTAAAGGCACTACAACTGACCCTGTTTTAAAAGCCATGGAGCTTTTACCTTTAGGACCGGTCATGATTATTGATACGCCTGGTCTAGATGACGAAGGGGAATTGGGTACTTTGCGCATGCAAAAAGCTTATCAAATGCTAAATAAAACGGACATCGCTTTGTTAGTGATTGATAGTGAGCTAGGTCTGACGCAAGCAGACGAACAACTTTTGGAACAGATTAAAGCTAAAGCAATCCCCTTTTTACTAGTTTTTAATAAAATAGATTTAGCTTCCCAACCACAAATACCCTCCCAATATCAGTCTATAGCTCTGGGTATTAGTACCAAAACCGGTGCTAATATTGAGCAATTGAAAAACCTGCTGGCACAACAACTACCGGCGGCAACGCAAGAAAAAAAACTTGTAGGCGACCTTTTAAAACCAGGTGATTTTGTGATTTTAGTTGTTCCTCTTGATGAATCCGCCCCTAAAGGCAGATTGATTTTACCACAACAACAAACAATTCGTGATATTTTGGAAGCTGGTGCTACCTCTATTGTGGTACGAGAAACAGAGCTGGCCGCAACTTTAGCACAGCTAGGAACTTCTCCTCAGCTAGTGATTACTGATAGTCAAGTTTTTGCACAAGTAGCCAAAATCACTCCTCCTCACGTACTTTTAACGTCATTTTCTATTTTATTTGCTCGCTATAAAGGTGATTTAGTAGCAGCGGTAAACGGTGCCAAGGCTTTAAACCAACTGGTTGACAGTGATACGGTACTCATTGCCGAAGGTTGTACCCATCATCGTCAATGTAATGATATTGGTTCGGTAAAGCTACCTGGTTGGATTAGTAAATATACCGGACGCCAGCTTAAGTTTGCTTTTACTAGTGGCATAGAATTTCCTACCGAGTTAGATTCTTATCAACTAATTGTACATTGTGGCGGTTGTATGTTAAATGCCCGAGAAATGCAATATCGGATGCAGACAGCACACCTGCAACAAATACCAATTACCAATTACGGGATTGTCATTGCTTATATGCAAGGAATTCTTCGGCGGACACTTGCCCCTTTTCCGGAATTACAACAACTATTAGATTAAAACAAGCCGTTCGCTAAACAAAAATAGCGGACGGCTTGTTTTTTAAATATTAATGATATTGTTAAATAACGCGGTATTTTTTTCTATTTGACTTTGACTGCCAACTACACAGTGATAATTATCGCTTAATAAATCTTTGACGATGACACTAAGCTTTCTAATATCTTCGTTTGTAACATTGATTACTTCCAAACGACTTTTTAGTCGTCCTACATCAGTAATCTGTTTCAAATACATGACGCAAGCTCGCTCCAAATACATTGAATTAGTTAAAGGTGTGTCCATGCCACTGATAGTACCAATGACGTACTTAGTTAATTCCCGCTCAGACGCACTAAATCCTTCTAAATAGGCCGGCAATTGTTGGTAGACAGTTAGTGTTTCAGCTAGTTTAGGATCACGGTAAGAGGAGAAATAAGCGGTGCCGTTAGGATCAAATCTAGCATTAGCTCCATAAGCACCACCCTGGACACGAATTTTTGTCCATAAATAATCATAGCGCAAAATGGTTTCTAGAACTTTCATTGCACCGGTATATGTGTGTCCGAACTTTTGAAAATTACCCCCTGCGGCAACGTATTGCACTTTACCAGAAGTTACAATCCCCTCATTGCTTTCAGGTGCAACCAAGAGTTCCGGTTTTTGACCAGCATAAGTAGACACCGATAAAGATTGCACAAAAGCTTGCGCCGCTGTTAATACTAGCTTTTGGTCATGTTGTTCACAGGAATAAGCAAATAATTGTTTACTACGATGAAAAAGCAGTGGTAATAATGCTACTAACTGTGTTTTCAAGTCGGTAAAACGTTCCTCAAAATTATCTGCCAAAGTTTTGATGAATTGGTAATAGCTCAAATAGTCTTTTTCGTTCACCCGTGCAGCTTGAGAAAAATAGGAACACAAACGAGTGCAAGCAATGTTTTGACCACGATTGAAAAATTGGCTATCCCAGTCAGTTTTAATTTCGCCAATAACTTCTTGCATTCGTTTTTGATTATCGAAGTTAGTAGATGTAGCAATATTTTCTAGCAAAAAGAATAATTGCTCTAGATTATGAGTTAAAGCCTTAGTTTGCAGACCAAATTGCAAGGAATAATCATCAGCATTAGTTTGCGAGGAATATGCAGATAATTGAAAACCAATCCCTCCAGTATATTTGTTGGTATTAGTTGCTAACTCTTGGAAAGTAAAATCTTTAGTATCCAGTTTACCCAAAAGGTCGCTTAATAAATAAGCGTAAGGTAAGAGTTTTGCTGGTAAGCCGGTTAAATCAAAATACCAGTTTAAATAAGCAATTTTGTTCGTATCCTGTGGTACATACAAATAGGTGTGTTCACCAACGTGTGTAATTTCCGTAGCAATAGTATCAACTTCTTGGCGCAAATCACTGCGGTTAAGAATGGGAATGGATTCTAGTGCTGTCACATCATCTTCAGCGCCTTGTAGGGCATGAAGTTTTTCAGTTTGCGCGATTAAAGTATTAATTTCGGTGGTAGTTAATTTGCTTTTAATTTGTGCTAATTTAGCAACTTCTCGTGCTTGATCCGCTTCTTCTTTACCGGGTTCAGGTTGTAAAGTAATCAAAACTTTATGGGTATTATCCAGAAGATAATTTTCGATCAATTGTTCATAATAACGAGAATTGATGCCCTCGCGTAAAGTTTTTAAGATCTCCTCATAACGTAAACCAGCAAAAGGGTCTCCGTCATAAAGCCAACTTTCCATGCAGCTAATACCATAAATTAAGCCTTTAGGATAAGCACCAAAATCTGCTTCTCGGAGTTTAAATTCCATGAAATTAAGATTGGCTTCTAATAGTTCTTTATCTAAGCCCTGCACCGTAAGCTCTTGTAATGTTTTATAAATAATACTAAGAAATTTATCACGTTGTTCCGGTTCTGAACCAGCTGCCTTAATTGAAAAAATCGGTTGTCGATAGCTGCCGGCATAAGAACCAAAAACATCACTACCAATGCCTGCTTGCATTAAAGCTAAGCGCAATGGCGCAGAATTGGACTCCAAGAGCACACTTTCTAATAAACGTAAGGCAGTAGAAGTTAAAACGTCATTGGCGTCGCCGGTAACAATATTGAGCTCATGATAAGTTTTGCCTGCTGTATCTTCTTCCTTACCGATGGGATAAGTTGCAAAAACCTCTTTGGTTTTAGGGAAAGCCGGTTGCATGGCAATGCCGGAATTTACGGTTCCAGTTTTATGAAAGCTACTCAAATATTCTTGATCTAAATAGGCTAAGGTTGGTAAAATATCTAAATCACCATAAAGATAGATATAAGAATTTTCAGGGCTGTAATAGGTTTTGTGGAAGGCAGAAAACTGCTCCTGGGTTAAATTAGCAATGGTCTCTGGATAACCACCGGATTCAAAGCCGTAGGGAGAATTGGGAAACAAAGCCTTCATACTTTCGTAGTCCATCACAGCATCCGCGGAAGAAAAGACACCTTTCATTTCATTGTACACTACGCCGTTATAAGTGAGCGGTGCTTCTGGGGTGTCAATATTATAATGCCAACCTTCTTGAAACAAGGTATAAGGATTTTCATGAATTAAGGGATAAAAAACAGCATCTAGATAAACATCCATTAAATTTTTAAAATCTTGATTATTTCTGCTGGCTACCGGATACATAGTTTTATCAGGATAAGTCATGGCATTTAAAAAAGTATTTAGGGAGCCTTTAACCAATTCCACAAATGGTTCTTTAAGCTTATATTTACGTGAACCGCATAAAACTGAATGTTCTAAAATATGTGCGACACCAGTATCATCATAAGGTGGTGTTCTAAAACTAATGGAAAATACTTTATTATCATCTTGGTTACCTAAATAGAGGACACGGGCACCGCTTTGCAAATGTTCTAGTAAATAAGCGGTAGCTTTAACTTCTTCAATAAAGGCAACCTCTTTCACAATAAACCCTGAATAAATTTGTTCTTTTTCTAATGACATAGGGACCTCCTTTATAAATAACGCTGAAAACAGCGAGCTTTCTTTGCACGATATTTATTTTAACATAAAATTAAACACATCAATAGTAGCAACTTTAGCTTTTTCCCTTGCAATTATCACCTATTTTCATTATAATATTAGCAACTAGACAGCTAAAAGCACTATTAATGACGTCATCTAGACGTCGTTATTGAAAGAAAGGTGGCTATTAACCATGGAACCTGTTCGTTTTACACTCCGCCTCCATCCCCTTATTCTTCAAAAGATGAAATTCATTGCTGAGCATAATGGACGCTCGGTTAATCGGGAAATTGAACAAATTTTAAAATGGATTGTTGATGATTATGAAAATAAGTGTGGGAAAATACAGCTGGCAGCAAACGAAAAAATAAAATAAATGGCGTAGCACTAGACTTGGCAGTTAACACTGCTAAGTCTTTTTTTTGTAACAAAAAACTAGCAGCAACTTAATAGTTTACTGCTAGTTTTTTAATTACTGCTACTTTAGTCAAAGTACTTAACACCTGCAAGAAAGAGTTCTTGATCTTTATTGCCGGCAATGTTTTGTAGAAGACCAGGAGCATAGCGCTCACTATGCCCCATTTTGCCCAGCACACGTCCATCAGGGCTAGTGATACCTTCTATAGCGTACATGGAGCCGTTAGGGTTATAAGGCATTTCTAGCGTTGGTATGCCGTTCAAGTCAACATATTGCGTTGCTACCTGACCGTTGGCAAACAATCGTTTGATTTCCTCTTCAGTAGCTACAAAACGACCTTCGCCATGGGAAACTGCAATAGCGTGAACATCACCAGGTTCTACATTAGCTAGCCAAGGTGATTTATTGGAAATTACTTTGGTAGTAATCATTTGGGACACGTGACGACCAATGTTATTGTAAGTTAAAGTAGGTGCTTGCCCACTCATGGGAATGATTTCACCGTAGGGTACTAGTCCTAGTTTGATCAAGGCTTGGAACCCATTACAAATACCCAACATTAATCCATCACGTTCTTCTAAAAGTCTAGTGATAGCGTCTTTGATTTTAGGATTACGGAACATGGTGGCAATGAATTTACCACTACCATCAGGTTCATCACCGGCGCTGAAGCCGCCTGGTAACATAATGATTTGCGCATTATCGATCATTTTGACCATGGTAGTCACAGAGTCGTTAATCGCTTGGGCTGTGAGATTGCGAATAACAAAAGTTTCAGCCAGACCACCGGCAGTATTAAAGGCTGCGGCAGAATCATACTCACAGTTAATCCCTGGGAAAACAGGAATAAACACACGTGGTTTAGCAAGAGAATATGGTGCTGTTAGTGGCAATTCTGCTTTAAACAAGGGTTGATTTAGTTCTATGCCTACAGGGGTAGCCACGGGAATTTTATAAGGGAAAATTTCTTGTAAGGGATTTAAGTAGGATTCTTGAATGGCGGTTAATGGCAAGAGAGTGTCATTGATATTAATAACCTCAGTAGTTGTTAAGTGTCCGATATTTACATATTCAACTCCTGCGAATATTTCTTCCACCTCACAGCGAGCAGCTAGTTCTAAGACAAATCCACCGGGTTGTAACATAAATAAACTCTCAGTGTCGCCAAACGGCTTAATGAATTCAAAACCGAGTTGGTTACCAAGACACATGGTAGAAATAGTAGCGGCAATACCGCCCTCTTTTACCACAGTAGCGGCGACGATTTTACCGCTGAGTATACCTTGATGAATAGTGCGTAGATTTTTACTTAAGCAATCGAAATCTAGTACTTCATGATGATCGCGGGGACAAGCAACAAATACTACATTATCTCCTGCCGTTTTAAATTCAGCAGAAATTGCCTGATCTCCATCAATAACATCTACGGCAAACGCTACTAAAGATGGCGGTACTGTTTTATCCATAAAAGTACCTGACATACTGTCCTTCCCTCCAATAGCTGGTAAAGCTAAGGCATCGAGAGCTGTAAATGCTCCCAGTAAAGCACTGAAAGGTTGCCCCCAGCTGGTAGCATTATGTAGTTTAGGGAAGTATTCTTGTAAAGTTAAACGCAGTTTACCTGGATCAGCTCCTAGCGCAACACTTCTGCAGACAGCTTCTACTACTGCGTACATACCGCCGTGGAAAGGGCTCCAACACGCAACTTCCGGATGATAACCACAGGCCATCACAGAGGCTGCCGTCGTAGTTCCGGTCAAGATAGGTAAACGACCGACCATGCCTTCACTAGGCGTTAATTGTGTTTTGCCACCAAAAGGCATGAGCACGGTACCACGCCCAATGGTACTATCAAATCTTTCGGATAGTCCTTTTTCGCTACAAACGTTTAAACGGTTGAGATTGGCAAGCCAAGCTGTCGCTAAATCCGGTGCTACAGTTACGCAAGCTGGCACTCGATTAAAAATACAGGGTTCTTCAGTCGTAGCGACCTGAATATTAGTCGTTTGTGCCACACCATTACTGTCTAAAAAACTTCTTGCTAAATCGACAATCTTTTCACCGCGCCAGTACATGACTAGACGAGGATCCGCTGCAACTTCAGCTACTACAGTAGCTTCCAGATTTTCTTGGTCAGCGTAAGCGATGAAAGCTGCTCGATCTTTAGCTTCTATGACTACCGCCATACGTTCTTGTGACTCCGAAATAGCTAGCTCCGTACCGTCAAGTCCTTCGTATTTCTTAGGTACTTTATCTAAATTAATAACTAAGCCATCGGTTAATTCGCCAATAGCGACAGATACACCGCCAGCACCAAAATCATTGCAACGCTTGATCATGGCCGTGACTACTTTTTTTCTAAACAAGCGTTGAATTTTGCGTTCTGTTGGTGGATTGCCTTTTTGCACCTCTGCACCACAGGCTAAAAGTGATTCAATCGTATGTTCTTTGGAAGAACCAGTTGCTCCACCACAGCCATCACGACCGGTACGCCCCCCCAATAAGACAATCAAGTCCCCTGCTTGTGGTCTTTCCCGTCTAACCGCATCTCGTGGTGCAGCACCTATGACAGCACCTATTTCCATTCGTTTGGCTACAAATTGGTCATGATAGTACTCCTGCACATGACCAGTGGCTAAACCGATTTGATTACCATAAGAACTGTAACCGGCGGCAGCCCCGATAGTAATCTTGCGTTGTGGTAGTTTGCCTTGTAGCGTAGCTGCAAAAGGCGTCCGCGGATCCGCAGCACCAGTCACACGCATCGCTTGGTAAACATAAGAACGTCCGGAAAGAGGATCGCGAATCGCACCGCCTAAACAAGTAGCTGCGCCACCAAAAGGTTCGATTTCCGTCGGATGATTGTGTGTTTCATTTTTGAACATTACCAGCCATTCTTCAGTTTTTCCGTCCACCTTAATGGGCACAACAATACTACAAGCATTAATTTCTTCTGAAACATCCAAATCCTGTAGTTTGCCTTCTTGCCGTAATTTTTTCACGCCTAAAACAGCTATATCCATTAGTGTGATAGGACGTGTTGTCGCTTCCCCATAAACAGTATCGCGCACTGACATATAACGGTCATAAGCTTCTTGCACAGGTTCTGTAAAGACTCCGGGAGCAATTTCTACGTCTTCGATTTCAGTCATAAAAGTAGTATGACGGCAATGGTCTGACCAATATGTGTCTAGCACTTTAATCTCTGTAATGGAAGGATTACGTTTTTCCGTATTAAAATATTTTTGGCAAAATAATAAATCAGCTAAACTCATGGCTAAACCTTGTTGGATTCGAAATGCTTCCATGACTTCTACTGTATATTCTGTAAAACCTTCTAGAATTTTAATACGGGCAGGTTCTTCACTGGGTACTGTTAAAGTAAGGGGTATTTGTTGCTCTGCTTCTCTGGCTTCTACAGGATTGATACAATAATTTTTAACTTGGGCTATTTCATTAGCACTTAATTTACCCTCTAACACATAGACTTTTGCTGCGGCTACCATGGGTTTTTCTTTTTGCGTAATTAATTGTATACATTGTTCGGTGAAATCTTCCCGCTGGTCATATTGGCCTGGCAGCAATTCTACGGCAAAGCTAACGACTTCGGGAGCAAGTTCTAAGTGGTCTTCAAACACAAAATCAACAGGTGGTTCTGATAAAACCAATTCTCGTGCCATTGCGAACTCTTGGTCACTCAGACCGGTTATATCATACCTGTTTAAAATTCTTACATTTTTTAAATTGGTCAAATTTAAATTATGCTTTAAGTCTACCAGCAAAGCTTGTGCTTCCACGGCAAAACTTGACTTCTTTTCTACGAAGATTCTTTTGATTGTCGCGTTCATAATCTTCCTCCCCATTTAATAATATTCATTAATATAGTTTTTGCATTTAGGTAAGATACTGTCAAGTAAGGCTGCAACTTGATTGTCTATAGCGGTTAAACGACCGGCTTCTACTAATTCCTGAACGGAAACTTGTCCAAAATATAATTGCGTAAAGGCTGTAACATCCATGAGCAGATCAGGATGTTGAGCAGTATTTTTTAAGGTTAAAGCACTCTCACCCACTTCTACTTTGAGCAAAGTATTATTTAAACCGATACTTTCATCAATAATAAAGATTACTAATTCACCTCGTAAGTGTGCTGTTGGCAAGGGTAAAAGTTTTAAAGCTTTTTGCACATCTACTACTCTAGCCATCATAAAGGGTTGCAACGAACCAGTACAGTTTTGATTGGGGAAATATTGGTGAGTTTGATCACCATTAGGTGCCGACCATTCAAAGGTTTGACATTGAGCACGATGTTGAGCCGCAAATTTTAATAATAAATTGCGCGTTAGTGTATTGGTTGCCAATAATTCCAAGATCTTAAAAGTATCAGCTTCAATTTGATAGAAAAGGTACCCGGTTGCCCCTCCTTCTTCCGTAGCGAGGACAATTCGTCCACCTTCTTTTTGAAAAACAGTCAGCAAATTATTCCATATCCGCTCATCTCTAAGCACATAGCCGTTAAACCCTGTCATTGCCTGTTTGTAAACTTGGGAAAAAGCAGTAAAATCACTAAAATCTTCAATTATTTCGAGGGTAGCTTGTTCTGCTACCGGTCCATAAGCTAATTCAGCTAGGGGCATTTTATATAAATGTTTATAATAGGTAAAAGTAAATTCATATGGTTGGTACACACCAGCATATAAAGGCATTAAAAGGACAAAAGGACTACCTTGCGCTCTAATAATACTAAAAGCTGTATTTAAAAGCGGTGCGAAAGCATGTTGTCCTCTAGCCACTGGAGCAGTTGCTACACCCACCAGGTAAGGTAGGTTTAATTTACGCCCACGTAAGACTATTGTATAAGGATTTAAGTGGAGCATGGTTTCCAGCTGGCCGTTAGCATTAAAACCACCCAAAATCGTATTTTGTTGCAAACAATAATTGTTAAAATACCACTCATAAAAAGCTGTCGCTTTTTTTTCAAAACAATAATCCCATAATTTGGCTACTTGTGGTAAAGTTTGTTCATTAATTATGCGAAATTCCATAGTTCTCCTTCGCTAGTTACTGAGGACAGTAATGTATTTTTTGACCATTAATTCTGGGTTATAAGATTCTTTGGCCTTACGTAAACCCTCTATACCCATATCTTCTTCTCGATTAATATAGGTAACAGCTGACCAAGCATTTTGGCAGAACTCTTGATTAATAGCTGTGTATAAACCGCGAATATCGGGATTGGCTTTTTCCACATGAATAACTGCCATCTGCTGATTAAGTTTTTCACCAAAAGTAAAAGCTTCCACCTTGCCATTAATTCTAATCAGGCCACCACAAATTTTAAGGATAGTCATATTTCTCAAAGCTTCTTTAATTGCACAAAATTCACAACCCAAACTGGCATCATTACCAATGCGTCGTTCACACCAAAGGTCTGCAAAGGCGATACATTCCTCAATATTAGCAGGAGTTATTTCCTCGTAGAGATAATCTGGTTGGTCTTTTTTGAACGCATTCAAATGATTTTTTTTGCTGTGATATTTGCGTCCAGCTAAAGTTGCCAGCTTTTCCTGTAAATAAACATAATCCCAGTTATCGCGATCTTCTGTAAAAGCAACGATGTCGGGTAAATTTTTTTGCCAACTGGTGATGGTTTCTTCATAAATACCTCTGATTTCCAACTGTTGACCGACAAAGGTTAGCTTAAGTTCATTGAAAATTAAGGGAAGAGTTTCAGCACTCCCCCCAAATGGTGGTAACAGAAAGGTAACGTTATTGCGTGTTACTTTAATTAGTAAAGCTTCGTGGTTAATAGTCCAATTAATATCATAACACGAGCGCCAAATAAATAAATTTGTAAAAGTACATTCCGAACCATTATAAACTTGTTCACTAAAATAACGGTCAAAGATTGGCTTGTCTTCTAAGGCAATATGTTTGAATTTTAGAATAGTTAATCGCTCCCCAACTTAGTGATAATACTTACAGTCTATTATAACAAATATTAGCAAGAAATAACATCAAACATAAAAAAACCAGCTACAATTAGTAGCTGGTTTTCAAAGAAATTATTGTTCTCTTTGTTTGTTGAAGCATTCGCGGCAGTATACCGGACGGTCCATGGAAGGACGGAAAGGTACTTCTGTTTCGCAACCGCATTCTGCACAAGTAGCAGAATACATTTGACGAGGTGCGCGTTCGCCGCCACCCATGCGTTGTTTACGTGCTTGACGGCATGTAGGGCAACGACCTGGTTCATTGGTGAAACCTTTTTCTTCATAAAACTCTTGCTCGGAAGCAGAGAATACGAATTCTGCGCCGCATTCGCGACATACTAATGTTTTGTCTTCTTTCATTACTATCACTCCTTCTTATCCATACCCCAGGCGGACTCTTAGATATTTTCCGAAGCTTCCCCAAAGATTATGAGAAGAAGTGTGGAACCCTATCGGACCTATTGAGATATTCACTCTCATAAGTATATAAGATGAAAGTACAAAAGTCAACAAGCGATATACATAATATTAAGAAAAGCTTAAATATTAAGATAAATAATGTCTATTTTTTATAATTGCAAATAACTATCATTGTTAAGATATTGAACAGCAAGATTATTTTCCCATTGCTTGAGGCAACTAACACCAACATTATTTACGTTGATTTTCCAAAGATAATTTAACTCCAGGTGTAAAACTGCACAAACTAGGGTTCTAATCGTACCGCCATGACTAACAATAGCAATATTGGTATCTTCTGCTTGTGTTGCTATAATCTCTGTTAACGCTTGCCAGGCGCGTTGTTGTACGGTGCTAAAGGATTCACCACCAACAATTTGTACCGAAGACGGCTTACGAAAAAACTCTTCTATTTCCTGTGGCCATAGGGCTTTGATTTCTTCGTAGGTTTTCCCTTCCCATTGACCAAAGTTAATCTCACGTAGAGCCGGTACGGTTGTTATTGGTAACTTATGCACTTTTGCAAGCGGTGTGGCTGTTTGTACGGCTCTGGTTAAATCACTAGCATAGATAGCACTCAAAGGTAAGTTTTGTAAATATTCACCTAATTGTGCTGCTTGCTCTAGCCCCTCTTGATTTAAAGGATTATCCGCGTGTCCCTGAAAACGAAAAATCTTATTGGCGGCTGTTTGACCATGCCTAATTAAATAAATGTTTTTCATGTTCTGATTGCTCCTGGCTTGTTTTAGTTTGAGCAAAAGCTTCTACTTCAGCATGAACTCCCGCTTGAGCAAAAGTTTCCATTTCCGTATAAGCTTTAATGCCAGCATCGAATAAAGTAAAGGCAAGAGCACAACCTTCGCCTTGCCCCTGTCTGATGTTTAATCTCAGTACTGGTGATAAATGAAGAGTTTCTAAGAGTTGTTCCTGCCCTAGTTCTGTTGTAGCGTGAGTAGCAATACAATAGGCTAAGACAGTAGCATTCATTTTAGTAGCGATACAAGCCGCTAAAGCTGCTGCCAGACCATCCAACATGATCGGTACACGCAAAGCTGCTGCTGCTAAAATACTACCAACTTGGGCTGCCAAACTTAAACTGCCAATAGTATTCAAAATTCGTTCTGCTTCCCAAGTTTGCATATAAGTCCAACCAGCAGGTAGTGCGAATCTTCCAATTGCTCCTAGCCCTAACATTTGTAAATTATGAGTGCTAATTTGAGTCTTAGTAAGCTCCATGCCTTTTAACAGAGCGGCAGTAATTTGTGCTTCTTGGGTTAAAGCTGAGTCCACGTGGACTTGTTCACTGCAAATGATACATTTACAACTTTTAGCGAGCACTGTAAGCGGTGTCAGTTTCGGCTCAGTTGCCTCTTCGCGCCACAAGAGAATAGCACGCCGTGGATAACTAATTGTTAAAGGATCGCTGATACCACTAGCTCCGGCATAAAGACAAACCATGTCTTCTAATTTGGCTAATGAACCGACTGGTTTAATTAATTGATTGAAATGAGTTTTCGCAGCTTGTTGAGCCATTAGATTTAAAGGTGTAATCTTCGCTAATACTGTATTAAGCTCAGGCATGTTTCGTCCCCCCTAGTGTAAAATAAATACGGTAAATAATAAAAATAAAATATTGCCGGTTTCTGTTAATGCTCCATAAGTATCACCAGTCAGACCACCTAATTGTGCAGATAAAAACTTGGCACAACATAACGCCACAGCTAGCGTCAACACGGTTGTTAATAAAAATTGATAGCCACATAGGTAGATGATGCCTGCGCATAAAGTAAAAGCAATATATGTATAGATTGGCTTGGCATATTGTTTAAATAAATGGCCAATACCTTCTTTGCGCGCATAGGGAAAATTGACAATAAATAGTACCATAAACGTGCGAGTAGCAACGCTCATAGCAATGAAGCTGACCGTTAAGAGCTCAGGCCGCATTTCTACATAAACTGCCAATTTGAGTAAAACTAAAATCAGCACGCTCAAGACAGCATTAGCGCCGACACAACTATCTTTCATTATTGCAAGCATCCGTTCCCTATCTCGTGCTGAAAATACGCCATCAGCGGTATCCATAAACCCATCATACATCAGCCCACCAGTAATAATTATTTCTGCTAACAAAAGCAAGGTGGCACGAATCAGGACCGGAGCTTGTAGCGCTATAAGTCCATAATTGACGGCTGCTAAAAAGAGTCCAATAACTAAACCTACTAGTGGGAAATACGGGACGCTACGGGAAAAATCTTCTTTTGTCCACTGTTCGCGCTGGGAAAACCGGATCCGTGTCAAAAATTCCAAACAGGTTACAAAATTTCTCATGCTTACTCCCTACTTTTTAGGCTATGCCTTAATTTTCATTTCATTATAGATATCCATGGCTGCTTGTAAAATAACAACAGCTAAAGAAGCTCCCGTACCCTCACCTAACCGCATACCGGCATCAACAATGGGCTTTAAATGCAAAAGTTCCAACATTTTAGCATGAGCGATTTCGGCAGATAGGTGTGAACAAAGCATATAGTCGGCACATTGTGGATATAAGCCATATGCCACAAGCGCTGCTGCAGTAGCATTAACACCATCGACCATGGTAGGCACACGCCTACGAGCTCCTGCTACAATCATCCCTGCTAAACCAGCGTGGTCATATCCGCCAACTTTACACAAAACATCCCAAGCATCAGTTGCTAAAGGCCTATTAATAGCTAAGCCATCTATCACCACTTGCCGTTTAATGCGCATTCGTTCATCATTAATGCCCGTCCCTCGTCCTACAGTTAATTCTGGTGGTAAACCAAGAAAAGCAGAAGCTAAAGCAGCGGTAGCAGTAGTATTGCCGATACCCATTTCAGCGGTAGCCAGCAAATTATACCCTTGGTCGATACATTCATCAGCCACTAACATGCCAGCTCTAAAAGCTTGTTTTGCCTGCTGTTTTGTCATTGCTGGTCCTTGCGTAAAATCTGCTGTGCCCCAAGCAACCTTGAGATTACGTACTTTTTTTAGATGGCTTAAATCGGCATTAACTCCTACGTCCACCACAAAAACATCAGCCTGCGCATGGCGAGCCATAACATTGGCCCCAGCTGTTTCTCTCATATAACCATTAATCATTTGAATAGTTACTTCTGGTGGGTAGGCACTAACCCCATATTTAGCAATACCATGATCGCCGCACATAAGTAGCATAGCTGTTTTTAAATGTTTAGGTATGGGAGCTGCGGTCATCGCCGCATATTTTTCTACCATGATTTCTAAATTGCCCAAACTTTGTAGCGGTTTATCCATTGCTTCCCAATCTGCTTGCACAGCTTGTCGTGTGCTAGCAGATAAGACGGGAATTTGTAGGTTTTCTAAACTTTGCATGCAAAATCTCCTTTAGAAGTTATTTCTCCAATTTGAAGGCTAATTTTTTGATATCTACAGCTTGCCCGGCTAAAACATAATACACTTGATCCGCCGCATCACCAACTTGCTGATTAACCCAGCCAGCTATGTCCCTGTATTCTCTGGCCATAGCGTTATCCGGTACAATCCCACCGCCCACATCGTTGGTTACCATGACTACTAGTTTATTGGTCGCCCTAGCAGCAACTATAATTTTATCTATTTCTGCTTTAACGTAGCTGCATTTTTCAGCAAATGTAGCCGGTGCATTTGAACCATACATTAAATTACTAATATATAAAGTAAGACAATCAAATAAAATACCGTCAGTAGCTATGCCTGCTTCAACAAAAGTTGTTTCTGCGTGGTAGGGAGCTTCATAATTGACCCAACGCTTAGAAGTACGTCTGGCTTGGTGCAAGGTGACACGAGCAGCCATTTCTTGATCTAAGATTTCCGCAGTAGCTATATACCCACATTTGGTGGCGTGTTGT
>JAVXCQ010000014.1:0-61638 GCA_036659415.1 Acidaminococcaceae bacterium
TTTTATTTTAAAGTAAAATAGAGGATATTTTACTTTAATGTAGAATGTAAAACAGGTAACATAAAATGTAGAGAAAATAAGAGGAGGTAGCTATAAGATGCATAGTTATAGCATGCAGCTTGGCGGTAGAACCCTGACAATTGAAGCAGGTAAAATCGCAAAACAAGCTAATGGTTCAGTATTGATTAAGTATGGTGATACAGCAGTTGTTGTGGCTGTTACCGGTACTAAAACCCCAAGAGAAGGAGTAGACTTCTTTCCACTGACTGTAGATTTTGAAGAAAAAATGTACGCCGCAGGTAAAATTCCTGGTGGCTTTATTAAAAGAGAAGGACGTCCCGCAGAAACGGCGATCTTAACCAGCAGACTGATTGACCGTCCTATCCGTCCAATGTTCCCTGATGGTTATCATAATGATGTGCAAATCGTGGCAACAGTTGTATCTGTTGACCCTGACAATGCTCCGGATATGCCAGCTATGATTGGTGCTTCTTGTGCACTTTCTATTTCTGATATTCCTTTTGAAGGCCCGATTGCGGGTGTGCGCGTAGGATTGATTGATGATGAATTCATCATTTGCCCCACTGTGGAACAAGCCAAAGTTAGTGAATTAAACTTAGCTGTAGCCGGTACTAAAGATGCTATCTTAATGGTAGAAGCTGGTGCTAAAGAAATTTCTGAAGAGAAAATGCTAGATGCAATTTGGTTTGCACATGGTGTTATTAAAGAACTTGTTGAATTCCAAGAAAAAATCCAAGCAGAAATTGGCAAAGAAAAAATGGAAGTTCCTGTTTATGTGCCACCTGCAGAACTTGTGAGTGAAATTGAAGACTTTGGCGCTGAAAAGCTTAAAGCCGCTTTAATGGATGCCAATAAATTAGAACGCGAAGAAAATGTAGCAAGAGTGAAAAAAGAAATTGCTACAGCATTTATGGAAAAATATCCGGATAATGCTGTTGATGTTGCCTATATTACGCAGAAATTAGTGAAAAAAATTGTCCGCCGCACAATTTCTGTTGATAAAGTTCGCCCTGATGGTCGGCAATTAGATGAAGTACGTCAAGTAACCTGTGAAGTAGGCTTACTTGCTCGTCCTCATGGTAGTGCACTTTTCACGCGTGGACAAACTCAAATTCTGAATATTTTAGCGTTAGCTCCACTTCGCGAAGCACAAATTTTGGACGGATTAGGCGCAGATAGCACTAAACGTTATATCCATCATTACAATTTCCCGCCTTACAGTGTTGGTGAAACTAAACCAATGCGTTCTCCAGGCCGTCGTGAAATTGGTCATGGTGCTTTGGCTGAAAGAGCACTTTTGCCGGTAATTCCTTCAGAAGAAGAATTCCCATATACCATTCGTCTTGTTTCCGAAGTTTTGGAATCCAATGGGTCCTCTTCTATGGGTAGTGTTTGTGGTAGCACCTTGTCCTTAATGAATGCAGGTGTTCCTATTAAAGCTCCTGTATCAGGTGTAGCCATGGGCTTAGTCAAAGATGGTGATGATTTTGCTATATTGACTGATATTCAAGGCTTAGAAGATGCCTTGGGTGATATGGACTTTAAAGTGGCTGGTACTGAAAAAGGTATTACTGCTATCCAAATGGATATTAAAATTGACGGCATCAATAAAGAAATCTTTACCAAAGCTTTGGCACAGGCTAAGCAGGGTAGAGCCTTTATCCTAGGTAAAATGTTAGAATGTATTGCTGAACCAAATAAAGAGTTGTCCCCATGGGCACCTAAAATTACTACCATTAAAATCAATCCGGATAAAATTCGCGATATCATTGGACCTGGTGGCAAGATGATCAAGAAAATCGTAGAAGAAACCGGCGCTAAAATTGATGTTGATGATAGCGGGACAGTTTATGTAGCAGCTGTGAACAGCGAATGTGCTGATAAGGCCATTGCTATTATCAAAGGTTTGGTAGCTGTTGCTGAAATTGGCAAAACGTATACCGGTAAAGTAACACGTCTTATGAACTTTGGCGCTTTCGTAGAGATTCTACCGGGCAAAGAAGGTTTAGTGCATATTTCCCAACTTTCCACGGAACGGGTGGAAAAGGTGGAAGACGTTGTTTCTGTTGGCGATGAAATTGTCGTTAAAGTAGTAGAAGTAGATCAAAAAGGCAGAATTAATCTTTCTCGCAAGGCAGTTTTACTTAATCAATAATTAGCATTAAAAAAGTGACTAGCGTTCGATAGGCTTGCAAACCTATTGAAAACTAGTCACTTTTATTTTTAAGAAAGCAAGGAAGTTTTGTTGAGATGAGTTTTAACGAATAAATAGTAGAAGGAAAGCGACATGACCATAGTAATGGCTTCTGCTACTGGTATTGTCCACCACACGCCCGGCAAACCAAAGATTTTTGGCAAAACAACTAAGGCAATGACCACAAAAATTAATGAGCGTGCTAAGGAAATTAACGCTGAAACCTTGCCATTACCAATAGCGGTATAGAGCCCGGACATGAAGACGTTGACACCTAGAAATAGGAAGCAAAAAGCAAAGAGTCGGAAGCCGTCAATCGCTAATTGCACTACAGTAGGATTATCCCCGAGATACCAATGGATGATGTTACTACCGAAACCTTGCGCTAAAAGAAAAACGACCACGGAGCTAAAAATAATTGACCAACGGCAATAGACGAGAATTTGTTGTAATTGCAATTTATTTTGGGCACCATAATTATAGCTAATGAGTGGTTGGGCACCGACGGCAATCCCTAGGTAGATACTGACTAAGAAGTAAAAAATGTTAATAACTACGGCCATAGCTGCCACACCATTTTCCCCTGCATAACGGAGAATAGTTATATTAAAAAGAATACCGACAATACCGGAAGAAATTTCTGTTAGCATTTCACTGGACCCGTTAGTTAAAGAGTGAAGGACAAAGCCTGTATCCCATTGTGGGGCGGTAAAATGGAGCGCACGAGAGTAAAATAAAAAGTACATGACACCCAATAAGGTGGAGGCCGTAATGGAAGCTACTGTGGAGAAACTAGCCCCCACGACGCCAAGCCCCATGACCACGATTGTATAGTGATTAAAGATGATATTGAGGATTAACCCAATAAAGGAAATGAATAAGGCGAAGGCTGGATGACCATCAAGCCTAATATAATATTCTAAGAAAAGTTTGGCTACTAAGATGGGCGTCGCAGCAATAATAAAGAAAAGATAGTTCTTAGCATTTGTATAGAGCAGGTCAGTGGCACCCATAAAATAGATAATACTATCTATATTTAAAAGGGCGAGCACAGCCACAATAGTGCTGAGAGCTAAAAGAAAAAGAAAGATTAACGAAAAGCCTTGATCGGCTTCCTCACGCTTGCCTTCACCTAGTTTTATACCGATTAATGCACTGGAACCTGCGGCTAGCATTACGGCCAGTCCCCAAACTAAATTAGTAAAGGGTAGGACAATGTTTACCGCGGCCATAGCGTCTGTAGATACGTATTGAGCAATATAATAGCTATCTACCGCCGAATAAAAAGAAATGAAAACCATGCTGAAAATTGAGGGTAAAATAAATTTGAAAAAAGTAAAAAGCGATTGTTTTTTGTCATACTCTAGATGCATGGCAAAGACCTCCCTTGCTTGTAACTATACCTTGCATATACTATAATAAAGGATATACTAAGTATAATGTCAAGTGAGGAGTAAAGATAGTAATGAGAACAATATTTAGCATTGGAGAAACAGCAAAAATTCATCATATATCTAAACAGTCTTTGATTTTTTACGATAAAATAGGCCTTTTAAAACCGGCAACAATCAACCAAGACAATGGCTATCGCTATTATTCCTTGGAAGAATTTGCTGTTTTGGATATTATTCTTTTTCTTAAAACGCTTAATGTACCGTTAGAAGCAATTAAAACTTATCTGACAGAACGTACTTTAGACAAAAGTCTCGCTTTTTTTGAACAACGTTTAGCGGAAACGGAAGCAAGGATGAAAAGTCTTAAAGCAGTGAAGCAAAAAATTGAAAATACGCTAGCGGTTTATGAAGAATATAAAGAGTGTAATCTTATTAAGGAACCATTCATCAAAAAACGAAAAATGCAAAACAGTATTCAATATCCGGTAGCACCACCACATGGTGTTGCGGAAGTAGATTTAAGTCTTAAACAATTACTCTATTATGTAGAGCAAAAAGAGTATTTGGCAGATTATATTATGGGGACAACAGTAGCTTTAACAGACTTGGTAAGCGGTCAATTTGTTCGTAATAAAAAAACGTTTATTATTATTAATAAAAATCTGCGACTTGCGAGTTTCAAACAAATTCCGGCAGGTAGCTATGCTACCATGTATCATCATGGTTCTTATGAAACAATTGGTAAATCCTATGAAAAGCTTTTACATTATATTAGAAATGCTGGTTATAGTATTTGTTCTGATGCTTACGAATACTTGTTGTTTGATATTTTTGTGGTTAAAGAAAAGAAAGATTTCATGACAGAAATTAGTATTCAAGTTACACCCAAGTCGTGAATGATAATAGCAAACTAAAACTAATGAGGGCGCTTTTAGAGTCCTACGTAGACTAGGTATTAAAAACGAAGAAAGAGTACAAAATATTTAATTAAACTTTGACGAAGCTCATAAAAATATACTAAAATGTACAAGTAGATTGAATGATGCGTGCTATTAACTACGCTCACGAGAAATAAAGAGCAAAATAAAATAAAAATTTCTCTTGACTGTGTAACAGTTGTATAGGGTATCATTCATATTATGTTCAAAGAATAAATAAATTTTAGGAAAAGGGGTATTTTAATGAAAGAATTTTTTAAAGTGTTTTTGTTAGCCTCCCTGTGTTTATGCGTGTTTGGAACAGCAATGGTAAGTGCTGCACCTAAAAAGGATAAAGCTATTGTAGCCGTTAGCTTTGGGACGACCTTTGATGAGGCTCGCACTAATGATATTGGTGGAATTGAGAATGCGCTCAAGGCCGCTTTCCCTAACCGTGATTTCTATCGGGCGTTCACTTCTTATATTGTTATGGAACGCTTAGAAAAAAACAAAGGCATTAAAGTTCAAGATTTACCAAATGTTTTAGAACAATTAAAAAAAGATGGCTATAAGGATATTCTTATTCAACCGACACATCTTTTGCATGGTGAAGAATTTGAAATCAAAGTAATGCCAACAGTTAAAAAATTCCAAAAACAATTTGATCGCGTGATTGTTGGTAATCCACTGATGACTAATGATGAAGATTTTGCAATTGCGGCTTCTGCTGTAGCAACGCAATTTCCTATATTAAAAAAAGGTGAAGGCATTGTACTAATGGGGCATGGTTCTCCACGTAATAATAATAAGTCTTTTGGCCGCACTTATAATATTTTGCAAAAATGTTTTGATGATATTGGTTTGCCGGTAGTTGTCGGTGTGGTAGAAGAAGTGGATTCTCCTAATGTGCATGCTGTTTTGGAACTAGTTAAAGCACGTGGTTATAAAACTGTGCATATGTTCCCACTTATGATTGTTGCAGGTGATCATGCACACAATGATATGTATGGCTCAGAAGAAGATTCTTGGAAAACCTTAATTGAAGCTATGGGCGTTAAAACCATCAGCCACATGGGTGGCATTGGTCGTAATGTGGCAATACAAAATATTTATGTGCAACATGCTGTTGCCGCTGAAGCTCAAGGAACTACTTACTAAGTTATTAGAGTGTGCAATTGTTATAAAAAATATAAAAAACTATGGATGCTTCCGCAAGGAAGCTTAAGAGTAAATCGGTTAAAATCCGATGCGGTCCCGCCGCTGTAATGGTAAATGCTTTTCACGTTTGTCAGCAAATTTAGGTTTAAACAAACGGGGAAAAAGCTGAACCAGAGCCAGAAGAACTATCCATAGGGCAACATAGATATTCCCGCGAGTGACGGGTTGAGCTAAACGAAAGTATTGATTATTTTCTTTTTGCCTTCTACCGTCTTTCTTCGGAAAGACGGTATGTTTTTTTGCCATTATTTAACTAAAGATTTTTAATGGTAAATTCCCCCAAAAAAGAAAAGCTGACTTAAAGTTAGCTTTTCTTTTTTCCAATTTAATTTTATTCAGTAACTGCTTTAAAATGAGGAGGATAAAATGAATTCTTTAATGACGGTCGTGGATTATTTTTTCAAAGGCGGTATAATTATGTACCCGCTTTTGTTGTGTTCAATTCTCATGGTGGCTATCGCCGTTGAACGGTATTTGTTTTTTAAAAAAGCAGATTCCGGAGAAGAATTTACAGACAAGTTTTGCAAATATATTGAACAGGATGATTGGACTAATGCTAAAAAATTAGCAGATAATACGGAAGGCCAGGCGGCTAAAATTGCGACGATTGTTATGGCACGTCATGATCGTTTTGAAAGATTAGAAGCCTTCGTTTCCACTAGGGCAGAACGGGCTTTGGATAAATTCGATGCGAACTTGTCTTACCTTGGAGTTATCGTTAGCTTAGCACCGATTTTGGGCTTGTTAGGAACTATCACAGGCATGATTGCTTCTTTTAATGCGTTGAATGAAAGAGCGGATAATCCAATGTCTGTTACAGCTGGTATTGGTGAAGCATTGATTACTACGGTCTTTGGTCTGTGTATTTCAATCATTGCTATTTGTTTACATACTTATTTTTCTCAAAGATTAAAACGTGCTACGCTTGATATTGAAGAAATTAGTAACACCTTGCTTGAAGCTATTGCCAAGCATTTGGATTCTTGACTGCTAAAAAAGGAGAAGTAAGCATATGATTAAACTGAGAAAAAGACAATCAGGCAAAACTCCTGAGATGCAGTTAAGTCCTATGATTGATATGATTTTCTTGCTATTAGTGTTTTTTATTTTGAGTTCGATGTATATGAGCGAAGTAAAAACGATTCCTATCAAAATACCAGTGGCGCAAAATGCTGTGACACAGAGTAAGACCACCTTTGTCATCGCTATTAAGGCTGATGGTAAGATTTTTTTAGGTGATAAACAAGTTGAACTTAATAGCTTGGTAGTGCAGGCTGGCTTAGAACATAAAAATAATCCTGATTTTGCGGTAGTTATTAGAGCCGATCAGGCAGTAGACTATGGCAAAGTTATTACGGTACTAGACCAATTAAAAGGGGCGGGAGTAACAAGATTTGGTATGGCAACAGATACCGGTGATGCCCAATGACGATGCGAGATAGATTTAAAAGAGGGTTCGCTATTTCTATAGCAGTACACATCTTAGCGGGCGTTGTCTTGGCTATTTTCGGGTTATGTTTTATTCCTAAAAAATCCTCTTCTGTAATTGAAGTAGCGGTCTTTGAAGCTAGCGGTGGTCATGTAGGGGGGAGAGAAAAACAGGCTAATATTGACCATCAAAAGAGCGTAAGTGCACCACAAATTCCAACGCCAACAGAGGAGCTGCTAACTGAAGCAACAGAAAAAATCGTAAAGGAAGAAAACTATCCTCAGGCAGCCAACAATACGACTAGTAGTGTTGGAACAAATACCGGGCAAAGTGCAGGGCAAGGTTATGGACAAAGTAGTGGCGAGGGTAAAGGTGTAGGCGACGGTACAGGCGACAAAGAGAGCGCTAATGTGCCAGCCGTGCCACCACGATTAATTAAGCATAAGGAGCCTGTTTATCCAAGAGTAGCTCGCAATCGTAATATTGAAGGAACTACTAGAATTAGACTTTTGATTGGTACAGATGGAAGCGTAGAAAATGTAGATATTGTTGCGTCTGCTGGTGATGAAGCCCTCGATCAGGCAGCCGTTGATGCCGCGGAACAGTGGCTTTTTCAGCCTGCCCAAAACCACTATGGTAAGGCTATTCGTTGTTATACGGAAATCCCCATAACCTTTGAGCTAAGATAAGTGCATTTATAGTTCTGCTCCATCATAAGTTGCTCCAACAGAGGAGCAAATTACTAGCTATTAATAATTCGCAGGAGGCAAAAGGAGCAAGGTCATGCAAGAAGTGTTTAATTATTGTCCGTTGCCTGACTTCGAACAAGAGTTAGTAGCAGGAAAACATTCTTTAGGTGAATTTGTTAGCGAGTTAGGACTCCAAGGAGTAGAGTTTTTTGTTTAAACCTTCAACTTAAACAAAGCAGACAGAAACATTGATAGCACAGTTGAAAAAGATGCTCACAGGGTCGCTCGGCAACAAGAAATAGAAGCAATCATTTGCAAAGAATTATTAAGTTGATGGCAGAGCTTTTACTCTGGGATGGCAGATGATTACTAAAGCGGTAATTAAAAAGTAGCACTAAAACATTAATGTTTTAGTGCTACTTTTTAAGTTATTAGCTAGCAAGTAATTTAGTCACTAATTAGCTTCAACTAGAATTTGAAATTGAAAAATATAGTCGGAACGTTTTTTGCAGGTCCAAAAATTAGTGAGAGGATAAACAAAGAGGTCGCCGCTAGGCTTTAGTTCGTGTGCTGTCAGATAAGCTTTAAATAGGGGAATGCAACGTTTAGTCATGTCTAGCTTTGTCCCTTGCAGGTAGATAGTCAGATAGTTGCCAGCTGGTTTAGTTGTATATTCTGTAGGCAGGTGCTTGTGATCTGATAATTTGCGAAAGAGTCTGCAGTTGCTTAGGGGTGCGCTACCAAGAAAATTATTGTGAGTAATGAGCATGCCAAAAGCTGGATCAACGTGATAGGGGTGAGCCTTGAACTTGACTTGTTGTTTGATGAAAATATCCATATTGGATTTTTTGATGGCCGTTAAGAGAAAGCTTTCACTAATTTCAATAAATTGTTTAGGGAGGGCAACAACAGTGGGTGTTTCCAAAACAACATCATGGACGTTGGTTAGTTCTTGAGCGAATTTTTGTAAACTTCTTTTTTTGCTTTGCAAAAGTTTAATGTCGCGGTCTAGTTCTTTATTCTGTACAGTTAAAAGATTTTCCAATTCTTTTAAATTTTTATTAGCTAAATAAGCCTTAATTTCCGGTAGCGGTAGGCCTAATTTGCGTAAATTGGTAACTATTTGTAGTTCAAAAAATTGTTCAGCTAAATAATAACGATAGCCGTTTTCATCAGTCGTTACAGGCTTAAAAATATTTTCGCGATCATAGTATAACAATAGTGCTTTGGAAATACCGACGTATCTTGCCAGTTCACCAGGCGTAAAGTATATGGTTTTTAAATTTTCCATAGAGCCTCCTTGACTGTGTAATTACTTCATAGTATATCATATTGAACAATGAAGTTAAATAGGAACTAATATCAATAAAAGGAATGAGTTTAGTAATAGTAGCCTTAAATTTTGTACGATACAAGGTAAAACTAAAAATTATTTTAGTGTGTTAAGTTATCACTTTAGAAATTGAGGAGTACTGCTGATGATTAAAATCAACAACTTAACTAAAAAATTTGGAAACCGAATAGCGGTTGACAAGCTTTCTTTGGAAATTAAAGCGGGAGAAATATTTGGACTCCTGGGACCAAACGGAGCCGGCAAAACGACGATCGTAAGAATTTTGACGCTATTGGCAAAACTTACTGCTGGTAACGCTCAAATTAATGGCTTAGATATTTACACACATGCCGCTACAGTAAAAAAACTGATTGGCGTTGTGCCCCAACATTTAAATTTAGATTTAGATTTAACTGGTAGAGAAAACCTAATTTTACAAGCGAAAATGCACCATTTACGAGATGCCGAGGAGAGAAAGTACAAAGTGGACGAAGTATTAGCTTTTATTGAGCTGGCATCCAGAGCAGATGAGCTTTGTCGCACTTATTCCGGCGGAATGAAAAGACGATTAATGATTGGTTGCGCACTAATTCATCAACCGCAAGTATTGTTTCTTGACGAACCTACTGTGGGGCTTGACCCTCAAGTACGGAGAAAAATATGGGATTTAATTCGGGTAATGAATCAATCCGGTATGACCGTGCTTTTGACTACGCATTATATTGAAGAGGCAGAGCAACTGTGCAAGCGGGTAGCAATTATGGAACAAGGGCGGATTATTGCTTTGGATACACCACAGGATTTAAGAAAAAAAGTTGGCGAAGTAGTGGTGGAGTGGTTGGCGGAAGAACATACAGTCAGTAAAATTTTTAGCTCGCGAGAAAAAGCAACGGCTTTTGCCGGTACGTTAAAGGGTGCGGCAACCATTCGTAATGCCAATTTAGAAGACGTCTTTATTGAACTTACAGGGAGGAGAGTGAATGAATAATTTTTTTTATGATATTTTGACGGTATTTTGGCGAGATTGGCTAGTGCTAAAAAGAACTTTAGTAAAATTTATGTTGTCGAGAATGATTACGCCCTTTCTTTATATTTTGGCCTTTGGTTTGGGCTTAGGACGCAATATTTCTGTGGACGGCGGTTCTTATTTAAACTTTATTATTCCCGGCATGCTTGCAATGAATTCCATGAATATAGCTTTTAGTACTGTCGCTAATCCTTTGAATATGGCGAGGCTCTATCATCATACTTTAGAAACTTATGTGATTTCACCAATCTCCTCTTGGGCTTTTATTTGGGGCAAGGTTCTGTCTGGTATAGTGCGCGGCTTGATTTCCACCGCTATTATTCTCTTGATTGCTTATGCTTTAGGTGTGCAGGTCTGTATTAGTGGGTGGTTTCTACCACTACTAATTTTAAATTGCGGAGTTTTTGCAGCCTTAGCCATAGTGGCAGCAATGGCGATGTCTACTCATGAAGATATGGCCAATTTTAGTACATATTTTTTGGTGCCAATGTCTTTTCTTTGTGGTACATTTTTTAAAAACGAGGGGTTTCCGGTAGCGATTAAGTATTTTTTGACGGTGCTACCGCTTACCCCAGCTAGCAATGCTTTAAGAGCGGTGAGTAATGCGCAACCAGTGGACTGGCAGTGGCCGCTATTAATGGGGTTTTATTTTATTTTATTTATGTGTTTAGCGTATTGGTTTGTTGCTAAAAAAAGAGAAGAATAAATTTAAAAAGGCAAGGATTAATACTTATGATAAAAATTGTGGTGCTAATGCTGTTTTTTATGCAATTTTGTGGTACAGCTTTTGCCGCCGGGACGGTTAGGCTAGAGGCTGTTTTTCCTCACAATATTGAGCGGAGATTGGAGCAGAAGCTGGTTGTGGGAAGTACTAATCAGTTATTTTTTAACTTGGAAAGCGTAAATAATGTGGTGAGCCAAAATGCTGTTATTACAGTGAACGCGCCGCGAGGATTACAACCAGTTAATTTGGAAAGTAATTGGACCTTGCAAACAGGTAAGAACGGTGATTTTATCTTGACTACCGTTCTTAGGCTGGAGGCTAATTATTGTCAAAAATTTGGGATGCTTGCTTTTAAAGCAACGCAGGAATTAATGGACGCAGCAAACAAGAGTTTGCAGATTAGTGTTGATATAGGGGACGAAAAAATTGCAAAGACGCTACCGTTTCTAGTGGAGAGCGGTATGGTACCTCTAGTGCCACTAGCAACCGGCGGGGAAGCTAAAAACTTTGGCTGGTATATTAATAAAGTAGTTCTACCAGTTGACGAACGAGGACAACGTGATGCCAAAGTCCAAGAGGGCTGTGTGTACGTTCGAGCTATTGAATTTGAAAACTTGCGCAACCGCTTAACTGGTGAGGGCGCTACTAACTGGGCAGTTGTGCATAACCATCCGGCAACACATTTGCTACTGGAACTAGCTAATCCACAAAAGGACGTCAAGTTACTTAAATTTAAGGCAGTATTAGTGGATAAAATAACGGGTACTGTAGTGGCGGGATTGCGTCCTGCTGGGCAAACAGAAGAGAATGAGTCGCAAAACTGGTCAGAAAATAGCGAATCGGCTAATGCTACTACTGCTTTAATCGCGTTAGCCGGGATGAAGAACCAAAGCTTTATTTTACCTTTATATATTGATACTGAAAAACTCCTCGCCGGTGATTATAATTTGCGACTGACGGTGAGCGGTAATGGCGAGGAACAAACACAGGCATTACCTATTACCATCGCTAAAAAACGTAGCATTGGTATTTTTTCCCTTGCCTTTTCGGTACTGTGCTTGCTAGTACTTATAGGAGGGATGAGGAAAATAAAACAAACTATTAGTAACATTGGAGCCAAAGGGGCGATCACCGTAGCACTGTTTGCAGCAATTGCCTTTGGTAGTGTCGTTTTACCAACTACCATCGTAGGCGATTTTTTAAAAGTTTTTTTAGGACCTTTTTCCAGCTTGCTGACAGGGTTATTAAGTGGTACGCTCTTGTATTTACTACTTCTGGCTTTATTGATTTTATATCGTAAACCTGGTGTTGCAGCTTTATTTTTCCTTTTGAAATGGCTTTTGTCAGGCATCATGTTTGGTCGTTTTACACCACTGGGCATACTTAGCTATGCAGTATATATTGTAGTGCTAGAAGTAGTTTTAATAGGTTGTGGATTTTATCGCAAGCAACAGTTAACTAAGCGGTATATGTTTTTGGTGGCACTCTTGTTGGGTATAGCTGATGCTTTTATTACGCTAATTAATCTGGAACAAATGATGTTTTTCTATAGATTATATTATGCTGATTGGTATTTGGCATTATACATGTTAGTCAATGGTTTAATTTATAGTAGCATTGGCAGCTTTATGGGCTATAAGGTTGGCGCTAAATTAGAGCAGATAATAGGTGAATAATAATGTTGAAAATTAAAGCTGTTTCCTATCGGTATGCTGGCAGAAAACAGGGTACACTACACAATATTAATTTAACAATTCAGTCCGGAGAAATGGTTTTAATTGCTGGTCGTACAGGTTGTGGTAAATCCACTTTAATTAAGGTAATTAATGGTTTATTGGCGGCTAGTAGTAAAGGAGATTTTAAGGGGCAAGTTAGTATTGACGCTACTGATATTGCCACGTTAAGACCGGAAAAGTTGGGCTTAATGGTGGGAACAGTTTACCAATCGCCTGACGATCAGCTTTTTGCCATGACGGTAGAAGATGAGGTTGCGTTTATTTTAGAGAATCAGGGCATGGCAGCTGATGTTATTCGAGTGGCGGTACACAAGACTTTGGCGCAAGTTGGCTTAGCGGGTTTAGAGAAGCGAGGCATCCATGCTCTCTCCGGTGGACAGCGGCAAAGGTTGGCGCTCGCTTCAGTTTTAGTCAGTAAACCGCGTATTTTAATTCTTGATGAACCGGTGAGTCAAATGAACTCCAGTAGTGTGGTAGAGTTTTTGCACTTATTGCAACAATTAAATGTAGAGGCCGGTATCACAATTATTGTGGTTGAACATCGTGTACATGAATTAGCACAATATTTTCCACGCTTAGTCGTAATGAATAAAGGGAGCATAATTTTTGATGGTGATATTAACGCAGCGTGGGCGGCTATTGGAACAAAAGAAGATTATGGCTTAAGAGAACCACAAAATGTGAAATTGTGTAGAACTCTTAAACTACCGCACTTAGAGATGGCAACGACAGCAGTGGTAGAACAAATTAAAACTCACTGTTGTTTACATGGCTATACCGGTAAGAAACTAGCAATACAGGTTTTTGAGAGGGAGCCGGTGTTAACGGGCGTAAATGTTTCTTTCGCTTATCCTGGGAGTAAAAAAAATGTTTTGCAAGGGATAAATTTACACTTACAACGAGGTGAAATCGTCGTTTTAATGGGCTATAACGGTGCCGGTAAAAGCACCTTGCTTAATTTGATTGCGGGGTTAACAGCACCGAGTACTGGCGAACTGCAGCTTTGGGGTGGCGAGGTGGCAGCCAATGCCCAGCGGTTGGCTTTTTTGCGTCAAGATCCAGATTTGATGCTCCTTGCGGATACAGTACAAGAAGAAGTGTTGTGGAAAAATCAGCGTATTACTGCTAGTGAAGCAGATATTTTGCTTAAAAAGCTAGATTTATATGATAAAAAAGGTGATTTTCCCTTAGCCCTTAGCAAGGGTCAAAGATTAAGAGTGGTACTAGCTAGTTTACTAGCACGCAAACCAGAAATTATTTTGCTAGACGAACCTACGACAGGACAGGACCAACAAAGTTTGTTGGATATTAGGCAACTTGTTACAGAATTTGCACAACAAGGTGGCAGTGTCCTTTTGTGCACGCATGATGTGGAACTGGCAACTGAACTCGCTGATCGGGTGTTGTTAATGTATGAGGGCCACATTGTGGCGAGCGGTACACCCCTTACTATTTTGGGTAATCAAGTTTTATTACAGAAGGTGGGACTAGTTAATCCACCGATGTTAAATCTCAGTACAACTTTAGGCATCGGAACTTGCACGACTATACAGGAGGTGAAGCATTATGTCGATGAGGCAGTTGTGGGAAGGCTGTGATGCAGCACCTTTTGCTCAAAATATTAATGGTAGGACGAAGCTGTGTGTGCTCTTTGCTTTTGCCTTGTTGACGGTTACGATTGATAATCCGCGTTCGCTTTTTCTGCTTTTTTCTGTGGCTTTAGGCTTGCATTTAGTGGCACAAACATCTGTGTATAAATGGCAAGTTCTAGCAGTGCTCATCATGCTCGGTTTGTGGGGCTCAATGGTCAGCCAAGCTTTGTTTTTTGCGCAGAACCCGCGTACACCGCTGGTGGTACTACTAGCACCGGACTTTCCTTATTTAGGCAAGTTGACAGGGGGGCTCATTATTTACCGTGAAGGTGTTATTTATGGTGCTGTGCAGGGGTTGCGTTCTTCCATCATGCTCACTTTAGGGCTTTTGGTTTGCTGGACGTCAGACCCCAGGCAGCTCTTACGAGCTTTAACAGCGTGGAAGTTATCGCCACAGATGGCCTTTATGCTAGTAACAGCACTCCGCTTTTTGCCGGTATTGGCAGCAGAAACTGGTGAGGTGCTTATAGCTCTTCGCTTGCGCTCTGATAGTGCTACTGGCAGAAGTAGCGTGGTTAGACATTTGCCCTATGTGGCTAATCCTTTACTTGCACGCTGTTTACGCAGAGCACAAACTTTGGCTTTATCGGTGGTAAGCAGAGGCTTTTTTTTAGCCAATAAAAAAACTGGCGACGCGTGGCCAACTAGAGAACGTCTGTTGTGTTTAATTTTAGTTTTATTGGTAGGTGTAATTGTCGGGGGGAAAATAATTTATTTGCTAGCAGAACATGGGTACTATTTTGGTGAATTTAGATTGCTTTATGATTGGACGAAAACATACTTATGAAGAAAATTAAAGGTAAAATTGCACTTTTGCTACTGTTCCTATCCTGGTTAGCCTTATTGTGGATAACCGGGGAACGTACGCCGTGGCAGATGTTTAATACAAGAGAACAAGGTGAGTCCGTAAGTGTTTATTTGGGCGATATACCGGTACAAAATTATGACAGAATGGGTTTCACTAAGGGCATCGTGCGCTCGGTAGCGAGAAATAATTCTTGGCTAGTAGGTACTGACAAAGGTGAGTTAGTGGCTTTTGACCGGGGAGGTAGACAACTGTGGCGCCGGTCTTTAGGTATTGGTAAACTTACGTCCATGGGTGTAAGTAAGGACGAAAAGATTGTTTTTGTTGGTGAACAAAGCCCGACAGGACAAATTTTTGCCGTGAATATTACTAACGGAGATTTACTTTGGAAACTAGCAACTGACCAATTTGTAGGAGCAGAGCCGGCACAGCGCTCTTACCCTTCGGTTGCACATATGAGTGTTGATGCTGCCGATAATGTATTTTTTACCGCATATCGATTTTCAATGGATCAAAAAGGTAATCGTACTAATGTGGGCAAGGTGTGTGCGGTAGATAAAAAGGGAACGCTTCTATGGCAATTTCCTCCAAATGAACCAATGGATACCTATGCTGTTTGGTGCGATGTATCGGATAAAGCAGGGAGCGTTGTAGTTTCGACTTCCACCTATGAAATTACGCCGGAGATGAAATATCGCGATACCTTATATTTTTTAAATAAAACCACTGGTACACTTCTTCATTCGGAGTTTTTGGCGGCGATTGTTCCCTTTAAAACAGTAGTTATGCGTGGCAGTCCCCAATTTTCTGCTACTGGTGAGTATTTAGCCGGATGCACCAGCGATGGCAGGGGATTTTTATTCAACCGGGAGGGGAAACTATTATGGACACGCATTATTTCTAGTGCGCAAAAAGTCGGTGATGCTTGGATTAACGCTGGCGGACGTGATGCTTTTGTTTTGCCGACAGGAGTACTTTTTTCTACGGTGAATACTTTCAATCGTGAAAACTGGCAATTGCCTACGCCGGTGGAACATCCTGGTAATAATAGCCTTTTCATGTTTAATGTAGAGGGTGATTTTAAATATCGCCACAAAGCAGCAGGCACTATAGAAGAAATTGCTTTTGCTCAAGATCTGGTAGCCTGCGCTGTAGGTAGAAATGTGCGAACACATAATTATCAAGCGGCGCATGGTTTAACGCTACTACGTTTAATAGATGGAGAATGTTTGCAACATTTTACCACAGCAGGACCTCTGCAAGCGGTAGCACTCAGTCAAGATGGTAACTTTGCCGGAGGAATAGAGGCGCCGGCGTTGACGCCAGAGGGTAAGATTCTAGGCTCTTATAGTTTTCATATTTGGGATTTGAGTGAAATTGCCCATTAAAGGTAAGGTAAGAAGGAACTTAATAACGAAAGAGGCGAGCAAGAGTGAGCAAAGTTTTATTTATCACTAATATTGAAAGACGCTATCTATTAATGTTAAAAGCGCAAAGTATGTTGCAAGCAGAAGGTACTTTAAGCACAGCCTGCAGAAGTATACAAATTACTGAAGCGACACCTTGGGGTGCAGAATGGCAAAAAACTTTAGCACAAGCAGATGTTGTTATTCTTAAATGGATGGGTAGCGGTTTGGATACTCCCTTTCTTAAAAAAGTAGCAGAGTTTCTTAAAAAAACGGAAATTAAACATTTTATGATGTTAGCAGATACAGAAAAAATTCACCAGCAATATGGTTTTACTGAAGCGGCCACTACCAGATTGCAAGCATATTTATTATATGGTGGCATGAAAAATTTTTGTAATGTGTGGTTGTGGTTGGACAGCTACTTTGGAGAACTGCAGAAGGAAGTTGAAGCACCAGAACCCCTACCGTGGGCAGGTATTTACCATCCTCGTGCAACCAAATTTTACGATAATATTAGTAAATACCGTAAGGATTATTGTCAAGACGGAAAACCAACGGTGGGTATTTTATTTTATCGTGATGAATGGGTGTGGGGTGACCTTACATATCAACGAGCTTTAATTAATGAAGCTGAAGCCCAAGGGCTTAATGTTATTTGCGTTTTTAGCAATGGTATGCCCTCTAAGGAATTGGGAATGCCGTCCTTAGTTGAGGTTTTTACTGCTTTTTTTTGCGAAAAAATGGTACCGTGTATTGATGTTTTTATTAATACAACCAAATTTTCTCTCACTGTTTCCCGTTCTCTTACCTTGGCTTATTTAAAACAGTGGAAGCTTCCTTTTTTACAAGCTTATACAATTCTTGCCGCATACCAAGAATGGGAACGTAATCTTGAAGGTATGAATGCCATGGAAATCTCAATTAGTGTGACTTTGCCGGAATTTGATGGTGCTATTCACTCTGTCCCTATAGCAGCCAAAGAACGTAATGAAGTAGGGGAATTATCCTATCGACCCATTAAGGAAAGAATAATACGTTTGTGCAACAAGGCGAAAAAATGGGCGAATTTGCGAAGAAAAGCCAATGCTGAAAAAAAAGTAGCAATTATTTTTCATAATTATCCGGCAAAAAATTCTAACCTTGGCAGTGCCGTAGGGTTAGATTCCGTTGCCAGTATAAGACTCGTTTTGGCAGAATTGCAAAAACATGGTTATACAGTAGAAAATATCCCTGCAGATGGGCAAGCCTTTATCGAAGAATTAACCAGCAATGCAACTAATGATCGTAATTATCTTTCCGCGAAGCAGTTGGAGCGAGCACAAAAACTCACCTGCGCAGAATATCAGAATTTTTTTTACCACATGCCACTTGACAATCAACAGCAATTAATTAAAGACTGGGGAGACGCCCCAGGGGAGGTTTTTAACTATAGCCAAGAGCTAATAATACCGGGAACGCTGAAAGGCAATATTTTTGTAACAGTGCAACCACCAAGGGGTTTTGGCGAAGATCCCGGCAAGATTCTGCATTCACCCTTTTGTGCACCTACTCACCATTATTTAGGGTATTACCATTGGTTAAGAGATATTTGGTGTGCTGATGCGGTTATTCATGTGGGAACACACGGATCACTCGAATGGTTGCCCGGTAAAAACGCCGGCTTAGCTGTGACTTGTTATCCGGATTTAGCTTTAGGTGACTTACCAAATATTTATCCTTACATCATTACAATTGTCGGCGAAGGACTTCAGGCTAAACGTCGTGGAGCAGCCTGCCTTATTGGGCACTTGACGCCTCCTATGACACATTCTGGTATGTACGATGAATTAGCAGAGCTAGAACAATTATTAGAGGAATATAGTCATTTTAAAAGCACACAACCAGAAAATCTGGATAAACTAGTAGGTTTAGTTAGAATAAAGGCAACAGCAGCTAATTTAGAAAAAGAAATTTCTGAGCAAAACTTCAGAAATTTTGAGGATTATGTACAAGCCTTACATGGTTATTTAACGGATATTAAAAATATGCAAATTAGGTCAGGCTTACATATTATGGGGCAAGCACCTACTGGAGAAATGCTGCTTGAATATTTAGTAGCTTTAGTAAGAATGGATAATGGTAAGATACCATCATTATCACAAACCTTGGCCTCCTGTCATGGTTTTGATTATTACGAATTAGTAGAGCATAGTAGTACGCTCCTTGCCGATGGTAGTAAAACCTACGGTGCGTTGGTAGATCAAATCTGGGAGGAATGTAAGGAAATCATATGTTTGCTTCAAAAACAGAATTTTAATGGAAAGGATTTTAGCAGTATTACCACTTTAAACTATGTGACTGGTTGTACAACAGAAGTACAAAATAAGCTGCTTAGTATTTGCACTTACATTTGTCAGAACCTCGTACCTAATTTAGCTAAAACCGTAGAGGAAATGACCAATATGTTGAGTGCCTTAGATGGGGAATATGTTGAGCCGGGACCTTCGGGAGCACCGACCAGTGGCGGTGCCGATATTTTGCCTACAGGTAGAAACTTTTATGGCGTTGATTCTCGCAACCTACCTACACCAGCAGCCTGGGAGCTAGGAAAGGCTTTGGCTGAGCAAGTAATAGAACGCTTTATCGCTGAAGAAGGGCATTATCCAGAAAGTGTAGGTATCGTTCTCTGGTCAGGTAGTAATATGCGTAGTCACGGACAGTGTTTGGCAGAGTTCATGTATTTGCTGGGTGTTAGACCAGTTTGGCAAAAAAGTAGTAAAAGGGTAGTGGCTATTGAAGTAATACCTCTAGCTGAATTACGTCGCCCTCGCATTGATGTTACTGCGAGAATTAGTGGATTGTTTCGAGATAGCATGCCAGTAGCGATTACGTGGCTAGATCAAGCGGTGCAATTGGTTGCGAAACAGGAGGAAAACCCGGAACAAAACTTTGTGCGGAAACATTTTTTAACCGATACTAAAGAATTGCTTCAAGAGGGCAGAACTGTCCAAGAAGCTTGGCAAGAAGCAGGCTTCCGCATTTTTGGTGATGAACTAGGAGTGTATGGTGCTGGTGTGGCGGCGTTACTAGAAGCTAAAAATTGGGAAAGTATTGACGATATCGCCGATGTGTATGTCCGGTGGGGTGCACATGCTTACGGTGGTAAAACTCGTGGAAAGTTCTTGCCGGAGCGTTTTCGCAAAAGAATGGGTTCCTTAGATATTACAGTAAAGAATGAAGATAATGTAGAAACCAATATGCTTAGTTCTGACGATTATAACGCCTATCATGGGGGTATGATTGCGGCGGTGCGCAGTATTAAAGGCTCTGCACCAAAATCTTATTGTGGCGATACTACTGACCGTTCCAAAGTTATTTTGCGTAGTGTACAGGAAGAAACCAAGCGCATTTTCCGCGGAGAAGCCACTAATCCCAAGTTTATAGCTGGTATGATGCAACATGGATACAAAGGTGCTAGCGACCTGGCTAACTACGTTGCTCATAGCTATCAATGGGATGCTACTAGCGAGGTGATGGAAGATTGGATGTATGAGAAATTTGCCGAAAAATATGCTTTTGCACCACAAGTACAAGAGTGGATGCAAAAAGTAAATCCGTGGGCCTTGCAAAGAATTGCAGAAGTGTTGTTAGAGGCTGAACAGCGTGGTCTGTGGCAAGCACAACCGGAAACTAAAAAAGCTTTGCAAAAACTTTATCTCTCAATAGAGGGGGAATTGGAAGAACGCAGTGATGATTAAACAAGTGCTTAAAATGCTCGTCTTAAGTTTAACCGGGGAGTGCAATTATGCTTGTAATTATTGCTATGCGGCAGAGCATAATAAACAAAAAATGACTTTAACAACGGCCATACAAGCTATTGCCTTGGCTAGAGCGGGTGGAGAGCCTTTTACTCTACAGTTTAGTGGCGGAGAGCCGCTCTTAGCTTATGATTTAATTCGAAAAATTGTAGCCTATCTCCAACAAGAAAAAATACCGGCGCGGCTACAAATTCAGACTAATGCTTCTTTACTGACAACAGAGATGGCTCAATTTTTTTATGCAAACAAAGTAGCTATCGGCGTAAGTTTGGATGGCAGACCTAGTGTTAATGACAAAAATCGCAAACTAAAAAGTGGAGCTGGTGCTACTTATGCTACTCTCGCTGGGCTCAATGTGCTGAAAAAAAATGGTATTGCCGCCGGGATTACTTGTGTCGTTACTGACGACAATGTGCGAGAATTACCGGGTATTGTAGAAATGGCCTATTATCTAGGTAATATTAGACGCATTGGCTTTGATTTGTTAAGGGGGCAAGGTCGGGGAAAGGGTTTAAAGCCACCGAGAGCCGAAGACGTTAAAGAAGCCTTAACTGCCACCTATAGTTCAGCTGCTAGTTTTAAGGCAGCAACCAAAATTGGTATCAAGTTTTCCCAAATTGAACGCGTTAACATCTTAAAAACAATGCAAACTGTAGAAGCATTTGGGCATTGCTATGCCATGAATGGTCAGGCTGCTTTTGTTGATGCTAGTGGGGAAATATATTGTTGTTCTTCCTTGATAGGCAATCCACAGTTTCATCTAGGTAATGTACGAACTGGCATTGAACCGGAAAAAGCTCAAAAAATAGCGGCAAAAATTAAGGAAGCGATGATTTTTTGCACAAGTTGCAAGGAGTTTAAACTTTGCGGTGGTGGCTGTTTCGCTCGTTGGCATGGTACCGGGGAAAAAGTAGCTTTCGCAAGTGAATGCGCTTTAAAGAAAGTTTCTATTAAGTGGGCAGCGAGGCAACTATGAAACATAAAGTTAGTCAACTAATGTTGAGCATCAGCATTTTATTTATTAGTAGTTTACTTGTCGGTAGTTTGTATACAAGTTAAAGCTTTTGCAATGCTCTTTAGTGGAAGAGATTGGTTTATTTAACCAATTATCCTAACTAAAGGGCATTTTGCTTGACTGTGTCATAGTTATATAGGTTATTATCAAAGCTGTCTGTTGAGTAGCAAGGTTAAATAATAATTATTATGCGGATTTTGATGATTATGTAAAATAGTCGAAAGGGTGGTTAATGTGAAAAAAGTAAGTGGTAAGACAAGCTTCGGGGTATTAATTAGTTTCTTGGTTACAGGTTCATTATTAACGTCAGACCTAGCTTTAGCTGCGGAAAATAAAGTTATGTCACAATTCACGCTTGATGAAATGGTTGTAACAGCAACCCGAACAATGAAAAATATTAAAGAAATTCCGGCGAGTGTTGATGTTATAACTGCTAATGACATTGCAGCAAAAAATGTTACTTCGATTACAGAAGCTTTACAAACTGTGACTGGTGTTTATAAAAACCCCATAGCACAGGGTGATATCGCTATTAGGGGTTTTAGTAGTAAGGATATTTTGGTTTTATTAGATGGACAGCCTATGAATTCAGGGTGGAACGGAACCATGAATTGGGAAATGATTCCTGTTGAAAGCATTGAACGTATTGAAATAGTAAAAGGAGCTGGCTCTTCACTATATGGTGGTAAAGCAGTCGGAGCTGTTGTGAGTATTATAACTAAGGAAAACAGTAAAAAACTTAATGTTGCAGCCGCATTATCGTATGGAAGTAATAATACTTGGAAAAAATCTTTGTATGTTAATAGTAAGGTTAATAAAAAACTTTCTGTTGGTGCAGGTTATGAAAAGAAATCTTCTGATGGGTACAAAGGGTTTTATCGTTCCATCAATGGTAAAAATAAAGGTTCGGCTAGTGGTAATGCGAATTTAACAAAACTTGGCGACGGTAGTTATATTGTCGGTGGCAGAGGCGAAAAAAAGTGGGACAATGACAATTATTCCCTTAATTTAAAATATGATTTTGATGCAAATAAAGCGCTAAAATACACTTATATGCGTAGCAATAATACTTATTCCTATAAAAACCCCTTTAGTTATATTTATGACCAAAATGGTAATCAAGTTTTTACAGGAACATTTTTAACGCAAGATGGACAATATATAAAGATAAAGCCTTCTAATTTTTTAGGTTATGTTGGTAAAAGAGAAACTGATTTACATACTTTGAATTATCACGACGATGAAAATAAAATCATGCTAAATATAGGCTTTGGCAATACCAAAAAGGATGGCTATAGTAGCCCTTCTAGCACAGCTGATAGCGTTAATTGGGCTGGGAAAGGAACAAATTCTTTTTATCCAAGTAAAGCATATAATCTTGATTTTCAAAAAGCGTGGGAGAATATTGGCAAGCACACCCTGGTGGTGGGGTTTAATGGTAAACTGGAGTCTTTTGAGCAAACGAGGTATAACCTTGATAATTGGAAGGAACATAATACTATTACCTCTAGCTATCCAGCATTTGAGCAACACGGTGGAAAAGGCAGAAGCTTGGCTTTATTTGTGCAAGATGATTATAAAATGTCGGATAAACTTACCATGTATACCGGTATCCGTTTTGATAATTATAAAAAATATGATGGTTATTCATATTATTTAAATGCTAATGGTTCTCATAAAACGACAAGCAGAAACCATGGGGAAGGAAGTTATAATGCACTTAGCCCTAAACTAGCTTTTGAATATAAGACGAATAAAGATACTAGTTATTATGCTTCCTATGGACATTCTTTTAATCCACCAATTTTATATCAAGTATATCGTGATGGTGGCGGTGAAATGGGAAAAGTTCGTGCTAACCCAGATCTTAATCCGGAAACTTCTAATACCATTGAAATTGGTTTAAAAAAGAGTTTAGGCATTAAAACCAAACTTGGCATTGCTATTTATCAAGCCAAAACAAAAGATAAAGTTGAATATATTACTCATTATCAACCAGGTGGCAAGGATGCTGAATTTAAACGTTATGAAAATGCTGGGACAGAGGACAAAAAAGGTGTTGAATTTGACTTAAAGCACCAATTTGATAAAACGTGGGGAGTATATGGCAACTATGCTTGGCAGCGTGGAGAGATAACTAATTCTAAAAATGCTACCTATACTAATTATGATATTCCAAAACATTTGCTTCACGCAGGGGTGAATTATACAAAGGATAAATGGAATATCGCTTTAGATGCGCAGTATGTCAGTGAAAGACAAGCGGCTGATAGTGTTACCGGTGAATATGGAGCTGAAGATGCTTTCTTTATTATGAACACGTATTGCAATTACAAGCTTACCAAAGAAGCTACTTTACAATTTAGTATTCAAAATTTATTTAACAAAGAATTCTACGCTAGTGAAGCGACTTCGGGCAGAACCTACACTGTAGGTTTGAGGTATGCGCTCTAAGGTTAAAATAACAAGCTGGTTTCAACAATTTTATTATTTTAAATAGTTACTCGGTCTTTTATTATGACTTTGAGTACTAACCGAACTACAAGTAGTTCAGATTTGTTTAAGGAGAGAGTGCGGAGCATAGCGTTAATAATTATAAATGAAAGAGCATATGAAGCGGTTTGTTATTGCTCATAATTGCAACATTGAATTTTCGGTGGCACTAACTAAGAGGGAGGAAGTCAGCAGATGAAAAGAATAGCAGTTTATCCCTTTACCGCCATTGTGGGTCAGGAGGATATGAAATTATCTTTAATTTTAAATGTTATTAATCCTAGTTTAGGTGGCGTTTTAATTAAGGGGGAAAAAGGGACAGCCAAATCAACAGCTGTGCGTGCATTAGCAGAACTATTACCGGCACTACTTAGCGTTGAAGGTTGTAAGTTTCATTGTGATCCACTAGAACCTAACCTTTTGTGTGAAAATTGTAGCAAAAAATATCAAAATGGTACGCTTGTCACCAATAATGTAGGCAAAATGAAAGTCGTAGAATTACCGGTGAGTGCAACTGAAGATCGTGTTGTAGGCACTTTGGATATTGAACACGCGATTAAACATGGTGAGAAAAAGTTTGAAGCCGGAATTTTGGCACAAGCCAATAGAAATATTCTTTACGTTGATGAGATTAATCTTTTGGACGATCACGTGGTTGATGTTTTATTAGACGCGGCGGCTATGGGTATTAATACAGTGGAGCGGGAGGGTATATCCTATTCTCATCCGGCTAAGTTTGTCTTAGTTGGTACGATGAACCCTGAGGAAGGAGATATTCGTCCTCAATTATTGGATCGCTTTGGTTTGTCTGTGGTGGTAACAGGAGAACATGAACATGAAAAACGTGTAGAGGTGATTAAACGAAGGCTTGCGTATGAAGAAGATGCGGATAAATTTATTGCTAGCTACGCTGCAGAACAAGAGGTACTGAGTGCACGGATAATGCAAGCACGCCAAATACTTACTACAGTTAGTATTAGTGACCAGCTACTGGCAGCGGTGGCAACAGCAGCTATTGAGCTAGGGGTGGACGGTCATCGGGCAGATATTACTGTCATTAAAGCCGCGTTAACCTTGGCTGCTTTTGCAGGGCGGACGGAAGTTATCTTAGAAGATATTAAAAATGCTGCTAAACTCGTTTTGCCCCATAGAATGCGTCGTCGGCCTTTTGAAGAGGGTGCCTTAGATTGGGCGAAAGTAGAGGCAATTTTAGATGCACAATGATGCACTTTTTCCATTTGCGGCAATAGTGGGTCAAGATTGCGTTAAAAAAGCTTTACTAATTACGTTGGTCAATCAACGTGCAGGCGGAGTTTTAATTGGTGGTAAAAAGGGTACTGCTAAATCAACGCTTGTGCGTGGGGTTAGGGAATTATGCCGCGAGCAAAATATAGTTGAAGTGCCGCTGAGTATCACCGAAGATATGCTGTTCGGCAGTATCAATATCGAGCACGCCGTTAATAAAGGTGAACGCAAATTTGCTCCCGGTGTTTTAGCACGGGCAGATCAAAATATTCTATATATTGATGAAATCAATTTGTTGCGCACGGAACTCTTAACAGCAATTTTGGAGGTAAAAGCTGCGGGAGTGAACAGAATAGAGCGTGAAGGAATTAGCTTTGAGCACTTTTGCCATTACACAGTGATCGGTACGATGAACCCTGAAGAAGGGTCGCTGACGAGTCAAGTTTTAGATAGATTTGGCCTGTATGTGGAAGCAGACAATGAGCTCGATTGTGAAAAACGTGTACAAATTATGCGGGAATTGCTTAATTTTGCAGCAAATATTGAAGGCTATCGTGCAAAATGGGTAGAAGAAACCAATAAATTGGTAGAGCAAATTGATAGAGCTAAGGATTTGCTCAAAACTGTTGTAGTTTCCGAAGCTTTCATTCAGCTTGCCGCCAAGATGTGCGCTCAAGCTTTTTGTGCAGGACATCGGGCAGAAATCTATCTATTGGAATGTGCTAAGGCTATTGCTGCCTTGGCTTTGAGAGATTATATCTTGCCACAGGATATGCAAGAAGCGGCGCAATACGTTTTGCCACATCGGATGCGTCAGGCTCCAGGGGAAGAAGTAAAGCAAACGGAAGCAGAAAAAAACACAAACGAAAATAATGAAGTTAATACCACTGGCGAGGACAACCGGCAAGCTGAGCAAGAGGAGCGGGAGGTATCTCAAGCAGCACTGCCTGCTGATAACAAGAGAAAAGATACTACTAGCGAGAGCGAAATTGAGCCCGAGCATTATACTGCTCATAAAACAGAGAAACATGAATCGCACGAATCTAACAATGCTGGTGAAGCCGGAGAACAGGTAGCCGAGGCTGATAAGAACTTTTCCCAGCTTAAAGTTCAATTGGACTGGGGACAGGATCGCAAAATTAGGCGAGGCAGTGGAAAAAGAAGCATTACGAAAACTGACCTGAAGCAGGGTCGCTATGTGCGAGCCCAACTAAGTAAGGGGAAAATAGAAGATTTAGCCTTTGATGCTACCATTAGAGCTGCCGCACCTTATCAGCGATTGCGGGTTAACAATGGTTGTGCTCTTAACCTCCAGACTCGCGACTTGCGTCAAAAGGTGCGTGAAAAACGCATTGGGAGTACTTTTCTGTTTGTGGTAGATGCTAGTGGGTCCATGGGAGCACAAACACGTATGCAGGCAGTTAAAGGTGCGGTTTTTCATATGCTACAAGAAGCTTATCAAAAAAGAGATCAAGTGGGAATGATTGCTTTTCGACGTCACCAAGCAGAAATATTACTTCCGATTACTCGCAGTATTGAACTAGCACAAAAATGTTTGCAAGATTTACCGACTGGCGGCAAAACTCCCTTAGCTGAGGGGTTAGCAAAAGCTCTCCTGACGCTGTATGTACGCACTAAAAGGGAACAGGAACTAGAACCGGTACTAGTGCTAATAACAGACGGTAGGGCTAATTTTGTGGACGAAAGTGGGCAAGAGCCTATACAACAAGCATTAGTAATGGCGGAAAAAATAGGCAAACTTCAAATATCAGCAGTTGTTATTGACACAGAAACAGATTTCATTAAATTAGGTGTTGCCAAGGATATCGCTCAAGCTATGGGAGCCTCTTATTATCGGCTACAACAATTATCCCAAGAAGGAATTATTCATATTGTTAAAAACCTGGAATAAAAAGGAGGTAAGAGGGATGAAAAAAATTTTATTGTTAGTAATGAGTTTATTTTTAGTGGCACAAGTAGGAGTTGCTACAGCTGGTAAAGCTGCGAACTGGGAAATTAGCATGATGCCTAAAGCAACGGCAGAGGAGCAAGAGCTGTTAAAATGGTCCTTTATTTTGGAAAATGATTATGGCGTTTATGCTTATAATCCTAGCACCATCGCTTTTACCAAAAATGAAGATGGTAGCAAAAATTTGGAACTAGTTACGGCAGAGATAAAAACGGTTTTTACTAATACGGAAGCATTGAAAAAAATTAATGCAGGTTATGCCGAAAAACTCAAAAAAGGTGATCAAACTGCTTACTGTACTTTGCAAATGGTTTTTAATCTTCAAGCTAACACTTATGCTAATACGGCAATCAAAGTCGTTAGCGGTAAAGGTAAAATTCTGGAAGAAAGAAAAATTCAGGCAATTTTTGCTCCTATCCCAGAACAAAGTTTTGCCGAAGCAATGCTTGAAATCATTAATAAGTATCTAGTGGAGAACAGGGAGGAGCTGCTGTTAAATTAGCTAACCTTGAGCTTTAGTTACAAGAACAAAATAAAAACAATGGGTGTCCAGTGATGGACTTAATAGAAAAGTCCGGTGCAAAGCCGGCACGGTCCCGCCGCTGTAAGGAGGAATATCTGCAAAAAATGCCACTGGCTTCATGCTGGGAAGGCTTTGCAGATGTGAGAAATCCCAGTCAGAAGAACTGCCTACTTGTTTTATTATCAATTGCCCACGAGTGATGGGAAGGTGATTGCACCAGTTAAGCTTTGCTATGTTAAGTTTAACGGTAATTTCAACCCTTCTCATTTTGGTGAGAAGGGTTTTATTTTGGCGTTTTTATGATTTCGGTGTAGTTAATAAGAATAAGAAGCTAAAATCGCAACACAATAAAATGAAAAGGATGATTAACAATGAAAAGCTGTACAATAAACAAAGGGTTACTTATGACCATGCTACTTACAGGGGTAATAGTTAATGCCAATCTTGTAAATGCGGCTACCGCACCACTAGAGAAGTTTACGCTAGATACAATGCTCGTAACAGCGCAGAGAACGGAAACGAGGGATTTAGATACACCAGCGACTACCACGGTCATAACCGAAGAAGCAATTCGCGAAGCAGGGTATAAAAATGTTTTTGATGCGATTGAAAACCAAGTAGGTATGACTAGTACTGGCTACGGCGATGGCGGGCAGGACTTTGGTTTTAGTTCTGGTCGTACAGTTATTCGTGGTTATGACAGGGGAACGCTGGTTATGCTGAATGGCATTCCGCTTAATTTAAAAAATTATAATTCTTTGGACGGAATTCCCTTGGAAATGGTGGCAAGAATTGAAATTATTAAGGGAGCTGCAGGTACTTTGTATGGAGCAGAAGCTATGGGTGGCGTTATAAACATTATTACGAAGAAAAGTGCTCTTAAAAATACCAATATTAAGCAAAATACTCTGCGCGGTACTATCGGTAATTACTATAAAGACTATAATTTAACTTTGGCAGGTGAGCGTTTTATTGTTTCTGCAGGGAAAGAATATAGTAATAAATATGATAATGCTAATGATTATCCAAAAGGGTCCAATACGGATTGGTGGAATGGTCAGGGGCAAAAATCTCGTTTAGCGTTAACCAGTCAACTAACTGATGAAATTAATTTCGATTTATTTTATCAAGAGGGTGATATTACTAGAGGGGGCCATAAAGCCAAAAAACAATATAACTATCGTTATGACGATAAACGCTTGACTACAGGTTTGTCATATGCTGGTAAAGCTAATGGGGTTAAGGCTATTTTGGGGTATAATTATCGTCAAGCTGATGGTTTTGATTTTGTTAAAAAAGAGCAAGTGAATTCCGCAGCCGATTTGGCAAGCTATATTGCTGATGTACAAAAAACTTGGCAAATTGCTGATGATACTTTGATTACCGGTTATACTTTTAAAAGAGAAAACTATGAAAATTTAAAAACAGTAAAAAACAAAGCACACAGGACTAATAATGCTCTTTATACGTCATATAACCATGTTTTTAGTGATAAATTTAGCGCAACGTTAGGTTTACGTTATGAACATATTGCCGATGCAGCCAAGGATCAGCAGGTGTTTAATCCACAAGTACAAACGCTATATAAAATTAATGAAGAAACTTCTTGGTATACCAATATCGGGAAGGCTTTCCAAATGCCGGCAGTGGATGCTTATTTTGACAAAAGTGTTACCGGTGGGGCAACAGCAACCTTAAAACCTGAAGAGGGTTGGACTTATGAAACTGGTATTAAAAAAGTTATGGGTGATCAAAGTTGGAAAGTAGCACTCTACCACATGAAATTTGAAAACAAACTTGGTTGGAGTAATAAAAATGATGAACCTGATCAAATTTCTAAACCAATTAATAAAGGAGATTTTAGAAATACTGGCATTGAGGGTGAATATACGAAAAAGCTTGATAAAAACTGGAAGTATACCTTGGGCATTGGGTACGGTAATCCTGAAATTAAAGACCCTTCCCAAAAACAAGCAATATGGATTCAAGATGCAGGGCGTGTTGATTTATTAGCAAGTCTTACTTACAGCAAAGATAAAGTGATCAGCAACTTGAGCTATAAATACTTAGGGGATAGGGAATATTACAGTGGACATGATGTTCCTTCTCGTAATCGTTTAACGTGGCATACTAGCTATCAAATGACCAAAGATGATAAAATTAGTTTAACTATTAACAATCTTTTGGACAGCACTAATTATGCTAACCGTTATGGTAATCTTGAGTTACCTTTAAATTGGCGCATTAGTTATTTGCACTCCTTCTAATTAAACAAAAGACAAAGAAGCCACCAAGACGGTGGCTTCTTTGTCTTTTGTTAACTCGCCTTAATTTTCCTTCATGATTTGTCAGTGGCTGTTATAATAGATACTGTGTAGATAATGCAACTACAGGAAAGAAAGCACGCAAATAGTTGTTTGCTACTTAGTTAAAGGAGTGCGTTAATGTGTGGTATTTTTGGCAGGGAGTTACAGTAGGACTTGCGTATCTCGCTCCGATTGGAATGCAAAATTTATTTGTGATTAATAGTGCTCTAGCACAGTCGGCGCGGCGGGCTATTTTAACAGCCTTTATTGTAGCTTGCTTTGATATCACTCTTGCTTTAGCTTGTTTTTACGGTGTGGGTTTGGTGCTAGAACGTTATCATTGGGTAGAATATGTGCTGCTGGCAGGTGGCGGTAGCTTGGTTACTTATATCGGTTGGAGTATTTTAAGTAGCGAGGTGGATAGCTTTAAGCGTATGAGGGGGCAAAAACTCACTGTGCGGCAGACCATTACGTCTGCTTGTGTGGTCACATGGCTTAATCCACAGGCAATTGTTGACGGGACTATGTTGTTGGGAGCTTTTAGAGCGTCCTTGCCAGTAGTAGCTACTGGTTTTTTTATCGGCGGCGTTGTGGTTGCATCTTTAATGTGGTTTAATTTTTTGGTGCTAGGGGTTCGCTTTTTTGAAAGACATTTCAATGCGCAGGTGGTTCGCAATATTAATATTTTGTCCGGCAGCATCGTGATATTTTATGGTTTCAAGTTATTGTGGAGCTTTTTAGTAAAAATACAAAGTTGATAACAAGGGCGAGGTGTGTCATGGCAATTAAATTACACTATACAGTCGTGGGAAGTGGTGAACCTTTAGTTTTATTACATGGTAACGGAGAAAGTAGTGCTTATTTTACAGCACAAAAGGAATTTTTTAGTGACTATTATCGCGTGATAGCACTGGATACTAGAGGGCACGGTAATTCTCCCCGAGGTACGAAAGAGTTTACGCTTGCACAATTTGTAGAGGATTTAAAAAACTTTCTAGACGAACAAGCGTTAACACATATTAATTTACTCGGATTTTCTGATGGTGGCAATATCGCGTTACTGTTTGCACTTAAATATCCAACCTATATAAAAAAAATGATTTTAAATGGGGCCAACCTTTTTGCTGATGGCTTGCGGGGTGAAGAGCTTATTCCCTTGTGCATCACCTATGGTAAAGTTGCGGAACGCGCCAAAACTGATACTACAGCAATAGCTCAAAAAGAGCTATTGGCACTCATGATTAAAGAACCACGGCTGCAAGCGACAGAACTGGCTGTTTTGTCCATGCCAGTACTGGTACTTGCAGGTACAAAGGACATGGTGCGAGATGAGCATACGCGGCTTATTGCGGCTAGTATCCCTGGTGCTGAACTTTGTATTTTACCGGGGGATCATTTTATAGCTGCCACCGCTAGTGCTAGCTTTAATGCTCACGTGTTAGCTTTTTTAAAAAGCTCTTAAATAACTCTTAAATAACTCTTAAATAACAGTAGTGGACACTTGGTTAAACCACAGTGTCCACTACTGTTATTTTATCTCTGTTTAACGCAATGATTTAGCGGTAGTGAGCGTTGCCAAAAAAGATTTGCCACTAGATAGTTGTAAACTAAGGTCGCTTACTACTACCTGGAGGATGGGCACTTGAACTAAACCGGTGTTGGTCTGTTTGTAATAACTGCCTAATGCGTGTAAACAATAGTGTTGCTGATTGGTTGCACCTAGGTAAAGCATGGTATGTAGACCGTTTAAATACAGCAGGTCACCGGCGCTTAGAGTAAATAGGGCGGCTTGCCGCTGGGCAAGTTCCAAAGTCGTGAAGTTGAGTTCGGTGCCGGAGGTTACTTCTTGTTCATCGGCATTACGAGGTAAGTAGATGCCTACGGTGCGATAAACGTCAGCAATAAAGCTAGAGCAATCCACGCTGTTTTTTAGACCACCCCAACCGTAGGGAGCACCATTAAATTTAAACGCTTGTTCTAGCACATTGGCTCTAGTATACGGTAAGTAACCGGAACGCACCGCTCCGGTTTTGGCCATCGTCAGAGGAAGCTCTTCTAAGGTGCCAGTGGTGGTAGCAGTAGGCACGAGAACCTGCCAATTAGTGGCATTACTACCGGTTAATTTGAGTTTACTACCCATTTGATAAAGCACTTGTTCCCTGGGGTAGGTAACTAGTAGTTGAGGTGCAAGCACAGTAAGAAAGTGGGGCATGGTATCATAGGAAAGACACTGTTCACGCGTAGTGGTGGCGACGTCTTTTCGAGCTAGCCAACCACGATAGTTGCGCATTTGTACGAAGAAAAAATTGCCGCTGGCACTTGTATGCAAAATTATAACTGGTTCTCCTGGGTCCAGCGCTGTTTCTTGAAGCAGATCAAAATTGGTATCAGCAGGGGTTCTAAACCAGCCGGTGACTACCGGTAAGCCACGCAGGTGACAACGTCTGACGGTGACGCCATAGCGAACAGGGTTAACAGAGTTGAGCTGAGCTAGATTAAGCTCTTGGCGTACGGTATCCTTCATGGATGTAGTTACCTTTGCGGCTTGGGCATAGTAGTCTTCAGCCAGCAGTTCTTCGTTGAGCATACTTTGTAATTGAGCTCTTGTTAGCTGAGATGAATACTGGGCTAAGTTGTAAACGGTGGGGTTTTTGCTAATGATCGCTTGGTTAAAATTGGTAATTTGGTTAGGGGTTAGCACGATTTGCGTACTGTTTTTAGTTTGCTTTTGCCAAAAGGTGGCGGCGTTTAAAGGTGGATATTTGGTAATGCCTGCGGCTGACGAGGGCGTGGGGTTAGCTGTAAAAAATAACGAAGTTAAGAGTAATCCCACTAAAAATACTGAACGTAATTTCATTGTATCACTTACTTTCTTGAATTGTAGTGTCGGTGTCTCAAGTGGAGCTTCCCGTCTTGTTTTGTGGTAGTTCTTCGTTTAATATTTGACCGTAAACGGAAAAGCTATGTTATAATGTTAAAGTTATTATACTGATATTTGGGCCTTTAAGGCAATTATAAATTTAAGGGCGGAGGTTAATCTGTGAAAAAAATTCTTAGCTGTTTAATGCTCGCTGTTTTTTTGTGCACAACGCTAATCGCAGAGGCTGCTAGCAGTAACGAACCCAAAGGTAGAGTCAATCCTAGCTACATCAATAATCACCCGACACCCATGGTACGACAACAGCGACTGCCACAAGGTAAGAAACCAGTAGTTGCCGTGCTTTACATTAATAATGCTCTTACCAGTTATGATGGGGAGCTAGATGGCTTAATCTTAGAAAATTTAAAGCAAGCTATACCCAGTGGAAAATATGTCTATGTTGACGGTAGTAAATACGTGCGCACTTTGCAACAAGCTGGCATTGTCGACCTTGCTACCGCTGAACGGGCGGATATTATGGATGCTTTCACTGGCGAGGTGCTTGATTATGTAGTTTTTGTGGAATTACAACCATTGATGATCAAAAATAAAGCCACTGTTTTTACAGTTGGTAAAGACGTAATCAGTTTGGTGCCTTTGAAAATTATTGATGTGCAGCGAGATCGCTATTTATATAATGGAAAATTAACCGATAAGACTTCCGTAAGCAATATTATTATGGGTGTTGGTAATAAGTCCGTGGTGGTTGAATCTTTAACGAAAATTAATCAGCAGCTGACCACTATTATTAGTCAACGTTTACCGTTGACCAAAGCAGCATCCAGTAGTGAACTAGTCAAAAAGAAGGGATAAAATGCCAATGAAAATAAGAGGTTTTGAAAAAATTACTCAATATGCGCAAGTGGAGTTCGCCTTACCGGTACGCCAAACTCAACTGTCTGCTGGCTATGATTTCAGTTTGCCCCAAGCCGTGACTTTGTTACCGCAACAATTAATGCTTGTACCAACGGGTATCAAAGCCTATATGCAAAAGGACGAATATTTAGGTATTCATATTCGTTCCAGCCTAGCGGTCAAAAAGCAACTGTTCTTGGTTAATAATCAAGGTATTATTGATGCCGATTATTATAATAATGAAGATAACGAAGGACATATTATGTTAGCTGTACGCAATTTAGGCACAGAACCTGTGATTTTGGCACAGGGTGAGCGGATCGCCCAAGGAATTTTTTATAAATATCTGACGGTTGACGATGATGTGAGTGAAGTTAAAACTGTGCGTGGTGGCGGTTTCGGCAGTACGAAGTAGAAAGTGTCGTACTATTGTGTTTGACAAACAAACGCAGTGTGGTATATAATTACAACAATATCATAAAGTACGATAGAGGAGCGGGAAGCATGAGTAGTTCGTGGAGACGGAGGTCTTTGAAGCGAGTGAAAGGGTAATCGCCGAAACATAATAGTAGCCATACTTTTGTGTTGGGTCGTCAGTAAATAACTGACGAACTGTCGCCAATTAGTTGGTGGGGAGCTATCTCAAAGATGTTTGCAATGCTTGCAGTAACGTCAAGTATTTACTAAACCGTTGAGATTGTTCAACGGTTTTATTTGTTTATCAAAGGAGATGTTTTTCATGATTCGTGTTGTTGTTAACGGAGCTTTGGGACGAATGGGTAGTGAAGTAGTACGTACCGTGGTGCAAGCTCAAGATATGGATTTAGTCGGTGCTGTTGACGCCATGGGGGCCGGTAAGACTGTTAGTTTAGGCTCTGACGGAAGCTTTTTAAGCGTGACGACGGAGCTTAAAAGCACCCTGGAAAACACTCAACCTGACGTTGTTGTGGACTTTACACGCCCGGACGTGGTGATGCAGAGTTTACGCATCGTTTTAGGCTTAGGCATTGTGGCCGTAGTTGGTACGACCGGTTTTTCTAAAGAAGACTTAAATGAACTGGATTTGCTAGCACAAGCTAAGGCTACAGGTATTTTAATTGCCCCAAATTTTGCTTTGGGAGCTATTTTAATGATGAAGGTAGCCTGTGAAGCTGCTAAATATTTTCCTCAAGTGGAAATCATAGAAATGCATCATGACCAAAAGCTGGATGCTCCCTCGGGGACAGCCGTCTTAACAGCGCAAAAGCTAGCAGAGGTACGTGGCGGTTTTGTAGCCCAAGGACATCCGGAAGAAGTCGAAAAGCTGGCCGGTGCACGAGGTGCCTCCTATGAAGGTATGCGAATTCATAGCGTGCGTTTACCTGGCTTTGTGGCTTCCCAAGAGATTATCTTTGGTAGTGCTGGTGAAACACTCAAAATTCGCAACGATTCTATTAATCGCGAATGTTATATGCCAGGGGTAGTACTTGGCTGTCATAAAATGTTAAATAAAAAAGGCCTGGTTTATGGTTTGGATCAGCTGTTATAAAATTAGGAAATGAGGGGCGACTATGAAAAAATATAATGTGGCAATTTTGGGGGCAACAGGGGCAGTAGGACAAGAGTTTTTAAAGTTAATTGAGGAACGTAACTTCCCTTTTGGTGAATTACGGCTGCTCGCTTCCAAGCGAAGTGCTGGAACTAAAATTGCTTTTATGGGTACAACTTATACTGTGGAAGAAGCCACTGCCGATTCCTTTGCTGGCATGGATATTGCTCTTTTTGCAGGAGGTTCAGTAAGTAAGGACTTTGCTCCTTATGCCGTTCAAGCCGGGGCCGTAGTTATTGATAATTCTAGTACTTTCCGCATGGATCCGGAAGTACCCTTGGTGGTGCCAGAGGTCAATCCTGAGGCTATTTTAAAACACAAAGGTATTATCGCTAATCCTAATTGTTCGACGATTATCATGGTCATGGCGTTAAAGCCTATTTATGATTTAGCCAAAATTAAACGTGTCATAGTTTCTACCTATCAAGCTGTTTCTGGTGCCGGTAAAGAAGGCATAGATGAATTAACTAATCAAGTGCAGGCTTATGCTACAGGTGAAGAAATGGTTGCTAACATTTTGCCTAGCGCCGGATTAGAACACCATTATCCCATTGCCTTTAATCTTATTCCTCAAATTGACGTTTTCTGTGACAATCTTTATACTAAAGAAGAAATGAAAATGGTTAATGAAACCATGAAAATTTTTGCCGATCCACAAATGCGTATTACAGCTACTACAATTCGCGTTCCAGTTTACCGCAGCCATTCAGAGTCGATTAATATTGAGCTGGCAGAAGACGTGGATTTAGCTGCTATTGTCCAAGCTTTGGCGGATTTCCCTGGAGTTATCGTACAAGATCAACCACAAGAGCAGGTGTATCCAATGCCTCTGTACACCTCTGACCAAAATGATGTTTATGTTGGACGAATTAGAAGAGATGAGTCGGCAGCCAATTCCTTTAATTTATGGGTGGTAGGAGATCAAATCCGTAAGGGTGCAGCTTTAAACACTTTGCAAATTGCTGAAACCATGATTAAGAATGGTTGGCTCTAAGCTACGTGAAACGATCGATCAGCAAGAGGAAGAGTAAATAATAAATGTAGAGCGAGGTAAGCAAAATGAAAGTCCCTTATTTTGGAAGATTATTAACAGCAATGGTTACGCCTATGCAGTCAAATGGTAGTGTTGATTATGACGGTGCTGCTGATTTCGCTGAATGGCTCATTAATAATGGTTCTGATGGTTTAGTTGTAGCAGGTACAACAGGTGAAGCGCCTACAATGACCACAGAAGAAAAACTGGAATTATTCCGCGTAATCATTAAAAGAATTAACGGACGTGCTCCGATTGTGGTGGGAACCGGTTCCAATAATACGGCTGCTTCCGTAGAAATGACTAAGCTAGCAGCTACCGTTGGTGCTGATGGCGTGTTAGTTGTTGGCCCTTACTATAATAAACCAACACAAGAAGGGTTTTATCAACATTTTAAAGCAATTGCTACTGCTACAACCTTACCGGTCATTGTTTACAATGTACCGGGACGTACGGGCAGTAATATTCTACCGAGCACAGTGGCTCGTTTAGCCAAAGATTTTGCGAATATTGTGGCCATCAAAGAAGCTGGTGGTAATGTGGGTCAGGTTGCTGAACTTTATGGTATGCTACCGTCAACGTTCACTATTTACAGCGGTGATGACGTACTGATTTTACCCTTTATGTCCGTAGGTGCGACTGGTCTAATTAGCGTTTTGAGTAACCTAGGTGGTCAATTATTACAAGACTTAATGCAAGCTTATGAGGAGGGACGTGTCAAAGAGGCTAGAAAGCTCAATCAACAAATGCTTCCCCAAGCCAAAGCAATGTTCATCGTGAGCAATCCTATCCCGGTGAAAGAAGCTGTGACGCTAGTTACTCCTTGTAATGCCGGACCGCTACGCCTACCGTTAACGCCGATGTCGGTAGCAGAAAGTACACAAATGCAAACGGTTTTACGTCAAACAGGCTTGCTAAAATAGTTTTAATCGTTAAAAGCAGCAAATAAAATAATTGAGTAAGGCTCCAATCAGTTACAATTGATTGGAGCCTTTTACTATTGACGGAAAGAAAACAACTCACCCAAAAAGCTACTTGTTTAAAAAGTTAGATAATTAGGATTTTTTAGTTGGACGGCAGAGTAAGTTTAGAAATAGCAGGTATTTTTATTTTTATTGTCGAAATAAGTAAATAGTAAATAAATTGTGGAAAAAGGGGCTTAAGTATGTTGAATGAAAACAAAGAACAATTAACAGCAGTAATTAATCCGGTTTGGGAAACATATAATGAACAAAGTTTAGCTGCCGCTGATGTAATTTTTATTTTTGCGACTAAAGAAGAAATCCAAACAGGAGGGCTGCCATGTGCCACGATGTTGACTAAACTAGCCGCTCATGATGCTAAGCTTGGTGATGCCAAATACTGTCTGAGCACTTTTCTTGACCAACGGGACAAACTACAACAGTTGTTTATTATGGGTTTAGGGGCAGCAAAGGCTTTAACAGCAACTGCGCTACGTAAACTTGCGGGAGAAGCGGGGAGAATTATCGCAAAAACTCAGGGCAAGATCGTTATCGTAGCACCTAGTTCCACTGATGGTCAAAGGAGAGAAGTGTATTTGGGGGCACTGGCGGAAGGTTTGCTTTTAGGAGCTTATGAATTTACCGAATGTAAAAGTAAACTGGAAAGCAAAGTCACTAATGAAATTCATATTTTAACTGCGGAACCAAGTACTAGTAAGTTCCTTGACGAAGCAGGTATTGTGGGCGAATGTATCTTATGGACCAGAAACCTGGTTAACCGTCCGGGCAATTTACTGAAACCGATTGATCTTGCTTATGTAGCGGAAGAAATAGCCACTGAAAATGCTTTGGAATGTACGGTTCTAGATAAAACCGCCATGACAGAGCTAGGCATGGGTGCCTTATTAGCAGTTGCACAAGGCTCAGCCGCTGAACCTCAGCTGATTATGCTCAAATATCAAGGCGCCGATCCAGAGCAACCTTACCTCGCTTTTGTGGGTAAAGGTATTACCTTTGATAGTGGCGGTATTTCAATTAAGCCAGAAGCTGGTATGGGTGAAATGAAAGATGATATGGCAGGTGCCGCCGCTGTTTTGGGTGCTATGAAAGCCATCTCTACTTTACAATTGCCTTGTAATATTATAGCTATTGCCGCTTGTGCTGAAAATATGCCTTCAGGTACAGCGACTAGACCAGGGGACGTTGTAACCGCTGCCAATGGCAAAACCATTGAGGTGGTATCTACAGATGCCGAGGGTCGCATGGTACTTGCTGATGCTGTTTGGTATGCGTGTCGTCAAGGTGCTAGCCAGATTATCGATATTGCCACCTTAACTGGAGCGGTGATTATTGCCCTAGGTAATGAAACTGCAGGCATTGTTAGTAACGATGACGCTTTGTGCGCCCGCATTATTAAGGCTGGTCAAACTGTAGGGGAAAGTTATTGGCAACTGCCGGCACTACCTGAATGTAGGGAAGCCCTCAAAAGTGATGTTGCCGATCTACTTAATAGTACGGGAAGGCCAGGCGGCACAATTACAGGCGGTTTATTTATTAGCGAATTCGTGGATGCTAACTTACCTTGGGCTCATATTGATATTGGCGGTACTGCCACAGCGGAAAAAACAAAGGGCTTTTGGGTCAAAGGAGCTACAGGTATGGGCGTAGCCACTTTAGTCCAATTAGCCAAGGAAGTGTGAGATGTTAGCCGACTTACATTTGCATAGTACTTTTTCTGACGGAGTTTATACGCCGTTGGAGTTGTTATGCTGTGCAGAACGACAAGGACTACACACCATTGCGATTACAGACCATGATTCCCTTAATGGCTATGTAGAAAGTCTTAAAGTGCGTCAGCAAGTGTCTAACCCTCCAGAGGTAATCGCTGGTTTAGAACTAGGTACGCAGCTAGAGGCGGTGAGTATCCATATTTTAGGTTATCACGTTGACCACACTAACAAATTATTGCTTAATAAAATACAAGAATTGCGCCTAGGACGCGAAACGCGACTCCAAAAAATTATAGATAAATTACTTGATTTAGGATATCAAGTACAAGTCCCGGGGGGGGCTTCTGCAAATAGAGCCATGGGCCGGCCTCACGTAGCAAAGGCCTTGGTGGCGCAGGGATATTTCCCAGACATTCAAGCTGCTTTCGACACCTTGCTCAAACGTGGAGCACCTGCCTATGTGCCACAGCCGAAACTAGCGCCCCAAGAGGCTATTGCCCTTATTCACCAAGCAGGGGGTATTGCTTGTTTAGCACACCCCAGCGAATTGGCTAATCAACAACTGGTAACAAAATTAATTCATAATTATGTGTTTGATGGTATCGAAGTTTGGCATCCTTCGGCTAACAAAGCCGAAGTACACAACTGGCTTACTTTAGCTCGTCAAGAGCACCTAGTCACTGCTGGCGGCTCCGATTTGCACGGACCGGGCAGATACCCCGAACATTTAGGACAATTTAAAGTACTATATGAGAACGTTCAATCTGTGATAGAATATAAGCAGATTTAAGTCACTATATGGGGAGGCAACACATGGAAGTCGTAGCATTTGTAGGCCCAAGTGGTACGGGCAAAAGTCACCGTGCTATAGCTGTTGCACATGATCACGGTAGTGAAGCTATTATAGATGACGGTCTGTTAATTAAAGGTACTAAAATTTTGGCCGGTTCTTCGGCTAAAAGTGAACAAAATAAAATTCAAGCAGTAAAAAGGGCTATTTTTGCCGACGAAGAACACGTGGCAGAAGTCAAGCAAGCTTTAGTTACTGCAAATATCCAAAAATTACTGCTTATTGGTACGTCAGTTAATATGGCCATTAAAATCTGCCAACGCTTGTCGTTACCTGAACCATGCGAATATGTCAAAATTCAAGATGTAGCCACTAAACATGAGATGAATAAGGCTCGGGAAAGTAGACTAAAAGAAGGAAAACACATTGTTCCGGTACCAACGATTGAACTCAAACCACATCTTTCCGGTATTTTAGTTGATTTACCCCACCATTTATTTAATCGCCAAAGACAAATTAAACCCAATGACAATAAATCCATTGTTAGACCGGCGTTTAGTTATTATGGAAAACTCTTTATTTCTGATTATGTTGTGATTGATATTATTAATATTATTGCGACAAAATTAGCAGGCGTTGATAAGATCACCAATATTAAGGTACGCAGACCCTCTGATAATAATAAAGGTATGAAAATCTACATTGACACCGTTTTATTTTATGGCAGTAAAATTTATGATGTGGTGGATCTCCTGCAACATAAAATTAAAGACAAAGTGGAACTGATGACGGCTATTCAAGTCAAAGAAGTCAATGTAGCGATTAAAAGCTTGTCCGTTAAAAATAAAAAATAAAAAATTTGAAAGGGGAAATGGCTTTGAGTACTGCAAATCAACATGAAATGGTCTTATTTTCCGGTTACGCCAAACTACCAGTAGGAATAACGGCGGCAGAGCTTTACAAAGTAATTGGCTTAATTATCGTGGTTGATATTGAAACGGGTATTATTGTTGAGGCAGATTGCACTTTGGCCACCGATCTTGCACGCAAACATATTTCCAATGCCATCGTTGGCTATAATTTGCACGAGGGCCCAGAGAAGCTACAAATTATTTTAGATCATAAATATCAAGGGAGCGCCAAAAAGGCTGTAGCGACAGCGCTGCGGATTATCTATGATAAGTACCGTAGCTTTAAAGTAGATGGGGCTGAAATCGAAAATTAAACATAAAAACAAGGTTTTTACTAACCTTGTTTTTTTATGCCTACTTATAGGAACAGAGAAGATGCTAGCTAGGATTATCTGCTTTTTAAGCTAGGTGCTCAGTAAGTAGGTTGCATTAGCAATGGAGAATGCCTAAAATATAATAGTAAGAGTAAATTTTAGAAATGCTGAGGTATGAAGCATGCGGAAATATTTACTGCGAGTTTTAATTGTAATCGTAGTTTTAACGGTGGGGGGCTATCTGTTAGCACCACAGTTAACCTCTTGGGAGGGTAAGAACGAAGAACAAAAAGCAGAACAAATCATTAGCAATACTCATGATTTTTATTTGCGACAAATCGTTACGCAGGATAATAGCCATGCCAGAATGATTATGTGGCAAATGCCTAACTTCGAAGCGAATAGCCTGGTAGAGTACCGTGTGCGTGGAACAAAGGTTAGCCAGGGTTTAACAGTGAAAGGGCAACCTTTTACTGACAATCATCAAACTCGATATATTTATTCCGGACTACTGCAAAATTTGCACAGTGGTACGCAATATGAGTACCGGATTGGCTATGATAATTACAGAAGCAAGTGGTATTCTTTTACTACTGCCGATAACGGCGATTTTAAAGCTTTAGTTTTCCCAGATTCTCAGTCCAATGATTATACTGACTGGAAAAACTTGGTGCAAGCAGCGTACCAAAAACACCCTGATGCTGATTTTTTCATCAATATGGGAGATTTAGTTGATAATGGGGAAGACCAAAGCCAATGGCAGGCATGGTTTGATGCTGTTAGTGAATTAATACAGGTGATTCCCTTTGCCCCAGTGCAGGGAAACCATGAAACCTACGATTTAAATTGGCAGGTGAGAAGCCCCATAGCCTACCTCAATTACTTTGCCGTGCCGTCACCGTTTGCGGGAAACAATGGCCGACACTATTATTCCTTCGATTATAGTGATGTACATTTTGTCGTTTTAAATACCCAGATAGAAGAATTGGTTACCCTAGAACCAAACTTACAAACAGAACAACTGGCGTGGTTGGAAAAGGATTTAGCAACTACCGAGCAACCGTGGAAAGTGGTACTAATGCACCGTGATGTTTTGCAGTATGGACACGTCAAACAACCACAAAGACAGGCAGGATTTTCTACAGTTGGGACTATTTTCATGCCATTATTTGACCATTATGGTGTCGATGTGGTGCTAAGTGCTCATTTACATACCTATCGGCGGCGAGGACAAATATATAATTTTCACAAAGCGCAACGAGGACCACTTTACATATTGACCGGTGTGGCGGGCAATGTGCGCTATTCCGGTATTTGGCAGAAACACGAGTTGGATGAAGCGGCGGCGCCGGAACCAGAAACCAATAATTATCTTACCCTCGAGCACGTAGACAATAAACTACGTCTGGCCGCCTTTCTATCCACAGGGAAACGCATTGATTTTGTGGAAATTAGCAAATGATACTCACTGGTGTGAGTTCAATGGGACAACTTCTATGTTAAACTGCTAATAAGGAGAGGAAATCTTTCTATTATGAGGATAAAGAGGCGAGTATAATGAGTGATAAGTATGTTACTGTTGTAGGTAGCAAGTATTATTATGGTTTAGAACCTTTTGCACTAGGGAGGCTTTTAGTATGTGTAAAAGAACATGATAATGCTATAGATACTGAAGCGATTAGCGTCAAACTACCCTTTATCAACAAGATTGGCTATTTGGGTAATGCTCCTTATACAGTTGCTAGTGGGACTTATAGTGCCGGACGCTTGTATGATCATGTAGGGGAAGCGTTTTATATTAGAGTTTGTTTCATCATAGCAAACGCCATTATTTGTCGCTTGGAGCAGGGAGATAAAACCGTGTTGCGCGCAGAATATGAACAACAGGCAGTAGAGGCAGTGCAGAGTCAACCAGTAAATGCCAGCCTAGAGCAATGGGATTAAATCAACTGCAAGCAGGCACAGAAAAAATAGTTAAAAATACGGATAAATAACTTCAAAGTTTTTACACTTTTCCCAACAAAGCAAGGTTCAGTCGAACCTTGCTTTGTTGTTTTATGGGAATTTTTCGAGTATAATAAAAAGTGGTTTACTATGAATAATACTATCTATTTGAGGAGTCAAAATACATGAACAAACAAAAAAAGTACACAATTATTAATTATGGTTGTCAGATGAATGCTGCCGATTCGGAGCACTATGCTGGACAGTTATGCGAGCTGGGTTACGTCAACACAGAGGATTTTCACGAGGCGGATATCATTGTGATTAATACTTGTTGTGTGCGTGAAAGTGCCGAGAAAAAAATCCATGGTAAAATTGGTGAATTGAAAAATCTCAAAGCGGAGCGTCCCGAGCAAATCATTTGTATTGCTGGCTGCATGGCACAAAAAGATGGGGAAAAACTCATTAAAAAATTTCCGCAAATTGATTTAGTTTTGGGCACAAACCATGTGAATAATTTCCGTGCTATTTTGCAGGACTTTTTGCGTAAAAAAGGCACTCGTATTAATACAGATGAAAGCAAGATGCCGGAGGAATTTGAGGGAGAATGTATTCGTAAAAGCACTTTTTCCGCTTGGATACCTATTATGTACGGCTGTAATAATTTTTGTACTTACTGTATTGTGCCCTATGTGCGTGGGCGGGAACGTAGCCGAGCGAAGGAAAATATTGTGCGAGAAGTGGAGCAAGCCGTGGCCAAGGGCTTCAAAGAATTTACGCTTTTAGGGCAAAATGTTAATTCCTATGGTAAGGACCAAGGCGAAAAAGATGCTTTTGCTGACCTATTGCAAACAGTGGACGCGGTGCCGGGTGTAGAGCGTGTGCGTTATATGACGAGTCACCCGCGCGATATGAATGAAGCGGTGGTTAAGGTCGTGGCCTCAAGCAAACATATTTGCGATAATTTCCATATTCCTGTACAATCCGGAAGCAACAAAATTTTAAAAGCGATGAATCGCGGCTATACCAAAGAAAAATATTTGGAACTGGTTGCTACTATTCGTCAGTATGTGCCTAAGGCGGCTATTACTACTGACATTATTGTCGGATTTCCGGGGGAAACGGATGAGGACTTTCTGGAAACCTTGGATTTAGTCAAGACAGTTGGTTACGATGTAGCCTATACTTTTGTTTATTCTAAACGTTCGGGTACACCGGCAGCAAACTTGACGGAGCAAGTACCTTTAACCGTAAAAAAAGAACGCCTTAATAAATTAATGGAAGTCCAAAATGCCTATAGTCTAAAGTGTAACGAAGCACTAGTTGGTCAAGTTGTGGAAGTACTAGTGGAAGGACCGAGCCATAATAATAAAAATATTTTAAGTGGACGCACTAGCACCAATAAGCTGGTACTATGGCCTTTGGGGGATACTCCTTACACACTGGGACAAATACAACGAATTAAAATAATTACGGCACAAACCTGGTTGTTGAAAGGACAGGCTCTACTATGACAGCAGCATACACACCAATGGTGCAACAATACTTGGAAGTGAAAAATCAACATTTAGAGGAATTGCTTTTTTTTAGATTAGGGGATTTCTATGAGTTGTTTTTTGAAGATGCCTTGACAGCTTCTCGGGAATTGAATATTACACTAACTGGTCGTGCCGGTGGTCTAGAGGATAAAATCCCCATGTGTGGAGTGCCTTATCATGCAGTAGATGGTTACGTAGCCAAGCTGATCAAAAAAGGCTACCGTATTGCTATTTGCGAACAGGTAGAAGACCCCAGGGAAGCACAAGGTATTGTTAAGCGGGAAGTAATCAAAATCATTACACCCGGTACAGCTATGAATGAACAATTATTGGACGAAAAACATAATCAATTCTTAGCTTGTTTACAAGAAGAGGGACAGGAACTGGGTTTAGCCGTAGCAGATATTTCTACAGGTGAATGCCAATGGTTTACCGCACAAGGTGAGGGGCGCCTTGAAGCTGTATGGGAACAGCTCTATCGTCTGCAACCGGCAGAAATTATTTTTACCGGCGCAATGAAGGAGTGGAAGCAACTACAGGGGCTCTTGGCACAAAAAATGCCCAGTTGTGTTACTAGCACCTATTTGCCGGAGGTAAGTTCAACTAGCTATTTTACTCAGCACTTTGGGCGGGAAGCAGTGGCAGTCAACGGTATTGCCCACGCTACTATCGAAGCAATGCTAAGCTATCTACATATTACGGCAAAGGCGGATTTGTCCCATATTAACCGTTTGGTACAAATTAACAAAGAACAGTTTATGAATTTGGATGCTACGGCCATTCGCAACTTGGAATTAGTCAAAAATATGCGTGATGGTACGAAACGTGGTTCTCTCCTAGAGATTTTAGATTTTACGGCAACCAGTATGGGAGCACGCAAATTACGACAATGGCTGGAGTGCCCGTTGCTGGATATTAATCAAATTAAAGCTAGACAAGAAGTATTAGCAGCGCTACTAGGTAATGTTAATTTGCGTAATGGTCTGCATGAACATTTAAAGTCTATTTTTGACCTAGAACGTATTTTATCACGCTTGGAAGTGGGTTCTGCCAATGCCAGAGATTTAGTGGCCTTACGGAGTTCTTTAGCGGTGTTACCACAGGTGAAAGCGTGCCTTCAACCAACTAAAACAACATTATTACAACGATTAGCTGGAGCCATTAGTTTGCATACGGAAATTTTGGATACTTTATCAACGGCCATTGTCGAGGAACCACCTTTTTCTGTACGTGAAGGCGGGATGATTAGAACTGGTTTTGATTTAGAGCTGGACGAATTGCATAGCATCGCTCATGACAATAAAACTTGGATGCAAAATTTTGAACAAAAAATTAAAAACGAATCAGGCATTAAAACACTTAAAGTAGGCTACAATAAAGTTTTTGGCTACTATATTGAAGTTTCCAAAGGCAGTATTAATTTAGTGCCAGACTATTTTATTCGTAAACAAACTTTAGTCAATGCCGAGCGTTACATCGTACCGGAACTCAAAGATTTTGAAAGTAAGATTTTAAGCGCTAAAGAAAAAATTCAACAATTAGAAAATTTTTTATTTAATAAAATCAGAGAACAAATTAGAATGCAGATGGCCAGCATTCAAGCTACTGCTCGTGCTTTAGGCAGTATTGATGCGTTACTTGCACTGAGTCTGGTTGCTTTTCGCAATAACTATGTTTGCCCGGAATTAAATAATAAACATGAAATTCGCATTAAAGATGGTCGCCATCCGGTAGTAGAAAAGCTTCTGGAACGCGAAATTTTTGTACCTAATGATACCATCTTGGAAGACTATAGCCAAAGAATGATGGTTATAACCGGACCTAATATGGCCGGCAAATCAACCTATATGCGGCAAGTAGCACTACTTGTGCTTATGACGCAAATGGGGAGTTTTATTCCTGCAAGGCAGGCCTCTATTTGCCCGGTGGACAAGATTTTCACAAGGGTAGGTGCCAGTGACGATTTAGCGACTGGTCAAAGTACTTTTATGGTAGAAATGAATGAGGTAGCACAAATCCTCAAATATGCTACGGCGAACAGTTTGATTATTTTGGACGAAGTAGGACGTGGCACCAGTACTTTTGACGGTATGAGTATTGCTCGCGCTGTGATGGAATATATTAATGAAAAAATAAAAGCAAAAACTTTATTTGCAACACATTATCATCAATTAATTGAGTTGGAAAAAGTCATGCCGACGGTTAAAAACTATTCGGTAGCAGTTAAAGAACGAGGTAATGACATTGTCTTTTTGCGCCGGATTGTTCCAGGGGGCACGGATAAAAGTTATGGTATTCATGTAGCACAGTTAGCTGGTTTACCCAAAAAGGTCATTGCCAGAGCTGAGGCAATTTTACTAGAATATGACCAACCAGAGGCACAAACGCTAGCGACTAAATCATTAACTGCCAATAACCCTAACCAAGACTCGTTGTTTACCAGTATGCTGACTCAAAAATTATTAGCGTTGGACGTGATGACGTTAACGCCGCTCGAAGCGTTAAACGAACTATATAAGTTGCACGAGGAAGCAAAAAGGGAAGGCGGTATCTCGTGATGGAACAATTAATTCAAGTTTTAGATCAAAACACTGCTAACCAAATTGCCGCCGGTGAAGTTGTTGAAAAACCGGCATCTGTGGTCAAGGAATTAATCGAAAATGCCTTGGATGCACAAGCACAAGCTATAGAAATAACGATTTATGACGGTGGTATTGATTATATCCGAGTTGTAGATAACGGCAGCGGCATGAGTGAAGCGAATGCCAAGCTTGCTGTATTGAGGCACGCTACGAGCAAAATAATATCTGCTGACGATTTACTCAAAATTCATACCTTGGGGTTTCGTGGAGAAGCTTTACCGAGTATTGCTTCTGTTGCCAAGTTTACTCTATTGACAAGGCTGGAGACAGAAGACTTTGCTACCAGTATTACCATTCAAGGTGGGAGTGAGCTAGAATGTGTGGCCACCGGGGGCAGTGTGGGGACGACTGTGATTGTGGAAGACTTGTTTTTTAATGTGCCGGCCCGACGCAAGTTCCTCAAAACAACTAGCACGGAGGGACGGTATGTTAATGATATTGTATCTAAAATTGCATTATCCCGACCAGACGTGCATTTTAAGTTAGTGAATAATGATAAAGAAGTATTGAACACGCCCGGGAATGGTAATGTTTTAGATACAATCAGTGCTTTGTATGGCAAAAAGGTAACGGAGCAATTACTCCCTGTGTCCTATAGCGATCATCAAATTGAAGTACAAGGGTATATCGGAAAACCGACTTTACTTAAGGGTACCAGGCAATGGCAAACATTATTTGTAAATGGTCGCAGTATTAGTAATCGTATGCTGGCTAAAGCTATTGACCATGCTTATCAGTCACAAATTCCTAAAATCGGTTTTCCTTTTGCGGTATTAAATCTGGAAGTTGATACAGCTAGCATTGATATTAATGTTCATCCACAAAAAAGCGAAATTAAATTTAGCGATGATGGCGCTGTTTATAGAGTTGTTTACCATGCTTTAACAGAGGCTTTAACTAAACCTCTAAGTGCGGAAAGCGTCTTACAGCTATTAGAGGACTCGCCTTTGCAGGAAGTGACGAATACTAAAGCTAGTAGTACAACAACTATTTACCAACCAAGCTATCCACCGGTGCAAGAGAGCATTTGGAAAACTCCGTTGGCGCAAGCTTCTAGTATGAGAAATGAGCAGTCGCTTAGCGTAGTTTTGGAAGCAACGACGCAACCTTTGCAAACAGAAAAACTAGGGCCAGAGTACACAGAAGAAGTAGCTAGTGCTGTACCATCACCTCCTGCGTTAGATTTACACGCAACTGATAATGGGGTGGATCGCATTTGGCCTTTAGGTCAGATTGATAAAGTTTTCATTGTGGCTCAATCAGAAGATGCTCTATATTTGATTGATCAACACGCGGCACACGAACGTATTTTGTATGATAAATTAGTAAAGACCCACGATAAAATTCCAGCGCAACAATTTTTAGTACCACTTTATTTAGATGCTACACCTCATGAAATCACTTTAATTGAGGAACATCGGCAAGAGTTTAGCCAACTGGGTGTGGAAATTGAGGCTGCTGGCGCAGATTTACTGAGAATATCCAGTCTGCCGGCAGATATAAAAGATGAAGAGGCCGCAAGTTTTGTAGCGGAAATAAGTAAAATGCTGGTGGAAATGAAAGAGATTAGCCCTAGTGACCTGCGGCAAAACGTACTTCATTACGCTGCCTGTCACGGTGCAATTAAAGCAGGAGAAGTGCTTACCCTCAGACAAATGCGTACACTAATTCTTGATTTGTGTAACACAGAGCACCCTTTTACTTGCCCTCATGGCAGGCCATGTATGGTGGAGATCACTTCGGCAGAATTATATAAAATGTTTAAACGAACTTAGGAGAGAGCATGAAATTTGCGGTAACAGTTGGTTTAAAGGGTTCAGGACATTTATCTGTACAAGCTCAAAAATGGGCGGCTGCGCTGGGAGCTCCATATATACTCCGACCGCATAAAGGAACTTTACAAGAACTATTGGTAGCGGAAGAGCTTGATGCTTTATTAATTGCGACAGCAGTAGGCCCACAAATTTTTTCCCGAGAAGGTAGGTTATTTTTCCATCCGGGAATGGCAGTGTTGCGCTTACAAAGATTAGAGGCTGGTTCTACGGACCATTTTGTACAAGCATTGGGGCTAAGAGCCGGTACTCGAGTTTTAGATTGCACACTGGGTTTGGGAAGTGATGCGATTGTAGCAGCCCATGTTTGTGGTTCGCAAGGACAAGTTGTGGGCTTGGAGGCATCTAAACCCTTATGGTTCACCGTTACGCAAGGTTTACAGGCTTATAAGGCAGAGGACGCTAACGTTAATACTGCCATGCGGCGCATTAAAACGGTAAACACATTGGCACTAACTTATTTGCTGATGCAGCCGAACGATAGTTTTGATGTGGTTTATTTTGATCCAATGTTTAAGCTTCCTGTAAAGGCTTCTTCCAATATGCAACCTTTGCGCCCGATAGCTTGTGAATTGCCTTTAACAACGGAAGTTTTGACTGAGGCACTTAGAATAGCTCCGTTGGTAGTTGTTAAAGAAACAAGCAGACAGGTATTTACTGCTTTAGGCATTACCAAAGTCCTAGGTGGACGTTATAGTAAAATTAAATATGGCATTATGAGGAGGTAAAGCAGCGTGAAACCAAAGTTGGTCGTAATTCTGGGACCTACAGCTACCGGTAAAAGCAACTGTGGCATCCGGCTAGCACACAAATTGGGTAGCGAAATCATCTCCGGCGATTCCATGCTTGTTTACCGCACCATGAATATTGGTACCGCTAAACCAACACAGGAAGAATTGGCCATGGTTCCCCATCATTTAGTGGATATTTTGCCTCCGGAGGCGGAATTTAATGTTGTTGATTTTAAAATGCAGGCGGAAAAATTAATTACAAGAATTAATGCTCAAGGCAAAATTCCTGTATTGGTAGGAGGAACAGGACTTTACCTAAAAGCTTTATTAGAAAATTATCAATTTGCAACTATTGATGAAAGCAGTGCTTTGCGGCAGGAATGGGAAAGCTTTGCTGATGCAAATGGGAATGAGGCTCTTCATAGTAAACTAGCTGAGCTAGACGTTGTAGCAGCGGAGCGCCTGCACTATAATGATCGGCGTCGTGTGATAAGAGCTATTGAAACGGCTAGCGGTGGCGAAGAAGTTTCGCAACAGCGTAGCGCTTCCACCTATGATGCAGTAGTCATTGGTTTGCGTATGCCAAGGGAGGTGCTGTATGCCCGTATTAATCAGCGGGTGGAACAGATGGTAAAAGCCGGTTTTTTTGCGGAGGTTCAAGCGTTATTAGTACAGGGCGTGCCATCTACAGCACAGGCAATGAAGAGTATCGGTTATCGCCAAATAGCTCAATATTATGACGGAACCTTATCCTATGAGGAAGCTATTACTAAAATCAAACAAGTCACCCGTAATTTTGCCAAACGGCAAGGTACTTGGTATCGTAAAATGCCCTATATTCAGTGGTTTGATTTACCAGCTCAACCTAGCTATGACGAAGTAACTGAGCAGATGTATCAACTACTTGTAGAAAAGTTTAATCTGGGGTAATATTAATATAGTAACTACCAGAGGAGGCGTCAGACTGTGAATAATATCAAAACTAACCCTAACTTACAAGATGCTTTTCTTAACTGTGCACGCAAAGAAAATGTAGCGGTAAATATTTATTTGATGAATGGTTTTCATTTAAAAGGTTTAGTGCGTGGCTTTGATAATTTCACCGTTATCATGGAAAACGAGGGTAAACAGCAACTAGTGTACAAACACGCTATTTCTACGATTGCACCGGTAAACAATGTGCAAATTATACCACTGGTGGACAAGGACGAATAACCAGTGAGGGGTAAGCAGCGCACTAGTGCGTTGTTTTTCTTTTTGAAAGGAAAGCCGTAATGGACACTTATGTAACCATATTTTTGGAATATTTGACTGTGGAGCTGGGTTTGGCAACAAACACCAAGCTTGCTTATCAAAGAGATTTACGCCTTTTTGAAGAATATGCGCAACAACCACTAAATGAGGTGTCGCGCAAAATAATTATCGCATATTTACAAAAGCTTAAACAGGAACGCTATGCTGCTACTACTATTGCCCGTAAATTGGCAGCGATCAAGGCTTTCTATCGTTTTATGGCGGCAGAAGGGTACAGGACAACCGATCCGGCAGAAGTAATAGAGGCGGCGACTAAGGGATTACATCTGCCTCGGGTACTTAATTTGCGAGAAGTTGAGCTACTACTAGCAGCACCGGATTTGGCTACAGACGAAGGTTATCGTGATCGTGCCATGCTAGAACTACTCTATGCAACTGGGATGCGCGTTTCGGAATTAATTGAGATGTCCCTTGATGGAATATATTTACAAATGCAATATGTTATTGCTTTTGGTAAGGGGTCGAAAGAACGCATTATTCCCTTGGGTAAGATGGCGATTGAATTTCTGGATCGTTATTTAAGAGTGGTGCGACCGAAATTAATAAAAGCACAAAACTCCAGGGATAAACATTTGTTTCTAACCATGAACGGTAAGGGTATGACCAGACAACGCTTTTGGCAAATTATTAAAGGCTATGGTCATAAGGCTAATCTGCATAAAGAGTTAACGCCTCATATGTTGCGACATTCTTTTGCCACACATTTGCTGGATAATGGTGCTGACCTAAGAACAGTGCAAGAATTATTAGGACACGCGGATATTTCCACAACGCAAATTTATACGCATTTAACCAATAAAAGATTGCGAGCCATCTATGATAAGGCGCATCCACGCGCTTAAACTGGGGAGGAATGGAAAATGGTTGTGAGAAGGAAAAGAAAAAATTCCAAAGGTAGTGGATTTTTATTGCTAATTATTATCTTAGCTTTAGCTGTTGCAGGGGGCTTTATGTTTGCTTCCAGCCAAGATAAAAATAAAAACAAACAAGCTAATAAAGATACGGTAGTGGCGATTAATCTAGACTTACGCAAAGAGGCCAAAGAGGCACAACGAACCATTGATGGAATTTTGTTAGTGCAAAAGGATTGGCAGTTATCGGACGATGGTAACAATAATCAAAAAGAAAAGCGTGCTGACAAAAAAGGTGATATCTTATGGAATCAGCGGCAATTATTAATCGGTCTGCCCTATGGTGAGGATTTGGAAGCAGCGGCCTCTTGGCTAACAGGCAAGGTCAAAGCAGAAAATTTGTCGGTAGTTGCACGTAAGGATATTACCCGTGATGGTGCCAAAGCGATTACCATGGATATAGCTATTCACGGTTCAGTGGATTTACAAAAAGTAACCTGCACCGTTGATAGTCTGGTTTTTTATAATTGCGCGAAAGACGCTAATAAAAAATCTGCAAAAAAACCTAATAAGCAATTAAGTGGAACGATGTCTATTATTGTGGATGATTGTGGCTATGATCTAGAACCAGTGCGTACCTTAACTGCTTTACCCCTAAACATGACTTTTGCTGTCATCCCTTTTAAGGCTAATAGTGAAGCGGCGTTGGATATTATTCTAGCGAATAATAAAAAAGCTATTTTACACTTACCCATGGAGCCGATGGATATGTCAGCGGCGTCAGAATCAAGAATGGTGACAGTAGCCATGACCAAAGAACAAGTGCAAAATTATACCAGCGAGGCGATTAACAGTTTGCCCGGTATCATTGGGGTGAATAATCATCAAGGCTCCCGCGCCACTTCTAATACCGCCACTATGAAAGCGGTCTTAGGTGTTTTGCAAAGCCGAGATTTATTTTTTGTGGACAGCAATACAATTGCTCAGTCCGTGGGCAATATCGTAGCGGAACAGCTGGGTGTACCTACAGCAAGAAATCAAATGTTTTTGGACAATAGTTCCGATGTAGGAGAAATAAAAAAAAGAATTTGGCTAGCAGCAGAAAGTGCTAATAAAAATGGCAGTGTGATTGCAATTTGTCATGCCAGACCAAATACTGCAGAAGCTTGGTCTCAAATTTACCCGGAGCTTAAAGCAAGCGGCATTAATTTGGTACCTGTCACAAGTTTACTTTATTAACAGCACTTTAAATTTTGGAGGCGTCAGGATGTACGTAGAAGAAACAATTGAAAAATATGAGAAATTTATCAACCCTTCCTTGGCAAAATTATTTCGTTTTATGGGTTTAGGTAGTGTTGAAACCACCGCTTCAGGGTGGACGATAACAGATAGTGAAGGCAGGGAATTTATTGATTTTTTAGGTGGTTATGGTATGTTTTGCGTCGGTCATCGTCATCCGCAGGTAGTAGCTGCCGTTAAGCAGGCGCTAGATACAATGCCTATGCGTGGTGAAGTACTTTTTAATAGACCGATGGCTGACTTAGCAGAAAAGCTAGCAGAGATTACACCAGGTAATTTGCAATACAGTTTTTTTGTTAATAGTGGGGCGGAGGCCGTAGAAGGTACCCTTAAAGTAGCAAGATTGGCAACCGGGCGCACCAAGTTTATTGCGACCAAGAACGCTTTTCATGGTAAAACTTTTGGCGCACTTACTGCTACGGGCCGTGATTTATTTAGACAGCCGTTTGAACCGCTACTGACAAATTTCACGCACGTGGAATATGATAATTTGACAGAGATGGCTGCCGCGATGGATCAGCAAACCGCAGCGGTTATTTTGGAGCCAATTCAGGGCGAGGGCGGGATCATTGTACCCTCAGAGGGTTATTTGCAAGGTGTAAGGTCTTTATGTGACCAATATGGTGCACTTTTAATTGCCGATGAAGTACAAACTGGTATTGGGCGCACTGGCAAATGGTTCGGTGTCGACCACGAACAAGTTACACCGGATTTAATGGCGACTGCTAAAGCTTTGGGTGGCGGCATTATGCCTATTGGCGCAATTACCGCCACACCAGCAGCGTGGCAGGGCCTAATTGAAGCCCCCTTTCTTCATACTTCAACTTTTGGTGGCAATCAACTGGCTTGCAGTGCAGGACTTGCTACTTTAGCCGTAATTGAGGAAGAAGATTTGCTAGCTCGCGGCACTGCTAATGGTCACTATCTCAAAACTGGTCTAGAAGCGATTGCTCAAGAATTTCCCGACGTCATTAAAGCAGTACGTGGTCGTGGCATGATGCTTGGTATAGAATTAACCAAGGAAGGTGCCGGGGGCATGCTCATGTCACTTATGATTGATAGTAGCGTTATTATTGCTTATACACTTAATAATCCTAAGGTGATGCGCATGGAACCACCGCTCATTGTACCGCGCTCAGTAATTGATCATGTTTTAGAGGTATTCCGTAGTGCTGTACAAACGACTAATAAAGCTATTAGCGATTTATAAAAGGAGCGAAAATAATCATGCCTTATATAGAAACAAAAATCACCATCAATAGTGATAGCCACGCTATTTATACTATTATCCAGGACATGGCTGCTTATCCGGCCTTTATGCAGGATTTAGTTAGTGTGGATATTTTGGAGCGAGGTACTAACTACACCATAAGTCACTGGGTATCTAATGTTGATGGTAGAAAAATCACCTGGACGGAACGAGATGAATTCTTCCCGGCGGAACAACGCATTACTTATCAACAAACTCAAGGTGACTTAAAAAAAATGGAGGGTGAATGGCGTCTAACCCCAGTCGATGGTGGCGTGGAAGTTGTATTAGCTGTAGATTTTGAATTCGGAATTCCTATGATTGCAGGTCTATTAAATCCTATTTTGAAACGAAAAGTACGTGAAAATAGTGAAAATATGCTGGCCGCCATTAAAAGGCAAATGGAAAAGTAACTAGACAGGTAAAATTTACGAAAAAGATACAATTACGACGCAAATAATTCAAATAAATCAAGTAAGCTAAAACAAAGATCAAAGAAAGTAGTGTAGGAGGAAGTCATGAATAGTCTAAAAACTGTATTTTTGTTAACCTTGTTAACAGTAATTTTGGTTAGCGTGGGAGGCGCTGTGGGTGGTTCTAATGGCATGATATTTATGCTCATTATTTCTATCGGCATGAACTTTTTCAGCTATTGGTACAGTGATACTATGGTACTCAAAATGTACAAAGCACAGGAAGTCAATGCGCAAACCGCACCGGAATTAGTGAAAATTGTTGAAACATTAACTAAAAAAGCGAAGTTACCAATGCCTAAAGTCTATATTATCGACGAACCATTACCTAATGCTTTTGCTACAGGACGTAATCCGGAGCATGCCGCAGTAGCTGTCACCAGCGGTATTATGCAACTTTTAACTAAAGAAGAGATGGCCGGTGTCCTAGCACATGAATTAGGACACGTAAAAAATCGCGACATTTTAATTAGTAGTATTGTTGCTGTGCTGGCAGGACTGATTACTACCATTGGTAATATTGTACAATGGGGAGCGATTTTTGGCGGGTTTGGACGCAGTAATGATGATGATAATGGTGGTATTGTGGGGTTATTGGTAACTATTTTTATTGCACCTTTTGCGGCCTTGCTTATTCAAATGGGCATTTCTCGTTCCCGTGAGTATCTTGCAGATGATACCGGTGGACGTATGTGCGGTAACCCCCTAGCTTTAGCTGCGGCTTTAGCTAAAATTGACGCTTATGCCCATCGTGAGATTATGCCGGAAGCAACCCAGGCAACAGCACATATGTTCATTATCAACCCATTAGCTGGCAGTAAGCAAAATTTAGCTAATTTGTTTAGCACGCATCCGACGACGGAGAGTCGTATCGCTAAACTCAAAGCTCTAGCCTGTAAATTCGACCGTATTTAAAAGTAAAATTGTAACACCTATTAGCAAGCAGTATGGTATACTGTTGCTAATAGGTGTTGTTTTTTGTGCGGACAAAAATATTTAATTTATACTAGGGCGGGAGGGTAGCTGTAATGATATATTCCCAACTACGAAAGGTATTACTCTTAGCGACAATTGTTTTTATGCTGTCGTCGTGTTTTCATACGGTAACCTTTGCAACCACTAATCGTCAACAAAGTAAAGTTAAAGTAGCATGGATCACCACGGACGGATTTTTTGCCATTGACCAGAATAATAATCGCAGTGGGTATGGTTATGATTATTTAGATAAAATAGCCGAACATACGGGTTGGAAATATGAATTTATTATCTGTTCTTTTCCGGAAGCTATGCAAAAAGTAGCACAAGGGGAAATTGATTTAATTACACCTTTGGCTTACAAGGAGAATCGTGCAACAGACTTTGAATATGCCCGTTATCCCCTAGGTGCAGCCCTTAACGGCATTTATATCTGCAAGACCAATGAGGAGCACCCTAATCGTGCCAATTTAGCTTTGGAAGATTTAGTGATAGGAACAACTGTGGATGAAATTCGTAAGGAAGGTTTGGATATTTTCGCTAAAACCGTTGAAGAACCTTTGCAAATCATTACCTATCCAACTATTGAAGCGGCAAAAGAGGCTTGTTTAGCGCATGAAATAGATGCCGTAGTTCTCTCGGATTTTGAAAAAAGTGAGCAATTTAGTGTCGTTAAGTACTTAAACTTAATTCCGTTTTATGTGGCTACAGCTAAGGGCAATACTAAAATTATCGATGGTGTTAATTATGGTATGCAGGAAATTAAATTATTTGATCGTTTTTATGAAAAAAACTTGTATGAAAAATATAATATTTTTATTGCCGATTATGCAGTGATTTTTACTAAAAAAGAACAAGCCTATTTGGCTAGTCACCCGGTTTTAAAAGTAGGAATCGATATCCAAAAAAAACCGGTTGAATATCTTGATGCAGATACCGGTTTACCGGTAGGGATTAGTGTTGATTTAACAAAAAAAATAGCAGAAAAATGCGGTATTAAGTTTGAATTTGTTCATCATAAAAATTTAACGAATAGCATCGAAATGTTAAATAACGGTAAGCTAGATATTTTAAGCGGTTTGATTAAAGATAAAGATTTTGCTTCTGCTTATAACTTTAAACAAAGCGAAAGCTATTTAAATTCCTATTATGTTTTTTTAGGTAAGGAACATAAAACTAACAAAGAACTCAAAGGTTTAACAGCGGCTATTAATGTTGAGCATGTGGGGTTGCCCTACCATTTTCAAAAAAAATATCCTGCTTTAAACATTGTTTCGTATGACAATATGGAAAATGGTTTGACTGCAGCTAAAAACGGAAGCGTGGATTTTTTAATCATGAATTCCTTAATGGCGAACTCCGTTTTGAATATTTATGATGCGGGGGAGTTAACAGTACAGGAAATGCGCTATAGTTCCTTTCCTGTCGCTTTTGGTGTGTCAACTACTGCTAGTCCGGAGCTTCTATCCATTTTAAATAAATCCATTGCGGCCATCACGGAAGGGGAACGCAATAATATTATTTTAAACTATACAACAGGGGCGGCAAACAAATTAACTTTTGAAGAAATCCTTAGAAAATATGCGGCTTTATTTATTGGTTTGTTGTTTTTGTTTTTTGGAGTGCTTTTGTCTTTTAGTGCCAGAAATAAGAAAAAGCTAGAACGACTGGCTTTTTATGATGCTTTGACAGGTGAGCGTAATTTAGTAAAATTCAAACTTGATATTGTGCCTTTAATGCGCCAAAAACAGCAGATGTATTCTATTGTGGCGTTGGATATCAATAATTTTAAAGCAATTAATGATATTTACGGCTATCAACACGGTGATTTGGTGCTGTTACAATTGGCACTAGCCTTAAAAAAAGCACTCCACCCCGGCGAAATATTTTGCCGAGGAGATGGAGATAACTTTTATTTGCTCTTGCGTTCCAAAACGCGTGAATATGAACCAGAGCGATTTTTAGCCTTTACCACCAAGATAGATCATTTCAGTTTTGGTGACAATACCAAATGTAAAATTATTTTAAAAATTGGTATTTATCAGCTTACTGATGAAAATGTAGCGCAGGATAATATTGAAACAATGATTGACCGCGCAAATATTGCCCGTAAATCCATTGGTCACTGTCACGCACACTCTTATGCTATTTATGATCAAACTATGTATAATAATGTTAATTTTGAGAAAACCATAGAAAATAACATGGATACGGCTTTAGCCGAAGAGCAATTTCAGGTTTACCTGCAACCTAAAGTAGTATTGGCGACAGAGCTTGTTATTGGAGCTGAAGCCTTGGTACGCTGGCAGCATCCTACTCAAGGTTTTATTTATCCTGATGATTTCATTCCTTTATTTGAAAAAAATGGCTTTGTCACGAAATTAGATTTTTATATGTTCGAACACGTTTGTGCGTTACTGGAAAGATGGCAAAAAGAGGGAAGACGTCTATATCCTATTTCTGTCAATTTCTCACGCAAGCATTTGTTACAAACTGATACGGTGGAGCGTTTACGACAAATTTTAGAGGGTTATCAGGTAAATCCTCGTTTAATTGAAATTGAAATTACCGAAAGTTCTTTCACCAATCTTGATCATGTGCAAATTACGTCCTTTATGTCTCAGCTGCATCAGATAGGGTTTGGTATCTCTCTAGATGATTTTGGTTCAGGTTATTCTTCTTTGTCCATGCTCTCTGAATATGATTTCGATGTTTTAAAATTAGATCGTTCTTTTTTAGAACATAAATATTCTAATGAAAAAACGACGATCCTCATTGGTAGTATCATTACATTATCACAAAAATTAAATATTCTACCCATTTCTGAAGGTGTAGAAACACAAGAACAGGTCGAGTTTTTGCAAAGTGTTGGTTGCGCCATGGCTCAGGGATATTTCTTCTCCAAACCACTACCGCTGGCAGAATATGAAAAAGTAGTGAAATTTCTATAAATTCTCATAAGCTATTGACAAAAAAGCTACACTTTGTAATATTTGTAGCAATTGTTTACAAATCGCTTAACCAGCTAGGTTCGACAAGCAATTAGTAAACTGCTATAATATATGACGTGAGTCAGAAGTGTTGTTACTTTACAGATAAAAGAAGGTATAAATTAATGAAAGAAAAATTAGAATGGTTACGACGTTATTCTGAAACCTGCGGAGTTTCTGGCTTTGAAACTAGAATTAAAGATTTAATGCTAGAGCGTTTAGCTGGCAAGGCACAAGTATCTTATGATAAACTAGGCAGTGTTGTTTTCACTGCTAGTGGAAGCCAAACAGGACCTAAGATTATGCTTGCTAGCCATATGGATGAAATTGGTTTTATGGTGAAGCACATTACCAAGGATGGTTTTCTGCGGTTTACCTGTTTAGGTGGCTGGTGGGAGCAAGTCATGCTCAGCCAACGCGTAACCGTTCACGGCACTAAAGGTGATTTAGTCGGCGTGATTGGTAGTAAACCACCACATATTTTAAGTGCGGAAGAACGGACTAAAGTAGTAGCTAAAAAAGATATGTATATCGATATTGGTGCTACTGATGAGCAAGCTGCCAGAGCACTCGGGGTAATTGAAGGTTCTGCCGTTACTCCGTATGCCGAGTTTGCAGTAATGGGTGACGGCAAAACTTTACTAGGTAAAGCGTGGGATAATCGTATCGGATGTGCTATTATGGCTGATGTCGTAGATAATTTGGCGATAGCGAAACACCCTAATACAGTCTATGGCGTGGCAACAGTACAGGAAGAGGTTGGTTTACGCGGAGCACAAACGAGCGTTAATATGCTCCAACCAGATATCGCTTTCGTCATTGATACCTGTGTGGCCGGTGGTACTCCGGGTGTAGAAGACGAGGTTGCTCCGGCTAAAATTGGTCAGGGTATTGCTATTACAATTTATGATGCAGGGATGATTCCCAATACTGCTTTGCGTGATTATGTTTTTACGTTGGCCAAAGAGCTAGAAATACCGACGCAGGTTAGTATTTCTGAGGGTGGCGCAACCGATGGCGGACGTATCCATTTGCATGCGGACGGTGTTTTGACGCTTACCTTGAGCGTACCTACACGTTATATTCATAGCCACCAAAGTGTTATTCATTTAGATGATTATCTGGGAGCAGTTAAACTACTCACTGCGCTTATTAAAACTCTTGACCAAAAACAATATGCTAAACTTTTAAAGGACTAATATCGTTTTAACGATTTAGTATAAATTTTAATTATGATGAGGAGAGATTTTGCATGCAACAAACATTAGTACTTGTAAAACCAGACGGCGTTAAAAAACATTTAATAGGTGCCATCATTGCCCGTTTCGAGGCTCGTGGCTTAACTGTTTCTGCTTTGAAACTTGTTAAACTTACTGAGGCACAAGCAAAATATCATTATGCTGAACATGAAGGCAAACCTTTCTTTGGTGAATTAATTGAATTCATTACTTCTGGCCCAGTAGCGGCTATGGTTATTTCCGGAGAAAACGCTATTAAAGCAGTACGTGGCATGATGGGTGCTACTAATCCTTTGGATTCAGTACCAGGCTCCATTCGCGGAGATTACGCTTTAACTATCGGCGAAAACATTGTTCATGGTAGCGACAGCGAAGAAAGTGCCGCTCGCGAAATCAAAAACTACTTTACGGCTGAAGAAATTTATTAATTTAACCTTGTGCATGAGTTACTAGCCGTTTACAGGTTATTACTAACTGGCATAACGTGCAGACCGTGATAAAAGAGGATGGTGACACCATGAAAGCAGCAGTTTATACTAGAACAGGTGATAAGGGTACGACTGGCTTATATACCGGTGAACGCGTTACAAAACAGAGTTTACGTGTCGAAGCTTATGGCACAGTGGACGAAATTAATTCTGCCTTGGGTTTAGCACGGGCCACAGTAAAACGTGAAGATGTCAAAGCAACAGTTTTGCAATTACAGCAGTTGTTAATGTCTGTAATGGCTGATGTTGCCAGTCTCAATTTACCAGAACCGTATATTAAAGAAACCCATGTCAAACTCTTTGAAAGTACGATTGATCAGTATGACTCGTTACTTGCACCGCTAGGACATTTTGTTATCCCTGGTGGTACGCAAGGTGCCGCTGCTCTTGATATCGCGCGCACGACTACGCGTAGGGCAGAGCGTGCTTTACTTCGCTTGGCAGAAACAGAAGCGGTTAATCCGCAAGTTTTAATTTGCTTAAACCGTCTTTCCGATCTTTGCTTTATTTTGTCCCGCGTAGAAGTAGAACTGGCTTAAGGTACAACAATATATCTATTAAAGAAAACTATCCTTCAAGGATAGTTTTCTTTTTTGATTAACGCCTTCATACCAATGTTAAAGGCTTGCCTATCTTCGTGAAATATTGTACAATAGTAAACGGAAAGTTTGAACAGGTGTGATAGATGCGTCTATTACTTAAAAGGGAAGAACGGTGTAAATCCGTCGCAGTCCCGCTACTGTAATGGGGAGTTAACCGCAAGATACCACTGGGTAACCGGGAAGGTGCGGTCAAGCTATGAACCAAAGCCAGGAGACCTACCTGTTGTGAGTACCATCGTACCTACGGGAGATAGGGATATGGCAATATAGGATAACTATATTCTGTCCTCTCGTTGGAGAGGACTTTTTTATTTGCCATTTTTAATTAAGAACGGAGGAACCATATGAAAGAGAAATTAGTATTAGTCATCGGAGGAGCGCGCAGTGGTAAAAGCAATTTTGCTGAAAAGTATATTTTACAACACGCCACCAAATGTGGGTATATAGCTACTGCGGAAATCTTAGATCAAGAA